>NZ_JANUCB010000002.1:0-715648 GCF_024809425.1 Pseudomonas sp. JAI111 | reverse complement strand
GCGCAGTGGGCAACCCGGCATGGATGCCGGGTTAGCCGCCCCCGGCCATGGATGGCCGATGGCGGCGGGCCCACGGAGCAGGACCGGAGCGAGGGCATGCCGAGCCTTGGCGAGGCACCGAACGTCAGGGGCAAAGCGCTTTGGTTACTTTCGCGCTTTTCGAAAGTGACCCGCCGTCAGGGCGGAACCCTAAGCCGCCGTTACCACAAAAACGGATATGCCCCCAATCCCAACCCCCCAAAGCTTTTTCGTTTCAAACCGCAACAACATACGGCACCCGATTCAACCGCTTATTGAACTCCAGCCAAACCCCCAACAACCCCATCAACCCAGCCCCCACCAACGCAGTGAAAACCTGCATGGCAAAAGCATCATCAGCCATGGCATTGACCATATCCGCCAATGGCGCCAACAACACACCAAGGCAAAACACCTCCAGCGAATAACGCCCCATCCGACAGCATTGCTGCGCCAGCCAGTTTCGCGTCCAGCCCCTGTCCGGCAACAGCTTCGCCGCCACATACGCCAACGCCAGAAAATGCAAAAGCCGCACCGGCGACAGATCCGTCTTGCTGATCGGGTACAGCAGATTACTCAGACCGGCCGGCATCAGCGCATCGTGAATGTGCGGCCAACGCCACAAGACAGTAATCACCCCCGTCACCACCACATACACCGCCGCGCTGACAAACAACGGCCGGCGCAGCAACGGACGAGTGTCGACCTGCCGTGGCCGCTGCCCGTGAATCGCCGCGGCACCGCCGAGCACAAACAGCAACTGCCACGTGACCGGATTGAAATACCACACACCATCCTTGATCGCCGCCAGGTTCCAGCCAAATGACGGCGCCAGCAGGTACACCGTCAACGATACCGCGACCACCGCCCAAGCCTTGCGCACCAGCATCGGCAGCACCAGCGGCAACCCGGCCAGCAGCACGATGTACAGCGGCAACGGGTCCATCAGGTTGGGTTTGAAGCGCAGCAGCAACTCATCCGTCAACGCTTGCTGCGGGTTGGTGATGAAGTGATGCAGCCCCATTTCCTCGACCAGATCACGGGTTTCCACATGGCTGTTGGCGAAGAACACAATGCCCATCAGCATCGCCAGCAGGAAAATATGCACCACATACAACACCCAGGCGCGGCGCAGGATTTTCACGCAGGCAATCAGAAAACCGTCACGCGCAAGGATCTTGCCGTAAGCCAGGACGGCCGCATAACCGGCGAGAAACACGAAGATTTCCGCGGCATCGCTGAAGCCGAAATTGCGCAGGGTGATTTGACCCAGCGGGTTGTGGGGCACGTGATCCCAGAAAATGAAGATCAGCGCCAGGCCCCGGAAAAAGTCGATTCGGTGATCGCGTTCAGTCGTCATGGCGGCGGGCTCTTGAACGGGTTTGAAGTAGAAACGCTCGGCGCTGAAAAAGGTGGCGCGCCGCACATTGGCGGCGCGCAGGGTGCAGGGATTCGCCGGCAATTGCAAAGCGTGGATATTACGGAATGTCTCTGAACAACCTCGTGCGACAACCGCTTGTCTAAAAGCCGTACATACCTGCGATCTCCGACTAACGTCGGGGTTCAAAGCATTATCGATTGAAGGCGGAATTCCCCCAGAGGCGCCGGCATGAAGATCAGCGAATGGCTCGACAAAGAGCTCACCGGCCGTCAGGTCTGGCTGTTGTTTCTTTTTGCGACGCTGATTTACATCCTGCCGTTGATCCTCGCGGACTTCCCCTACATCGATGACAACTGGCGCGCCCTGGCCGCGGGCACAGGCTGGGCGGGCGAGGGGCGTCTGTTCGCGCAATGGTTCTACAACTTCCTGACGTTCAGCAGTGCTGCGCCGAATATCTTCCCGCTGCCCCTGTTGATCGTCACGCTGGCCATGAGTGCGGCGTTGGCCCGCCTCACGTTCCACTACTTCCCCGAACCGACGTTTGCCCATTGCCTGGTGGTGTTGCCACTTTGGTACAACCCGTTTTTTCTGCAGAACCTGTCGTATCAATACGACGGGCCGACGATGGCGCTGAGCGTTGTCGCGGTGATTTACGCGATCACCTATCGAAGCCCTTCCCCCGTCCGGCGTTGGGTCGTGCCGGCTGTGCTGATTGCGTTGGCCGCCGGTTTGTATCAGGTCAGTATCAATGTGTTTCTCGGGCTCTGTTGCCTGGAGTTGCTGCGCGGTGCCAACGACAAATTACCCTGGCCCGCGTGGCGCGCAATGATCGGCTGGAAAGTGGCGCAGACGGTGCTGGCCTGGTTGATCTATTACGCCACGGCCTATTCCTATATGACTCAGAACCGAACCGGTTTTTTGAACGGGGCGGCGGCACCGCTGCTGCAAATTGAAGAGAATGTGGGGCGGGTGCTGGAAAAAATCGTGCTGCTGTTTCATGGCGGGTTGGCCTGGGTGTTCGCCGGATTGTTGTTGTGCGCCATTGCCGGTGCATGGCGTGTGGGGCAGCACGTGATGGAGCGACCCGAGACTGGCCTGGAGAAAAGCGTGATCGGCCTGCTATGTCTTTTGCTTCTGCCCGTACTGATGTTGCTGGTGCCGGGTGCAACCTTGTTCTTCCGCGACTTCAACGAAGGCGCCCGAACGTTGATGGGCTTTGCTGTGGTGCTGGTGCTGCTGTTTTACCTCAGCCATCTGGCGCTTGCGCCGGCACACGGAAAACTGCCGCTGCTGTTGCTGGTTCCGTTGCTGGCAATTCTGTCGCTGTCCTTCGCATACGGACGGGTACTGACACAGCAAAAAACCTTCGCGACTCAGGCGCTGTTTGCCCTGAGTGCGGACATCGCCTCCCGCCCGGCATTGCGCCAAGCCAAGCGTATCTATATGTCGGTGACGTACTCCGACCACTGGCTGGTGTCAGCCGCCGGGGCGTTCAAGCAGATGCCGGTGTTGCACTATTTGTTGAACAACGACTTCTACATGCTCGCCGAGAACCTGCCGAAAACCGGCATCACAAACGTGGTCCGGGAAAACGAACGGCGCAATGCCACGCGGGTCGGCTACCTGGGTTATCCACCGCTGGTGGACACTCTGTTCTATCGCATTTATCTGCTGGGAGATTACGGCTTCATCGTCATGAAAGAGCCGGTTCCGGTTAAAGCGCTTGTGTGGTGAATGAATCGTCTGCATGACCGTTTGTCGGGATGGGAGCGCTATCTGTTATTTATGACAGTAGACGCCCACCGGCCCTGACTTTAGGTTTGAAACACCCCAGAAACAGAAACAGGAACAGGTCAAGGAACGGACATGAAAGATTTATGGAAAGCGTTTTCCACTTTTGCGGTAGTTGGCGTGGCCAATACGCTGATTCATTGGCAACTATTTTACGTACTCGTCACCGCGGCCCAACTCAGTCAGGCGGCCAGTAACCTGGCGGCGTTTTGCGTGGCGGCGTTGTTCTCTTTTTATGTGCATGCGCTGTACACGTTTGAAGACGGGGCGTCGGTACGTTGTTATCTGGCGTATGTCTGCTTTATGGGCGCCATGAGTTTCGTTGTTGGACATTTTGCCGATGTCTGGAAACTTCATGGTTGGGTGACTGTTGGATCGTTCTCGTTGTTGAGCCTGATCTGCGGGATGTTCTTTTCGAGGTTGATCCTGTTCAAGGAACAAGAATGAAGGGGTGTCGCTGATGCCAGCCCCACCCTTGAGGCTGGCATGCTGAACAAACGTTACGCAGCAACCAGCTCATTCGGCTCAAAACTATCCGCCCGCGCCATCTGCCACATTCGCGAGTAGAACTCGCCGTTCACTTCTCCGGTGAGCAATTCCCCCGGCTTCAAGAACACATGCAACTGCGAGAACAACTTGATCTCGGTCGCCGACATGCGTCGCACCAGATGCTTGGCCGACAACTGCGACGGGTGATCGAGCCCGGCCGCCGCGAGCATTTCCGCCAGGGCCTTGAGCGTGTTGCGGTGGAAGTTGAACACCCGCTGAGCCTTGTCCGGAACCACCAAAGCGCGCTGACGCAGGGTGTCCTGAGTGGCGACACCGGTCGGGCATTTGTTGGTGTGGCAGCTTTGTGACTGGATGCAGCCGATAGCGAACATGAAGCCGCGTGCGGAGTTGGCCCAGTCGGCGCCGATGGCCAGCACGCTGGCGATGTCGAAGGCGCTGACGATCTTGCCGCTGGCGCCCAGTTTGATTTTGTCCCGCAGGTTCAGGCCTACCAGCGTGTTGTGCACGAACAACAAGCCTTCGCGCATCGGTACGCCGATGTGGTCGGTGAATTCCACCGGGGCGGCGCCGGTGCCGCCTTCCTTGCCGTCGACCACGATGAAGTCCGGGAGGATGCCGGTTTCGAGCATGGCCTTGGCGATGCCCATGAACTCCCATGGGTGGCCGAGGCAGAACTTGAAGCCCACCGGTTTACCGCCGGACAGTTCACGCAATTGCTGGATGAAATGCATCAGTTCGATCGGCGTGGAAAACGCGCTGTGGCGCGACGGCGAGATGCAATCTTCGCCCATCATGATGCCGCGGGTTTCGGCGATTTCCTTGGTGACCTTGTGCTTGGGCAAGATGCCGCCGTGACCGGGTTTGGCCCCTTGCGACATCTTGATTTCGATCATCCGCACTTGCGGCGTCTGCGCCTGGGCGGCGAAGCGTTCCGGGTCGAAGCGTCCGTCTGCGGTGCGGCAGCCGAAATAGCCGCTGCCCAATTCCCAGGTCAGGTCGCCGCCATTTTCCCGGTGATAGGCGCTGATGCTGCCTTCACCCGTGTCGTGGGCGAAGTTGCCGAGTTTGGCGCCCTGGTTCAACGCGCGAATGGCGTTGGCGCTGAGCGAGCCGAAGCTCATCGCCGAGATGTTGAACACCGACGCCGAGTACGGCTGCGTGCACTGCGGTCCGCCGACGATGACCCGGAAGCTGCTCGGGTCGCTCAACGGTGCCGGGCGCATGGAGTGGCCGATGAATTCGAAACCTGATTGATAGACATCGATCAAGGTGCCGAACGGCTTGTCGGCGGTTTCATTTTTGGCTCGCGAATAGACCAGCGAGCGCTGGGACCGGGAGAAGGGCAGGGCGTCGCTGTCGGACTCGAGCAGGTACTGGCGGATTTCCGGGCGAATGCCCTCCACCAGATAGCGAATGTTGCCCAGGATCGGGTAGTTGCGGCGCACCGCGTGCGGGCTTTGCAGCAGGTCGAAAATGCCGATCAGGCTGAGCACTCCGGTGACGGCGGTGATCGGCCAGAGCCAGTCGTGTTGTAGAAAAGGCAGGCTGGCGAGGGTAAAGATCACGCAAGCGGCAAAGAAGGCGTAGCGGCTCAGGAGTGACAGGCTCATACGGTTTCCTTGGGTTCGGACTCGGTGGTGTGTAGTGCACAAGGTGGTAACAGATTCGAAGATCCCTGTGGGAGCGGGCTTGCCCGCGATTGCGCCTTGTCAGACAACAGATTTTTTTCTGAAAGGTCGCTATCGCGGGCAAGCCCGCTCCCACAGTAAAAGCGAAAGCACACCACTGCGCAGTCAGGCATTCTGCGCCTGGAGAAAAATCGAAAACAGCTCGGACTGGGATTTGATCCCCAGCTTGCTGTACATGTGTTTCTTATGGACTTTCACGGTTTCTACAGAGATTTCCAGCTTGCGGGCGATTTCTTTACTGGAGCAACCGCTGAGCATCAAACGGCCGACATCCAGCTCCCGCGCCGTCAATTGCGCGCCTTTGAGTTGCTGCACCGAAGCCTCCAGTTGCACCCGCCAGTCACCCTGCGGCGGGGTGGGCGCAAGGGCCACGACTTCGTTGATTTCGTAGGGCAGGCGTTGGCGCAACAGGCCGAGCACCCAAGGCTGGATCAGTGACAACAAGGCAATCTGCTGACCACTGAAACGCTGCTGGCTGCCCAATGACAGGCACAGCGTGCGGTCGCCTTCGAGTTGGCAATTGAACTGGATTTCATCGGCCACCACATTCAGACGAAAGTAGCGCTGGTAATACTCGGTCAGCTCGAAGTGCTCCGGCGCTACTTCCGACAAACGATAGAGACCGGTGCGCGATTGCTCGCGGCAGGCGATGTAGAACGGATCCAGCAAGTACAGGCCACGCAGGTAATCCTGGAAGAGTTGATCCGGGCTGCCGTCCAGTCCTGGGCATTCGGCGAACACTTGCGGGTGCTGGTCGGCGCTGAAAAGCAGGGCCACCCAACTGTCGAAGGTCACGTACTGATCCAGCAGGCGCACCAGTTGCGTCCAGAAATTGGGCTTGTCCAGCGCGTCGATCAGTTGTCCGACCGAGCGGTGCCAAGCGATGTCGTCTAACGAAAGTGTCATGCCTCTACCCCTATCGGGTTACCCCAGCGGCGTGATTCCCCGGCCCGCTGCTTGCTGCGCATACTGGCGCACAGACACAGACCGGGCAATCTTTCTGCCGCCCGGCCCATCACAAGGACTCCCCATGAAAGTCGAACTCGCCCAGTTGGCGGGCCGTGACAACGGCACTGCGTATAACCTCGAACGCGCCTTGGCGGCGATTGCAGCCTGCGCTGGCGACACACAACTGATCGTCTTCCCGGAAACCCACCTGATGGGCTTTCCTACTGCCGCAACCGTGGCGCAAACCGCCGAACCGCTCGACGGGCCGACCGTCAGCGCCATTGTGGCGGCTGCCCGCGAGCGCAACATCGCGGTGGTGATCGGTATGGCCGAGAACGACAACGGCCGTTTCTACAACACCACGCTGCTGATTACCCCCGAAGGCATCGCGCTGAAATACCGCAAGACGCACCTGTGGGCTTCGGATCGCGGCGTGTTCGAGGCCGGTGACCGTTACGCCACCTGCCAGTGGAACGGCGTGCGGGTCGGCCTGCTGATTTGCTACGACATTGAATTCCCGGAAACCGCCCGCGCCCTGGCGCAGCTGGGCGCCGAACTGCTGATCGTCACCAACGGCAACATGGACCCTTACGGCCCGACTCACCGCACCGCGATCATGGCCCGGGCCCAGGAAAACCAGGCGTTCGCGCTGATGGTCAACCGTGTGAAAGACAGCGACGACGGACTGGTATTTGCCGGTGGCAGTGCGCTGGTGGATCCGCTGGGCACGTTGCTGTTCGAAGCCGGACGGGAGGAGGGGCAGTTTGCGGTTGAACTGGATTTCAGCCAGTTGGAAGCGGCACGCAAGGACTATCGGTACCTGGATGATCAACGGCTGAAGTTGCCGGGGGAAATCGTCGAGCAGGCTTCTGGCGTGCGGGAGTTGCTGATTCCTACGCGCTGATCCAGACACTTTATCGGCTCGACTGCCGCCATCGCGAGCAAGCTCGCTCCCACAGGGGATCTCCAGTGGATACAAATCCAGTGTGGGAGCGAGCTTGCTCGCGATGAGGCCCGAATAGACAACACACCTGTTTGACCGATCACCCAAAACAACAACGAAACACCCGAAATTTAGCGCCGAACTCGGCTCTGCCATAAATCTAATAAATTCGGAGTAGTCGCTCATGGCTCGTTTGCAACGCACCCTGTCATTGGGTTCGGTGGTGCTGTTCGGCATTGCCTACATGACGCCGATCATTGTGCTCGGCACTTTTGGCATCCTCGCTCAATCCACCGCCGGCATGGTGCCGGCTGCATACCTCGCCGCGCTGGTGGCGATGTTTTTCACGGCCATGAGCTATGGCCGAATGGCGTCGGCGTTCCCCGTCGCCGGTTCGGCCTACAGTTATGTGCGCAAAGCGATCAGCCCCAAACTCGGCTTTATCGCCGGGTGGGCGGTGCTGCTCGATTACCTGTTCCTGCCGATGGCGATCTGGCTGATCGGTGCGGCCTACCTCAACTCCGCGTTCCCGGCCGTGCCGCAGTGGATCTGGGTGCTGGCGTTCATCGGCATCACCAGTGCGATCAATATCGTCGGCCTGAAACTGGCCAACGGCATCAACGCCTTGCTGATGCTGGTGCAGTTCCTGGTGCTGATCGCCTTCGTCGCGCTGTGCGTTCACTACGTCGGGGGCGATGCGAGCACGCCGTTGTGGTCGATCAAACCGTTCTTCAACGGCGACATGCAGATGCCGCTGATCATGAGCGGTGCGGCCATCGCCTGTTATTCGTTCCTTGGATTTGACGCGGTCAGCACCCTGACCGAAGAAACCCGCGACCCACGCCGCACCATCCCGCGGGCGATCATGCTGATTACCCTGATCGGCGGGCTGATCTTCGTCAGCGTCTCGTACTTCGTGCAGATCGCGCATCCCTCGTTCCAGTTCGACAACGTCGACTCGGCGGCTTATGAAATCGCCCGCAACATCGGGGGTGACCTGTTTGTGACGATATTCCTGATTGGCCTGATCGTCGGCCAGTTCGCGTCGGGCCTGTCGGCTCAGGCCAGTGGTTCGCGTCTGTTGTTCGCCATGGGCCGTGACGGTGTGCTGCCCAAGTCGTTCTTCGGCACGTTGCACGAACGCTTCGGCACCCCGGTCAACAGCATCCTGTTGTGCGCTGTGGTGGCGTTGCTGGCATTGAAACTGGACGTCACCACCTCGACCTCGTTCATCAACTTCGGCGCGTTCCTGGCGTTCAGCCTGGTGAACCTTTCAGTGATTTTTCATTACTGGATCGGCGGTGAAAAGAAGGGCCTGCGTGAATTCGTGCTGTTCCTGTTGTTCCCGTTCATTGGCCTGGCCGCCGATTTGTGGCTGATGGTCAGCCTCGATCATCTGGCGATTTACCTGGGCGTGAGCTGGCTGGCGATTGGCGTGGTGTACCTGGCGGTGTTGACCAGCGGTTTCCGTCGCCAGCCTCCGGAGATGGATTTCCAGGAAGCCACCTGACCCCTGGACCCTGCATAACCCTGTGGGAGCGGGCTTGCTCGCGAAGAGGCCGTGTCATTCACTATCAATAGCGATTGACACACCGCATTCGCGAGCAAGCCCGCTCCCACATTTTTGAATCGTGTTCAGGCGGGTTTTGTCTGGTGCACAGGCAACTCGACCCGGAACGTGCTCCCTGCGCCCACCTCGCTACGCACCGTGATATCGCCCCGGTGTTTTTTGACGATGCCATAGGACAGGGACAAACCCAGCCCCGTCCCCTGGCCCACCGGTTTGGTGGTGAAGAAGGGGTCGAATATTTTTTGCAGGGTCTCCGGGGCAATACCCGCGCCGGTATCTGCAACCTCGATCCAGACCTTTTGATCCTCAGCCCCGGTGCGCAGGGTAATGGTGCCCCGTTGCGGCCCCATTGCCTGAGACGCGTTGACGATCAGGTTCATGATCACCTGGTTGATTTGTGACGGCAGGCACTCGATGTCGGGCAACACCTGATATTCCTTCAGCACATCGGCCTTGTACTTGAGTTCATTGGCGACGATGTTCAGGGTCGATTCGATGCCCTGTTGCAGATTGGTCCACTGCCATTCCTGGTTCGAGTCCACGCGGGAGAAGTCCTTCAGGTCCTTGACGATCTGCCCGACGCGGTTGATGCCGTCCTTGGATTCCTTGATCAGTAACGGAATGTCCTCACGCAGAAACTCCAGCTCGACCTGTTCGCGTAACTGCCCAAGACGTTCGAGCACCTCGTTTGAGGCAATCGCCTCTTCGGCATCGCGATAGGCATCGAGCATGGCCTGCAGTTGCTTGAAGTAACCCTCGAGGCTGCCGAGGTTGGAGGAAATAAAGCCGATGGGGTTGTTGATTTCATGGGCGACGCCGGCCGCCAACTGACCCAGGGAGGCGAGTTTTTCCGATTGCACCAATTGCGATTCAAGCTGTTTGCGCTCGTCGATTTCTCGCTGCAACGCCACGCTGGCCTCTTTGAACTCGGCCGTGCGCAGGTTAACCAAGTGCTCCAGGTGGCTCATCTGCACAGAGGCCCGTTCGGTCATTTCCCACTTGGTCAGCAAGGTGTTGGCCATCTGCTGGACTTCGATGTTGTCGAAGGGTTTTTTCAGGATCAGCAAGCGGTCATGTGCGTGTAGACGCTCCAGCAGTTCATCCCAGGAATAGTCGGAATACGCGGTACACACCACCACTTGCAGGTGCGGGTCTTGTCGCCACAAATGTTCGATGGTCTGCGCGCCGTCCCAGCCTTCGGGCATGCGCATGTCAACGAAGGCGAGGGCGTACGGGCGGTTTTGCTGCAAGGCCAGGTTGAGAAGTTCCAGGCCTTCCTGGCCGCCGTAAGCCGAGTCCAGTTCGAACAGGGTACCCGCGGCTTTGACTTCGATGCCAAACAGCGCGGCTTCCATTTCGTCCAGTTCGACTTGCTGCACCGCCACCGGCGTGAGGATCTTGCGAAAGTCCTCGTGAATGGAAGGCGTGTCGTCGATCAGCAGAATGCGTCGGTTCGAAGGTTCGTTCATGCCTGCTCCGTAACGGTTTTCAGCGGGATCTGCAGGGTAAACAGTGCACCTTTTCCAGGCCCGTCGCTGTGCGCGCTGAGGTGGCCGTTCATCTCGATAGCCGCCAGGGCGCAACTGTGCAGACCGAAGCCGTGACCTTCCTTGCGGGTGGTAAAACCGTGAGCGAATATTCGCGTCATGTTTTCCGGCGCGATGCCTTCGCCATCATCCTTGACGCTGATCTGCAGGGTGGCGTCTTCAACGATTTTCACCCCCAGGGTCATTTTTCGCGGGCGATTGCTGAGGTCCGACATGGCGTATTTTGCGTTGCTGATCAGGTTGATCAGGATTAGCAGCAAACGGTGTTTGTCCCCCATGACCTGCGGCACGTCGTTGTACTCCTTGATCACTGTCACGTGGTGCCGGGTCAGGGCGCCGGAATTCATGCGCAGGGCATCTTCGAGCAACTCGCTGATGTGCAGCGGTTCCGTCAGGTTGTTGGCTCCGGCGTAGGACTGCTGGGTGGCGACAATGTCCTTGATGTGATCGACGCTCTTGGTCAGTTGGGCGAGTTCATCGGTCATGCTGTGTTGTTCGAGCGCAATGGCATCGACCAGTTGGTTCAGGTAGCCGGGCAGTAACTTGCCTTTCTCGTCCTGGGTCAGGAACGTGCCAAGGTCGCCAGGATGGGCGTTGATCAGCTGCATCGCCTTGCCCAGCCCTTGAGCCTTGCTGCTGCGCAGTTTGCGCGAGACCAGGTCGGCCGAGATGTTGACGCTGTTGAGCACGTTGCCGACGTTGTGCAACACATTGGTGGCGATCTCGGCCATGCCGGCCAGGCGTGCGGTATCGAGCAGTTCGCTCTGGGTATCCTTGAGCTCGCGGGTGCGTTCTTCGACCCGGTGTTCGAGGTCGTCATTGGCGGTTTGCAGGGCTTTGTTGACGCGGTTGATCACCGTGAAACTGCGCATCAAGTGAATCGCCATGTACACCAGCAACAACACCAACAGCACGGAAAACACCAGCATGTAGAAGTGGTAGCGCTGATCGATCGCATCGGCCTGCTGCTGATCCTTGTTCAGCAAGTCGGTGATATCGTCCAGCCGTTCGGCCACGGGAATGGCTTCGATGTTTTCCAGCAGGCGGTTGACCACTGGCTGTTCACGCAGGATCAGCGCGATGTGATTGCTGAGGATATCGATCGGCCGGTGGAACTGCTCCGGCAAGCGCAACTTGTTCACGCTCAGTTTGTTCAGGCCCACCAGGATGTCGGCGGCTTTGTCATCGGAGGTGACCTGGGCAAATTCAAGGCTGCTGAGCAGCAGGTCATAGGTGTCGGTGGCAATGTTTTGCAGCTGCAGTTTGTCGCCATCCAGCAACTGGGCAAGGGGTTGCTGAATGTCATCTTCGGCGGTCGGCAGGAACGCCAGGGAGTTGCGCAAGACGGCATTGTGCGATTTGAACTGCTCCACCAGCCGGGATTTTTCCTCGAAGGCGCCCAGATAGGCATCATGGCCGGCGCGCCAGACGGGCGAATCATTACGGCCGTGACTGGATTCCATCGTGTCGAACCGTGCCCACAACTGAGTCATCTCGGTCAGCGGCGTGACCAGCGGATCGTAGTTGTGGTTGGTGTCTATCCGCGCCTTGAGGATTTCCGTTTCCCATTGCGCGTTCAGCTGTTTGATCCGGGAAATCAGATACCGGGATTCGGTGTAGGTCGACGTCTGGTTCGAGCTGGACTTGAGGTACAGAAACAAAAGCGTCGAGGCCAGTAACAGCGCCGCGATGCCGAGGAGTGCCAGGCTGCTGCGATGGGACATTTTCATAAGGGTTTGCCTTCCCATTCACCGGTCAAGGTCTTGAGAAACTGGATGATCAGGCCCTTGTCGTCTGCGGACGGGACGCGTCCCAGCTGAAAGGTGAACATCACGTCCACGGCGTCCTCGAGGGTTTTGGCCGAGCCGTCGTGAAAGTACGGCGCAGTGACGGCGACGTTACGCAGGCTTGGGACCTTGAACACGTTGCGGTCCTCTTCGTCCTTGGTCACCAGATAGCGCCCCAGGTCGGTTTCGGTCGGGTTGCCGCGCGTCTTGAAGTAATCGCCCATCACGCCAAACTTCTGGAACATGTTGCCGCCGATGTTGACGCCTTGATGACAGGTAATGCAGCCGTAATCCTTGAAGCGTTGGTAACCGTATTTTTCTTCGGTGGTGAGAATGTCGGTATTGCCTTTCAGGTATTGGTCGAAACGCGAGTTGGCGCTGAGCAGCGTGCGCTCGTAGGTGGCCAGGGCATTTTGCACATTGAGCTCGGTCACTCCGTCCGGGTAGGCGTTGGCGAATGCACGGTGATACGCCGGATCGGCCGACAAGGTCTGCACCACGTGCTCCCAGTTGCTGCCCATCTCACTGGAACTTTGCACCACGGTGTGGACCTGGGTTTCGAGGGTGTCGGCGCGACCGTTCCAGAACTGGCGGAAGTTCAGGCTGGCGTTGAATACGCTGGGGGTGTTGATGGTCACTGGCTGGCCGTTGAAGCCAATGGAAAATGCCTTGTCATCGGCGCCACCGCTTTCCAGGTGATGACAGCTGGCGCAGGACAGGCTGTCGTTGACCGACAATCGGGGTTCGTTGAACAACTGGCGACCCAGTTCGACACGCTGCGGATCTTGTTGCGTAGCGGCCGGCAGCGGTTTGAGCGGTTCATTCAACGGCTCGCCGACCGCGCCCGCACTGAGCCCGAGCAAAGGCACCAGCAGCAGACAGTAGAAGAATGGCGACATCTTTTGATTCCTTGGCGGATGGCCGAAGCGTCGCTTCATATCGGTCAGGTGGTTGCGAACGGGGGAGACTTCACCGATGTCATGTATTGCACAAAGGCCTCTGGCTCGACGGCTTTGCTGAAGTAATAACCCTGGCCTTCCTCGCACTGATGGGCCTTTAGAAAATCCAGCTGTTCAAGGGTTTCCACCCCTTCGGCGATGACGCTCAGCTTGAGGCTCTTGCCCAGGCTGATGATGGCGCTGACCAATGCCGCATCGCTGCTGTCGCGGGTCAGGCCGCGAATGAACGACTGGTCGATTTTCAGCACGTTGATGGGGAACCGCCGCAGGTAACTCAGGCTGGAATAACCGGTGCCGAAGTCGTCGATGGCCAGCCGCACACCCAGGTCTTTTATGCGGTTCAGGGCGGAGACGGTGGCATCGACGTTCTGCATCAACACCCCTTCGGTGATTTCCAGTTCCAGCAATGACGGGTCCAGGCCGGTTTGTTCAAGGACCTGTTCAATGCCTTCGACGAAACCGCGCTGGCGAAAATCGATGGGCGATACGTTCACCGACATGCGCAGCTTGGGCAGACCCGCGGCCTGCCAGGCGCAAGCTTGCCGACAGGCCTGAGCCAGTACCCATTTGCTCAACGGCACGATCAGCCCGCTGTCTTCGGCGACACCGATGAAGTCGGACGGATAAACCAGGCCATGCCCGGGTTTGAGCCAGCGGATCAAGGCTTCAGCACCCACCACCTGACCCGTGCCCAGGTCGAGCTTGGGCTGGTAATGCAGCACAAATTCGTTGCGCTCCAGCGCGAGGCGAATCCCTGTTTCGATGCTTTGCTGATCCCGCGCGCGCTGGTTCATTTCGTCGAGGAAGAAGCTGAAGTCGTTCGGACCGATTTCCTTGATGTTGCGCATCGCGGTTTCGGCTTTCTTGATCAGCGCGATGGCATCGAAGCCGTCATCGGGATAAATGCTGATGCCCAGGCTGGCGGTCACGCTCAGGTCATGGCCGGCGATGTGCTGGGGCGCGCGAATGGCGCTCAGGATTTTTTCGGCGATGCCCTTGGTTTGTTGCGGGTGGCGGATGTCGGCCAGGATCACCACGAACTCGTCAGAGCCATAGCGAAACACCGAGTCAGACTCGCGCACCGTGGACACCAGGTTCTGCCCGACCCGTTTGAGCATTTCGTCACCGGCCGGGTGCCCCAGTGCATTGTTGATGCGCTTGAAGCGGTCAAGGCCGACAAACATCACCGCCAGTTGCTTGTCATGGCGGCGAGACAATGCCAGGGACTGGTTCAGCCGATCACCGAGCAGGGTGCTGTTGGGCAGTTCGGTCAACACGTCGTATTGCAGCAGGTGAGACACCTTGAGCAGTTCGTGGACGCGTGCCTCGATGGTTTGCTCCAGGCTTTGCACTTTCGTCTCGGCGTCCTGGGTCATCTGCCATTTCCAGGTCAGCGCGCTGGCCATCTGGCGGATTTCCACACTGTCGAAAGGTTTTTTCAACACCAGCAACTGGTCGCCGTACTCGAGCCGCTCGGCCATTTCTTCCCAGCTGTAATCCGAAAAGGCCGTGCACAGGGCGATTTGCAGATGCGGGTCGACCTTCCAGAGTTGTTCGACGGTTTCCAGGCCGTCCCACCCCGGCGGCATGCGCATGTCGGTGAAGGCCATCGCGTAGGGGCGACCTTCGGCCTGGGCGCGCTTGACCAGTTCGAGCGCTTCCTGGCCCTGGTAGGCCGAGTCGAGCTGGAACGTCAGCCGGTCAGGCTTGGGCGTACCGAACAGCGTTTCCTCAGTGCCGGCCAGGGACTGTTCGTCTTCGGTGTCGGGGCCGAGGATCTTGCGAAAGTCCTGATGGATCGAGGGCGTGTCATCAATGATCAGGATGCGCCGGTTGGTCTGCAGGGAGGACGTTTTCATCCCTTGTCCTCCGTGGAGTGTGGGTTGTCCCGGATCGGTCCGGTTTGAAAGCTGGCGGGCATGATACTGCCGGCTTTGAGCAAGTGAGCGGCCTGCTGGCTGCTCACCGCTTTGCTGAAGAAGTAACCCTGTGCGTTCATTGGCGAGCCTGTGGCCATCAGCGAACTACGCTGTTCCTGGGTTTCGACACCTTCGGCGATGATTCCGATCCCTACCTCACGTGCGAAATTGATAATGGCGCGCAATGTGTTGGCGCAAGCCGGGTCCCGGGCCGCGGTGTCGATGAACGCCTGGGCGAGCTTCAGGTGATTGACCTGGTAAGTCTTGAGGTAATCGAAGGAGGAATATTCGGTGCCGAAGTCATCGATGGCGATCTTCACCCCCAGCTCGCGCAGGCGTGGCAGCACATCGTTGTGGGTCCACTTGGTCTGGGCCAGGGTCGCTTCGGTGACATCGAAACGCAGGTCCCAGGGGCACAGTTCATAGCGCGCGGTGGTGCGTAGCACGTCATAGATCAGCTCTGGACCACTCTTGAGCTGGGCCAGTGACAGCTTGATGGCAATGACCGGCGGCGCCATGCCTTCATCGCGCCACTGGCGCATCTGCTGGCAGGCGTGATCCAGTACCCAGTGACCGAGGGCGATAATGGCGCCGGTTTTTTCCGCCGCCGGCAAGAACGCCGGTCCTTCCAGCAATCCACGTTCGGGGTGATTCCAGGCGACCTGGGCTTCCATGCCGAGGATCTTGCCGCTGCTCAGTTCCACTTCGGGCCAATATTTGAGATCGAGCTCTCCATGCTTGATGGCGTCTTTCAAGTCATTGGCGATGGTCATGCGTTCGACCACTTCCTGATTGATCTCTTCGGAATAGAAATGGTACTGGTTGCGGCCCTTCTCCTTGGAGCGATAGAGCGCCATGTCGGCCTGGCCTAGCAGACCGTCGGCACTGGTGATGAGCGGTGAGTAGCTGCTGATGCCAATGCTCACGGAAACGCGCACGTCATTGCTGGCGAGCAGGTAGGGCAGCACCAGCGCATCGCGGACCTTGGCGGCCAGCGCCGCGGAATGAGTCGGGTCGCTGACGTCCAGTTGCAGGATGGCAAACTCATCGCCGCCGAGGCGCGCGACCACATCGTTTTCTCGCACGCAGGCCTTGATCCGCCGGGACACCTCTTGCAGCAACAGGTCGCCCACCGGATGACCGAGGGTGTCGTTGATCCGTTTGAAGTGGTCCAGGTCCAGGTAGAACATCGCGAACGGTGTGGCCCCTCGACGGGCGGCGGCGAACGCCTGATGCAGGCGCTCGATCAGGGTGGCCCGGTTGGCCAGCCCGGTCAGTCCGTCGGTGCGGGCCAGCAGGGCGATTTTCTCTTCAGCGACTTTGCGCTCGGTGACGTCGATGATGATGCCTTCGACTTCCAGCAAGCGTCCTTCATCGTCGCGCACCGGGATATAGCGGTTCTCCACCCAGCGCCAGGCCCCGTCGCTGGTACGCATGCGGAACTCGATGGAGGCTCCCGCCGCGTGACGGTCCAGCACCCGGGCCATCGCCGTATCGACTTTCGGCTGATCGTCGGGATGAATCAGCTCGCGGGCCCAGTTGGCCGAGGCGACCAGGTTCGCCGCGACGTGACCGTACTTGGTGATGTTGTGGGAGATGTACATCAGCGGAAACGACGGTTCGCCGCGCAGGCGATACAGGATGGTCGGGCTGTTCTGCACGATGATGTTGGCATCGGACAGCTCCCGCGTGCGCTCCTCGACCGCCTGCTCCAGCAGCGACATCTTCAGCGCTGCGTCTTCGGTCATCTGCCATTTGGCGGTCAGGGCACTGGCTATCTGACGGATTTCAATGGCATCGAAGGGTTTTTTCAGAATCAGCAACCGGTCGCCCAGCTCCAGGCGTTCATCGATGTCTTCCCAGGAATAGTCGGAATAGGCGGTGCACAGGGCCACTTGCAGCTTGGGATCGACCTGCCACAGCCGTTCGATGGTTTGCAGACCGTCCCAGCCCGGCGGCATGCGCATGTCGATGAATGCCAGCGCGTAGGGCAGGTCGTTGGCCAGTGCGTGCTCGACCTTGCTCAAGGCTTCAAGGCCCTGAAACGCGGAATCGAGCACGAAGCTTTGCAGCACTGTCGTGGCTTGCGTCCCGAACAGGGCTTTTTCGGCGTTGGTCAGGTCTTCGTCATCGATTGAAGGCGGACTGAGGATCTTGATGAAGTCCGCATGGATCGAAGCGGTGTCGTCGACGATGAGAATCCGACGATTGGTTCGCGCCAGCAGCGTACTCATAAGCGTACGGCCGGAGCGGATGCAATGCGGTGTAATGTGCTCATAGGGGCATCCTTTCCCTGATCACGTGGCCATGCGTTACAGATAATGGATCCGAGTGAATGCAGCATAGTCCCCTGTGCAGCACTTCGCCTACCCGACTGAAACGAATCATTTCCAGAACAAGTGTGCAAAATCATCTAGCCTGTAGGTCAGGCTTGGCCAAAGGGGACTGTTTGGCTGCGACCTGACGCACGATGTACCCGTTACGCTTGAGGTTATGCCATGGAAGAGCAACTCCCCCCCACGATCACCTATAGACCCAGGGTGTTACTGGTCGACGATGAGGAATCGATCCTCAACAGTCTGCGTCGACTCCTGCGCGGCCAGCCCTACGAGGTGTTATTGGCCACCAGCGGCGCCCAGGCGCTGGAAATCATGGCGCTTGAGCCCGTCGACCTGGTGATGAGCGATGCGCGCATGCCCAATATGGACGGTGCGACGCTGCTGGCGCACATTCACCAGCACTATCCCGATACGCTGCGCATTTTGCTGACCGGGTACGCCGACCTGACAACGATCGTCAAAGCGATCAACGAAGGCCAGATTGACCGTTACATCAGCAAACCCTGGCACGATGAGGAATTACTGCTGACGTTGCGACAGTCGCTGGCCTACCAGCACTCCGAGCGTGAACGGGTACGCCTGGAGCGCGAGACGTGGCATCGCAACGAAGAATTGAAGGTCTTGAACGCGACCCTGGAAAAACACGTCGCGGCACGCACCTCTGAACTGCAACAGACCGCCGACATGCTCGACCTGGCGTACGAAGAGCTCAAACACAGCTATGTCACCGGCACCGAGGTGTTCTCGTTGCTGGCCAACCTGCGCTTGCCGCCTGCCAAGCAGACGAACCGGCAGATCATTGAACTGGTGCGGGTGTACTGCAAACTCCATGGCGTGGACGAGGGCAGCACCCGCGACCTGACCATGGCTGCGGCGCTCTACAACATCGGCAAGCTGAGCTGGACCGACAGCATGATCAGTGCGCCTTCGGACCTGCTGCACCACACCGATCGCGAGCGCTATCGCGGTTATCCGAAGCAAAGCGAATCGTTGCTGATGACCCTCGATCCGATGAAGGATGCGGCGCGCCTGATCCTTCACCATCAGGAGCGCTGGGATGGCAGCGGGTTCCCCGACCGGCTCAAGGGCGAGGCGATTCCGCTCGGATCGCGCTGGCTGAAACTGGCGGTGGATTTCATCGAGTTGCAGCGCGGACTGATCCTTGAGCGCCAGATGAACAGCGATGAAGCGCTGGTCTATATCCGCCAGTACGCCGGGCGGCTGTATGACCCGGATCTGGTCGAGGACTTCATTCAGGTCTGCGCGGCATACCTGAGTGATGTCTCGCTGGCCGATCCGACGGTCAAAGTGCTGACCACCCGGGACCTGGCCGCCGGCATGCTGCTGGCACGCAACCTCAATGCCGATAACGGCATGTTGCTGCTCAACGCGGGCAAAGTGCTGAGTGGGCCGCTGATCGAGAAGCTGATCGCATTCGAGGCGATGGAAGGGGCGAAATACAGCATTTTCGTGAAAGTGCCGGAGGAAGTGGAGCGCGCGATCCTTGGGGCGCTGGAAGTTGCTCAGCCACTGCAATGATCCCCTGTGGGAGTGAGCCTGCTCGCGATTCGGACGACGCATTTTTTCAGGTAGACCGCGTCATCGTTCATCGCGAGCAGGCTCGCTCCCACACAGGACGCTGTCGTGCTTTGTAGGGGGATTTCGGGGTGACGCAGAACACGTGCCCATGTGATCCTTTGCGCCTTTCATCTCAGGTACTTTTACATTCATGACGCTTTCATCCGCCGCTTCCCCCCGCATCATCCGCATTGCCGCCGCCCTGTTGATCGGTCCCGACGGTCGTACCTTGCTGGTGCGCAAGCGCGGCACCGCAGCGTTCATGCAACCCGGCGGCAAGATCGAACCCCATGAACAACCGGTCCAGGCCCTGGCCCGTGAACTGGAAGAAGAACTGGGCCTGCTCATCGACCCTGCACGCGCACGGTATCTGGGACCGTTTTCGGCACCGGCCGCCAACGAGCCGGGCCATGTCGTCCAGGCCGAACTCTTTCAGCTGACCATCGACGCAGACGTCTCGCCTGCCGCGGAGATCGAAGAGGTGCGCTGGATTGATCCGGCCACCGATGGCAATCTCACGTTGGCGCCATTGACACGGGACCTGATCCTGCCGTTTTATCGAGCTTCGCTGACCGCGACCACCTGATCATTCACGGACTAGGATTGCCCCCATGATCCCGCTACAAGACTTGCTGATTTTCGCTGCCGCCGCGCTGCTGATGGTACTGACGCCGGGGCCGAACATGATCTACCTGATTTCCCGTTCGATCTGTCAGGGGCGCAAGGCCGGCGTCACCTCATTGCTTGGCGTGGTCGCGGGCTTTTTCGTGCATTTGTTCGCCGCCGCTGCCGGCTTGACCGCGGTGTTTCTGGCCGTGCCGATGGCTTATGAAGTGCTCAAGTGGGCGGGCGCGCTGTACTTGCTGTGGCTGGCCTGGCAGGCCATCAAACCCGGCGCGCGTTCGCCGTTCGAAGCGCAACAATTGCCGCCGGACTCATCGCGCAAACTGATCACCATGGGCTTTCTCACCAGTGCCTTGAACCCGAAGATCGCAGTGTTTTACCTGTCGGTGTTTCCGCAATTCATCACCCCTGAGCACGGTTCGGTGTTCACCCAGAGCATCGTGCTGGGCCTGACCCAGATCAGCGTCAGTTTCAGCGTCAATCTGCTGATCGCGATCTTCGCGGCGGGCATCGCCTCCTGGTTCGTCAACAACCCGTCCTGGCTGGCGGTGCAGCGCTATTTCATGGGTTTTGTCCTGTCAGCGCTGGCGGTGCGATTGATGCTTGAGCAGCGGCGGATGGCTTGACCATGTGGATCGAGCGACTGGATGCCAGCCATGCCCTGGACTATCGCGCCCTGATGCTTGAAGCCTATGACCTGCACCCGCAGGCGTTCACTTCAAGCGTGCGCGAGCGCGCCACCATGCCGCTGAGTTGGTGGGAGTCGCGCCTGACCAGCAAGCTGGAGATGGTGTTCGGCGCGTTCGAAGAGGGCGCGCTGGTGGGCATCGTCGGCCTCGCCTTCGAACCTCGGCAGAAGGCCTGGCACAAGGCAACGCTGTTTGGCATGTACGTGTCCGGCAAGGTCCGGCAGCGCGGGTTGGGTTATCGCCTGGTGCAGACGGCACTGGCCGAGGCGCAGAACCATGAACGCCTGAGGCTGATCCAGCTGACCGTCACCGCCGGCAACGAAGCGGCCTTCAACCTGTACCAGCGCTGCGGGTTCATCCAGTACGGCCTCGAACCGATGGCGGTACGCGTCGGCGAAGACTACTTCGACAAAATCCATATGTGGCGCGAGCTCTGAACCCACCACAATGATCGTTCCCACGTTCCGCGTGGGAATGCATCCTCTGACGCTCTGCGTCAGTTCGTGAAGCGGAACGCGGAGCGTCCCTGGCGGCATTCCCACGCAGAGCGTGGGAATGATCGGTAGCGCTAGCGAACGGCGCTGACCCCGTCCAGGGTCGAGAACGACGTGTCCTTGGCCGTCAGCAAGAAATCGCGCATGTACGGCGCATCCAGCATGTCTGCGCGAATCCCCGCATACAGCGTCGCAAACAATCCCTTCTCGCCCAGTCGCTTGGCCTTCACATAGCCGCGTGAGCTGTATTCATGCAGCGCCCAATGCGGCATCCCGCATACGCCGCGCCCGCTGGCCACCAATTGCATCATCATCACCGTCAGTTCCGAGGTGCGGACCTGCGCCGGTTCGATGTCGGCGGGTTCCAGGAAGCGGGTGAAGATGTCCAGCCGATCGCGCTCCACCGGGTAGGTGATCAGCGTTTCCGTGAGCAGGTCTTCCGGAACGATGTAGGCCTTGCTCGCCAAGCGGTGCTGGTTGGCCACCGCAAGCATCGCTTCATAAGTGAACAACGGCACATAGGTGATCCCGGCCAGTTCCAGCGGATCGGAGGTCACCACCAGGTCCAGATCGCCCCGGGCCAGGGCCGGCAGCGGGGCAAAGGAGAAGCCCGAGGCCAGGTCCAGCTCGACTTCCGGCCAGGCATCGCGGAACTGGTCGATGGTCGGCATCAGCCACTGGAAACAACTGTGACACTCGATCGCCATGTGCAAGCGGCCCGCCGTACCGCCCGCCAGGCGTGCGATATCACGCTCGGCGCCACGCAGCAGCGGCAAGGTCGCGTCGGCCAGTTGCAGCAGGCGCAAACCGGCACTGGTGAAACGCACCGGTTTGGTCTTGCGCACGAACAGCGGCATGCCCATGCGCTCTTCCAGTTCCTTGAACTGGTGGGACAGGGCTGACTGCGTCAGGTGCAGCCGGTCGGCGGCGTCGACCAGGCTGTCGGCTTCGCGCAAGGCGTGCAAGGTCTTCAGGTGACGGATTTCAAGCACCGGATGGCTCCATGAGGAAAACTTGTGATCAACACGAAAAGGTTGAGTTTGTCTCATGTTGGGTTGGCTGTCGACAATAGCGCCATGTTTTACAGCCTCTTTATCGGAAGACACTCATCATGGCTCTGGCGCACACACTTGGTTTCCCCCGCATCGGCGCGGACCGCGAATTGAAAAAAGCCCTCGAATCCTACTGGAAGGGCGATCTGGATCAGGAGGCGCTGAACAACGTCGGCCGCCAGTTGCGCGCCAGGCACTGGCAATTGCAGAAAGACGCCGGTATCGACCTGCTGCCCGTCGGCGATTTCGCCTGGTACGACCAGGTCCTGACCCATTCCCTGACCTTCGGTGTAATTCCCGAGCGCTTCGACAGCGCCAAGGATGCCCAAGGCCTGCCGACCCTCGATACCCTGTTCGCCATGGCCCGTGGCGCCACGGCGGCCTGCTGCGGTGGCGAACACGGCACCGCGCAATACGCCCAGGAGCTGACCAAGTGGTTCGACACCAACTACCACTACCTGGTCCCGGAATTCAGCGCTGACCAACAATTCAAGCTGAGCTGGGAACAGCTGTTCGACGAAGTCGACGAAGCCAAGGCGCTGGGCCACGAGGTCAAACCGGTGATCATCGGCCCGCTGACCTACCTGTGGCTGGGCAAAGCCAAAGGCAACGACTTCGACAAGCTCGAATTGCTCGAACGCCTGCTGCCGGTCTACAACGAAATCCTCGGTCGCCTCGCCGCGCAAGGCGTGGAATGGGTGCAGATCGACGAGCCGATCCTGACCCTCGACCTGCCGCAAGCCTGGAAAAACGCCTTCGAACGCGCCTATCACATCCTCCAGTACTCGCCGCTGAAGAAACTCGTGGCGACCTACTTCAGTGGCCTGGAAGACAACCTCGGCCTGGCCGTTGGCCTGCCGGTGCAAGGCCTGCACATCGACGCCGTGCGTGCGCCGGATCAACTCGGCCAGGTGCTGGATCGCCTGCCGACCTACAAGATTCTTTCGGTCGGGCTGGTCAACGGGCGCAACGTCTGGCGCTGCGAGCTGGAGCAAGCTCTCGCACAATTGCAACCGGCCCAGGAACGCTTTGGCGAGAACCTGTGGGTCAGCAGTTCCTGCTCGCTGCTGCACAGCCCGGTAGACCTGGAACGCGAAGACAAACTCGACCCCGAACTGAAATCCTGGCTGGCCTTCGCCGTGCAGAAGTGCGGAGAAATCGCCGTGCTGCGCGACGCCCTCAACGACCCGCAATCGCCCAAGGTGCAAGCCGCACTCGCGCAAAGCCGTGCCATTGCGACCAGCCGCGTCGAGTCGCCGCGCATCCACAAAGCCGAAGTCCAGGCGCGCATCAATGCCATTGGCGCAGCAGACAGCCAGCGCCAGTCGCCGTTTGCCAAACGCATTGCGCAGCAACAGGCGCGCTTGCAACTGCCGGCATTCCCGACCACCACCATCGGCTCGTTCCCGCAAACCGGTTCGATTCGCCTGGCGCGTCAGGCCTTCAAGCAAGGCAAGCTGTCGGCCAACGATTACACCGACGCCATGCACAGCGAAATCCGCCACGCCGTGCAAATCCAGGAGCGCCTGGGCCTGGACGTGTTGGTGCACGGTGAAGCCGAACGCAACGACATGGTCGAATACTTCGCCGAGCAACTGGACGGCTACCTGTTCACCCGTTTCGGCTGGGTCCAGAGCTACGGTTCGCGCTGCGTCAAACCGGCGATCATCTACGGCGACCTGAGCCGTCCGCACGCCATGACCGTCGACTGGATCACCTACGCGCAAAGCCTCACCGACAAGGTCATGAAAGGCATGCTCACCGGTCCTGTGACCATGCTGATGTGGTCGTTCCCGCGCGAAGACGTCTCGCGCAAGATCCAGGCGCAGCAGCTGGCGTTGGCCCTGCGTGACGAAGTGGTCGACCTGGAAGCCGCCGGCATCAAGATCGTGCAGATCGACGAAGCCGCCTTCCGCGAAGGCCTGCCGCTGCGCCGGGCGCAATGGCAGGAATACCTCGATTGGGCCGTGGAAGCGTTCCGCCTGAGCGCCTCCGGTGTGCGCGATGAAACCCAGATCCACACCCACATGTGCTACAGCGAATTCAACGACGTGATCGAATCCATCGCGGCCATGGACGCCGACGTCATCACCATCGAAACCTCACGCTCGGACATGGAATTGCTGGAAGCCTTCGAAGCCTTCGACTACCCGAACGACATCGGCCCGGGGGTTTATGACATCCACTCGCCACGGGTGCCGGACACCGCCGAGATGGTCAAGTTGATGAGCAAAGCGGTGAAGCGCATTCCGGCAGAGCGGTTGTGGGTGAATCCGGATTGCGGGTTGAAAACCCGGGCGTGGCCGGAAACTGAAGCAGCGTTGGTGAACATGGTGGCGGCGGCGCGGCGGTTGCGTAGTCAGTTGGCTTGAGGACGCTTTCGCGAGCAAGCCCGCTCCCACAGTGGATTGGTGTCGCTCACAAATGTTGTGTACGGCACCAATTCTGTGGGAGCGAGCCTGCTCGCGAAGGGTTTAAATAGACCTGTCCCCGCTTATTTCCCGCTTATTTATTACAGCCTTATAAGGTGGATCCATCCGTAGTCACAATCGTTACCGTCACCACTGATCTGGTAGTTTTCGATGTACAGCGTTACGTTGGGCGTTGTCGCTACGAAGCGCAGATCAAGTTGAATCCAACTTGTAGAGCTTACTGTTATGTAGTTCAACGCTGCTCCGGTGCTGGTACTCAACCGAAGTATCGGATGATTACCGCGAAAGCCGTCCACGAAGGCCACTGCTACCAGGAACCGGTAGGTAGCGTTTTGCGTAAGGTTGTTGAACGTTTTTTGCAGCACCACACCTCGTGAATTGTTTGTATAGGTGTGATTGTGTAGCGAGTAATAGTGCCTATTGGCAGGCTTGTAAAATGAAAAGTCAGCGTATATCCCGGCGCCGCCCCACTGCCAACCTCCCCAAGATTGGAAATTGAAGTCGACAACATCGGCAGGGAGTCCATCTAGAATGTGGAAAGTGTATGCCATTGATGTTTTACCATCGGCGGCCTGCGCGGTGATGATGTGTGGACCCGCCGAAAACACTCGCGCAGGAATCGACCAGGTTGATGCATTAGCCGGGACAGTAGCGGTCGCTATCTGAGCACCGTTGTCGAGAATGGCGAGCGGACCGGGTGAGCCCGTACCAGTAATGCTGGTAATGGTTCTGTAGTAGGTCTGAGTTCGGTCACCAATTGTGCCGCCGGCCGTAGTAACAGAGGTGATTGTCGGGATCAGCGTCTCGACCTTCACCGTAAACCGGCGATCCTGCGATTGCTTGGTGCCATCCAGGGTCCGCGCCCTCAGAACATGACCCCCCAAGGCAAAGTTCAGCGGGCCGAAGGTCCAGTTGATGCCCTTCACGGTACCCGCGCCCAACCGGACGTTGCCGTCGTAAATATCTACTGGACGATCCGATGTGACAGTACCGGTCACAGTAATCCGGGGCTGGGTGGTAGTGCCATCCTGAGGAATGACGATGGTGCCAGCCATTACGGTGGTGATAGTCGGAGCCTGTTCCGCCACCTGCACCGTGAAGATGCGCTCCAACGAACGCTTGCCATCATTGGTTCGCACGGTGATGACGTGTCGGTCCAGGGTAAAGGCGCGGGCAGGAAGGGTCCAGACCCGGGCGGCTGTAGCAGTGACAGGCCCCAGCAGGGTTTCGCCGTCATAAATATTCAATGTATGACTCGCGCTGGCGGTGCCGGATATGGTGAGACTGATCTGGTCAGTCGCCCCATTATTTGGCACTTCGGTAGTGCCCGCCATCACAGACGTGATGGTAGGGATCACAGAAATAGTCTTGACCATGTAGACGCGCGGGGGAAAAGCGATGGCTGTACCGACTTTGTTGTTCCGATCCAGCGATGCCCAAAAATGGAGGCTCAATCGTGTGTTGTGACCCAACCCTTGCAAGTAGGTAGCATTGACAGGCGCAGGCCACCGTTGATCACGGACCCATTGATCATTGACGACGGAGCCGCCGCCATTCCAGATATTGGTGTAATGACGTTGGTTGTTCGCGTCCAGCCCTTCGAGGTTTAGAAAAACCTGTTGACCGGTTTCCATGAACGACCAGCTTTTGCCGTGAAGCAGTCCATTGCCGGTGAATTGATTCAGATCCAGCACATCCAGCACTTCCACCCCGTTGACCACGAGGACCGGTGAAATGAGGCTGGATGCCGGCAGCGGTGTGACGGTCACCGTCACCATGCCCGACTGGAAGGTCTCGACGCCTCGGGTCACCACGTACCGGAGAGTGAAGGTAGCGTTGACGCCGTTGCCGATGTTGGCGGCAATCACGGACTTAGGAATAGGAATATCCACGCTGCCATCGAGTTCGCCGGGTACGGCTGGAAGATCAGGTGTGCCAGTGCCGGGTTTGCCTGTCAGGGTCAGCTTGATGCTGTCAGTGAGGAGCAGGCCATTGACGACGATGCGCACGATAGCGCCGTTAATCGCTTTAAGTGGGTCCAGGGTCTGCGCCGCACCGGTACCGCTTGCTTCAACAAGATTGGGGAGTTGCAGGTTGGTCGGTACGTTTTTAACAATGTAGGTGCGTACCGGGAACAAGGTTGCATCCGGCGTAGTGTTGACACCTGTGAAGCTCACAGCAAAGTTGATCGTGAAAGTTGAGCCACTTTTGAGCGTGCGGAGCCAGGCATGAGGCGCCCGGTAGTACATGCCATCGCCGTAGTTATGCGCAGCACCGCGCCATACCACCAGTGTGGCGGGCTTGCCGTCGGCGAGCGTGCCTTGGTAGTTAAGGTGAATGAATTGTCCCGGTTGCTGGAAAATCCACTGGACGACGGATGTCCGTTCGGTACCGTCCATGGTGCTGGCATTGACGACGTCACCGATGACGCCTTCAACGTAGGGCGTTGGCAAAGTGGGCATGGCCACATTCACGGTCAAACTGCCGGACGCAGGGAGCTCTACCCCATCACGCGTGACGGTATAGAACAGAACGATGCGACGGCCAAAGTTGGCCCCAAAGGCGGTAGCGGGAAGGGTGAAAATCACACTGGCATCGCTTTCGCCATCTTTGGGCGCGATGACCGGCGAGCCGAGGCCGGCGCGCCCGCGCACGGTCAGGGTGATGCGGTCCCGGGTTGTCATACTGGTATAGGACACCACCACCGTACCACCCTTGACGGCACGTTCGGGTTGCAAATTGACCGTCGTTCCGGTGCCGGTGGCTTCGGTGAGTGTGGGCGGTAGCAGATCCTTGGACTGCGTATCAACGATGTAGCTCTTGACTGGAAACAGCAGAGCCCGATCTTTCGGAGTGCTTTGAGCAAAGCTCACTCTGAACTCGATGGTCAGTTCTGATTTGTCCCGCAGCTTGCGTAAATTGAGTACGGGGGTGACGGGCGCCAAACCGCCGGTCACACCCACGGCTGGCATCGGGGTCTGGGTATAAGTGGATTCACGGTACGTGCTGCCATCTTCGTTAGTCCCCAGGTAGTCCAGCCAAACCCACTGCGGTTGCTGATCAATGAAGGGCCACCGGGCAATACGAGTGTGGATGCTGTTGTCGATCGGCAAGGCAATGGGGTCGAGTGTTGAGCCCGGATATCGGTCGATCAGCGCGAGGGGCAGGGCGGAGTCCTGATTGTCGATCGGGCGAACTGTGAGGATTAATGTCGGCGACGTTTTCTGTTCGGGGGCACGAATCAGTACGTAGCGCACGTTCACCGTTCTGCTCATATTTGCAACGATGAACGCCGGGTTGAGGGGGAATTGCGCCTTGCCGCTGGCGTCCAGCGCAATGGGCTGGAAGACCGGCGAACCGGGGCCGCTTGCGCCTTCTACCACTAGTTGAACCTGGTCACCGGAGAGAAATTCCTGCACCTCTACCCAGGCCGTGGCACCTTGCTGGTTCTTCAGTGGGACAAGTACACCGCCGGGGGCATCGACTACCCTCGGTTCTGCCAGCTCCGGTAACGGGAAGCCCGTGACCTGCGCCCAGGCTGTTCTTGAATAGTTTTGCTGATTGACCGTCTTGAAATCCGTCACGTACAGGGCACTGACGGTACTGCCCGTAATGAGCCAATTATTCGGCACCTGCAGGATCAAGGGTTTTGCCTGTCCGAACTCAAACTCAACCTTGCCCACTGGCAGCTGACGATCGGGACCGGGGGGGCTTCTGAATGTCGCCCTGACTTCATCACCGGTCCGATAGGATGGGTGATTGGTTCTGACGATCAGCAACAAGTCCCTGCCGGCGAGTTTTTGCAGGTCGATAATCTCTGCAATGTCGTTATTGTCTGCCGGGTCTTCGCGGAAGATCGGTTCGGGCAAACGTTCATTTTTGCGATCGATGTCTATCAGCGTGTCCGCCGACCAGATCGCTGAAGGATCAGTGGTGTTGTGCACGCGGTCGATGACGGTGAACCGAACCCGAGCGTTCCGTCGGCTGGGTATAAAGTCCAGTTTCGCAGCGGGAATGACGATGGTGACTCGGGTCGGCAGGTCGGAGGGGACCTGCGGGGCCTGGCTGGGTGGTACGCTGAAATGAACTACGTACCCGCCGAAGTCGATATCGATATGATCGTAGGGCCGGCAGAAGGGGTAAGTGCAGAACACCGTCAGTTGCGGCAAGGTGCCATCCAGGCCCTCTTTCACCACATCAATGCCATTGTTCTGGGCAGCAGGGAATTGCAGTTTGAGTTCGGAGTGGCCGTCTGTATTGGGATCGATGTCCCGAATGCCGGGGCGGACAGCGTGATACAGCATGGTCAGAGGGAACTCGGACTTATTCACATTGCCACTGATCCTGCGGACAATAAATTCGAGCGTGTTGATCCCGTCGATGAGCTGTTGATGGGGAACATGAAGCTCTTTTCGGTCGTTTTCTGTTCCTGCTATGACCTCATGGGAATCTACGACAAATGCTTCACCGTTGAGGTGGAGGTAAATGAAATCCCTGGCTTCACACCCGGTGTAAGGGTCCAGGATAACCTGCAGCCCTCCGGGCTTGTCGTCATAAATGCGCTTTGGAATGCCGCAATGCACATCCGAGCCTTCCACCGGCATTGTCGATTCCGGAACGTAAGGTGGATCAATTCGCAACACCGAATTATCTGCTGCGCTTAGGGCAACAAATGACGTGTCGATAACGAAACACTCGGTCGACGTAGACACCTGGGTTGCGTCGTTTTCCTCGGCCAGTTGCCAGGTGACACTGACCCACCCACCGATCAGGCATTGCACCTCGGCAAGTTCAACGCAAAACACCAATGTCGGTGACGTACCGACCGTCTGCGTGAAGGTTGACAGTCGCGGTGTATCAACGAGCGGTTCGCCCCACCAGTTCAGCTGGACCTTGTTTCCAGTGGTCAAGCCATTGGCGGCTACATCGATTTCAACCTTTATGGCATCAAGCCCCGGCTTGCTGACGTCAATGGCGTTGTCCTGATCGACGCCGATGATCCTGGGGGCTGTTTGCGCGTTACCTGCCGCCATGATTGCGATTGGGAGCTGGAGCGTAAGACGGCGGGCGAGGGAATGATCGGAGGCGGGGTTGTGGACTTCGTCCCACAGTTTGTAAAAAAGCAGGACGGTGCAACTGCCTAGTTCAGCGATCATTTCTTGAGTCAGCGTAAAGACGACAGGCTGGCCCGCCTCACTGGCCGTCACCGTGTGCAGCAGGCACCAGTGGCCGAATTGAAGGTGCAGCAGGTGCCCGGCACACATGCCCGACCAGGGAAGGACCGTGGCGAAGATGTCTTGGGTGCCGTCGATCTCTGTTGTGTGAACTTGCGGCGCCAACAATCGGAAGTGACCAGGAAGTTCCGGTTTGGGATCGATGCCGCCCGGCAATACTGTCCTGACCAGTATGTTCAGATGGGCCGACTCCGCACCATTGAGTCGATAGAACAGCTCGCTGAACCCTTCTGGTACCTGTCTGGCGTCGATGAATCGATCGAAGGGGGTGGTGCCGTTATGGTCCTTTGGCACCTTGAACGACAGTACTGGCTGACTGTTGCCAGAGACAAACACTTCGATCTGGTCGCCCGGCCATGCGTCCGTGGGAGGAATCACAATCGGCAGCCCTTGTGGATTAAGTGTCATCAGGGCGTGGTTGATGCCTAGGTCCGCTTCCATGGCGTGGATGACATCGGATTCGGCGCCACCAGGTACATCAATCCGGCTGTCAGCCACCGATGCTGCGGCAACACCAGCCATGAATAAGGAATTTGCGCTCATGATTCATTACTCCGGGCGGACACCCGCTGTGTAGGAACGGTGAAGAGGGTTGTATTCAATGCCCGCAGGGAATGCTTGCCTACTGTCAGAACTTACAGTTCGGATGCGATATCGGACAAACGGTACATTGTGGGGGGAATGCGCCTCATGTGGCTTACGCATGACCACTCGGCAATCTTCATCAAACTGTCACGTAACTGTGGCAGCGCGCTTGATCAAACTTCATCAGACTCGCGCTCTATTGGGGTTCTGCGTTTTGGTGTTTTTTCATGCGTGTATTCATTTTTCTGGCCGCTCTGTTGTTTGGCCTGCCGTCTTTGGCGGCGTCTCGTTGCGACGTCAATGTTCCAACCGAACATGCCGATCTGGCGCAGGTGAGCCTGGCGTACCAGAGCATCGGCCGTGCTTCCGACCCTGCGTTATTGCTGGTGATGGGCCTGGGCGGGCAGTTGATTCACTGGCCGGACGAGGTGGTGGTCGCGTTGTGTCAGCAGGGTTTCCGGGTGATTCGTTATGACAATCGCGATGTCGGCCTCTCCACGTGGCGGCAAGCGCCTGCCGATGCCAACCTGACCTTCGAAGTGCTGCGTTACAAACTCGGGTTGCCGGTGTCGGCGCCGTACACCCTGACCGACATGGCGGACGATGCCTTTGGCCTGATGGACGCGTTGCACGTCGAGCAATTCCACGTGTTGGGCGCGAGCATGGGCGGAATGATTGCCCAGCACATGGCGGCGATGGCGCCGCAGCGGGTCGAGAGCCTGACCCTGATCATGACCAGTTCCGGAGCCGAAGGCTTGCCGGCGCCGAGTGCGGCGCTGTTGCAGTTGCTCGCTCGTCGTAGCGCGCCGAGTCGCGAAGTGGCGCTGGAACAGCAGGCCGATTTGCTGGCGGCGCTGGGCAGCCCGTCAGTGAGTGATGATCGTCAGGTGTTGCTGCATCAGGCGGCGCTGTCTTATGACCGGGCGTTCAACCCCGAAGGCGTGAAGCGCCAGATCATGGCAATCCTCGCCGAGCGCAGCCGCGTGGCGCTGCTCAACCAACTGCGAGTGCCGACACTGGTGGTTCACGGCACCGCCGATCCGTTGTTGCCGGTGATGCACGGCGTGCACCTGGCGGCGCATATCCGTGGCAGTCAGTTGAAGCTGATCCCGGGGTTGGCGCATCGCTTCCAGGAAGCCTTCAAGGCGCCATTGCTGGCGGCGGTGTTGCCGTATTTGCAGGCGCATCGTGAAGACAGATCGCATTGGGCGCAGATCGATCCGGTGCCGAACCCGAATCTCCTGTAAGCCCCAATCCAAAACTGTGGGAGCGGGCTTGCTCGCGAAGGCGGTGTGTCAGTCGGTGGAGATATTGACTGACACACCGCCTTCGCGAGCAAGCCCGCTCCCACAGTTGGTTTCTGGTGTTAGTGAAATCTCATCCGTCAGTTAGACGGTGCAACCCGGTGGATCGAGATTATCCAGCAGGCGGTTCACCGCCAGTTCCCCGAGCATGACCGATTGCTGAATGCCGAGCAGGGTGTTGCGGTGGGTGCCTTCGACCAGCCCGGCAAAATCACTCAGCATCACGCTTGCCGAGGCCAGCGACTCGCAGGCGTTGGCCAGCAGGGTTTCGTTATCGATGTCGGGGGCGATCAGGAAAATGGTGCTGGGTTTGCGTGGGGTAGCTTGGGGGATGACCGGTTTGAGGTAGTAATCGAGGGCGCGGTCGGCGGCTTCGTTGAGTTTTTTGGAGTCGGGGGGTTCGTAGGGGGAAACGTCGTCGGTTTCTGGTGGGTTCGGCGTTGGCTTGAACATTGGGTTGGTACTCCTGTTAGTAGAGCTGCAACCTGTCTCGCTACTAAACGGAAGGGTGGCAGCTGTGCGCAAGTTAGTAGACCGGCCACCAACCCAAAACCGGCGCGTCCGAGGACGCCATGCGCACAGCTACCATCGAGTGCAGGCGAATGCCTGACTAGATGACGCTTGTACGTCCGGGTTGGAAAAGCCGGGCTACTAAACCCGATCACTGGGAATCAGTGACACGAACCAAGTTACCGATGCCCCCAAAACCGCACAAGCCGGCGGATTCTGACGTGGTCGTAGGCAACGACGCAAGGCGCTGTAGCTTTCAGGAAGTAACCTTAAACAGAACTAAACACCCCCTCTAAAACACTGTAAATCCCTGTGGGAGCGAGCTTGCTCGCGATGGCGGTGGGACAGTCGACAACGATGTTGAATGTCAGTCCGCTATCGCGAGCAAGCTCGCTCCCACAAGGGACCTGCGCGCGTCAGCCTTCAGGTGTATCGTTCGAACTTTCCGGCGCGATCCAAGCCTGCGAGGTGAATGATGAGTACCCCCCTGAAAATCGATTTTGTCAGCGACGTGTCCTGTCCGTGGTGCGTCGTCGGCCTCTACGGCCTGACCCGCGCGCTGGAGGTGTTGCGTGATGAGGTCCAGGCCGAGATCCATTTTCAGCCGTTCGAGCTCAACCCGAAGATGGGCCCCGAGGGGCAGAACATCACCGAACACATCAGCGAAAAATACGGCTCGACCCCGGAGCAGTCGCAGAAAAACCGCGAGATGATCCGCGCCCGTGGCGCCGAGGTCGGGTTTGCCTTTCGCACCGACGGCAATAGCCGTATCTACAACACCTTTGATGCCCATCGGCTGCTGCATTGGGCGGGGCTGGAAGGGTTGCAGTTCAATTTGAAGGAAGCGCTGTTCAAGGCGTATTTCACCGATGGCGGCAATCCGTCTGATCATGGTCAGTTGGCCCGGATTGCTGAAAGCGTCGGGCTGAACCGGCAGCGGGCCGAGGCGATTCTGGCTTCGGACGAGTTCGCCAAAGAGGTTCGCGAAGAAGAGCAATTGTGGCTGTCGCGCGGGGTGAGTTCGGTGCCGACGGTGGTGTTCAACGGGCAATACGCGGTCAGCGGCGGGCAGCCGGTGGAGACCTTTGTCGCGGCGATCCGCCAGATCATGAGCGAATCAAAAGGCGGCTCCGTGACCTGACCGAAAGAGATCGAAAGTGATGAGATCGTTCCCACGCTCCGCGTGGGAATGCAGCCCGTGACGCTCCGCGTCACTGGACGCGGAGCGTCCCTTGAGGCATTCCCACGCAGACGGTTCGACGCCTCGACGTGGGAACGATCAGTACGATCAACGCCAAGGACTAGCGGACGATTTTGTCGACGTGGATGCCGAGTTTCTTCAAGCGATACCAGAAGCTGCGCTCGGATATCCCGATCAACTGCGCTGCTGCGGCTTGCACGCCATTACTCTGCGCCAGCGCCGCCAGAATGTAGGCTTTCTCGACCTCGGCCAGCGCCGCGTCCAGATCCGCCGGCACGTTGCCTTCAATGATTGGCGCGCCGCTGCTGCCGGGGTTTGAGGCAAACAGATAAGCCGGCAGGTCTTGCTCTTCAATCACGGCGCCACTGGCGACAATCGTTGCCCGTTCCACGCAATTTTGCAGTTCACGAATATTGCCCGGCCACGAATAACTGGCCATCGCCTGCAAGGCTTCGGCACTGAATCCGGTAAACCGTTTGCCCGCCGCGGCGCCCAGGGTGTGGGCAAAATGCCGGGCCAGCGGCGCGATGTCTTCCGTCCGCTCGCGCAGGGCCGGCAGCGGAATCGGGAACACATTGAGCCGGTAATAGAGGTCTTCGCGAAATTCCTTGTTGGCCACCGCGTCCAGCAGGTTTTTGTTGGTCGCGGCAATCACCCGCACATCCACCTTGCGTTCGCGTGGATCGCCCACCGGTTCGATCACCCGCTCCTGCAGCGCACGCAGGATTTTCGCCTGCAAGGCCAAGGGCATTTCGCCGATCTCATCGAGAAACAGCGTGCCCTCGTCCGCCTGCATGAAACGCCCGACGCGGTCCGCCACCGCGCCGGTAAAGGCGCCTTTGCGGTGACCGAACATTTCGCTTTCCAGCAACCCCTCCGGGATGGCCGCGCAGTTCACGGCCACGAACGGCTTGTCGGCACGATTGCCGTGTTTGTGGATTGCCCGTGCGACCATTTCCTTGCCGGTGCCACTTTCGCCGGTCAGCAGTATCGTCGCGTTGCTGTCGCGCACCGAATCGATGGCTTGCAAGACCCGCCGGAACGTCGGGCTGTCACCGATCAAACTGTCGATCTGCTGATGCTCGTCGAGTTCGGCGCGCATGCGCTGGTTGTCTTTGAGGATGTCGCGAAATTGCAGGGCTTTGCTGACGGTGATGTCCAGTTCGTCGATGTCGAAAGGCTTGGCGATGTAGTCGAAGGCGCCGTTGCGCATCGACTGCACGGCGTTTTTCACCGTGCTGTAGGCCGTCATGACAATCACCGGAAGCTGTGGGAAACGGCTTTTGATTTCCGCCAGCAACTGCGGGCCGTCCATGCCGGGCATGCGCCAGTCGCTGATCACCAGGTCGATGTCTTCCGCTTCCAGCACCTTGAGCGCATGCAAGCCATTGCCCGCCGTGAACACCGTAACGCCGTTCTGACTCAAGGCCGATGCCAGCAGGTCGCAGAGCTTGGGTTCGTCGTCGACCACCAGTACGTTATGCGTCATCACTGCCCTCGTCGAAGTCTTTGCCATTGGCCGGAATGTACAGCGTGAAGGTGGTTCCGGCATCTTTTTCACTGACGCATTCGATGCGCCCGTTGTGGTTTTCCATGATCGAGAAGACCTTCGCCAGCCCCAGCCCGGTGCCAGAGGCTTTGGTGGTGACGAACGGTGTGAAAATCCGTTCGAGCATGTCCGGTTCAATGCCCGTACCGGTGTCCGCCACGCTGATCACGGTGTAGTTGCCATCGCGGCGAATACCCAGGGTCAGTTGCCCGCCGTCGGGCATCGCGTCGATGGCATTGACGATCAGGTTCAGACCGGCCTGTTTGAGCTGGCGCGCATCGGCGTAAAGGGTTGCGCCGGGGGCCTGGTCGTCGATGTGCACGTCAATGTGATGGCTGGCCAGTTCCGGAGCGCAGAACCCGACCAGTTCATCGACGAACAGTCGAGCCGGTTCGGTCGAGCGCAGCGGCGCGCTGGGTTTGGCGAAGTCGAGGAAATCGGTGATCAGGTCGTTGATCCGGCTGACTTCGCTGACCACGTATTCCAGGTGACGCTTATCGGTCTCGGGCAAATCGGCGCGGCGGTGCAACAGTTGGGTCGCGGTTTTGATGATGCCCAGCGGGTTGCGGATTTCATGGGCCAGGCCCATGGCGACTTCGCCCAGGGCGTGCAGGCGGTCGCGGCGGCGCAGCTGCGATTCGAGGTTTTGCAACTCGCCGAGGCGTTCGCTCATGTGGTTGAAGGTGCTGCTCAGTTCCGCCAGTTCATCGCCACCGGTCACCGGCAAACGCTGGCGATAATCCCCGGCAATCACCGCTTGTACGCCTTTGGACAAACCGCGCAACGGTTGGGTCAGGCGTTGCGACACCAACCAGCCAACGCAGAGAGAGGCGGCCGAACTGAGCAGGAAAATCAGGATGAACAGGTTGCTCTGGTTCACCAGGCCCACGAGGCTGGAGTGGCGCAACAGGCCGCTGAAAATGACGCCTTGAAGGTCGCCATTCTCGTTGAAGATCGGTCGATAGATGCCGCTGTAACTGCTGGTGAATTGCTCGGTCGGCTGTTTGGTGGTGCGCAGGATCTGCTCGATATTTTCTGGCACGGCTGCCGGGTGATTTTCGAAACGCTGACTGGAGAAGATCTCCGAGAAGTTGTCGCCCTTGGCCAGGTACAGACGCAAGTCCAACGAGTGAACGTCGGAGACGCTGGTCAGGAAGCTGTTGTCGAGGTAGGTGGCAATCACCAGTTTGTAAGCGATGCCGTCCTGCTCGTTCTCGAAGGTCGAGACCACTGCGCCGGTGGCGACACCGCCGATTTGCAGGGTTTGCAACACGGCTTTGGGCGCGGTGCTGATTTGCCGGACGATGTCGTCGGCGGCGGTGCTGAACACCACGGCATGGTCGCTGTTGCGCACCAGGGCAACCACGTCGATGCCCATGGAGTCTGCGATGTCGGTGGTCATGCGGTTGTGGCGCGACGAAAACCCACCAACCTGTGGGTGGGTGTAACGAAGAAACAACTGCGCAACCCTGGCGTTGTCTCGCAGGATTTCGCTGATTTCGTCTTCGACGATCTTGGTCGACTCTTTCAGCCAGATGCGCACGTTGCTGTCGAAGATCTGCGACAGGGTGGTGGCCGCGAGTTCGGCGGCGATCATGGTCGGGATCACGCTGACCAGCCAGAAGGCCAGGACCAGTTTGCGTTGCAGGCTCCAGCCGGAGAGGGCGAAGGGTCGGGCTTTGGCAGGTCGGTGTTTGGTCATCGGGTTTCGCTTGTCGAAAGCCATGGCGGTTCGGTTCGGTTCGAATCGATAAACAGATTCACTACAGGATATTGGGTATTACCTTGGTCAATACAGTAGCCGACATTGCCCCGCCAGTGGCGACCCGTCTACAACCGGGTTCGCCAGGCTGTCAGGCTAACTGCCGATACCCTTCTTGCAGGGGGGGCGGGGCGCAGCGTTGTTGCATGAAACGTTGTGCGATGAAGTCCACGCTCAGTTCGATTACCCGGCGGTATTGCAGGTCGACGGTGATCATGTGATAGCAGTCATCCAGCAACACTTTGACCACCGGCCCGCCGAGCTTGCGTTCGACGTAATCGGCGTTCCAGCGACTGGTGATGTCGTCTTCGATGGAGTGCACCACCAACGCAGGCGTGGTGATCGACGGCATGCGTTTCTTCACGACGGCGTTCAGACGATGCAATTCGCGCACTGTGACGCCTTCCATGGTCAGCAAACCGGCCTGGCTGCTTTCGCCTTCCTTCATCTGACGCTCGACGATCGCCCGCAGGCGTTCGTTCTTGATGCCGTATGGGGGTTTTTCTTCGAAGCTGCACAGGTTCACGCCGAATGGGATTCTCATCAGCAACGGGGTGAGGAACGCCAGTTTGTGGATGCTCCAGCCGTCATAGCGCAGGGTGGTCGAATACAGCATCAACCCTTCGATTTGCCCCGGATGCTCGGCGGCCATGTACATCGACATGACTGCGCCCATGGACAAGCCACCGACGAATACCCGCTCGTGCTTGCGCCGTACACCGACGAACGTGTTGCGGGCGCTCTCGTACCAGTCGCGCCAGCCAGTGGCTTGCAGGTCGGCGTTGCCACCGCAGTGCCCGGCCAGGGTGGGCACGTAGACCGTGTGCCCGGCTTTCGCCAGGCCCATGGCCACCCGACGGAGTTCCGTCGGGGTGCCGGTGAGGCCGTGGATCAACAGCACCGCGACCTCCCCTGTGCCGAGAACGAAACCGGCGTTGCCTTCGCCAAGATCGATCTCGTCGTGATTCATCGCTTCATGGCCCGGTGCAGCAGACGGTCGAGCAGGGCCAGGCCAAGGTCGATTTCCGGATAGCTGATTTCCAGCGACGGCGCCAAAGTGATCACGTTCTTGTAGTAACCGCCCACGTCGAGGATCAGGCCCAGGCGCTTGCCGTCGATTTCGATATCGCCCTTCATGCCTTCGTCGACCATGAAGTCCAGGGTGGCCTTGTCCGGAGTGAAACCATCCGGGCCACAAATTTCGCAGCGCAGCGCCAGGCCCAGGCCATCGACATCGCCGATGATCGGGTAGCGTTTTTGCAGATCTTTCAGGCCTTCCAGGAAGTATTTGCCCTTGGCCATCACCATCGCGCCGTAATCGACTTCGCTGGTCATCTTGAACATTTCCAGGCCCACCGCGGTGCCCAACGGGTTGGACGCGAAGGTGGAGTGAGTCGAACCTGGCGGGAAGATTTTCGGGTTGATCAATTCTTCTTTAGCCCAGATGCCGCCCAGTGGGTTCAGGCCGTTGGTCAGCGCTTTACCGAAGACGATCACGTCAGGTTTGACGTCGAAGTGCTCGATCGACCACAGCTTGCCGGTACGCCAGAAGCCCATCTGGATTTCATCGACGACCATCAAGATGCCGTGCTGATCCAGCACTTGCTTGAGTTCGCTGTAGAAGTTCATCGGCGGAATCACGTAGCCGCCGGTGCCCTGGATCGGCTCGACGTAGAACGCGGCATATTCGCTCTGGCCGACTTTCGGGTCCCAGACGCCGTTGTATTCGGTCTCGAACAAGCGGGCGAATTGCTGCACGCAATGGCTGCCGTACTCTTCCTTGGTCATGCCTTTCGGGCCGCGGAAGTGGTAAGGGAACGGAATGAAATTGGCACGCTCGCCGAAGTGGCCGTAGCGGCGGCGATAGCGGTAGCTGGAGGTGATCGACGAGGCGCCGAGGGTACGACCGTGGTAGCCGCCTTCAAAGGCGAACATCAGGCTTTTGCCGTTGGACGCGTTACGCACGACTTTCAGCGAGTCCTCGATGGACTGCGAACCGCCGACGTTGAAGTGCACGCGACCGTCGAGGCCGAACTTGTTCTTGGCATCGACAGCGATCATTTCCGACAGCTCGATTTTGCCTTTGTGCAGGTATTGGCTGGCGATCTGCGGCAGGGTGTCGATTTGCTGTTTCAGCGCGTTGTTCAGGCGCGGGTTGGCGTAACCGAAGTTAACGGCCGAGTACCACATTTGCAGGTCGAGGTAAGCCTGGTCTTCGGTGTCCCAGACGTAGGAACCTTCGCAACGGCTGAAAATACGCGGCGGATCGATGTAGTGAACGGTGTCGCCGTAGGAGCAGTACTTGGCTTCTTTATCCAGAAGCACCTGGTCTTCGGGAGTAGCAATTCGGATATCAGACATGATTGAAGAGTTCCTGATTGTTTGACGCGAAGTCAGAAGAGGTTTCAAGCGCGAAAGCGGTAGCGTTGGCTGCGCGGCCGGCCGGCAGTTGGGCCAGCAGGGCCGGAATCTCGGCGAAGCTGTCGAAGCGGGCGAAGGCAATGCCGTTACGCTCGCAGTGTTCGGCCAGGCGATCCTTGGCGAACACGAAGTCAGCGGAGGAGGCCACGCACATGTCGGACTGACCGTCGCCGATCACCAACACGCGTTTGGTCTTGGGCGTGGACTTGCACTTGCAGTTGCCGGAAGCGGCGCGGCAGGCGTCGCTGGAGTACGGAAAGTCGATGCGCCAGCTATCGTGATCGAGTTGACGCAAGCGGTTGGCGAGGATCGGCAACAGGGTCACGTAGTTGCGCGCGAGGATCCGCGCAATACCTTGTTCGATGCCGTCGCTGACCACTTCCAGGGACGCGCCGAGGCCGATCACGTGATCGACGAAGTCGGGGAAGTCCGGGTCGATTTCGATCGTGTCGAAAAAGGCGAGCAGTTCGGTCGGCGTGGCCTTGACCAGCGAGAGCTGGCGGCTGAGGCATTCACGAGAGCCAATGTCACCTTGCAGCCACTCATCTTCGATCGCTTCCCAACTGGGATCGGCGAAACGCTGGAGGATGCTGTCGATCACGTCGGTGCGGGTGATGGTCCCGTCGAAATCACAAACGATATGCCAATCATTCATCTGCATTACCTATTGAGCAGTGCGCGCTGTTTGCGCTTGCCAAGCGGGTAGAGCAGGGACTGTGCCAACCCTGTTCGGCCCAGTATTCGCGGGGGTGTGGTAGGGGAATGTGTCGGGCAAGCTACAATTTTTGTAGCTTGCTACAAACAACATGAGTGATTGCGCATAACGGCCAAACCGAGGATTGATGCGCGGATGTTCAGATAAGGAAAGCCTCATGGTGAGGATTACAGTTGTTCTATTCGCGGCGCTGACCAGCCTGTCGGCTCATGTGATGGCCGATGGCATCACGGGTGAAGCGGGTCTGGGCCTGAGTTATCAGCCTCACGACCCGACCGGCAGCCGCTATGAAACCCGGCCGGTGCCGTATCTGGATCTGGATTGGGGTGATGTCAGCCTCAGCACTGATGACGGGTTGACCTGGAGTGCCTTGAAAACCAATGGCTTCAGCGCCGGGCCATTCCTGAATTACCTGCCGGGGCGCACCGCCAACGGCGATTTGCAGGGCTTGCACGATGTGCCGGACATGGGCGTCGTCGGTGGGTTCGTGCAGTACGCGCCGGCTGATTTCTGGCGGGTGTTTGCCACGTTGGGCGAGGCCATTGGCGGGCCGGAGGGCGTGGTCGGGCGCTTGGGTGGCGAGATTGGTTATCCGCTCGGTGGCGGTGTGATCGGCAGCACTAATCTGACCGCGCACTATGCCGATGCCCAGCAGAATCAGGCGTTTTACGGTGTCGGCGCCCACGCGTCGCGGGCCTCGGGCATTGCCCGTTATAACGCCAGCGGCGGTTTTCAGAATGTCGCGCTGACCCAGAGCTTCGAGTTTCCTCTGACCCCGCGGTGGTCGCTGGTGACCAGCGCCAGCTGGATTCACCTGACCGGCTCGGCGGCGGACAGCAGCATCGTCAAAGCGGTCGGCGATACCAATCAGGGAGAGGTGCAGGCGGCGGTGGCTTACAAGTTCAAGTAGAAATTCGATGATCGTTCCCACGCTCTGCGTGGGAATGCCTATAGGGACGCTCCGCGTCCAGTGACGCAGAGCGTCACGGGCTGCATTCCCACGCGGAGCGTGGGAACGATCCGGGTCAGGTTTCTTCACCCTCGGCCAACAACGCAATCCCGCCAATAATCACCGCCACGCCCACCCAGTGCAGCAGGCTGATGTGTTCGCCCAGCCCCAGCCACGAACCCAACAACACCCCGACAAACACCAATGAGCTGAGCGGAAACGCCAGGGACAGACTGCTGCGGCGCAAAATCAGCATCCACACAAAGAACGCACCGATGCCGCAACCCACCGCAAACAGTACGCCTGGGTCGACCACGACCGACTGCAACCATTGCAAGGTGAAGGTCATTTGGCCGATTTGATCGCCGCCCACCTTGGTCGCGATTTGCCCGGCACTTTCCAGAAGAATCAACAGCGCCCAAAGCACTACAGTGCCGAATCGCCCGTGCAGCCAATCCATCGAAAGGTTCCTTTTGCTGATCAATTGAGCGTCAGGCATGGCCGGCACACACGAGCATCACGCCCACCGTAATCACCAGGGTCGCGAGCCAGCGTCGGCGGCTGACGGTTTCACCGAGCACCACTTTGCCCGCCAGCACCACGCCGCAATAGGCCAGGGCGCCAGCGGGGAACAACAGGCTCAGAGGCGCTCGGGATAAGGCTTCGAGCCAGACAAAAAACTCCAGCGCATAGGCGCCTATACCGGCCCACAGCAGCGGAGCGTTGAACACTTGGCCCCAGAATGCATTCAGCCGGAAACCGCCTTCCAGTTCCGGCAGTCGGTCCAGGCCGAGCTTGAAGCAAAGCTGGCCGATGACGTCCAGCACGATGGAAAAGGCGACCAGCAGCACGACGGTCAGCGTCAGGTCGGGATGTAGGAAGGTCACGGTCAGGATTCACCCTTTGGCGGGCGCTCTCAGACACCGGGGTTCATCACACATGAAGGCCGGCCGAGAGGGCTTTTGGGGTAAATGCAAGGGCCGGGCCAGCACCTGCTGCGCCGTCCCAGTGTGGGAGCGGGCTTGCTCGCGAAGAGGCCGGCACATTCAATATTGATGTCGACTGACACGACGCCTTCGCGAGCAAGCCCGCTCCCACAGGGGAATTGGCGTTGCTCAGGCGTGAAGGCGAACCCAAACCGAAACGAGCACGGTCGCGGCGATCAACCAACCTACGGCCGCTACCGCTAACGAAGCCTCCAGGCGCATGCGGTCGACCATCACGTACAGCGTCGCCAGATACACAAAGTATGGAATGATCGACCACATCCCGAACACGATGGTGGTCTTCAGGTCATCCAGCGAACGTCCCTTGCCGACGATGTAATGCGCGATCAGCGCAAAGGTTGGAAACAGCGGCACCAGGCCTGCGATGTAATAGTTTTTGGTCTTGGCCAGCGCCGCCAGAATAACCACGACCGCTGCACCCAGCGCGGCTTTGAGAAGCAGATCCATCAGTGGCTCAACCCGTATTTTTTAACTTTATCGAACAGTGTGGTCTTGGCCATTCCCAGTTCCAGGCTGGCTTGGGTCAGGTTGCCGCCGCTGCGCTGCAACGCGTCGCTGAGCAGATTACGTTCAAACGCTTCCACCGCTTCAGCGAAGCCCAGACCCTGATTGCTGCCGCTGGCACCTGACTTCTTGAAGGCTGGCAGGCCCAGGGCAAAGCGCTCGGCGACGTTGCGCAATTCCCGCACGTTGCCCGGCCAGTCGTGGCTCATCAGGTTCGACAGCGTCTGGTTGTCCAGCTCCGGCACCGCGCGGTCGAAGCGCAGGGACGATTGCTGCAGGAAGTGCTCGAACAGTTGCAGGATATCCTCGCGACGTTCGCGCAAGGGTGGCAGTTCGAGGGTCACCACGTTCAGGCGGTAATACAGGTCGCTGCGGAATTCGCCTGCCTTGCTTGATTGGTCCAGGTCGGACTTGGTCGCCGCGATCACCCGGCAATCCACCGCCACGCTCTGGTTCGAACCGAGGCGTTCGAGGGTACGTTCCTGCAACACCCGCAGCAGTTTGATCTGCAAGGGCAGGGGCATGCTTTCCACTTCGTCGAGGAACAGCGTGCCGCCGTCAGCGTGTTCGATCTTGCCGATCCGCCGTTTGCCGGCACCGGTGAAGGCGTTGGCTTCATGGCCGAAAATTTCGCTTTCGAACAGGTTCTCCGGCAAGCCGCCGCAATTGAGCGCGACGAACTGCTTGGTGTGGCGGCGACTGAAGTCATGCAGGCAGCGCGCAACCAGTTCCTTGCCGGTGCCGGTCTCGCCCTCGATCAACACGTTGGCCGACGTATCGGCGACGTTGGCGATCAGTTCGCGCAGGTTCTGCATGGCAGGCGAGCGGCCGATGATCCGGCCTTCGAGGGAATCGCGCTCCGCCAGTTGCCGACGCAACGACGTCACTTCCCGCGCCAGGCTGCGTTGCTCCAGTGCGCGGCGCACCACATCCACCAAACGTTCCGGGGAGAAGGGTTTCTCCATGAAGTCATAGGCGCCTTTCTGCATCGCGCCCACCGCCATCGAGATGTCGCCGTGGCCGGTGATCAGCACCACCGGCAGGCTGCGATCACGGGCCTTGAGCCGGGTCAGCAGTTCCAGGCCGTCGATGCCCGGCAGGCGGATGTCGCTGATGACGATGCCGGCAAAATCGTCGCCGACCCGTTCCAGCGCTTCTTCGGCGCTGCCCACGCCCACGCAGGGAATGTCTTCGAGGGTCAGCGCCTGTTGGCAGCCGAGCAGCACATGGGGGTCGTCTTCGACGATCAGCACACTAAGGTCGTTGTTCATATTGGCTCGGCGGGAGTGGGGCTTACCAACGGTAAACTGAGGACGAAGGTGGTACCACCGCTGGCCGGGTGTTCGACACCCAGGTGCCCGCCAGTGGCGGCGGCCAGGCTGGCGGACAGGGTCAGGCCGAGGCCCAGGCCCTGTTCACCAGGCTTGGTGGTAAAGAACGGTTCGAACAAATGCTTGCGCGCTTCGGCGTCGATACCGTGGCCGTTGTCGCGAACGCGCAGACGGTATTTACCATCGAATTCTTCGCCTTCCAGCCACAATTCCGGCAGCGGTTGGGCCTGCATGGCGTCGAGGGCGTTACCGACCAGGTTGACCAGAATCTGCTCCAGGCGCGTCTGGTCGATGCACACCTGCACATCGTCGAATTCGCGATGCACTTGCACAGGGGCACTTTCCATGCGGGCGCCGAGCAGTTGCAGCGCCGCGTCCACCGCTTTGCCCAGGCAAGCCTGGCCCTTGTCGTCGCCACGGCGGGCAAAGGAACGCAGGCTGGCGGTAATTCGGCCCATGCGGTCGATCAATTCGTTGATGGTCTTGAGGTTGGTGCTGGCGACGTCCAGTTGACCGCGTTCCAGAAAACGCACCGTGTTGCCGGACAACGTGCGCAGGGCCGCCAGTGGCTGATTCAATTCGTGGGCGATGCTGGTCGACATCTGGCCGATGGCCGCGAGTTTTCCAGCCTGCACCAGTTCATCCTGGGCGCGGCGCAACGTCTCTTCGGCCAGTCGCCGTTCGCGGATCTGGCTCTTGAGCCGTTCGTTGCTGGCGCGCAGGTCAGTGGTGCGTTCGGTAATCCGACGCTCCAGTTGATTGTTGGCTTCCTGCAAGGCTTCGCGGGCCGCGAGGCGGGTGGCGATGACCTTGCGCCGTTCGTTCCAGGCGATCAGCAGGAATGCCACGAGGGCAAATGCGACGGCCACCAGAATCCCCTGATTGATCGCTTCGCGACGCAAATCCTGGAGCGGCGTGAGCAGGGTGAAATTCCACGGGGTGTCACTCAAGGGGCGGGTTTGCGAGAGGTAGCTGATGTCCTCCTGGTCGGATTCCACTTCGCTGTTGGCGGGGAAGGTCAGTTTTTCCTCGCCTTCTGCCAGTTTTTCCCGGGCCAGCGGTTGCAGTTCGTTCAGCGGGAACCAGTAGTACTGAAGGCTGCGGGCGAGTTTTTCCTTGGTTTCGTCGCTCAACGGGACAACTGACTTCAGACGCCGTGCCGGATCGCTGGAGAGAATGATGATGCCGTTCTCGTCACTGACGAAGGCTTCCAGGCGTGCGCGCTGCCAGCGTTCTTCCATGGCTTCGAGGCGGACTTTGACTACCGCGACGCCGATGATCTTGCCGTGTTCTTCCAGGCCGTGAGCCAGGTAGTAACCGGGTTCGCCGCTGGTGCTGCCGATGCCGTAGAAGCGTCCCGGCTGACCGCGCACGGCGTTCTGGAAATAAGCGCGAAAGGACAGGTCTTCACCCAGGTAACTGTCGACATCGCGCCAGTTGCTGGTGGCCATCACGCGACCGGTGGTGTCCATCACATAGATAGCCCGACTGCGACTGCGCCGGTTCAGGCCTTCAAGGTAATCATTGACCGTTTGCCGGTGTTCCGGCGTTGGGTCGGCCAGCAGCGTTGAAACGCTGGATTCGAGTTCCAGCAGGCTGGGCAGGTAGGTGTATTTGCTGATCTCGCTCTCGACGGCGCGGGCGTGCAGTTCGAGCTGACGCTGACCGTTTTCGCTGAGGCTACGGATCCCGTAGTGCTCACTGACCCAGAAGCCGATGTAACCCAGTCCGATCATCAGGGCAATGATCAGCGGCGGCAGGAACAACTGGCGAATCAGACGGGGTTTCACGGCGAGTGATGGCGGCGCTGCGCGATAGAGAGTGGGGTCGCATTTCATCACAGATGCCTTGGGTCAACCACAACACTTGATCTCGAACCACCACCGTCCCCTGTGGGAGCGAGCTTGCTCGCGATAAGGTCAGTCCAGCCAACATTGATGTTGAATGTCAGTCCGCCATCGCGAGCAAGCTCGCTCCCACAGGTGATTTGTGTGGTATCGAGCGAGCGTCCGCTACTCAGTGCTGCAGAATCTTGTTGAGGAAATGCTGTGTACGTTCGGCCCGGGCGGTGATATCGCCGAAGAACTCTTCTTTCTTGCAGTCTTCGATGATTTTGCCTGCGTCCATGAAGATCACCCGGTCGGCCACTTTACGGGCGAAGCCCATTTCGTGGGTTACGCACATCATGGTCATGCCTTCGTGGGCCAGTTGCACCATCACGTCGAGCACTTCGTTGACCATTTCCGGGTCCAGCGCCGAGGTCGGTTCGTCGAACAGCATGACGATCGGGTCCATCGCCAGCGCACGGGCAATCGCCACACGCTGTTGCTGACCACCGGAAAGCTGGCCCGGATGCTTGTGCGCATGGGCAGACAGCCCGACGCGCTCAAGCAGTTGCAGGCCTTTCTTGGTGGCTTCTTCCTTGCTGCGGCCCAACACCTTGATCTGCGCGATGGTCAGGTTTTCGGTGATGGTCAGGTGCGGGAACAGTTCGAAATGCTGGAACACCATGCCCACGCGCGAACGCAGTTTCGGCAGGTTGGTCTTCGGGTCGGCGATGGAAGTGCCGTCGACCACGATGTCACCTTTCTGGAACGGTTCCAGGGCGTTGACGCATTTGATCAGCGTGGATTTACCGGAACCGGACGGCCCGCACACCACAATCACCTCGCCTTTTTTGACCTCGGTGCTGCAATCAGTCAGTACCTGGAAGTCCCCATACCACTTGTTGACGTTCTTGATAGAGATCATACGGCGAACCTTTTTTGCAGACGCTTGACCAGCTGCGAGGCGGCAAAGCTGATGATGAAGTATGTGAAACCGGCGAAGATCAGGAACTCATTGGAGCGGCCGATGATGTCGCCACTGGCGCGCGAAGCATTGAGGAAGTCCACCAGACCGACCGCATAGACCAGCGAAGTGTCCTGGAACAGGATGATGCTCTGTTGCAGCAGCAGCGGGGTCATCTTGCGGAACGCTTGCGGCAGGATGATCAGACGCATCATCTGGCCGTACGTCATGCCCAGCGCCTGGGCGGCACCCATCTGGCCCTTGGGAATCGACTGCACACCGGCCCGGACGATTTCGCAGAAGTACGCGGCTTCGAACATCATGAAGGCCACGATGCAGGACGCGAACGCGCCGATCGGGGTGTCTTCGCCGGTGATCCAGCGCAGCACGAACGGCACCGCCAGGTAGAACCAGGTGATGACCAGCAGCAGCGGGATGGAACGGAAGTAGTTGACGTAGGCGCCGGCAAGGTTCGACAGCAGTTTGCTGTGGGACAGACGGCACAGCGCCAGGATGGTGCCGAGGATGATCCCGCCGATCACGCCCAAGGCCATCAGCTGCAGGGTCATGACCATGCCGTTCCACAAACCCGGCAGGGACGGGATAATGCCCGAGAAGTCGAATTCCATCATTTACCCCCTACGGAGATCAGGCCCGGTACGGCGACTTTCTTCTCGACCAGGCGCATCAGCAGCATCAGGCTCATGTTCAGGGTGAAATAGATCAGGGTCGCCAGGGTGAACGCCTCGAACAGGTTGGCAGAGAACTCGGCAGTCTGTTTGGTCTGCGCGAGCAACTCCATCAGGCCGATCAGCGAGGCCACGGACGTGTTCTTGAACACGTTGAGGAATTCCGAGGTGAGCGGCGGAATGATGATCCGGTAGGCCTGGGGCAGCAGCACGTTCCAGTAGATCTGCGGCAGCTTGAAACCCATGGCACGAGCCGCGGATTCCTGGCCTTTGGGCAGGGCCTGGATACCGGTGCGCACTTGTTCACAAACGCGAGCGGTGGTGAACAGGCCCAGGCAGACGACGACGCTGAGGAAAGCCGAAGTGGTCGGGTTGAGGTCCTGTTTGTACCAGTCCTGCAGGTTTTGCGGCAGCAGGTCGGGCACCAGGAAGTACCAGATGAACAGCTGAACCAGCAGAGGCACGTTACGGAAGAGCTCGACGTAGCAGGTCGCGATGCCCGATACGATGCGGTTCGGCACGGTGCGCATGACGCCCAGAACCGAGCCCAGCGTCAGGGCAATGATCCAGGCCACGATGGCGATGGCAATGGTCCAGCCCAAACCGGAGATGTACCAGTCGAGATACGTCTCGCTGCCCACGCCGGTGGACTTGAAGAACACGCCCCAGTCCCAGTTGTAATTCATTAGGGTCTCCCCTCAGATCGATCGATGTACAAGTGCCCGCCTGGGGAAGCTCCGTTCCCGCCCTGATCGTGAAGATCGGGCACACACGAGCGGCTCGACAGCCACCGGTTCGAGTGTTTCCAAAAATGCCAGCAGGGAATGACAACCTCCCGAAAGGGCAGCGGCCCTTTCAGGAGATAAGGTTAGTCAGAAATCAGGACTTCTTGTCGTCAGCCGCTTTGTCGGTCGGGTTGGCAATCAGGGCCTTGAGCTCGTCGCTCATCGGGAAGTTCAGGTTCAGACCTTTTGGCGGAATTGGCTGCATGAACCACTTGTCGTAGATCTTGTTGATCTCGCCCGATTTGTAGGTCGCGATGATCGCGTCATCCACAGCCTTCTTGAACGGTGCGTCGCCCTTGCGGACCATGCAGCCGTAGATTTCGTAGGACTGTGGTGTACCGGTGACGGCCCAGTCATCGGCTTTCTTGGCCTTGGCTGCTTCGCCGGCCAGCAAGGCGTCATCCATCATGAACGCAACGGCACGACCCGATTCCAGCATCTGGAAGGACTCGCCGTGGTCTTTGGCGGAGATGACGTTCATGCCCATCTGCTTGTCGGCATTCATCGACTTGAGGATGCGCTCGGACGTGGTGCCCGCGGTGGTCACGACGTTCTTGCCCTTGAGGTCGTCGAAGTCCTTGTACGCGGAGCCTTTCTTGGTCAGCAGGCGGGTGCCGATTTCGAAGATGCCGACGGAGAAGTCAACTTGTTGCTGACGTTCCACGTTGTTGGTGGTGGAGCCACACTCGACGTCCACGGTGCCGTTCTGCACCAACGGGATACGGGTTTGCGAAGTCACCAGGTTGTATTTGACCTGGAGGTTGGGCATGTCCAGGTCTTTCTTGATGGCTTCGACGATTTTCATCTGTATATCGTGGGAGTAGCCCATCGGCTTGCCGGTGGCGTCCGCGATATAGGAAAACGGAATGGAAGCGTCACGATGCCCGAGGGTGATGGTGCCGGACTCTTTGATCTTCTTCAGTGTGCCGGTGAGCTCGGCAGCGAAAACTGGAGTGCTAATCAGAGCGGCAGCAATGGCTGCGCCCAGGAGATGGGGAACGATGCGCATCAAATTTTCCTCGACATTGTTTTTTTTATGGAGCCAGTTCATCGGCCCTTTTGTGCTTCGAATGACCGGCAGCTCTTGAAGAGCGGGGGCAACTGGCATTCGTCCAAGAGTGTAGAGCATGACTCGTGCCAGGCCAGGCGATATAGATCAAGCTATTGATTTATAGGGATAATAAATATTTATGGCAGGGTTTGTTCCGAAAGATAGTCCGGTTAACCGAATCGACTGGTGGGTCGCGTTCGGAAAACCGAATGCGATCTCGGGCCTATCCCAATCCCTGTAGGAGTGAGCCTGCTTGCAATGAGGTCGTCAGATCCAGTCGCTATCGCGAGCAGGCTCACCCCCACAAGAGAAGTGTTTGCCTGGGGGAATGCAAAAAGCCCCTGAATCGTGAGATTCAGGGGCTTGCGTTTAACCGGGCTACCGATCAGGCCGCTTCGATCTTGCTACGGTTCTGCTCGACCTTGCTCAGGTAATCCGCCAGTTTCTGCTGTTCTTCCGGTGTGGTGAACAAGCCCAGCTTGCTGCGGCGCCACAGAATGTCGTGCGCGGTCGTCGCCCATTCATCGCTGCACAGGTAGTCGACTTCACGGGTGTATAGACCACCACCGATGTGCTCGCCCAAATCGCTGAGGTTCTGCACACCTTCGAGCATGCGCCAGGTGCGGCTGCCGTAGGTGGTGGCCCAGCGGCGCGCTATCTCGGTCGGCACCCAGTCGTACTTGTCGCGAATCAAGGCGCACAAGGCCTGCGGGGTGGTCATGTCTTCACCGCCCGGCAGGGTGGCGGTGGCCGTCCAGCTTGGCTTGATGTGCTTGAAGTACGGCGCGAGTTGAGCCAGCGCCGACTCGGCCAGCTTGCGGTAAGTGGTCAGCTTGCCGCCGAACACTGACAGCAGCGGTGCTTCTTCGCCGGTACCCGACAGCGCCAGGGTGTAGTCGCGAGTGACAGCCGAGGGGTTGTCGGATTCGTCGTTGCACAGTGGGCGAACGCCGGAATAGCTGTGCAGGATATCGTCGCGGCTGATGCGTTTCTTGAAATGGGAGTTGACCACTTTCAACAAGTAATCAGTTTCGCCTTCTGTGATCGCCACTTTGGCCGGGTCGCCGGTGTACTCACGGTCGGTGGTGCCGATCAGGGTGAAGTGGTTCAGGTACGGAATCGTGAAGACGATGCGCTGATCTTCGTTTTGCAGAATGTGCGCGTGTTCACCTTCGTACAGCTTCGGCACGATCAGGTGGCTGCCCTGGATCAGGCGGATGCCATACGGCGATTCCATCTTCAGGTCGTCACGAATGAACTTGGCGACCCACGGGCCGGCCGCATTCACCAGTGCCTTGGCGCGAATCGAAAACAGGCTGCCATCGGCGCGTTCCAGGTGCAGGTGCCACAAACCCTTGGTACGACGAGCGCTGACGCAACGGGTCTGGGTGTGGACATGGGCGCCTTTCTCGCGGGCGGCCATGGCGTTCAACACCACCAGACGCGCGTCGTCGACCCAGCAGTCGGAATATTCGAAGCCCTTGGTGATTTCGCTTTTGAGCGGGCTGTCGGGACCGAACTTCAGGCTTTTCGAACCTTCCAGTTTTTCCCGCTTGCCGAGGTGGTCATACAGAAACAGGCCCGCGCGGATCATCCACGCCGGGCGCAAGTGCGGACGGTGCGGCAGCACGAAACGCATTTGCTTGACGATGTGCGGAGCCTTGGCCAGCAGCACTTCGCGCTCGGCCAGTGCTTCGCGCACCAGACGGAATTCGTAATGTTCCAGGTAGCGCAAGCCGCCATGGATCAGCTTGCTGCTGGCCGACGAGGTGTGGCTGGCCAGATCGTCCTTTTCACAAAGGAATACCGACAGACCGCGACCGGCGGCATCCGCTGCGATCCCCACGCCATTGATCCCGCCACCGATGACGGCAACGTCGTAGACCTCAGCGAGAGGGGGCGTAGGCAAGGTAGAAGTGGGCATCGGCAGGCCTCGGGCTTTTTTGATTTTCTGTATTGGAATTCGAACATTAATGTTCATTTGCGAAAATGGTAGCCCATAAAGCCGCCCACAGCCAGTCAACTTCGATTGAAAATACTGATCGAAGGGGCGTCAAAGGAAAATTTCCGAACATTTGTGTGCGCGAAAGGGCGCTAGAGGTGTGTCGCGCAGGTGACCGCCATCGCGAGCAAGCCCGCTCCCACAGGGGTTGCGCTGAACCTGTGGGAGCGGACTTGCCCGCGATGGCGTCGGTATGAGCGACGAGGATCTGAAGGGGTTAAACGACTTCCAGCCGAATCTTGTGCTGACTCAGCAACTGCGCCAGGGCTGGCGATGGTGGCTGATCGGTCACCAGGCAATCGATCAAGCTGATCGGCCCCAGGCGAATCATTGCGTTGCGCCCGAATTTGCTGGAGTCCGCGGCCAGAATGACCTGACGCGCATTGGCGATGATCGCCTGCGACACCCGCACTTCCTGATAATCGAAATCCAGCAGGCTGCCGTCTTCATCGATACCGCTGATGCCGACCAGCGCAAAGTCGACCTTGAACTGATTGATGAAATCGACACTCGCCTGACCGACGACACCACCGTCGCGCCGCACATTGCCGCCAGTGAGCAAGACGTCGAAGTCGTCCTTGGCGCTGAGCATCGAGGCGACGTGCAGGTTGTTGGTGATGATTTTCAGATGATTGTGATTGAGCAGCGCCCGGGCAATCGACTCGGTGGTGGTGCCGATGTTGATGAACAGCGAGGCGTGATCCGGGATCTGGGCCGCAATGGCTTCACCAATACGCTGCTTTTCATCGCGCATTTGATCGGCGCGCATGGCGTAGGCGGTGTTTTCGACACTGGAATCGTAGGCAGCGCCGCCATGGTAGCGACGCAGCAAATTGGCTTCCGCGAGCTGATTGATATCGCGGCGGATGGTCTGCGGTGTAACGACGAACAACGTAGCCATTTCCTCGATGCTGACGTAGCCGCGTTCACGGACCAGCTCGAGGATCTGTTGCTGACGGGGAGGCAGATTCATGGGGCTTCCTTTGGGCTGCCGTGCAAAATTTGCCCATGATGCCGCACGAATCCGCTCCCTGCCAGTTACATACTGATACGAGTCCTCAGCTTGGCTTATTCAGCACCCTCATGCGGTTCCCAGTCACGGGTGCGGCTGACGGCTTTTTTCCAGCCGGCGTAGAGTTTTTCCTTGGAGGTTTCGTCCAGGGTAGGTTCGAACTCGCGCTCGATGACCGCCTTGCCACGCAACTCGTCCAGGCTGCCCCAGAAGCCGCACGCCAGGCCGGCCAGGTAAGCAGCGCCGAGTGCCGTGGTCTCGCGCATTTGCGGGCGCTCGACTTGCGTGCCGAGGATGTCGGCCTGGAACTGCATCAGGAAGTTATTCGCTACCGCGCCGCCGTCCACGCGCAAGGATTTCAGGCGCTCGCCGGAATCCTGTTGCATGGCGTCCAGCACGTCGCGGGTCTGGTAGGCGATCGATTCCAGCGCTGCGCGAATGATGTGATCCACGCGTACACCGCGGGTCAGGCCGAACAACGCGCCGCGGGCATACGGGTCCCAGTACGGCGCGCCCAGACCGGTAAAGGCCGGCACGAGGTAAACGCCGTTGCTGTCCTTGACCTTGTTGGCGAAGTATTCAGTGTCGTGGGCATCGTTGATGATCTTCAGTTCATCACGCAGCCACTGCACGGTCGAACCACCGTTGAACACGGCGCCTTCGAGCGCGTAAGCCACTTCGCCACGTGGGCCGCAAGCGATGGTGGTCAGCATGCCGTGCTTGGATTTCACGGCCTTGTCGCCGGTGTTCATCAGCAGGAAGCAGCCGGTCCCGTAGGTGTTTTTCGCCTGGCCGGGCTCGACGCACATCTGGCCGAACAGGGCAGCTTGCTGGTCGCCGGCGATACCACCGATGGCGATGCCGCTTTTGGTGTGGCCATAGATTTCGGAGGAGGATTTAACTTCCGGCAGCATTTCGCGCGGAATATCCAGCACCTCCAGCATCTTCGTGTCCCACTCCAGGGTATGGATGTTGAAGAGCATGGTGCGCGAGGCGTTGGTGTAGTCGGTGACGTGCACCTTGCCGCCGGTAAATTTCCAGATCAGCCAGCTGTCGACGGTGCCGAACAGCAGTTCGCCATTGCGCGCACGCTCGCGGCTGCCTTCGACGTTGTCGAGGATCCACTTGAGCTTGGTGCCGGAGAAGTACGGGTCGGTGACCAGGCCTGTGGTGTCGCTGATGTATTGCTCGTGGCCGTCGCGCTTGAGCTGCTGGCAGATCTCGGTGCTGCGGCGGCACTGCCAGACGATCGCGTTGTAGATCGGGCGGCCAGTGGTTTTATCCCAGACCACGGTGGTTTCGCGTTGGTTGGTGATGCCGATGGCGGCAACCTGATCGTGATGCAGGCCGGCTTGAGCCAGGGCCTCGACCATCACGGCGCTTTGGGTGGCGAAGATTTCCATCGGGTCGTGTTCAACCCAGCCGGCTTGCGGATAGTGCTGTACGAACTCACGTTGGGCGGTGCAGACCACGTTCGCGTCGCGGTCGAAAATGATCGCGCGGGAGCTGGTCGTACCCTGATCGAGGGCAATGATGTAGTTCTTATTCTGAGTGTCGGTCATGTCGATTGCCTTGGACGAAAAAAGGGAGAGGGATCAGGCGCGCAATCAATTGGGCAGGATCACGCGCCTACGGTATCAAGAAGTTCTTGGTTTGCCGTCAATGGCCGGTGTTGCGTCCGTTGTAGCAGGGATGGCGCCGGGCAGATGACGGGCAATCAGCCCGCGATAAGCGGCAGCGCCGAGGCAGGCACCGACAATCGGTGCAAAAATCGGAATCAGGAAATACGGAATATCGCGGCCGCCAGTGAGGGAAATTTCACCCCAGCCGGTAAAGAAAGTCATTAGCTTGGGACCAAAATCCCGTGCCGGGTTCATGGCGAAACCGGTCAGCGGGCCCATCGAACTGCCGATCACTGCGATCAGCAGGCCGATCAGCAGCGGTGCCAGCGGGCCCTTTGGCAGACCGTTGTTGTCGTCGGTCAGGGACATGATCACGCCCATCAGGATCGCGGTGATGATCACCTCGACCAGGAACGCCTGCGCCGTAGACAGAGCCGGGTTAGGGAAGGTCGAAAACACCGACGCTAATTCAAGACTGGCCTGGGTGCCACGAACCATATGGTGAGTTTGTTCGAAATCGAAGAAGAGGTTGCTGTACAGCGTATAGACCAAAAAGGCCCCGCAGAACGCGCCGGCAATTTGGGAGAGGATGTAGAACGGCAGTTTGCGCTTTTCGAAATCGGCGAAAATGCTCAGTGCAATGCTGACGGCAGGATTGAGGTGAGCGCCGGAAACGCCGGCAGTCAGGTAAATCGCCATGCTCACGCCGACGCCCCAGATGATGCTGATTTCCCATAAGCCGAAGCTGGCGCCCGCGACCTTGAGCGCGGCAACACAACCGGTGCCAAAAAAGATCAGCAGCGCAGTGCCCAGAAATTCGGCCATGCATTGGCTGGAGAGCGACGGTTGTTGTAAAGCAGTAGTCATTGAAAACCTCGTTTTTTGTTGTTGTCTGGCGCTTCTTTCGTCATGGCCGAAGCGCGTTTTCCTCCGAGGCAGAATCCCCATTCTGTTCTCGGCCTGCTGCGGGTGCTGCTGTAAGACATTTGGTGCAGTATTCAGATTCGAAAAAATATAGACAAGAAACGCTGCTGTCAAAGGTCGAAAGTGAACCATCAGTCATATTTCAACTATTAGTCACGTGAATGATCGCAACGTTCATGTGGTGGACTGAGCGTGGACGAACGGCAAATCATGTGGCCAGCCCTATGAATGAGTGCCGCAATAGAGCCTTTTGCTGAGCGATGGCCTAGAATTCAGCGCAGTATTTTTCTACTGCCGCCCACGTCTGGAGTTGTCATGACCCCCGCATTGGATTTGTTGAAAAAAGTTCGAGCCGAACATCGCGTGCACAGTTACGAACATGATCCGAAGGCTGCGTCCTATGGACTGGAGGCCGCGGAAAAACTGGGATTGGACCCGGCACGGGTGTTCAAGACCTTGCTGGCCGCCAGTGAAAAAGGTGAATTGCTGGTGGCCGTGGTGCCGGTCGTCGGAAGTCTTGATCTCAAGCACCTGGCTCATGCGGCCGGCGTGAAAAAAACTGAAATGGCTGATCCTGCCGCGGCACAACGCGCGACGGGTTACCTGTTGGGCGGCATCAGTCCGCTGGGACAGAAAAAGCGCCTGCGCACCTTCATCGACAACTCGGCGCAGCCCTTCGACAGCATTTTTGTCAGCGCCGGTCGACGCGGGCTGGAAGTCGAGTTGGCGCCAACGGTGCTGGCTGAACATACCCAAGCGAAATTCGCCGACATTGGCCGAGCCTGAGCCGCTGTATGGCGAAAAATTGCCCGCTCTGTCACTGGTACGGATTGTCTGGCAACGACATGCTCGATGGCCGGACATAAGGAGAAGGTCATGCAGCTAGCGTTTCATCAGGTCGACGCGTTCAGCGATCGGCCATTCAGTGGCAACCCGGCGATGGTCTATCGGCTCGAAGCGTGGCTCGCCGATGAGTTGATGCAGAAGATCGCCGCTGAACACAATCTCGCCGAGACTGCCTTCGTGGTGCGCGAAGGGCAGGGCTGGCACATCCGCTGGTTCACTCCGACCACTGAAGTGCCGCTGTGCGGTCATGCGACCCTGGCGAGCGCTTATGTGTTGTTTGAGATCTACAAGGAGCCGGTCGAACGCCTGGACTTCATGTGCAAGTCCGGTCCGTTGAGTGTGAGTCGTGAAGGCGAGCGCTTGTGGCTGGATTTCCCGGCCATCGCGCCGTCAGAAGTGGGTGTGACCCTGGATGTCGAACGCGCCTTGGGCGTCGAAGTGGTCGATGTGTTGGGCTCCAATGAATTGTTCGTGGTGCTGGAGTCCGAGCAAGCTGTGCTCGATTGTCAGCCTGACATGGTCGCCCTGGCCAAACTGCCGTGGCCGGGCGCCATCGTTACTGCTAAGGGCAGTCGGCATGATTTCGTGTCCCGCTACTTTGCTCCGGCGATCGGTATCAACGAAGACCCGGTGACCGGTTCGACCCATTGCAGTCTGATTCCATACTGGTCGAAGCGGTTGGGCAAGACGAGTCTCACCGCCTACCAGTGCTCGAAGCGAGGCGGGGAGCTGTTCTGTCGGCTGGAAGGGGATCGAGTGAAGATTGGCGGGCAGGCAACGCTGGTTGCGAGCGGAACGCTCATTCTCGGTTGACCAAAACTTACTGTGGGAGCGAGCTTGCTCGCGATAGCTGTGGTTCAGTCAACATCTCTGTTGAATGTGAAATTGCTATCGCGAGCAAGCTCGCTCCCACAGGGATTGTGCTGGTCAGCTGGCGGTGCTGTAGCGGCGGACACCGGACTCTACAGTCGGAATCTGCGCGGCCGTGCTGCCGGACGCCTGGAACAACACCAGATGTTCAGCCGCGACACGAATGCCCACTTCTGCCCCGACCAGATGATCGGCGTGGCTGGGGAAAATCGACTCCAATTGCGCGCCGGTCGGCAGCTGCAAACGATAGAGTGTCGATGCACCCTGGAACGACTTGCCGACAATCCGCGCCTTCAATGCGCTGTCCGGCGCATAAACGATGTCGTCCGGGCGCAGCAATACGTCCACCGCGCCGCCCACCGGCCAGGTGTAGGCACGGTTGCCGCGCAACTCGCCCAACTCGGTCTGCACTGACTCCGGGCTGCTCAGCTGGCCGCGGATGAAATATCCCTGCCCGATGAAACTCGCCACATAGGGTGTCAGCGGTTCGTGATACAGGTTGTAGGGCGTGTCCCATTGCTCCAGGCGACCTTCCTTGAAAACCCCGACATGATCGCTGACCGCGAAGGCTTCTTCCTGATCGTGGGTCACCAGAATCGCACTGGTGCCACGGGCCTTGAGAATGTCGCGCACCTCATGGCTGAGCTTGCGTCGCAGTTCGCCATCGAGGTTGGAGAACGGCTCGTCGAGCAGCAACAATTGCGGTTCAGGCGCCAGTGCGCGGGCCAAGGCGACACGCTGCTGCTGACCGCCGGACAACTCGTGCGGGAAGCGTTTGCCAAGGTTTTTCAGGTTGACCAGTTCCAGCAATTCTTCGGTGACCCGTTCCTTTTGCGGATGCTTGCGGATCCCGAAGGCGATGTTCTCGGCCACGCTCAAATGCGGAAACAGCGCGTAGTCCTGGAACACCATGCCAATCCGGCGTTTTTCCGGGGCAAGGGTGAAACCGGGTTTGGACAGGGTCTCGCCCGCCAAGGTGATTTCACCTTCGTGCACCGGTTCGAAACCGGCAATCGCCCGCAGCGTGGTGGTCTTGCCGCAGCCCGAGGAACCGAGCAGGCAACCGATATCGCCGGCATTCAAATGCAGGTTGAGGTTCTGCACAACCCGCTGCTCTTGATAGCCGCAGGCGAGGTTGCGCAGGTTCAGCAGTAATGGATGGCTCATGCGTGATGGTACGAAGGCGGGACGAGAAACTCGAGCAAGGCCTTTTGTGCGTGAAGGCGGTTTTCTGCCTGATCCCAGGCGACCGAACGCTTGTCGTCGAGCAGGTCGAGGCTGATTTCCTCGCCACGGTGAGCCGGCAGGCAGTGCATGAACAGCACGTCTTCGGCGGCCAGGTCGAGCAGGGCGCGGGTGACCTGGTACGGCGCGAACAGCTTCAGGCGTTTGGCGGTTTCTTCTTCCTGGCCCATGGAGGTCCAGACGTCAGTGCTCACCAGGTGCGCGCCGCGCACGGCATCCTGCGGATCGCGGACGATGGTCACGCGATCGCCGGCCTTGGCCAGGAATTGCGCATTGGGTTCAAAACCTTCAGGGCAGGCAACGCGCAACTGGAAGTCGAACTGGATCGCCGCTTCTATATAGCTGTTGCACATGTTGTTGCCATCGCCGATCCAGGCCACGGTCTTGCCCTGGATCGAACCACGGTGCTCGAGGAACGTCTGCATGTCGGCCAGCAACTGGCACGGGTGCAGGTCATCGGACAGGCCGTTGATCAGCGGGACGCGCGAATTGGCGGCGAATTCGGTCAGCGTGCTATGGGAAAACGTGCGGATCATCACCGCATCGAGCATGCTCGACATGACAATGGCGGCGTCACCGATCGGTTCGCCACGGCCCAGCTGGGTGTCGCGCGGCGACAGGAAAATGGCCTGGCCGCCGAGCTGGATCATGCCCGCTTCGAAGGAAATACGGGTGCGGGTCGAGGATTTCTCGAAGATCATCCCCAGGACGCGGTTTTTCAGAGGCTCGAACAGTACGCCGCGGTTACGCAGGTCCTTGAGCTCAACGCCTCGACGGATCACGCTGACCAGCTCTTCGGGCGTGCAATCCATCAGGGAGAGAAAGTGCCTTGCGCTCATCATTGACTACCTTTTTGCAACAGACCGCAGATACTCAAAGCCTTGTTTAACTAAAAAAACGGGCGAGACCTGCGGCGTAAGCCGCACGGGGCGACGAAATAGGGGAAGGCGCGATCTTGACATTAAATGTCGCGTTTTTCCAATAGGCTACGGTGTTCGGGAATTTCAGAGGGGCTACGGGGTGACCGCAGTAGCGCATTTGAAGCCGGTTTCCTGACAGCAGCCCGTTATTTGTACACCGGGCTCGACGGGCTTGGCAATCAAGCGGGGCGGGGATGGCGCTCTTTCGGTCGCTTTTTGACCTGGCATTCGCTCGCTGCCGAGACATGTGTCTGCTCTGAAACATTTGCTAATGCAAGGTGCTGGGTTATAACTAAGTCACGAGCGACGCAGGAAGCATCGGAATGGAATCAAAAGAACAGTTGTTAATGGATTTACTGAGCCTCACGGCCCGCTCACTGACTCACCTCACAGCCTCCATGACGTCGATGTCCTTCGAATTGATGCGCAGTGACGACGAGGTGACCAAGGCTGCCGGTCGACGGATGATCGACCGCATGGCAACCATCAGCACCGGCCTTGATGAGCATTGGCGACTGATCGGCGAGCTCACGGGCGTGCATATCGCCCAGGAACAGATCGAAACCATTCAGGAGATCCAGTTGCAGGCGCCGCCCCCCGGGTTGCCGCCGAACTGATCGTGCGCGGCCATCGGCTGGCCTGATAGCCACCAATTCACGAGACGAACGTCGCTGGCGCAGGCGCGGGGCAGGCGCCATAGTTTTGTTCCCGCGGCCGACATTGCCCGCCCAGAACAAAACAGAGACTGGCCATGACCAAGACTCTCCATCACCGTGCTTGCCACCTGTGTGAAGCCATCTGCGGCCTGACCATCGAGACGTCCGAAATCGACGGCAACGGCGTGCAGATCACCTCGATCAAAGGCGATTCGCTGGACACGTTCAGCCGCGGGCACATCTGCCCCAAAGCGGTTGCCCTGCAAGACATTCAGAATGATCCGGATCGTCTGCGTCAGCCGATGCTGCGGGTCGGCAGCGAGTGGCAGCCCATCGAGTGGGAAGACGCGTTCAACCTGGTTGCCGAACGCCTCTCGGCGATTCAGGAGCGTCACGGGCAGAACGCGGTGGCGGTCTATCAAGGCAACCCCAGCGTACACAACTATGGGTTGATGACCCACAGCAACTACTTCCTGGGACTGCTGAAAACCCGTAACCGGTATTCCGCGACCTCGGTCGATCAGTTGCCTCATCACCTGACCAGCCATTTGATGTATGGCCACGGTTTGCTGTTGCCGATTCCGGACATCGATCACACCGATTTCATGCTGATCCTGGGCGGCAACCCGCTCGCGTCCAACGGCAGCATCATGACCGTGCCGGATGTGGAGAAGCGCCTGAAGGCGATTCAGGCCCGGGGCGGCAAAGTGGTGGTGGTCGATCCACGCCGCAGCGAAACGGCGGCGATTGCCGACCAGCATCTGTTCGTGCGCCCCGGTGGCGATGCGGCGTTGTTGTTCGGCTTGCTCAATACCTTGTTCACCGAAGGCCTGACCCGCGACAGTCATCTGCCGGTGGACGGCCTGGATGAAGTGCGTGAGGCGATTGCAACCTTCACCGCCGAAACCATGAGCCCCCTGTGCGCAGTGCCGGCGGAGCAGATCCGCCAACTGGCCCGGGATTTCGCGGCGGCACCGACAGCGGTCTGTTATGGCCGCATGGGTGTTTCGACCCAGGCCTTCGGCACGCTGTGCCATTGGCTGGTGCAACTGATCAACCTCGTCACCGGCAACCTCGACCGCATCGGTGGTGCACTGTGCACCGAGCCGGCGGTGGATCTGGTGGCTTCGACTTCGGGTGGGCATTTCAATCGATGGCAGAGCCGGGTGTCCGGGCGTCCGGAGTACAGCGGCGAGTTGCCGGTGTCGGCCTTGGCCGAAGAGATGCTTACCGGCGGAGAAGGGCAGGTCCGTGCGCTGATCACCGTGGCCGGCAATCCTGTCCTGTCCACGCCCAACGGCCGGCAATTGGAACAGGCGCTGGACGGGCTGGAGTTCATGGTCAGCGTTGACCTCTACATCAATGAAACCACGCGTTACGCCGACCTGATCCTGCCGTCGACTTCGGCGCTGGAAAACGATCACTACGACACCACGTTCAACATGTTCGCGGTGCGCAACGTGACGCGCTTCAACCGGGCGATCCTGGCCAAACCCGAAGGCGCGTTGCACGACTGGGAGATCTTCGTCGGCCTGGCCAAGGCGTTCGCGGCGAAGACTGGCAAGGAGTTGAAACCGACCATTGCTCCTGCGCAGATGATTGATCATGGCTTGCGGATGGGGCTTTACGGCGATGCCTCGCCACACAAGCTGTCGTTGGCGACGCTGTTCGATCACCCGCATGGCATCGATCTGGGCGCACTGAAATCCAACCTGGCGCCGCGTCTGAAAACCGCCAACCAGCGAGTTCAGGCGGCGCCTGACGTTATTCTTGCCGACCTGGCCCGCTTCGCCGCGCTGCAAGCACCCGCCGCCGACGAATTGCTGATGATTGGCCGTCGCCATGTGCGCAGCAACAATTCCTGGATGCACAACTATCATCGCTTGGTGAAGGGCAAGCCGCGCCATCAATTGTTGATGCACCCCGATGACCTGGCCAGTCGCGGGCTTGGCGACGGGCAGCGCGTACGGGTCTATTCGCGGGTCGGCGTGATCGAAGTTGAAGTGCTCGCCAGCCTGGATATGATGAAAGGCGTGGTCAGTCTTCCTCACGGTTGGGGCCATGCGCGCCCGGGCGTGCAAATGACGATCGCCAGCAGCCAGCCGGGTTCCAGCGCCAACGACCTGACGGACGAGTGCCAGCTTGACGAGTTGTCCGGCAATGCGGCGTTGAACGGCGTTCCGGTGACCGTGGTGGCGGCTTGATTGAGTCTGTCGGGGAGACCGAGCATGGCGCTCGGGTTTCCGTTACAATGCGCCACCGTGCCGACCTCTGAGTCGGAAAGTTCAGCCGAGGTGCTCCATGGATATCATCGAAACGATTAAAGAGCAGATTGCTAACAACACCATTCTGCTTTACATGAAAGGTTCGCCGAATGCCCCGCAGTGTGGCTTCTCCGCAAAAGCCGCGCAGGCCGTGATGGCATGTGGTGAAAAGTTTGCGTACGTGGACATCCTGCAGAACCCGGAAATCCGCGCGAACCTGCCAAAATACGCCAACTGGCCAACCTTCCCGCAATTGTGGGTCGGTGGTGAGCTGGTTGGCGGTAGCGACATCATGACTGAGATGGCTGCTGACGGTTCGCTGCAGAGCACGATCAAGGCCGCTGTTGAAAAAGCAGCTGCTGGCAAGACCGAAGCCTGAGCCCCGGTCATTAAAAAAGCCCCGCCTCTTTAAAAGAGCGCGGGGCTTTTTATTGTCTCGAGTTCAGCGGGCGCTAACTTACTCGTCTTCGCCCATCTGCGATTGCAGGTAGTTCTCAAGACCGACTTTATCGATCAGGCCCAGTTGGGTTTCCAGCCAGTCGATATGTTCTTCTTCGGATTCCAGAATGTCTTCGAGCAGTTCGCGGCTACCGTAGTCGCCAACGGTTTCGCAATGAGCGATAGCGACTTTAAGATCGGCATGGCCGGTGCGTTCGATGCGCAGGTCGCACTCAAGCATTTCCTGGGTGTGTTCACCGATCTGCAGCTTGCCAAGGTCCTGAACGTTCGGCAGGCCCTCGAGGAACAGGATGCGCTTGATCAGCTTGTCCGCGTGCTTCATCTCGTCGATGGATTCGTGGTACTCGTGCTTGCCGAGCTTATTCAGACCCCAATCTTCATACATGCGTGCATGCAGGAAGTATTGATTGATCGCGACCAGTTCATTGGCAAGGATCTTGTTGAGATGCTGGATGACTGTAACGTCGCCTTTCATGATGGGGTCCTGCCCTTTATTAGCTGTCTATAAGGCGGAGTTTGAGCCGCGCAACTAAGGGTGTCAAACCTAAGTAATTGAAACTTATATGAAAATTAATCGGAATAAGAATGTTTGTGTTCCGCGTCTTGCGTGTAAGCGATTGATTTTCAGCCATAAAAAAACCGGACATCAAGTCCGGTTCATTGAAATACGGGGTATCAGGCGGCGGTAAATTCTACTGGATAAGGAATCGCGGCCTGTGCCGATTGCAGTTTGCCCAGCGTTTCGCGAACGACTTCCTTGGCAAGGCAGGCGCATTTGCCGCATTGGCTGGCGACGCCGGTGGCGTTACGGACTTCCTTGTAGCTGCAGCAACCTTCATAGATTGCATCGCGGATTTGACCGTCGGTGACGCCAGTGCAGAGGCAGACATACATAAGTGAAAACCGTCGCTGGTTGAGACTCAATTGCGATGGATCTTAATGTTAACGAGAATGATTGTCAAAGTGCTTTCTGAAAGCTTCGCGTTATAAATCCGCATCACTGACGAACGGTTTCCAATAAGGCCATCGGCCAGTATCCAGGCAAGCGGCAATTTTTCCGTCACCTTGAAAAACCGTTAAGGACAGCTCAAATACGCCGTGTATGATGGTCGGTCCTTGCGAAGCGGGTTGTGTCACAGGGCTGTCGCCTGAGGGTGGCAGGCTGACGCGAACCCAGTTCTTCACGTTAATAGACCAGGAGATATTCAATGAGCGTACTCGTAGGCAAACAAGCCCCTGACTTCACCGTGCCGGCTGTACTGGGCAATGGCGAAATCGTAGACAGCTTCACCCTGTCCTCGGCCATCAAAGGCAAATACGGCCTGGTGTTCTTCTACCCACTGGACTTCACCTTCGTTTGCCCGTCCGAGCTGATCGCTCTGGACAACCGCATGGCTGACTTCAAGGAACGTAACGTTGAAGTGGTCGCGGTGTCGATCGATTCGCACTTCACCCACAACGCCTGGCGCAACACCCCGGTGAACAATGGCGGTATCGGCCAGGTTCGCTACACCATGGCTGCTGACATCAAGCAGGAAATCATGAAGGCTTATGACGTTCAGTCCGCTGACGGCGTAGCTTTCCGTGGTGCGTTCCTGATCGACGACAAAGGCGTTGTCCGCTCGCAGATCATCAACGACCTGCCACTGGGCCGTAACATGGAAGAGCTGATCCGTCTGGTTGACGCACTGCAATTCCACGAAGAGCACGGCGAAGTTTGCCCTGCCAACTGGAAAAAAGGCGACAAGGGCATGAACGCTTCGCCAGAAGGCGTTGCTGCTTACCTGACCGAGCACGCTGCTGCTTTGTAAGCGCGTTTGAGGCATAAAAAAACCGGCCGTTGAGGCCGGTTTTTTTATGGGCGGGATAAACCGGCGACAAGGATCAGTCGTTGAAGTCTTCCCAACCGCCCATTTGTTTCCAGCGATTGACGATGCCGCAGAACAGCTCGGCGGTCTTTTCGGTGTCGTAGCGAGCCGAGTGAGCCTCGCGACCGTCGAAGTCGATGTCGGCTGCCTGACAGGCCTTGGCCAGCACGGTTTGACCGTAAGCCAGACCGGCAAGGGTCGCGGTATCGAAACTGGAGAACGGATGGAACGGGTTGCGTTTCATGTCCAGACGCGCGACAGCGGCGTTCAGGAAACCCAGATCGAAGCTGCTGTTGTGCCCGACCAGAATCGCCCGTTTGCAGCCGTTGGCTTTCAGGGCCTTGCGGATGCCGCGAAAGATATCGGTCAAGGCGGCCTCTTCGCTCACCGCCATGCGCAGCGGGTGATCGAGTTTGATCCCGGTGAATTCCAGCGCGGCCGCTTCGATGTTGGCGCCTTCAAAAGGCTCTACACGAAAGAAATAGGTGTGATCGGGGTACACAAAGCCTTTTTCGTCCATGGCGATGGTGGTTGCAGCAATTTCCAGCAGAGCGTCGGTGGCCGAGTTGAAACCACCGGTCTCTACGTCGACGACGACCGGCAGGTAGCCACGGAATCTGGCAGCCATTGGATGACGAGGACCGCCTCCACCGCCTTGACCGTCCTGTTCGTCGTCGAAATGGTCTTCACTCACGCGTGTTCCTCCAGCAGGCGCCAGCGCAGTTTTTCACCGGCGCGCAGCGGGATGACAGTCAGCTCGCCGAAAGGCAGGCTGGTTGGGGCGGTCCACTCATCGCGGACCAGGGTAATGCGATCGGTGTTCACCGGCAGGCCGTAGAAACGTGGGCCGTTGAGGCTGGCGAACGCTTCGAGCTTGTCCAGCGCGTTGCGCTGTTCGAAGGCTTCGGCGTACATCTCGATGGCGGCATAAGCCGTATAGCAACCGGCACAGCCGCAGGCCGCTTCCTTGGCATGCTGGGCATGAGGCGCCGAGTCGGTGCCGAGGAAGAACTTGTCGCTGCCGCTGGTGGCGGCATCGAGCAGGGCTTCCTGGTGGGTATTGCGCTTGAGGATCGGCAGGCAATAGAAGTGTGGCCGAATCCCGCCCACCAGCATGTGGTTGCGGTTGTACAGCAGGTGATGTGCGGTAATGGTTGCGCCAACATTGGCCGAAGCCTCGTTGACGAACTGCACGGCGTCAGCGGTGGTGATGTGTTCGAACACCACTTTGAGCGTCGGGAAACGCTCGACCACACGACGCATGTGCTCATCGATAAACAGTTTTTCGCGATCGAAAACGTCGACATCGCTACGGGTGACTTCGCCGTGAATCAGCAAGGGCATCCCGACCTCGGCCATGGCCTCGAGTGCAGGGAAGATCTTGTCGATACTGGTGACACCAGAGTCCGAGTTAGTCGTCGCGCCGGCCGGGTACAGCTTGGCGGCGTAAACGAAACCGCTGGCCTTGGCCTCGCGAATTTCCTCGGGTTGGGTACGGTCGGTCAGGTACAGCACCATCAACGGTTCGAAGCGACTGCCAGCCGGGCGTGCAGCGAGAATCCGCTGTCGATAGCCATCGGCTTCAGCGGCGTTACGCACCGGAGGTACCAGGTTGGGCATGATGATGGCGCGGCCAAAGGTGCGCGCAACATCGGCAACGGTATTGGTCAACACGGCACCATCGCGAAGATGGATATGCCAGTCGTCGGGACGCAGCAGGGTCAGGCGGTCGGACATGAGGGGATTCCAGGCGGGTCAAACTGAGGGGAATGCTACCGGAAAAGACTCTTCCAGGCACTCGCTATCAAGTTTTGAAGGAAGCTTCCGATATCCAGTAGTACGCCGTAAACATGCGTGTGTCGGTCTTTTTGTTGTAGAAGCCAGTGGAGCCTCCCGTGCGCCAGCGTTATTTAGCCTTGCTCAGTGTGTTTGCCAGCCTTCCCGCAATGGCGCTCACTTTCCAGACGCGTCTGGAGAGCATCGAGTGGACGGTCGAAGGTGACAAGTTCGAATGCCGCCTGAGTCAGCCGATCACCGATTTCGGGTCGGGTGAGTTCGTGCGCCGTGCTGGCGAGCAGGCGACGTTTCGTCTCAAATCCTACAACGCGATGATCGGCGGCGGTTCCGCGACCCTGCTGGCAGCGGCTGCGCCTTGGCAGCCGGGACGTGGCGACATCAACCTGGGGTCGGTGCGAATCGGTAGCGGCAATGTGCTGTTCAACAGTTCGCAAGTTCAGGCCGGACGCCTGATCAGCGGATTGATGGACGGCCGCAGCCCGGTCATCCGGCATTCCTCCGGCGACGGTCGGGTGTCTGAGGTGCGCTTGTTACCGGTCAAGTTCAGCAAGGCCTTCAACGACTACCAGGGTTGCGTGGCAAAATTGCTGCCGAAGAATTTCGAACAGGTCAAACAGTCCGAAATCGGCTTCCCGGGTGAAGGTGTTGACCTCGATGCGCGGGGCAAGGCCCAGTTGCAGGTGATGCTGGAGTTCATGAAGGCCGATCCGACGGTCAATCACATCGAGCTCGACGGGCACTCCGACAACAGCGGCAATCGTCTGACCAACCGCGAATTGTCACGCCGTCGGGCGTTGGCGGTGATGGATTTTTTCAAGGCCAATGGCATTCAGGAGTCGCAGATCACCCTGCGTTTCCACGGTGAGCGTTATCCTGTGGCACCGAACACCAGCCCCGCCAACCGCGCGAAGAATCGCCGGGTCGCGGTGCGCCTGGAGCGGGTCGCCCCGACCGAGAAAGTGGCGCCTCAAGTCGCGACGCCCGGCAGCGCTGCCACGACCTCCTGAACCCGCTGAAATCGTCGCTCGCTCGACATAATCTGTCGCTTCGTCGTCATAAGCTGTCGCGCCTCTGTAAATTATTTCGTATGACCGGTAGACTTCACGGCTTTCCGTAGAACCCCGTGGAGTGATGGCATGGCGGACGTAAACAAGGTCGTTCTGGCGTATTCCGGCGGCCTGGACACTTCGGTGATCCTCAAGTGGCTGCAGGATACTTATAACTGTGAAGTCGTGACCTTCACCGCTGACCTGGGTCAGGGCGAAGAGGTCGAACCTGCACGCGCCAAGGCACAAGCCATGGGCGTCAAAGAGATCTACATCGACGACTTGCGCGAAGAGTTCGTGCGCGATTTCGTTTTCCCGATGTTCCGCGCCAACACCGTTTACGAAGGCGAGTACCTGCTGGGTACTTCCATCGCTCGTCCGTTGATCGCCAAACGCCTGATCGAAATCGCCAACGAAACCGGTGCTGACGCCATTTCCCACGGCGCTACCGGCAAAGGCAACGACCAGGTTCGTTTCGAACTCGGTGCCTACGCCTTGAAGCCAGGCGTAAAAGTGATTGCTCCGTGGCGCGAATGGGACTTGCTGTCCCGTGAAAAGCTGATGGATTACGCTGAAAAGCACAACATCCCGATCGAGCGTCACGGCAAGAAAAAATCCCCGTACTCGATGGATGCCAACTTGCTGCACATCTCCTATGAAGGCGGCGTGCTGGAAGACACCTGGACCGAGCACGAAGAAGACATGTGGAAATGGACCGTCTCTCCGGAGAAGGCTCCAGACAAGGCGCAGTACCTGGAACTGACCTACCGCAACGGCGACATCGTGGCACTGGACGGCGTCGAAATGACCCCGGCCACCGTGCTGGCGACCCTGAACCGTATCGGTGGCGAACACGGTATCGGCCGTCTCGACATCGTCGAGAACCGTTACGTGGGCATGAAGTCCCGTGGCTGCTACGAAACCCCTGGCGGCACCATCATGCTGCGCGCTCACCGTGCGATCGAATCGATCACCCTGGACCGTGAAGTGGCTCACCTCAAAGACGAGCTGATGCCTAAATACGCCAGCCTGATCTACACCGGTTACTGGTGGAGCCCTGAGCGTCTGATGCTGCAACAGATGATCGATGCGTCCCAGGCACACGTGAACGGCGTTGTGCGCCTGAAGCTGTACAAGGGGAACGTGATCGTTACCGGTCGCAAGTCCGACGAATCGTTGTTCGATGCCAACATCGCGACCTTCGAAGAAGACGGCGGCGCCTACAACCAGGCCGACGCGGCGGGCTTCATCAAGCTCAACGCCTTGCGTATGCGCATTGCTGCAAACAAAGGCCGCAAGCTGTTCTGAGACCTTTGAAGTCGCAATAGAAATGTGGCCTTGTCGATGACAAGGCCACATTGCTGAAAGGGGGGGATTTTCTGGCCGGACATGCGATTTATCGTTCTATTCGTTGTTGCTCATACCTCTCCTTCTGTGTTTCTCCACGATTGCTCTTCCAGAGCATCGCCTGCTGCTGTGGGAATAAATCCTCAGCCCACCGTCGTCACGTCACGTGAACTCAAATTGTAAGCAACGCAGAAGCCGTGACGCTTTCTGGTTTGCTTCGAGTGCTTGAGCGCGTTTTCCTTCAAAAATGCCTCCGAGTCTGCACTGGTGATAAACACGATCAGTTGCTCAGGCCTTTCCTGTTGTTGCTGGACCTTCTCCATCAGGTGGTTGAATTCCGTTTTTCTGCACATGACCCGCGCATCAATGATGTGCAGGTCCTGTGACCGCATGGGCAAACGCAGGTAGTGGTTCACCCAATGTTCGGGAGGGGCTTCGAAAGTGCTGCTTTGCGGTTGATCAGCGTTGCCCATGACTTTTATGAAGTGCTTTCCTTTCTCAAAGTCAGTGGGCGCATAAAGCGATCGGTAATTGAAGTTGAGTGTGGCAAAGAACAGAAAGAGCAAATAAAAGGGGAAGCTGATAAGGAACCAGATATAAATCTCTCGCTCCTCATTGTCGAGAAAGGGAAGGGAGACAGCTGCTGATGTTTCAGACAGTACTGCAAATATCGCAATGATTGTCATGGGGTTGGTAATTTTTCTCTTGGGTTTTATCATGTCGTGTGCTCATGAATGATGTCTTTTTCTCGAAGATTTAGAGGTTTTTTTGAATGGGTATAAGTGGGTGTTGTGTTGTTTATTAGTTGTGTGTGGGAACTCCTCGTTATATGGGTTTTTCAGTAAGTTGTTATAGTAGCTGTGTTCATGTTAAATCAGGTATAAGTGGGTGGTTGTTTTAGTCGTTGTTGAGTTTGTTTTTGTTTTCGGCGTGGCGCTGGTGTGAACTTTTTTTACTGAAAGTAACGCGGGTGCAGGCATGGGAGCATTGCGCTGAACCCAGGCGCCTCGCGGGCTGGTAGATTTCAAGCGTAGCTCAATCCTTGGCCGTTGGTGTGACAAATGGGCCCCGGCAGGTCGTTTGTTTTCAGATGTATATCGATACAAAAAAAATTGAAACGTAGCACGTGCACGGGTCAATAAAATTTAAGACACACAGTAATCGTAAGAATCTTGTAAGACTTCTCCTGCTTTTTTGTAGGGAATGTCTCTCGGTGTGGGTGGCCGAGGGGGGCGGCATGCCATGTCTGAAACGACTAGGCTATTGTGCGGGCTCTAAAAATTCGAACAGCGAAAATTGGACTTGCCCATGAATAAAGTGCTGATCGTGGATGATCACCCCGTCATTCGTCTTGCGGTGCGTATGCTAATGGAGCGACATGGCTACGAGGTCATTGCAGAAACAGATAATGGCGTGGATGCATTGCAACTTGCCCGCGAGCTGATGCCGGATATTGTCATTCTGGATATTGGAATACCGAAACTGGATGGATTGGAAGTCATTGCTCGTCTTACCTCGACGGCGATGCCTCTTAAAGTGCTGATACTGACTTCTCAGGCGCCTGGGCATTTTTCCATGCGTTGCATGCAGTCGGGGGCCGCCGGGTATGTTTGCAAACAACAGGATCTCACTGAGTTGCTCAGTGCAATAAAGGCAGTACTGTCTGGCTACAGTTACTTCCCCAATCAAGCGTTGCACACTGTGCGTTCAAGTCTTGGCAATGCCAGTGAGGCGGACATGGTGGATCGTCTGTCGGGGCGAGAGATGATGGTGTTGCAACAGCTGGCCCGAGGAAAGACCAACAAGGAGATCGCCGATGGCATGTTTCTCAGCAACAAAACCGTCAGTACTTACAAAACCCGCCTGTTGTTGAAACTCAATGCACGCTCCCTGGTCGATCTGATCGAATTGGCTCAACGCAATGGTCTGGTGTGAGTATGCCAGCGTTTGACGAACCATGCTGAAAGGACTGCCTGCAGGATCGGCACTTAGTAAAAAGCCTCCGTTTCGGGAGGCTTTTAGGTGTCATAGGTCAAAATCGTAATCGGCCAATTGCTTTTGCAGTCGGCGCTCCTCCAGCAGGTTGTCGATGGTACGGCGTTTGCTCAGGTTGGTCTTTGCCACTTCAACCACCGGTTCAGCATCATCGGCCTCAACAGGGGTGAAGTCGTCTTCTACGTCCAATTGCTCTTTGCCAGTGCTCATAAGGTTAACTCCAGGCTAAGACTGCCTTTGGCGCTCCTTATATCGACAATCGACCGGCGGGTAAAAAAGATTTTTTCAATCGGTATATCAATAAACTTAATAGTGCCTCAATCGTCCGAGGTCTTTGCCTTGTACTCGCATAAATCCTCGATACGGCAACTGCCGCAGCGAGGCTTGCGGGCCAGGCAGACGTAGCGTCCGTGCAGGATCAACCAGTGATGGGCGTCGAGCAGGTATTGCTTGGGCACGAACTTCATCAGTTTCTGCTCCACCTCGACAACGTTCTTGCCGGGTGCAATACCTGTGCGATTGCTGACGCGGAAAATGTGGGTGTCGACCGCCATGGTCAACTGACGAAACGCGGTATTGAGCACGACGTTGGCGGTCTTGCGACCCACACCGGGCAGCGCTTCCAGCTCCTCGCGGGTTTGCGGTACTTCACCGCCGTGGCGCTCTACCAGCAAGCGACAGGTTTCGATCACGTTTTTTGCTTTGCTGTTGTACAGGCCGATGGTCTTGATGTATTCCGAAAGTCCCTCGACCCCCAAGGCATAAATCGCCGCCGGTGTATTTGCCACCGGGTACAGTTTGGCGGTGGCCTTGTTGACGCCGACATCGGTCGACTGGGCCGACAGAATCACCGCAATCAGCAATTCGAACGGCGAGGAATACGCCAGTTCGGTCTTCGGTTCCGGGTTGTCTTCGTGAAACCTGCGGAAAATTTCCAGACGTTTTGCGGCATTCATGGGCGGTGCGTTTCCTCGAAGGCAATCAAAGTGAAGAGGTCGAGCGGAGAAAGGCCTGACGTGCAGCGATCAACAGTCCCAGCAGAATGAAGCCGCCGGGGGCCAGCGTCGCCAGGTGCAGGCCACTGTCGCCGATGAATCCGCGCAGTAGGCCAAGGCCCAGCATCAGCGCGCCAAACCATCCGCACAAGCGCAGGCGATCCCGCGGGGATTCCTGGAAAAAACCATTGTGTTCCAGCACGACGCATTGCAAGGCAATCAACCCTGCGTAGATTCCTGCGTGCTGATGCCATTGAAGCGACCAGACTTGCGCGCCAAGTTCCGCGCAAGCGGTCAGCGTGGCCGCCAGCACGACGCTGGCCAGCAAACGGGTGGATTGCTCCAGTCGTGGTCGCAGTACGCCCATCGCGAGGCCGTAGACGCAGGTCACCACGACAAACATCAGCCACAGGCCCAGAGCGTTTGCCCAGGCATCGGTGGCGCCGATCAGTGGCGCCAGCATCAGTGAGTTTCGCAGCGTCGATGACTTATTCATGAGCGCTACTTCCGATCAGCTGTTGTGCGTGTTCATCAAAGTAGCGCAGTGCCTCATGGATGGCGCTGATCACGGCCCTTGAAGTGATGGTTGCGCCCGCGATCTGATCGAATTGTCCCTGGTCTTTTTTCAAGGCCCAACCCGAGTCGCCAGGTTCGGTTCGAGACTTGCCGGTAAATCCCCCGAGCCAGGCATTGGGCCGGTCGGCGATTTTGCCGCCCAGTCCCGGGGTTTCCGATTGCTTGAGGGTTTTGACCCCCAGTAACCTGCCGTTGGTGCTGATCGCGATCAGCAACTCGATGGAGCCTTCGTAGCCCAATGTCTGGCTACGCAGCAACACTGCGCTCGGTTGACCGCCCTTGGTCGCCAGGTAGCCGCCCAAGAGCCTGCTGTTGCTCAGCTCGATGTTGTCGACGGGCAGCGGCTGTTCCAGCGGTTGATTGTCGTAGCTTCCCGGTGGCAGCAGGTCCAGCAGGTTGCGGCTGTCGATCAATCGCTGTGTAGCGGCTATGCGAGGTGCGCTGGCGTGTTGCGCGAGGTACGTCGCGCCAATCCCTAGCCCGGCCAGCAGCACCAGCATTACAACGCTCGTCGCTCGATTCATGGCGCAACGTGCTCCTGTCTGGACGCGACAAACCGCTCCAGCGCCGGTACGCAGAGGTTCATCAGCAACACCGCAAAGGCCACGCCGTCCGGATAGCCGCCCCAGGTACGAATAAGGTAGGTCAGTAATCCCGCACCGGCGCCGAACAACAAGCGCGCACCGGGGCTTTTCGCGCCGGACACTGGCTCGGTGACGATAAAGAATGCACCGAGCATGGTCGCGCCGGTCAGCAGGTGAAACAGTGGCGAGCCATGGGAGTCGGAGCCCGAACCGTTCCAGCACAACAGACTGATGATGAACAGGCTGGCGAGCATGCCGACCGGCGCATGCCAGCTGAATACCCGCCGTTGCAGCAGAAACGCGCCGCCGGCCAGAAACGCCAGATTGACCCATTCCACGCCACGACCGCCAAAATGGCCGAAGGCCGGGTTGCCGGCGAAGAGCTCGTCCATGGTCAGGCTTTTATTGATCCGCAGACTGTCCAGTGCAGTGGCCTGGACCCAGGCATCCGGCGTCTGGCTGAGGCTGAAACCGAAGACCTGTTGCAAACCACCGAGCAGGTCCATGCCGTGCGACGAGGGCCAAAGGGTCATCTGCTGAGGAAAGGCCACCAGCACAAAGGCGAAACCGAGCATGGCCGGGTTGAACGGGTTCTTGCCGACGCCGCCATACACATGTTTACCGGACAGCGCGAACGCTGCAGCACTGACCGTCAGCCACCACGGGCAGTAAGCCGGCAAGGCCACAGTCAGCAACGTCGCGCTGACCAGGGCACTGCCGTCGCTCAAGGTCGGTCGTATGGGGCGTTTACGCAGCTGCAACACCGCCGCTTCTACGGCCAGCGCCGCCACGCTCGCCAGGATCAGGTTGATCAACACGCCCCAGCCATACAGCCAGAACAACACCAGCAGGCCTGGCACGGTGGCCAGCAACACCAGCTTCATGGCCTGCTGAAGGCGTTCGTCCACCGATTCAAGGGGTGACATAGGCCTCCAGCTGACGCTCGGCTTCCTTCACCGCCAGTTCCAGCGTCAGGATCTGTTCAGCCGCTGCTTCGCCGGTTTGCGCTTTCTTGAGTTCGGCGCGGCGCATGGCCAACTGGATCTTTGCCCGATTCAATTCTGCATTTTTCGCTGGAATGACCGGCGTGACCGGGGCTGGCGGTGCCGTGCTTTCCAGCGTCGCCAAAGCCTGTTCCGCGGCCTCGAACTGTTGTTGCAGGACGATCAATTGCGACTGCTGCTCGAAGGTCGGTGGATGCCCGAATGCCTTGAGTGATTTGTTCAGTTGCGCACGACTCATCGCCACATCGATCTTGGCTTTTTTCACTGCCGCATCAATGTTCGCGGCTTTCTGTGCACGCACTCGCTCAAGCGCCGCCTGCACCGGATCAAGCGTTGCCACTTCACTTTGCGGCGCGGCGCGTTGAGCACGGGCCTGACGTTCAGCATGTTTGTGTTCTTCTTCGCGGCGCAGGCGGGCATTTCGCTGTTCGAAACGTTGGCGTGCGTGATTGCGCTTGGCGGCGCGGGCGCGCTGTTCATCAAGGCTGAACGCCAGGCCGCCAACAACCGGCAGCACCGTGGCGATCGGCAGCGGGTGCATCTCGATGCAGTCCACCGGGCAGGGCGCGACGCAGAGGTCGCAACCGGTGCATTCGTCGACAATCACCGTGTGCATCAACTTGGCCGCGCCAACGATGGCGTCCACCGGGCAGGCCTGAATGCACTTGGTGCAACCGATGCACTCGGCTTCGCGAATATAGGCGATCTGCGCCGGGGCCGAGCCGCGGCTGACGTCCAGTTCCAGCACCGGCACTTTCAGCAGGTCGGCCAGGGCCGCAATGGTTTCGCTGCCGCCCGGCGGGCACTTGTTGATCGGTTCGCCGCTGGCAATGCCTTCGGCGTAGGGCTTGCATCCGGGGTGGCCGCACTTGCCGCACTGGGTTTGGGGCAAGAGGGCGTCGATGCGTTGAATCAGACTCATGTTTTGATCAGTCCACTGAATCCGAGAAAAGCCACTGCCATCAGTCCGGCGCCGATCAACTCGATCGGCAGGCCGCGAAAGGGCAGGGGAACATCGTTATCGAGTGTGCGTTGGCGCAAGTCGCTGAACAGGCTCAGCACCAGCCAGAAGCCCAGTCCGGCACAGAGGCTCAGGGCCGTGGCGTGGAAAAATCCCTGGTCGGCCTGCGCGTTGAGCAAGGTCAGGCCAAGCACGCCGGCGTTACCCAGCAGCAAAAGCCAGAGGCCATCGAACGAACGCTTTGGAAGCAATCGTGAAAGCAGCTTCAGCAGCGGACCGGGCAGCAACACGCTCAACGGCAGGAACACGAACAGCTGCAGCGAAGTCAGTTCCAGCGGAACCAGCAGCCAGTGATAGGCCGAGTAGCCCAGGACGCCGACCATCAGCATCAGACACGTGGTCGCAATGCCCAGGGCATGAACTCTTTCACGCTCGCTGCCCAACAGCGGATCGACGCCCAGCGGCCAGTGCAACACGAGGTTGTTGATCAGTGCAGCGCTGATAAGCGTAAAAACAATTTCAGTCATGATCGTGCCGGCAAGAACGGGGCTTTTAAACGCGGCGGTCTAAAAAGCTTAGGCATTATCCGGCAAGGATGGAGGGTGGGCCAGATATGAAAATCCCACAGTCGCGTCACGCACGACTGTGGGATCGGTTTAGCCGATCAAACCTTACTTGATGCGCTGGCCCGGCTTGGCGCCGCTGTCAGGGCTGAGCAGGTAGATTTCTTCGCCGCCAGGGCCGGCAGCCATCACCATGCCTTCGGAAATGCCGAACTTCATTTTCCGTGGCTTGAGGTTGGCAACCATCATGGTCAGGCGACCATTGAGCTTGGACGGATCCGGGTAAGCGCTCTTGATCCCGGAGAACACATTGCGTTGCTCATCACCGATGTCCAGGGTCAGGCGCAGCAGCTTGTCGGCGCCCTCAACGTGTTCAGCCTTGAGGATCAAGGCAACGCGCAGGTCGACAGCGGCGAAGGTATCGAACTCGACTTCCGGCGACAGTGGATCCTTGGCCAGTTCGCCGTTGCCGGCAGGTGCAGCGTCGCCGGTGTCGGTAGCGCTGGCGGTCAGGTCTTCCTTGGAAGCGTCGCTCATGGCTTGCACTTTTACCGGGTCGATACGGGTCATCAACGGTTTGAACTCGTTCAGCTGATGGTTGCTGAGCAAGGTGGCGTGGTCGTTCCAGGTCAGCGGCGCGACGTTCAGGAACGCCTCGGCATCGGCGGCCAGCAACGGCAGGACCGGCTTGAGGAAAATCACCAGCTGGCGGAACAGGTTGACGCCCAGGGCGCAGATGGCCTGGACTTCATCCTGCTTGCCTTCCTGTTTGTTCAGCGACCATGGCGCCTTGTCGGCGATCCAGGCGTTGGCACGGTCGGCCAGGCCCATGATTTCACGCATGGCCCGGGCGAAGTCACGAGCCTCGTAGGCTTCGGCGATGCTCGGCGCAGCCGCCAGGAAAGCTTCGGTCAGTTCCGGCGCGGCGTTGCCGGCCACCAGCAATCCACCGTTGCCCTTTTGGATAAAACCGGCGCAACGGCTGGCGATGTTGACGACTTTGCCGACCAGGTCGGAGTTGACCTTCTGCACGAAGTCTTCGAGGTTCAGGTCGAGGTCATCGACGCCACGGCTCAGCTTGGCCGCGTAGTAGTAGCGCAGGTATTCCGGCGACAGGTGATCCAGATAGGTCCGGGCCTTGATGAAGGTGCCGCGGGATTTGGACATTTTCTGACCGTTGACGGTCAGGTAGCCGTGGACGTTGATGCCGGTCGGTTTACGGAAACCGGCGCCTTCGAGCATCGCTGGCCAGAACAGGGCGTGGAAGTTGACGATGTCCTTGCCGATGAAGTGGTACAGCTCGGCGGTGGAGTCCTTGCCCCAGAACGCGTCGAAGTCCAGCTCCGGCGTGCGGTTGCACAGGTTCTTGAAGCTGGCCATGTAGCCGATTGGCGCGTCCAGCCAGACGTAGAAGTACTTGCCCGGCTCGCCCGGGATTTCGAAACCGAAGTACGGCGCATCGCGAGAGATGTCCCACTGTTGCAGGCCGGCATCCAGCCATTCGGCGATTTTGTTCGCCACGGCTTCTTGCAGGGTGCCACTGCGGGTCCAGGTTTGCAGCATGTCCTGGAAGTCCGGCAACTTGAAGAAGAAGTGCTGGGAATCCTTGAGCACCGGGGTGGCGCCAGAGATCGCCGACTTCGGATCCTTCAGGTCGGTCGGTGCGTAGGTCGCACCGCATTTTTCGCAGTTGTCGCCGTACTGGTCTTCGGTGCCGCATTTCGGGCAGGTGCCCTTGATGAAGCGGTCGGCCAGGAACATTTTCTTTTCCGGGTCGAAGTACTGAGTGATCGAACGCTGGGCAATGTGCCCGGCGTCGCGCAGCTTCAGGTAGATCTGGCTCGACAGCTCACGGTTTTCTTCGGCGTGAGTGGAGTGGAAGTTGTCGAAGTCCACCAGGAACTCGGCAAAGTCGGCGCTGTGTTCAGCCTGGACGTTGGCGATCAGTTGTTCCGGGGTGATGCCTTCCTTTTCCGCGCGCAGCATGATGGCCGAACCGTGGGCGTCGTCGGCGCAGACATAGATGCATTGATTGCCGCGGTGCTTCTGGAAGCGCACCCACATATCGGTCTGGATGTATTCCAGCATGTGGCCAAGATGGATCGAACCATTGGCATAGGGCAGGGCGCTGGTAACGAGGATCTTGCGTGGCTCGGACATGGGGCTCGGCTACTTGATGAAACGGAGGTCGGCCACTATAAAGCGCCGGCGCATATTTTTCACCCCCGAGAACCTTATGCACCGTCCGGCAAATAGTGTGTGGTCATCGGATAATTGTCACATTCTGAAAGCATGCCGTCCGGCCTGTAGAACAGGTAGGATAGCCGCCTGATTTTCAGTCCTGCTATCGGAGTTGCCCATGAGCGCCGTCAATCGCGCAGCGGTGGAAGCCGTCCTTCGCCAATACACCGACCCTTACCTGAACCAGGACCCGGTCAGCGCCGGGTGTGTGCGCAGCATCGACATCCAGGGCGATCGCGTCAGCGTCCAGCTGGAATTGGGTTACGCCGCCGGTCTGTTCAAGAGTGGCTGGTCGCAGATGCTGCAAATGGCGATCGAAGGCCTCGACGGCGTGACGACCGCTCGCGTTGACATCACCAGCGTGATTGCTGCGCACAAGGCCCAGGCGCAAATTCCAGGCCTGGCCAACGTCAAGAACGTGGTGGCCGTGGCGTCCGGCAAGGGCGGCGTGGGCAAATCCACAACTGCCGCCAACCTTGCGCTGGCCCTGGCCCGTGAAGGCGCCAAGGTCGGGATTCTTGACGCGGACATCTACGGTCCGAGCCAGGGCATCATGTTCGGCATCCCCGAGGGCACCCGACCGAAGATCAAGGATCAGAAGTGGTTCGTGCCGATCGAGTCCCATGGCGTTGAAGTGATGTCGATGGCGTTCCTGACCGACGACAACACGCCGATGGTCTGGCGTGGGCCGATGGTATCCGGTGCGCTGCTGCAACTGGTGACACAGACCGCCTGGGGCGATCTGGATTACCTGGTCATCGACATGCCGCCAGGCACCGGTGACATCCAGCTGACCCTGGCGCAGAAAGTCCCGGTGGCCGGTGCGGTCATCGTCACCACCCCGCAAGACCTGGCGTTGCTGGATGCGCGCAAGGGCGTCGAGATGTTCCGCAAGGTCAACATCCCGGTGTTGGGCGTGGTAGAAAACATGGCCGTGCACATCTGCTCCAACTGCGGACATGCCGAGCATCTGTTCGGTGAGGGCGGTGGCGTGAAGCTGGCCAGCCAGTACGGCGTTGAGCTCCTGGCTTCATTGCCGTTGGCGATGGCCATTCGCGAACAGGCCGATGGCGGTAAGCCAACCGTGATCGCCGAGCCGGACAGCCCGATTGCGATGGTCTACCAGGAACTCGCCCGCCACGTTGGCGCGCGGATTGTGTTGCAGGAAGCGGCGACACCGGCGATGCCGAACATCACCATCAGCGACGATTGAGTCATAGAACAAACGCGATTCCCTGTGGGAGCGGGCTTGCTCGCGAATGCGGTAGATCAGTCAACTTATCTGTTGATTGACACACCGCTTTCGCGAGCAAGCCCGCTCCCACAGTTGTTTTGTGTGTAGCTTTAGATGCGCAACCCACCATCCATTTCCAGGATCCGGCCGGTGTAGTAATCGTTCTCGAAAATGTACGCCGCCGAATGGGCGATCTCGTCCGGCTTGCCCATGCGCTTGAGCGGAATACCGGACGTCATTTTCTCCAGCGCTTCAGGCTTCATGCCCAGGGTCATTTCGGTTTCGATGAAGCCCGGCGCAATGCCCGCCACACGGATACCGTAGCGCGCCAGTTCCTTGGCCCAGGTCACGGTCGCCGCTGCCACACCGGCCTTGGCGGCAGAGTAGTTGGTCTGGCCAACGTTGCCGGCACGGGAAATCGAGGAGATATTGATGATCGCGCCGCTGTTGTTCAGCTCGACCATTTTCGCCGCGACTTCACGGGTGCACAGGAACACGCCGGTCAGGTTGACGTCGATCACCGCCTGCCACTGGGCCAGGCTCATCTTGGTCATTTCGCCGTCCTTGACCTTCAACAGCAGGCCGTCGCGCAGGATCCCGGCGTTGTTGATCAGGCCATGAATCGCACCGAAATCTTCAGCCACCTGAGCGACCATGTGCGTGACTTGCTCTTCATTGGCGACGTTGCACAGGTAGGCACGGGCTTCGACACCCTTGGCCTTGCAAGCGGCGACGGTGTCGTCGAGCTTTTCCTGGTTCAAATCGACCAGCGCAAGCTTCGCGCCTTTGCCTGCGAAATACTCGGCCATGGAACGGCCTAAACCCTGGCAACCGCCAGTGATAATGATTACTTTGTCGGTGAGTTGCATTCGCATGCCCCAGTAGCAGGTTGAAGTGGTCTTCCTTCTAGAGAGCCTCTCGATCTGCACCGGATGTGGCCTGGTTGCACACGAGAACTGCCCCGATGGCGTACTGGAAACTATCCCCAGGCGCCTGTCCGTTTTTTCGACGGATTCTATTTAAGGAGTCATAAATTGAGCGTAGAAGCGGCCAAGAATGCCCGAGAATTGCTTCTCAAGGAATACCGTGGGGTGTTGTCGACACACTCCAAGTCGATGCCGGGTTTCCCGTTCGGTTCTGTCGTTCCTTACTGCCTGGACGAGCAGGGGCGGCCGCTGATCCTTATCAGCCGCATCGCACAGCACACCCATAACCTGCAAAAAGACCCGAAATGTTCGTTGTTCGTGGGTGAGCGCGAGGCCGATGACGTGCAAGCCGTTGGTCGCCTGACTTACCTCGCCGAAGCAGAAAAGCTCGAGGACGAGGCGGCCATCGAAGCGGCGGCGGAACGTTACTACCGCTATTTCCCGGATTCGCTGAGCTACCACAAGGCTCACGATTTCGATTTCTGGGTGCTCAAACCTGTGCGTCACCGCTACATCGGTGGTTTTGGCGCGATCCACTGGGTCGACCACCTGACCCTGGCCAACCCGTTTGCCGGCAAGGCCGAAGCGAGTATGGTCGAGCACATGAATGCCGATCACGCCAAGGCCATCGCCCATTACGTCGATCTGGCAGGCCTGCCGAAAACCGAGCCGGCGCAACTGGCGGGCATCGACAGCGAAGGCATGCACCTGCGCATTGGTCAGGCCCTGTACTGGCTGCCGTTTCAAGCGCCTTGTAATACGCCGACACAAGTGCGCGAAGCCTTGGTTTTCCTGGCTCACGCCGAGCATTGGCCGAAAAATGAAGTGGCCGGTGCTTGAATTCACGAATCGGCGACGTCATCTAGGGAAGACTGGCAAGGCATTCTTGCGTTGAGGAACCATTTGATGCGCCCTTTTTTATTGCTCTTTGTACTGTTTCCGGTGTTGGAGCTGTTCGTATTCGTCAAGGTCAGCGGGGCGATCGGGTTTTTCCCGGCCCTGCTGCTGATAATTCTCGGCTCGATGCTCGGCGTGTTTGTGCTGCGTATCGCCGGTCTGGCCACTGCATTGCGGGCTCGTGAAAGCCTGAACCGCGGCGAACTGCCGGCGCAAACCATGCTCGAAGGCCTGATGCTGGCCCTGGCGGGCGGTCTGTTGATCCTGCCGGGTTTCGTCACCGACGTGCTGGGCTTGATCATGTTGCTGCCGATCTCCCGTCGACTGCTGGCCAATAAAATGCGCCAGCGCGCCGAGGAGCAAGCCATCCGTCAGCGTGCGTTCGCCGATGATCTTCAATCCCGGGGCGGTCCTGCTCCGCGAGCGCCGCTGGGTCGCGAGCCCAATGTGATCGAAGGCGAGTTCGAACACCGTGATTCCAAGTAACACCTTTCAATGCCACGGCACCTTCGGGTGCCGTGTTCGTTTTTGGGGCGTCAAGGTGAAAATTTTTTGCTCCCCGCCCTTGTAATCAGCTTGTACGCCCTTATGTAACGGTCACCGCAAGGTTTCTGGCGATCACGCCAGACAGACTTCCGCGTCTCGCTTGTCGAGCCGCACCCGGCACCGCCGGATTTGTTAAACCCGCCGGGACTACACCGGCCGATGAAAACCACAATTAGGAGAGATCGACAATGAAGCTTCGTCCTCTGCATGACCGCGTCGTTATCCGTCGCAGCGAAGAAGAAAAGAAAACCGCTGGCGGTATCGTCCTGCCAGGTTCGGCTGCTGAAAAGCCAAACCAGGGTGAAGTCCTCGCTGTAGGCCCAGGCAAAGTGCTGGACAACGGTGAAGTGCGTGCACTGTCCGTGAAAGTGGGTGACAAGGTTGTGTTCGGCCCGTACTCCGGCAGCAACACTGTGAAAGTTGATGGCGAAGACCTGGTAGTAATGGCTGAGAACGAGATTCTCGCTGTTGTCGAAGGCTGATTCCCCCGCTCATTTTCCCGCTACTACAAAGTATTTAAGGAATATCGATCATGGCTGCTAAAGAAGTTAAATTCGGCGATTCCGCCCGCAAGAAAATGCTCGCCGGTGTCAACGTCCTGGCTGACGCAGTAAAAGCGACCCTGGGCCCTAAAGGCCGTAACGTGATCATCGAGAAAAGCTTCGGCGCTCCGACCATCACCAAGGACGGCGTTTCCGTTGCCAAAGAAATCGAGCTGAAAGATCGCTTCGAAAACATGGGCGCGCAGCTGGTCAAAGACGTTGCCTCCCGTGCCAACGATGACGCAGGCGACGGCACCACCACCGCTACCGTTCTGGCTCAGTCGATCGTCAACGAAGGCCTCAAAGCCGTCGCTGCCGGCATGAACCCGATGGACCTGAAACGCGGTATCGACAAAGCGACCATCGCTATCGTCAAAGAGCTCAAAGCACTGTCCAAGCCTTGCGCTGACACCCGTGCAATCGCTCAGGTCGGCACCATCTCGGCCAACTCCGACAGCTCCATCGGCGACATCATTGCCGAAGCCATGGAAAAAGTCGGTAAAGAAGGCGTGATCACCGTTGAAGAAGGCTCGGGCCTGGAAAACGAACTGTCGGTTGTTGAAGGCATGCAGTTCGACCGTGGCTACCTGTCCCCGTACTTCGTCAACAAGCCAGAGACCATGACCGCCGAGCTCGACGGTCCGCTGATCCTGCTGGTCGACAAAAAGATCTCCAACATCCGCGAAATGTTGCCAGTACTGGAAGCCGTTGCCAAAGCCGGCCGTCCACTGCTGATCGTGGCCGAAGACGTTGAAGGCGAAGCCCTGGCGACTCTGGTTGTGAACAACATGCGTGGCATCGTTAAAGTCGCAGCCGTCAAGGCTCCAGGCTTCGGCGACCGTCGCAAGGCCATGCTGCAGGACATCGCTGTTCTGACTGGCGGTACCGTTATCTCCGAAGAGATCGGTCTGAGCCTGGAAAGCACTACCCTGGAACACCTGGGTAATGCCAAGCGCGTGATCCTGTCCAAAGAAAACACCACCGTGATCGACGGTGCCGGCGTTGAGGCTGACATCCAGGCTCGCGTTCTGCAGATCCGTCAGCAAGTGGCCGACACTTCGTCCGACTACGACCGTGAAAAACTGCAAGAGCGTCTGGCCAAGCTGTCCGGCGGCGTTGCAGTGATCAAGGTTGGCGCTGGTTCCGAAGTAGAAATGAAAGAGAAGAAAGCCCGCGTTGAAGACGCCCTGCACGCTACCCGTGCAGCCGTTGAAGAAGGCGTGGTACCTGGCGGTGGCGTGGCACTGGTTCGCGCTCTGCAGGCTATCTCCGAGCTCAAAGGCGACAACGATGACCAGAACGTTGGCATCCAGTTGCTGCGTCGCGCTGTTGAAGCGCCACTGCGCCAGATCGTTGCCAACTCCGGTGACGAGCCAAGCGTTGTGGTCGACAAGGTCAAGCAGGGTTCGGGTAACTACGGTTACAACGCTGCGACTGGCGAATACGGCGACATGATCGAAATGGGTATCCTGGACCCGGCTAAAGTGACTCGTTCGGCTCTGCAAGCGGCTTCGTCGATTGCCAGCCTGATGATCACCACCGAAGCCATGATCGCTGAGATCAAGGAAGACGGCCCAGCTGGCGGCGGCATGCCAGACATGGGCGGTATGGGCGGCATGGGCGGCATGATGTAAGCCAGCCTTACCCTGTACGAAAAAACCCCGCTGGCGTGAGCCAGCGGGGTTTTTTATTGCGCGGATTTCGTGGGGTAGGGAATCGGTTCATTGCCGGAGCGAGCAACTCACTCCGGCATTTTGAACGGTGTATCAGGCGCGGGCGGGTACTGCTTTGGCCATTTGCCCGGCCTTTAAGGCGGGTCGATAGAGGATGTAGTAATACGACCCCAGGCAGATCAGCCAGCAGAAAATCGCCGTCCACACGTTGTGGGAGAAGAAGTGCGCGCCCTGCATCATCCGGCTGATCGAAAACACCGAGCCCAAGGCGAAAGCGAACACAAGCGCCTGGCGTGCCAGACGCGGACGACGGTCACGCAGGACAAAGAACAGCGCAAACAGTGTGAAGCCAGTGGCGGCATGACCACCCGGCCAGCAACGGCCCGGCTTTTCAGTGTGCGGGCGAGGGCTCAGGAGTTCGCTGTAGGTCTCATGCCCACCGAATTGCTCCAGGCTCCAGGGACATTGCACCGCTGTCACCGCTTTCATCGGCGTCACGAACGATGTCGCCAACGCCAGCGACAGCACCAGACAACCCAGTTCACGTTTGAACGGCTTGAGCCTGTCCATGAAAAAGGAGCCGATGAAGGCGAGGATGGCAAACACCGAAAACGCGATGACCACTTGCTTGGCGCGGTCATGCACGATGGTTTCCAGGAAGTAACTGTGGCGCCCGATGAAATTCCCGGCGACCGGGTCGTAGAACAGTTTGGCCAGGTCCATGTCCAGCGATGTCAGTTCGAGCAACACCAAAATGATCGCCGCAACGGCGGGGACACCCAGGCATACCCAGAAATTGAGCGGGCGAGGGGTGGGACGGACAGCGGATGATGACATGAGAGATCCTGCGGTTGAATAAACCCCGGGGCATCAGCCCGGGGCCATTCGATTAACGTTCGCTGACTTGGCCGGCACCCTCCATGGGCGCTCTCCAGCCAAGTAGCTGTTGCTTGAAGCCATAACTGGCGGTTTGGTAATACGTGATGGCGCGTGTGATCAAGGGATCGCTGTTGGTGGCACGTGACTCGCGACTTTCGGTCAACGCATCATCGTGGCGGCGCAATCCTTGCCGGGGGCTCAGGATCGCCAGATTTTTGCCATCGAACAACCCCAGATGCTGATAATTGCCAACCACCACGCGTGGCGGCAGCGGATTATCCTGCAACAGGTTGCGGCCGAAGAACGTCGACTGATAATCCAGATTCAGCAGGCCCAGCAAGGTCGGGGCGAGGTCGATCTGACTGGCCAGTTGTGCCGTTTCCCGAGCGTCAATCAATTTCGGCGCATAGACGAACAGTGGAATCTGATAGTTGCTGATCGGCAAGTCTTCTTTACCCGCGCTGCCGGCTGTGTGGTCGGCGACAAAGACAAAGATGGTGTTATCAAACCACGGCTTCTTGCGTGCCTGATCCAGGAACTGACCGATGGCATAGTCAGTGTATTTCACCGCACCGTCACGACCGTTGCCGGATTTGATGTCGATCCGGTTGTCGGGATAGGTATAAGGACGATGGTTGGAGGTGGTCATCAGTTGCAGCAGGAAAGGCTGTTGTTTGGCGTGGTCGGCATCGGCCAGCTTCAGCGTCTGGGCATACAGGTCTTCATCCGCCATGCCCCAGGCATTCTTGAAGTGGATCTCGGCTTCATCGACGCTGCTCTGGTCGACCACGCGGTAACCGTTCCCGCTGAAGAATGCGTTCATGTTGTCGAAGTAACCACGACCGCCATAGACGAACACGCTGTCGTAGCCCACGGCAGCAAGCTGCTGCCCGAGGCTGGCGAAACCGCTTTCACGGCCCACACGCTTGACGATCGAGCGTCCCGGCGTTGGTGGAATTGCCAGCGTGATGGCTTCCAGGCCACGATCGGTACGGGTGCCGGTGGCGTAGAAATTGTTGAAATACAGGCTCTGCTTGCGCAAGGCATCTAGATTGGGCGTCAGGTTGCGGTTGTCGCCATTGCTGCCCATGTACTTGGCGCTGAAACTCTCGATGGTCACCAGCACGATATTAGGCTTTCGCAACACGCCTGGGTTGTCGATCATGCGGCGGATGTCCTGCGGGTCTTCGCCAACGAAACGAGCATTGGGTTCGCTCAGTTCGGTACGAATCTGCTGGGCAACGACGGCCGGCGGCAGGCTGCTATAGAACTGCGGGTAATCCAGTTCATTGTTACGGAAGGCGGCGAAGAACTGGTAGGGGCCATTGCTCGCCAATTCGTTCTGATAGGCGTTCCCGCCTTGAGCGCGCGGCGCGTCCTGGCTGAGCAACTGCAGGCTCAGGCCGGCAACGAGCAACAGAGCCACGGCATTCAACAACCGATTGCGCAGAGGCGGCAGTGGTGCATCCAGTGCGCTATTGAATGGTTTGCGCAAGGCAAAGCTCAAGGCTACCGCCAGTACCGCGAGGATGCTCAGCAGCGTACCGATCGGATAGGATTCGAGCAGGTTGTTCAGCACTTCGTCGGAATACACCAGGTAATCGACGGCGATGAAATTGAAGCGCACACCGAACTCGTCCCAGAACAGCCATTCAGCTACCGAAACGAACAACATGGCGAACAGGCTGACGGTCAACAGCCCTTGAAGGAACCAGCGATGACCGCGGCGGCGCCACAAGGCGGGCGGACAGAGCAGCAAATACAGACCCATCGGCAGCGCCGCGTAGGCAATGAAGCCCAGGTCGTACAGCAAGCCAACGCCAAATACCGAGAGAAAGCCGCTGCCGGCCTCGTCCAGGTGCGTGAGCAGCAGGATCGTTCGGGTCAGTGTGAAAATGGCCAGCCAGGCGCCAGTTACGAGCAGCAGAAAGCGTATTGGCGCAGTCTTGAAGAAGTCCATTATGCGTATATTCCTTATTGCAATCGCGCGAGAGTCTCGCTCAGCCGCAGAGAGACACTCAGTAAATCGATAGAGAAAAGCTTTTTAAGCCGTTCATTTGGTTGAACGGATTGATTCTCGCACAGTTCGGCCCTAGCCCTGAATCACTCTTGGCCTTAAGCTGCGCGGGCCATGACGGCCGTTGCTGTGTACGGAGGAGGTGCTCATGCGAATTCTATTGGTTGAAGACAACCGCGATATCCTGGCCAATCTAGCCGATTACCTGGGGCTCAAAGGCTACACCGTGGACTGTGCGCAGGACGGTTTGTCAGGCCTGCATCTGGCGGCCACTGAACATTACGATTTGATCGTACTCGATATCATGTTGCCCGGGATCGATGGCTACACCCTGTGCAAACGCCTGCGCGAAGACGCCCGCCGTGATACGCCGGTGATCATGCTGACTGCGCGTGACCAGCTCGATGACCGGCTGCAAGGCTTCAAGTCCGGTGCCGACGACTACCTGATCAAACCGTTCGCCCTGTCCGAACTGGCGGCCCGCATCGAAGCCGTCATGCGTCGCACCCAGGGTGGCGGTCGCCGATCCTTGCAAGTGGGCGATCTGAGCTACGACCTCGACACCCTGGAAGTGACCCGTGAAGGCCGTCTGCTCAAACTCAACCCGGTGGGCCTCAAGCTGCTCGCCGTGCTGATGCAGAAAAGCCCCCATGTGTTGCGTCGCGAAATTCTCGAAGAGGCCCTGTGGGGCGATGACTGCCCGGACAGCGACAGCCTGCGCAGCCACGTGCATCAACTGCGTCAGGTGATCGACAAGCCATTCGCCAAGCCATTGCTGCAAACCGTTCACGGTGTGGGTTATCGCTTGGCCGAGGGCCGTGATGGAGTTTAAGCAGAGCCTTGCTCAACGGATCATCATCGCCTTTGCGTTGATGAGCGCGCTGGTGGCGGGAGCCTTTGCCATGGGTATTGTGGCGACCGTGCACCTGGTGGAAGAAAAGCTGATTTCGGCCGGGCTGGGCGGCGATTTGCAGCGCCTGTTGCTGATGGACAGTGTCTCGGACTGGAGCCATCGCCCCGAGCCAGACCAGTTGTTCTACTTCAGCGGCGGGCCGGGTGACTTTGCGCTACCCAAGGATTTGCGGAACCTTGATGCCGGTTTTCACGAGGTTTTTCGTGAGAATCTTTCATACCACGCGATGGTTGAAATCGTTGATGGCCGGCGTTACGTCCTGCTTCAGGACCAAAGCGATTTCGAAGAACGTGAGCGGGTGCTGTTTGCCGTGGTGCTGGTCGGCTTCGTGCTGAGCCTGGCGTTGGCGGTCTTTCTCGGCTGGATCCTGGCGCGCAAAGTGATGGCGCCGGTGGTACGACTGGCCCGTCAGGTGCGCCATCGCGATCAACTGCTGGGACTGGCCCCGCCTCTGGCGCCGGACTATGCCGCCGACGAAGTGGGCGAACTGGCCGTTGCCTTCGACGCCACACTTGGGCGTTTGCGCCAGGCACTGACCCGCGAGCGGTTGTTTACCAGTGACGTCAGCCACGAACTGCGCACACCGTTGATGGTACTGGCCAGTTCCTGTGAGCTACTGCTGGAAAATCCCCACCTTGACCCGCGCGGCCACGCCCAGGTCGAGCGCATTGCCCGCGCGTGCGAAGAGATGCGCGAGCTGGTGCAAACGTTCCTGATGTTGGCCCGGGCGCAACGTGAAGACGCCAGCATGTCGCCGCAGCAATCGGTCCGTCAGATCGCCGACGGCCTGCTCAATCTGTGGCGCGAACCGATCGAGACCAAAGGGCTGAAACTGATCTTCGAGCCGGGTGATCCGCAGGACACAGGCTACAACGCCACCCTCTTGCACGCGGTGATGGGTAATCTGCTGCGTAACGCACTGCATTACACAGAAGACGGTTTCATCCGCCTGACGCTGACCGCGACGGGGTTCATTGTCGAGGACAGTGGCGTGGGCATTCCGGAGGATAAGCGCGAGGCGATGTTTGAACCGTTCGTGCGTGGCAGCGAGAAACGCGGCGAGGGCCTGGGGCTTGGACTGTCACTGGTACAGCGGATCTGCGAGAACCAGGGGTGGAGTGTCAGCCTGACCAACATGGAACCCAATGGCTGTCGTTTTGAGGTGGAATTGAGCCAGAAGTAGTCTGGGTTTATGTAAAAAATCGTCGCTCCAAACCATCGTTGTTCTCGTGAAAGATCCTGAATTGATTGGGTGTCTACAGCACACTTTTTTCACAAAGGGATGACCTGAGACTCACACCGATCTACCTATGGTGGTGGTCATCTGAAGCTCAGGAGACCGCCATGATGGATGGCCCGATCAAATTTTTCTCTGAAAAATACGACGATCCGCACGCCCAACGGTTCTTGCCAAAGCAGCAGAACGGGCTGGGACGCCGATTGTCCCACTGGCGTGACGAGCAGTTGGCGCGTAAGGCGTTGGCACTGGCCGGCGAGCCTGGGCTGGTACTGGATCTGCCATGCGGTGCGGGGCGTTTCTGGCCAGTGCTGGCGGAAAAAACCAACCGCGCCATCATCGGGGCCGACAGTTCCGAGTCGATGTTGAAGGTCGCCGCCAAGGCGCAACCGGCTGACGTGATCAAACGGATAAAACGCTTGCAGGCTTCTGCATTCGATATCGGCTTGCCCGATAATGCCGTCGACTGCATTTTCTGCATGCGTTTGCTCCATCACATTGGTGAAGCCGAACACCGAATGACCGTTTTGCGCGAATTCGAACGTGTCACACGCGACAGCGTGATTATCTCGTTGTGGGTCGACGGCAACTTCAAGTCCTGGAAACGCAAGCGTGCAGAGAAGCAGCGTGGGCAGGAAAGTTACCAAAACCGGTTTGTCTTACCGGCGGCCACCGTAGAAAAGGAGTTTGAACAGGCGGGTTTCCGCATTCAGGAACAATTGGACTTTTTACCGCTCTATGCCATGTGGCGAGTTTACGTATTACGCAAGAGGTAACAGATGGCAGTGCAATGTGCAGCAGAAACGGAAGTCGCTCCCCAGGACCGCTTCGACTATTTCTGGAATCAGCGCGGTGAATGGGTAGAAGAACCCAACGTCCGTCGCGGTGGAGAAAGTGGCGTACAGCGAGTCAATGGCAGCGATGGCCAGCTGCTCTACACCAAGCGCCAGACTGGACATATTCATCGCAGTTGGTTGCACCCCTTTGGCCGACCGACGGTGTTGCGCGAGCGTGATGCTCTGATAGGGTTGCGGGAGCTGGGCGTGCGCGTGCCTGAAATGGTGTTCTGCGGCGCACAACGCGACCCTGCGCACAAATGGCGCGCCTTGCTGGTGACCAAGTCGCTGGACGGTTTCGAGGAAATCGAACATTGGTACGCCGGCGGCGGGCGTGAGCGTCATGGTGAAGCGGTCCATGAACGTGTATTGAAGGATCTGGCCGACAACCTTGCCCGTATGCACAAGGGCCGTTGGCAGCACAGCTGCATCTATATCAAGCACGTCTTCTTGCGTGTCACCGGCGAAGGTGACTCCGCCAAGGTTGAAATCGCATTGATCGATCTGGAGAAATGCCGCCAGCGTCTGACCGCTCAGCAGGCAGCGGCCCATGACATGAAACAATTGCGTCGCCATTCGTCGTTCAGCGATACGGACTGGACAAATCTCGTCTATTTTTATGAGACGGCGTTTGGCAGCGCTATCAAAGGTTTATAGCGATGAAACTCGAAATTGCACGAGGTTTGTTTTTAGCAGGAGCCTTGGCAGTTGCTTCGCTGGCGATGGCTGCCTGGGAGCAGCCCCGCACGCAGGTCATCAGTTCAGTGAGCGCTGATGCTCACTGTCCGTTGCCACGCATTGCCAAGGCATCCGTGGCGACTCATCCCGATCATGATTTACTGCTGTTCATGTTCGGACTCTCTCAAGGAATGAGGCCACAAAGTTGAACAGACTCAAGCCAAAATAAAAGGCCTCGATCATTCGAGGCCTTTTTTTTTGTGTCCTTTTTTGTTTTCAAAGTCGCCAGTCGCTCCCAAAGGGATCAGAGGCTTTTCTTGACGTCGGGTTTGGCCAGCAGCGTGTAGATGCATGGCAGCACGAACAACGTGAACAACGTCCCGATCGACATGCCGGTGGCAATCACCGTACCGATATCAAACCGGCTCACGGCGCCTGCCCCCGTGGCGATGATCAACGGCACCATGCCGAACACCATCGCCGCTGTGGTCATCAATACCGGGCGAAGCCGAATCGCCGCCGCTTGCTCGACCGCTTCGCGCGGTGTCAGACCCTTGTCCTTGCGCAGCTGATTGGCGAACTCGACGATCAGAATCCCGTGTTTGCTGATCAGCCCGATCAAGGTCACCAGTCCGACCTGGGTATAGATGTTCATGCTCGACCAGCCCAGGAACAGCGGGATCAGTGCGCCACAGATCGACAGCGGCACGGTGACCAGAATCACCAGCGGATCACGGAAGCTTTCGAACTGGGCCGCGAGCACCAGGAAAATGATCGCCAGTGCCAGGGCGAAAGTCACCCACAGTGCGCTGCCTTCCTGAACGTATTGGCGTGACGCACCGGCATAATCCACGGCATATCCTGCCGGCGCCTCTTCCCGTGTGATTTGACGCACGGTGTCGATGGCTTCACCCATGCTCACCAGCGGGACCCCGGACAGAATGGCCGAGTTGAGTTGCTGGAACTGGTTCAATTGCCGTGGACGCGCCCGGTCGCTCACCGTGATCAGGGTCGACAATGGCAGCAACTCACCCTTGGTGTTTCTGACGTAGTAGTTGTTCAGCCACTCGGGGTTATCCCGGAACGGTCGCTCGACCTGCGCAATGACTTTGTAACTGCGGCCTTCGATGGTGAAACGGTTGATCTCCGCCTCACCCAGCATCGTCGCCAGTGTTCCTCCCAGGTCCTGCATGGACACGCCCATCTGTGCCGCTTTCGCCCGATCGATGTCGACCACGACTTCAGGTTTATCGAAGGCCAGGTCGACGTTGACGAACGCGAACTTGCCGGAGTCCATCGCGCGTTTTTTCACCCGGTCCATCACTTGCAGCAACGACTCGTAATCGTTGGCCGAGTTGATCACGAACTGAAACGGCAACCCTTCACCGGTGCCGGGCAAGGAGGGCAGGTTGAAACCGAAAATCTGCAGTCCGGCGATGCTCTCCAGCTTGCGCTGGACCTCGGGCAGGATTTGCATCTGCGTGCGGTGCCGTTCGTTCCACGGCTTGAGCAGAAAGCCGCCAATCCCCGATTGCACGCCGTTGAAGCCATTGATCTGGAACGAAGAGTAATACTCGGGAAACGCTTTGAAGATCGAGATGAACTCGTCGGTGTAGGCGCTCAGATAGTCAAGGTTGGTGGGTTGCGGGGCATTGGCTATCATGAAAATGACGCCTTGGTCCTCGTCCGGCGCCAGTTCCGATTTAGTGAACTTGAGCAGCACTGGAATCAGGCACAGCACGATCAGCGCAAACACCAGCACCACCGGCCGGGTATTCAATGTTCCGTGCAGCAGGCTCTGGTAGCGGCGCTTGAGGCCTTCGAAAATCATGTCCAGCCGGTGCGCCAGACCACTGGGGTTTTCATCGTGACGCAGCAAAAAGGCGCACATCATTGGCGACAGGGTCAGCGCCACCACGCCGGAAATCACCACGGCCCCCGCCAGTGTCAGGGCAAACTCCTTGAACAGCGCCCCCGTCAGCCCCGTCAGGAAGCCGATCGGCGCATAAACCGCTGCCAGGGTAATGGTCATCGAAACCACCGGCATCGCGATTTCCCGCGCCCCTTCAATAGCCGCGTCGATAGGCGTCTTGCCTTCTTCGATGTGACGGTGAATGTTCTCGACCACTACGATGGCATCGTCCACCACCAAGCCGATGGCCAGCACCATCGCCAGCAGGGTCAGCAGGTTGATCGAATAACCCATCATCTGCATGAAGAACATTACGCCGATCATCGACAGCGGAATGGTCACCACCGGAATCACCACCGACCGTAGCGCACCCAGGAACAGGAACACCACGACGATCACGATCAACACCGCTTCGAACAGGGTTTTCACCACCTCGTCGATCGAAGCCTGAATGAACAACGTGGCGTCGTAGGCGATTTCACTCTTGAGGTTTGGCGGCAGCTGGGCTTCCAGCTCCGGCATGATCTTGCGCACTTCCCTGATCACATCCAGCGGGTTGGCGCCCGGTGTAGCCTTGATGCCGATGTACACCGACGGCGTACCACCGAAGGAGCTGATGGAGTTGTAGTTCTCCGCGCCCATTTCAACCCGCGCGACATCGCTGAGCAGGACCCGGCTGTCGCCGGCGACTTTCAGTGGAATCGCGGCAAAGGCTTCGGCGGACTTGAGCTCGGTATTGGCGTTAATGCTGGTGACCACGTACTCGCCTTTCACTTCGCCGGCGGCGGAGAGAAAGTTGTACTGGCGCACCGCGTTGGTCACGTCGCTGGCGGTCAGGCCGAACCCGGCCAGCTTCACCGGGTCCAGCCACAGGCGCATGGCAAACACCTGGTTGCCGAGAATCTCCGCCTCGGCCATGCCCGGCAGGGTGGCGAGTTTGGGTTGAATGACCCGCGACAAGTAGTCGGTGATCTGCGGGTTGCTCAGCTCCTTGCTGAAGAAACTGATGTACATGAGCGCCGAGGCGTCGGCGGCTTCCTTGCTCAGCACCGGATCTTCAGCGTCCTGGGGCAGCTGATTCTTGACCTCGTTGGCCTTGGCCAGCAGCTCGGTGAACAAACGGTCGCTGTTGGAGCCGATGCGCGCATAGACCGAGATCACCGAGAAGTTCTGGCGACTGACCGAGGTCATGTAGTCGATGCCTTCGGCGCTCGCCAGGCTCTGTTGCATCGGTTGGGTGATGTAGCCCTGAATGGTCTCGGCGTTGGCCCCTGGATACGCGGTGGTCACCGTGATCAAGGCGTTTTCCATTTGCGGGTATTGGCGCAGCGGCAGCTTGCTCCAGGCCTGAAAGCCCAGCAGCACAATCAACAGGCTGACCACGGTGGCGAGCACCGGGCGGCGGATGAACGGGTCAGTAAAAGCCATGGGGATTCCTTGATCAGTCCGCGCGTGGCGGGCTGTTCTTCTCGGCTAGAGTCTTGTCGTCGCTGATGGCAATGTGGGCGCCGTTGTCCAGTTTGATCTGACCGGCCGTGACCACTTTCTCGCCGTTCTGCACACCCTTGGTAACCATCACCCGCCCGTCGCGACGCTCGCCGGTTTCGATGAAACGCCGCTCGGCGATCAGGACGGGTTGGCCCTTGTCATCTTTCATGACGCTGCCGTCATCGGCTTTTTTCTGCGCCACCACGTACAGCGAGTTGCCATAGAGGGTGTAGGTGATTGCGCTTTCCGGTACGACGATGCGCGGCTGCGGGTCGGGCAGCAACACCTGCAGGCTGGCGAACATGCCCGGCAGCAATTTGCCATCGGGGTTGGCCAGGGTTGCGCGGACCTGCACGTTGCGCGTGGTGTTTTCGACTTTCGGGTTGATCGCACTGATGGTGCCGGGGAAGGTTTCTTTCGGATAGGCCGCGACGATGACCTGCACCGACTGGCCAATGCCAATTTTCGGTATTGCCTGCTCCGGCACGAAGAAGTCGACATAGAGGCTGCTGAGGTCCTGCAGCGTGGCGATCATCGTGCCGCTGGCGACATAGTCGCCGACATCGACCTGACGAATACCGATGGTGCCGCTGAACGGGGCGAGAATGCGTTTCTTCGCCAGCGAAGCCTTGAGCTGGTTGACCGTGGCCTGATCCTTTTTCATGATCGCCAAGAGTCGGTCGAACTCACCTTTGGAGATGGCCTGGCTGCCGACCAATTGGCTGCCACGGTTGTAGTTGACCGTCGACAGCCCGAGGTCTGCCATTGCCGTTTCCAGCAACGCCTTTTCCACATCGCTGTCGAGTTGCACGATCGGTTGGCCGGCCTTGACCTTCTGCCCTGACTGGAACTGCACATCCGTGACGGTGCCGGCAGTTTCCAGGCTCAGGTCGACCCCTTGCAGCGCCTTCAGCGTGCCGACGGTGGGCAGGCGCGCTTGCCACGGCTGCTCGGTCGCGGTGGCCACGGCGACACTGATCGGTGGTTTCGGTGCGGAAAAGCCTTGAATCATCGTGTAGATGGAGAAAGCTTTGTAAGCGGCCAGGACCAGCACGATCAGCAGAACAACACCCAACATGATCAGCATGCGGCGACGCAGCATAGTTCCAGTTCCTTGGAGAAATCAGGTGAGACAGTCCGGCACATTACCCCGAGTCGGAGGGGGTTTCCAACTGGTAGAACTTACAGGCAAACGGCGTCACGCCCTGTAGCCGCTGCCGATGGCTGCGCTTGCGGCTACAGGAGAGCGTGTTTAGACGAGGTGAAGGTGGTTGTCCCAAAGCCCTGCGGGAAGCTCCAGCGGTTTTGCAACCAAATCTGTCTGACGGCAATCGTAGAACCGGCAACGGCCCTGACCCGAGGTCACGACAAATCCATCCGCCACGGCACCCACCCCAGCACAGTCGGGAAGCGGTGCATCCAGGCGTACTTCGCCGCTGTCCATGTCCCAGATAAAGAAGCGGTTGCCGCGCGGCGCGGTCAAGGCGACCAGCCGCAATTCACCGTGTACCGCGACGCTGGCGGTGTAATGCCCCATCGCCTGCAACTGATGCTCAGGCACTGGGAACGCCACGAACGGTTGGCCGGGACGCTTGATCGCCAGCAACTCCGAAGACTCGTGGGACGGCCCCATGAATTGCTGGCCGGCGACGATGGTGCCGTCGCTGGCGACCCCCAGATGACGCACGCTGTTCATCTGCTGGGCGAGGGTTTCCTTGCTCAGCAGCGTGCCGTCGCGTTGCATCAGCACCAGGCTTGGTTCCATGGCATTGAGGTTCATCTCGACCCGGCTTTCAGCCTCGGTGCGAATGCCGCCGTTGGCCACCACCAAGGTCTCGCCATCGGGCATCCACGACACCTGATGCGGACCGATGCCATGGGTCGAAATCTCGCCACTGTGCACCAGTCGTTCGCCCTCGAACTTATACACACCCAGCAATCCGCGACCCGGATCGGAGGTGTCGTTCTCGGTGGCGTACAGCCAGTCACCGCTCTTGTGAATCACCGCATGACCATAGAAATGCCGGTTCTGCCGCGAGACCACGGTTTGCAGCAGCGTGCCGTCGCGCAGATCGATCAGATAACTCTCGGTGCCCGGACGCCGGGCGACGAACAGCGCGATCGGCAGCGTCGGGTGGTTGATGATGTCGTGGCAACGCTGGCCGACCCGGGTGGCGAACACGCGGGTGCCGTCCAGCCGATAACCGACGGCGTAGTGCTGGCCGTCGGTGTCGTCCCGTGCCGAGAGCAGCAACGGGCTTTTGTCCTTTTGCTTGAACAGCGTCCAGCCGCCCAGTGTCACTGCTCCCAGCAGCAAACTACCTAAAGTCAGAGCCTGACGTCGCAGCATGGCACTCGCCCTCATCAGTCACCGTCGTTGGCGTTGAAGCCCAATTGAATGCCCAGCGCCTTGGCCAGTTCGCCTTCGTGCAAGCGATGGACGACGTTGAGGCTGTCGTAAAGGTCATTGAGTTGCTGGCGTCCGGCGTCATCGTTGAGCATTTCGCTCAGCGAACGCTGGTTGCTGGCGAACAGTTTCAGGGCGGCTGCGTATGCGGCATCGATCTTGTCGGCCAACGGCTTCTGCTCGCTCGGCAACAGACCGCGAAGGCCTTTGTTGTCGACGCCTTCCCACACCGTTCTGGCGGCGGCGAGGCTGGCTTCCATACCCGTGAGGGATGACTGGCTACGCCATGCATCGGCCTGGAACGGTTGTGGCACGCCCTTGGTCTGGCGGCCCATCGGCGTGCCGAGTTTTTTCTTCAGGGTGTCGAGGGCGGTGACCTGCACACGCAGCAAATCGGCGATCGCCTCGTGGGAATCGGCGTAGCGCTGGTTCGGAAACTTGCTCATCTGCGCGAGCATGCCGTCGGTGTTGTTCCAGGTTTTCAGGATCTCTTCGGCCAGCTGTTTCTGCCGCTCGCCAATCGCCTTTAACAGCGGGCAATACCTGGCTTTCTGCGCTTCGTTGGCCACATCAGGCTTGCTGTCGAACAGGATGTATTCGTAGGCGGAAAGGCCCTGCACCACGACGCTGGACTTGGCCAGCTCGGCGGCATCGATCTGCGGCTGCGCGGTAACCAGTTGTTCGACCTGACGGCCCACAAGGTTTTTCTTGTCCGGCCAGAACTGCACCTGCCAGGCGCGATTGCCTTCGGCCAGCGGCCCGATCAGCAGCGGTTGCAGTTCGGCCCAGGCTTTCTGCGCGTGCAGGAAATCGGCGCGGGCGGTGTCGAGGTTTTCCTTGCCTTCGCAGTAGGCGAGGGCGCTGACGGCCAATTGACGGTCGGCTTCAACCCAGCGCGTGTAGGTCGGCAGGATCACTGACTTGGCAATCGCCGCAGAGGTGACAGCTTGTGGGTCCTGTGGCGAACAGGCGCCCAAGGCTAGCGCTGCAAGGCTGGTGAATAACAACTTGGGACGGAACATGTCGGGCTCCCGATTCTTTATCAGTGTTCAAAGAGAATTCAAAAACGCCAGCAACGCAGCGCGCTGCTCGGCATTGAAAGACAAAACCTGTTGCTGCGCCGCCTGGGCTTCGCCGCCATGCCAGAGCACGGCTTCGAGCAGGTTGCGGGCGCGGCCGTCATGCAGGAACTGGGTATGGCCACTGACCGCCTGCGTCAGGCCGATGCCCCACAACGGCGGGGTGCGCCAGTCGCGGCCGCTGGCCTGGAATTCGCTGCGGTTGTCGGCCAGACCGTCGCCCATGTCGTGCAGCAGCAGATCGCTGTACGGGCGAATCACTTGATTGGCCAGTTCCGGTTCGGCGGCGTTGGCGGCGGTGGTGTATTTGGGGGTGTGACAGGACTGGCATCCGGCCTGGAAAAACAGGTTCTTGCCGGCCAGCACTTCGGGCGCGTTGACATCGCGGCGGGCCGGTACGGCAAGGTTGCGGCTGTAGAACAGCACCAGGCGCAGAATGTTGTCGCTGACTTCCGGCTCGCCCTCCGGACCATTGCCGTTGGGCGCCTGTTTGCACGCAGTTTGCGCATCGGTGCAGTCGTCGAAGGGCCTCAGGCTGGTGGTCAGGCCCATGTCTCCGGAAAACGCGTGGACGTTTTGTTGATTCAGGTTCGGTTGTCCGGCCTTCCAGCCGAATCGGCCGAGGACGGTTTTTTGTTGCGCGTCATCCCAGACCCGGTTCGGGCGTCCGGCGATGCCGTTTTTGTCCTTGGCCTGAGCTTCGGCGTTGGCCAGGATCGCCTCGTCGGGAATGGCTTCGAGCAAGCCCAGGCCGATCATTGGTGGCGCGACCCGGGCTGAGAATCGGGTGTCGGGGTGCATCGGGCCATAGCCCAACCGGGAAATGTTCAGGCTCGGCTTGCGCAATTCGACTTCGGTGCCGTCCTTGAAACGCACGGGGACCGATGTGTAATCAACACGCACTTTGCCTTCCGGGGCCACGCCCGGCACGGCCATGTCCTGGAGTTGGCCACCGTAGACCGGCTCCGGAACCACACCCAACTGCTCGATGACCTTGGCATAGGCCGGCGCGTCGGGGATCGACAAACGCACCAGCATCGACACCGCATTTGGCGCATCGGGTGTGGGCGGATGACCGCGGCCATCCTTGATATGGCAGCCCTGGCAGGCGTTGGTGTTGAACAACGGGCCGAGGCCATCCCGGGCGGTGGTGGTCGATGGAGCGATCACCCAGGGGCTGCGAAAGAAACTGTTGCCGACACTGAAGTCCACGCGCCGTGATGGCGGCAGGTTGGCAGAGGGCAGGGAAAAGGCGTTCTGATCAGTCTTGCGCACGGTCGCTGCGCCACCGGACCGGGATTCACCGGGTTCGGCCTTGGTAAAACGCGGGGCGTCATCGCAGGCACTCAGGCCCAGGGCCAGAAACAGTGCGGACAAGCGAAGAAGCAGCGAGGGCATCAGACATCCTGCAAGACGAGCAAAACAAGGGCGCAAAGTCTAACAGGGCATGGGAGTTTGAATAAGAGGAATTATCGTTTACTTGATGTGGGGCAAGAATTGTTGGGTTAACACGATCCCCCTGTGGGAGTGAGCCTGCTCGCGATAGCGGTGTGTCAGGCGCCAGCGATTTCAACTGACACACCGCTATCGCGAGCAGGCTCACTCCCACAATGGATCGGCGGTTGGCAGGCATTAAAAAGGCGACCCGAAGGTCGCCTTTTTTGTACAGCGAGCGTTGATCAGAACTCGTGATCAGCGTTGTCCGGGTTCAGGTCGCTGATGCCCAGTTTGCCGGCGGCGGCTTCGATCGAACCGGTCTGCTTGACCAGCGAAGCAATTGCGTCGCGCACGATCTGGTTACCGGCAGTGTTGCCGGCAGCGATCAGTTGGTCGTAGTGCTCACCCTTGTTGGCGTGATCGACCATGACCTGGATCTTGGCTTCGGTTGCGGCCAGGTCGGCTTTCAGCGTGGCGTCGGCGGCCGGGTCGGCCTTGGCCACCAGGGACGACAGGCTCGCGCCAGTCATTTTGGTGCCGTCGACGCGGGTGTATTCGCCCAGGTACACGTTACGAATGCCCTTGGCATCGTAGAAGTGCGAGTTGTGGGTGTTGTCGCTGAAGCAATCCTGTTCGTCTTCCGGGGAGTTGGCTTCCAGGGAAACCTTCATGCGCTCGCCGGCCAGTTCGCCCAGGGACAGGCTGCCCATGCCGAACAGCATTTTGCGCAGGCCCGTATCAACCGGTTCCGCTTCCAGGGTGGCGCGGTAGTTGTCGGCCACGTTCGGCTTCCAGTTGCCGACCATTTCTTCCAGGTCGCTGACCAGCAATTGGGTCACGGCCTTCAGGTAGGCGCGGCGACGATCGTTGTGACCGCCGGTGGCACCATTGCCTTCCAGGTAGTCGGAGGCCGGGCGGTTGCCGGCGCCAGGGCCGGTGCCGTTCAGGTCCTGGCCCCACAGCAGGAATTCGATGGCGTGGTAACCGGTGGCAACGTTGGCTTCCGAACCGCCCAGCTCGTTGAGGCTGGCGAGTTTTTCCGGGGTGATGTCTTTGACATCGACCTTGTCTTCGCCGACCTGCACTTCAGTGTTGGCGATGATATTGGCCGTGGCGCCCGGGTTACCCAGTGCGTGTTCGTAGGACTTGTCGACATAGTCGATCAGGCCTTCGTCCAGTGGCCAGCTGTTCACCTGACCTTCCCAGTCGTCGATGATGGTGTTGCCGAAGCGGAATACTTCGCTCTGCAGGTACGGAACGCGGGCAGCGACCCACGCAGCCCTGGCGGCTTTGAGGGTGTCGGCGTTCGGCTTGGCGAGGAAGGCGTCTACGGCGGTTTGCAGGGTTTTCGCGGTGGATTCGGCATCGCTGTAAACGGCGAAGACCATGTCGGCGTAATGCGCGATAACGGCTTTGGCGGCGGCTTCGTCGACTTTGCTGGCGGCTGCCGGGGCGGCAGCGGGTGCCGCAGTGCTGGCAGCCGGCGTTGGCGCAGGCGCCGCGGCGGTCTTGTCTTTGCCTTCGCCACAACCGGCGAGGGAAATAGCGATGGCCAACAGACTGGCGGTGGCCAGAGGCATACGAATCATGGCGAACATCCTGCTTCGAGAGGGTGGAATGGCGCAGCAAGCGCGCAAAGCTGCGACATAATGCAAATCTTTCGCATTATGTGTAAAGGGCGCGGTTGGAAATATTTCTTATTCAGACAGGTGTTGTTCATGGATCAAAAGATCGCAGCCTCGTTTCACTCGACAGCTCCTACAGGGGGTTCATGATTCCTGTAGGAGCTGTCGAGTGAAACGAGGCTGCGATCCTTGATCTTCTACAAAATGGCCGCATTGCTGCGTTGCGCCTGCCTGAGGTAGGCGCTCAATTCCCGTGCCGGCAGTGGCTTGCTGTAGTGGTAGCCCTGACCTTCATGGCAGCCTTCGGAAATGATGTAGGCCTCTTGCTCGGCGGTTTCCACGCCTTCGGCAATCACCTGCATGCCCAGGCTCTTGCCCAGCTGGATGATCGCCCGGACGATGGTTGCATCGTCGTCGTCATCGAGCAGGTCCTGCACGAAGCTCTTGTCGATCTTGATCTTGTCCAGCGGCAGGCTTTTCAGATAGCTCAGTGATGAATAACCAGTGCCGAAGTCGTCGATGGCGATCAATGCGCCGGAGCGACGCAGGCTCAGCAAATGTTGGGCGGCGGTGCTGATGTCTTCCATCAGGCCGGTTTCGGTTACTTCCAGTTCCAGGCTGCGCGGCGGCAGACGGTACATTTGCAACAGATTGTTGACCACCCGTGGCAGCTCGGCGTGGTGCAACTGCACGGTGGACAGGTTCACTGCCATGCGCAAATCGGGGAAGCCCTGATCGTGCCAATCGCGCAGTTGTTTGCACGCTTGATCCAGCACCCATTCGCCAATGGCAATGATGGTGCCGTTCTGCTCGGCCAACGGGATGAACAGGTCCGGCGGTACCAGGCCATGCTCGGGATGCTGCCAGCGTATCAGCGCTTCGACGCCCACCACGCGGTGATCGCGGTAGCTGATCTGCGGTTGGTAGACGAGGTAGAACTGCTCGCGGGCGAGGGCGTCGCGCAGGTCTTTTTCCAACTCGCGACGTCGGCGCATTTCGGTGTCGACGCTGGCGATGTAGAACTGATAACGGTTGCGCGAGCGGGTTTTGGCCAGGGTCATGGTCTGCTCGGCCTTTTGCAGCAGCTTCTCGGTGCTGTCACCGTCCTCGGGGAACAGGGTGATGCCGATGGTGGCTCGCAGGCGGATTTCCTGATGATCAAGGGCGAATGCCGCTTCCAGGTCATCGAGAATGCTTTGTGCGAGTTCGGCGGCTTCGTAAGGTTGTTCGATATCGGCCTGGACCAGGGCGAACTGGTCGCCACCCAGGCGGGCGAGGGCGCCAAGACGACCGCTGTGAGCCCGCAGGCGATCGGCCAGGGCCAGCAGCAATTGGTCGCCGGTCTGATAACTGAACTGTTCGTTGATGCCTTTGAAATCGTCCAGGCCTACCACCAGCACCGCGACCCGACGTTGCAATTTGCCGGCGTCGACCAGGATCTTGTCCAGTTGCTGCTGCAATTGCTGGCGGTTCGGTAAACCGGTGAGGAAGTCGTACTGGGCCATGCGCAACAGGCTGTTTTCCGCCTCGTGACGCAGGTGGGTGTTGCGTTCGATGGATTCGAGCAACTGGTTGGCGGTGCTGATCCAGATCCCCAGTTCGTTCTTTTCGTGGCCTTTGAGCTGCGGAATCTTGTGTTCGCTGGGGCGGTCCGGGTTGATTTCGGTCAGGTGTTCGATGATGCGCGACAGCGGTTTGGTCAGCAGCCAGTGGTAGACCAGGTACAGCACCAGGCCCATGGCCAGGGCGCGCAGTACGCCGGAAATGAAGATGATCACCGAGCTGACGATAAACCCCTGGCCGTAGGTGGCGGTGTCGAGGGTGATGCTCAGGTCGCCGTAATATTCGCTGTAGGGGCCTCGGCCGACGAGTTGGGTGGTGAAAGTACGCTCGTTGCCGAGGATCAGGTCGGTCAGCCAGCGACTGTGCGAATGCTGCAGTTCGCGAGATTTTTGCGCGAGCATGGCTTCGTTGGGATGGCCGATGGAGGCCTGGCGCACGGCGTCGTCCTGGAACAGGCCTTCGATGACCTGCATGCCCATTTCCCGGTCCAGGCTGTAGACGGCCTGGGTGGAGGGGTCGCGGAACATGTCGAGGATGCGTTGGGCATCGTTGGCCACGGCCTGGCGTGTTTTATAGGCATCGAAAACGATCTGGGCGCAGCTCAAGACTACGCCGACGATCAATGCCGACAGGAGTACGACCCGGAGCAACTTCACCGACAAGCTGTTCTTGAGTTCCAGCTTCAAAGGGTTATTCCTTGTTCCGTGCGGGTAGCATCAAGTTGCCATGAGTATTGGCAATCCTGTGACGGCAGTCAAAGGGACATTCAATCACAAGGGAGTTGTCTGTGGGCTTGGACGATTTGCTGTTGTTTTGAGTCTTTGCCCTATTTGTACTGTGTCGGTTGTTGGGGCCTTCAACTTGAGCGGGATTGGGATATTTTTCCTTACTGGTTGATGGTAGCCGGGTATGGCGTTGGGGCAAGGGGCTGAACGCTGGTTTCATTGTCGGAAATTGTCACTGGGCTTTGGCTGTTTTTCGTGTCGGCCTTTGGGCCGACCATGTTTTGGGGTTGACCGGGTGTATATCCGTTGCTGCGGTAACGGCGACTTAGGGTTTCGCCCTGACGGCGACTCACTTTTTTTGACAGACGCCTCAAAAAAAGTAAGCAAAAAAAAGGCTCGCCCCGGCGTCCGGCCCCTCGCTGGGGCTCGGCGTCCCTTCGTTCCGGCATTCATCTGGGGGCATCGCCTCCGGTCTGCTTCGCGACGACCTCCTCTCGATGTGTTCGACTTCGTCGAACGGCGCTACGCGCCTGCCCCCCAGATGAACGCCTCCACTCAGCCTCCCGAAGGGGCGGGTAGATCAAAAGCCAGATCAAGAGCTGCAGGCGAGCTACCGCTCGGCCTGTTGAGTGGTTAGGAGCGGGCGGTAGACACCGGTCTATTGTGGGAGCTGGCCTGCCAGCCGACCAATCTCTTGCAGGTGTACCCGGTCAACTGTGGGAGCTGGCCTGCCAGCGATGGCGGCCTGTCAGCCAACCAGTCTCTTGCAGGCGCACATCGAACCCTGTGGGAGCGAGCTTGCTCGCGATGGCGGCCTGTCAACCGACCAATCTCTTGCAGGTGCACACCAAACCCCTGTGGGAGCTGGCCTGCCAGCGATGGCGGCATGCCAGCCGACCAATCTCTTGCAGGTGCACACCGAACCCCTGTGGGAGCGGGCTTGCCCGCGATGGCGGCCTGTTAGTCGACCAATCTCTTCCTGTTGCCTATTGATCGTTCCCTACGCTCCGCGTGGGAATGCAGCCAGGGACGCTCTGCGTTCCATTTTTGTGTTTAACGATGTGTAAGAAACGCAGCACTTTCCCACGCATTTTTCAGGTTGCCGGGTAGGAAGCCATGTCTCTAACCTCTGGCTGTCGCTGAAACCTCAGCGACCGGGTGTGAGAACCCGACAGGTTAAGAGTTTTAATCGAGCGCCAGTACCACCATAATTGCCGCCAGCTTTTTCGCTGTCTGCAATGCTCTATGGCGGCTGTGTGCGGGCAGACTTCGGTCTGGCCGGGTTGGCTCTTCACCGGTTTCTCACTCCGCACATAGCTGTCACCACTTCGTCGCGTGAGAAACGGCAAGTGATGGCTCCAATTGAGAAAGAGCATATCCATGAATAAGCCAGTTCCTGACCCACCCTTCAATACCGTCACCCCTGAAGCCGAAGCCACCGAAGCCGAAGCGCTCATCAAAGACCGCGAAGCCATAAACCGCGCCCTCGATTACTACCTCGATCCGCCCGAACCCTACAGCGTCAAAACTCGACGCCCGAGCACGATGTTCATGATCGCTCCCGACACGGATACCGAAAGTCTGCTGGCCCAGGCCTGTGAGTCATTGGCTTCTGCCAGTGTCATGGCCAGCGATTTCGCCACAAACCTGATCGGCCCTCAGCGCAACACCGTGTTGGCGATTCAGCAGATCGTCATGCTCGCGGAGTTGGCGGTGAACCGGGCGCTGGATAATGTCGATCCGCAAGGGGCCTGACTTTTTCCAGGCCATAAAAAACCCGGCATAAAGCCGGGTTTTTTTGACTGGTGTCGATCTTAAGCGGTGAAGGTTTTGCCTTCGAACTGCTCAGCCACGAATTTCCAGTTGACCAGGTTCCAGAACGCTTCGACGTATTTCGGACGAAGGTTACGGTAGTCGATGTAGTAAGCGTGTTCCCAGACGTCGCAGGTCAGCAGCGGGGTGTCGCCGCTGGTCAGCGGGTTGCCGGCGCCGATGGTGCTGGCCAGGGCCAGGGAACCGTCAGCCTTTTTCACCAGCCAGCCCCAACCGGAACCGAAGGTGCCGATCGAGGTTTTGCTGAATTCTTCTTTGAACTTGTCGAACGAACCGAAGGAAGCGTTGATGGCTTCAGCCAGTGCGCCGGTTGGTTGACCGCCGGCGTTTGGCGCTAGGCAGTTCCAGTAGAAGGTGTGGTTCCAGACCTGAGCGGCGTTGTTGAAGATGCCACCCGAGGAAGTCTTGACGATTTGTTCCAGGGTCTTGCCTTCGAACTCGGTGCCTGGCACCAGGTTGTTCAGGTTCACGACGTAGGTGTTGTGGTGCTTGTCGTGGTGGTATTCCAGAGTTTCCTTGGAAATGTGCGGCTGCAGGGCATCGTGTGCGTAAGGCAGCGGCGGCAATTCGAAAGCCATGATGATTCTCCTAATCAGGTCAGTTGCGGTGAGCGCAAGGCCGATCACGGGCGGCCAGACAAGCGCCGGGGAGTTTGTACTCTTTGCGGCGCATCGGATCGGATCATAGCACCGGGGGTGCGGCATAACCACGCAACAACTGTGTGGGATAGAGGTTCCAGAGCCTTTTGGAATAATCAGGGGGCGACGATTAATTGAAAGGCCACCGCAAACATCATCACCGCCACCAGCAGATCGAGAATCCGCCAGGTGCTGGGCCGTGCCAGCCACGGCGCCAACCAGGCCGCGCCCAGGGCCAGGGTGAAGAACCACAGCAACGACGCACTGGCCGCACCGACGACATACGCGCCGGGCTCGGTTTGTTGGGCGCCGAGGGAGCCGATCAACAAAACCGTATCCAGATAAACGTGCGGGTTGAGCAAGGTCACCGCCAAGGCGCTGAGCATTACTGCACGCAGTGAGCGAACGGTTTGGTTTTCACCTTGTTGCAGGCTCTGTTTCGAGCAGGCCCGACGCAGCGCCTGACTGCCATACCAGATCAGAAACACCGCGCCACCCCAACGGGCGACTGCCAACAGGGTCGGGTTTTGCGCGAGGACGGTTGCCAGGCCGAATACGCCCGCGGCGACCAATAATGCATCGCAGGCCACACACAGCGCCGCCACCGGCAGGTGATGTTCGCGGCGAAGGCTTTGCGCCAGGACAAACGCATTCTGGGTGCCGATGGCCATGATCAATCCGGCGGCCACCAACAGGCCGTTCACATAACTTTGCCACATAGGTTTTACTCCGCGTTGGCTGCTAGGTCGCGCAGCACTTGCAGTGCGCGTTGGGCGTCGGCCTGACCGACGAATAAATGGTCGTGGTAGTAGCCGGCGATCACGTTGCAACTGATGCTGGCCTGACCCAGGGCCGTGGCGAACGCGGCCGTCAGGCCGACGGCTTCGAGGGCCGAATGCACGTTCAAAGTGATCCAGGCCGCGACGTAGTCGAAGCTGAAGCCGGCCTGTTCAGCGTGGGAACGTTGCAGAATCACCGTCAGGCCTTCCTGCTCGCGGAAGCTGCCGATGATCTCAAGTCCTGCCGGCAACGTGCTGTCGCGCAGGGTGCAAAACACGTATTCGCCGTCGTTGAGTTGCGGGCTCATGCTGCGCAGCAAGGTGGCCAATGAAGTTTCGCCAGCCATGTCGATGTTCCTTGTGAAAGAGTGCTTGCCGGGCATTCTCCGCTGCTAACCTGTATAAGAAAAACCAATCATGCTGATCGCTCATTAGGAAAACTGATGTTCGACTATAAATTGCTTTCCGCCTTGGCCGCCGTGGTCGAGCAGGCTGGATTTGAACGCGCAGCGCAGGTGTTGGGGTTGTCGCAGTCGGCGATTTCCCAGCGGATCAAACTGCTGGAAGCGCGAGTCGGCCAGCCGGTGTTGGTGCGGATCACTCCGCCAGCGCCGACCGAGATTGGTCGGCGCCTGCTTAACCACGTCCAGCAGGTGCGTTTGCTTGAGCGGGATCTACAGACGCTGGTCCCGGCGCTGGACGAAGAAGGTCTGCCGGAACGCCTGCGAATCGCCTTGAACGCTGACAGCCTCGCCACATGGTGGGCCGCTGCCGTTAGTGACTTCTGCGCCGAGCAGCACTTGCTGCTGGATCTGGTCGTCGAAGACCAGACCGTCGGCCTCAAACGCATGCGCGCGGGCGAAGTGGCCGCGTGCATTTGCGCGAGCGAACGGCCGGTAGCCGGTGCGCGCAGTGTGTTATTGGGCGCCATGCGTTATCGGGCGTTGGCCAGCCCGGCGTTTATTGAACGGCATTTTCCTCAAGGGGTTCGGGCTGATCTGTTGGCGAAAACCCCTGCACTGGTCTTCGGCCCGGACGATTTCCTGCAGCATCGCTACCTTGCTTCGTTGGGGGTCGAGGGTGGTTTCGAACACCATTTATGCCCCTCATCCGAAGGCTTCATCCGCTTGACCGAGGCCGGTCTCGGCTGGGGCCTGGTGCCGGAATTACAGGTGCGCGAGCAACTGGAGCGCGGCGTTCTGGTCGAGCTTTTGCCAGATAAGCCCATCGATGTGCCGCTGTACTGGCATCATTGGCGCAATGGCGGTCAGCTTCTGGGGTTGTTGACCGATCAATTGGTGCGTTCGTCGAAGCAATGGCTGGTGCCCTGGAAGCAGCCATAAGCGTCAAGCTGCAAGCCGCAAGTGAAGCGCTTGCGGACCGTTTTTAACTTGCAGCGTGTAGCTTGAAGCTCACCGCTGCATTTGTTGGAGCTCTACATGAAAATTCTGGTCACCGGCGCAAGCGGCTTCATTGGCGGACGCTTTGCGCGTTTCGCCCTGGAGCAAGGCCTGGACGTGCGGGTCAACGGTCGCCGGGCCGAAAGCGTTGAACACCTGGTGCGCCGTGGCGCCGAGTTTATCCAGGGCGACTTGAGCGACCCGGAACTGGCGCGCGAGCTGTGTTCAGATGTCGAGGCCGTGGTCCATTGCGCTGGCGCGGTCGGATTGTGGGGGCGTTATCAGGACTTTCATCAAGGCAACGTGCAGGTCACCGAAAACGTGGTCGAGGCCTGCCTCAAGCAGCGCGTTCGGCGCCTGGTGCATTTGTCGTCGCCGTCGGTCTACTTCGATGGCCGCGATCATCTGGGGCTGACCGAAGAACAGGTGCCTAAACGCTTCAAGCACCCTTACGCGGCCACCAAGTTTCTGGCCGAGCAGAAGGTCTTTGGCGCCCAGGAGTTCGGTCTCGAAACCATCGCCCTGCGCCCGCGTTTCGTGACCGGGGCCGGTGACATGAGCATCTTCCCGCGCCTGCTGAAGATGCAGCGCAAGGGCCGGCTGGCGATCATTGGCAACGGCCTGAACAAAGTCGATTTCACCAGCGTGCACAACCTTAACGAAGCATTGCTCAGCAGTTTGCTGGCCAGCGGTTCGGCTTTGGGCAAGGTCTACAACATCAGCAACGGCGCCCCGGTGCCGTTGTGGGATGTGGTCAATTACGTCATGCGCAAGATGGATGTCCCACAGGTGACGCGCTACCGTTCCTATGGCTTGGCCTACAGCGTTGCCGCGCTCAACGAAGGGGTGTGCAAGCTGTGGCCGGGCCGTCCCGAACCGACGCTGTCGCGACTGGGCATGCAAGTCATGAACAAAAATTTCACCCTGGACATCAGTCGCGCCCGGCATTATCTGGACTACGATCCGAAGGTCAGTCTCTGGACGGCCCTCGACGAATTCTGCGGCTGGTGGAAGGCTCAGGACCTTCGCTGACTGTCCGGTTGCCCGTCTGCCAGCACTGAACCGAGTTTGCGGTTGAGGGTCAATCCGTCGGCAGTGGGGTTTATACTCGCCGCATAAAGCCATCACCGCGTTCCACAAAGGTTGACTCAATGTCCATGCGTAACGATGCCAACGACGACTTCGACGATGTCCCAAGCCTGCGTGCCGACGTCCTCGACGACGATGATTTCCCCACCACTGCGCGCACTTCCGTGCACTCGCGGCCGGTGCCTGTCGTCAAAGTCAAAAGCGCCAGCACCGGTCCGTTGTGGGCGTTGGTCGGCGCACTGTTCTTTGCCTTCGCAGGCCTTGCCTGGTGGAGCTTCCAGCAGATTTCGCTGATGGAACAGCAACTGGTGGCGACCCAGGAAAGTTTCGCGCGCATCAGTGAGGAAGCGGCGGGGCGCTTGCAGGATATTTCCGGCAAAGTGGTCGCCAGCCAGACCAACGTCAATAGCGACAGCGAAGCCTTGAAGCTGCAAATCAAGCAACTGGAAAGCAAACTCCAGGACCAGAGCCAGCAGCAGCAAGGCGTGGTCGGCCAGACCTCGGAGCTGGACAAACGCCTGGCGCAGATGACTGCGCAAACCGCCGATCTGGATAAGCGCCTGGCGCAAATGACCGCCCAGAACACCGAGCACCAGACCGCCAATACGCAATTGCAGGCGCAGGTCAAAGCCCTGAGCAGTGAATTGGCCGCGCTGAAAAGTGCCTCGGACGACACCAGCAAATTTGACGCGCAGCTCAAAAGCCTGGGGGCCGACATCGTCGCTCTGAAGAAACAAGGCAACCCGAGCGCCGCCATCGAGCGTCTGGAACAAGAAATGATCGTGCTCAAAAGCGAGCAGGACAACCGCCCGGCCGTTGCGCAAGGCGCCACCAATATCGCCGAGTTCGACGCCTTCCGCGGCCAGACCACCCGCAACATCAACACCCTCCAGGCGCAGATCCAGAATCTGCAACAGCAGCTGCGCGCCCGGCAGTGAGGCCTGAATCATTCCCGGGCAGTCCGGGAATGATTTCCTTACACACTGCGATTCGCTGAATATTCATACATATCCCATTGCCGTCTACGCTCTTGAAACACTGACAAGAACGGGGGATGGACAATGGGGGTTCTGCACAAGTTGGCGGGGCTGGGCGCGATGCTGTTGCTGTGCCTGGGGCAGGTTCATGCCGCCACGGCGCAAAAGGACGACAGTCAGGCAGCCAAGGCCTTGCTGGAAAAAGCCCTGGCTTACTACCACGACAATGGCGACAAGGCGTTCGCCGCCTTCAGTCGTCAGGGCGAATTTGTCGACAAGGATCGCTATGTCTTCGTGGTCGACACCAAAGGCGTGATGCTCGCCAGCGGCGGGCCATCTTCGGCATTGATCGGGCGTGATGTGTCCGAAACCCTCGGGCCGGAGTTGCAGAAAGCGTTCAAGGACGCCTTGAGCGTGCCGGAAGGCAATGGCATCCAACAGGCGGAATATCGCTGGCAGAACTGGTCCGACGGCAAGGTTGAACGCAAGCATGTGTTCTACCAGCGCGTCGGCCAGCGGATTCTGGCTGTGGGTTATTACCTGCCACGTGCCTCAGCGGAACAGGCGATGGCTTTGCTGAACAAAGCGGCGACCGATCTGGTCAAGGACGAAAAGGGCACGCTGAACGCGATCAACTCGCTCAAGGGCGGTTACTTGCAGGATGACCTGTATGTGTTTGTGGTCGACCTCAACACCCAACGCTACGTCGCGCACGGCACCAACCTGCGGTTGATCAATACCGACTTCGGCAAGATCAAGGACCCGGAAGGCAAACCGGTGGGCGAGCCGATCCTGGGGTTGATTGCCAAGCAGGATTACGGCGAATACGAATACCGCTGGAAAAACCCGGTGACCGGCAAGGTTGAAGACAAGCATGCGTACCTGAAAAAGGTCGGGCATTTTCTGGTGGCGGTCGGGTATTACAGCCCTTGAATGGCGGTGCCTGACAGACCGCATTCGCGAGCAAGCCCGCTCCCACAGTTGACCGCGATCTCAGAATCAATTCGGTCTAATGTGGGAGCGGGCTTGCTCGCGAAGGCAGGCGACTCGGTCCCACTATCGGACCTTATCCTCGCGCCCCCGCAACACCATATTCGGCATCACAATCGCCGCCGCCAGCCCCAGCAACGACACCGCCGCGCTGACCATCAGCAAATGCCGGAAGGTCAGCAGCAGTCCCGCGCGCAGGGCATTCTGCGCATCGCCGGGTGCGGCATTCAAACCATCGAGCAACACATTCCCCGAGTGGCCCTCGCCAATCATCGACGAGCCGGCCAGGTGGGCAAAACTCGAATCCTGCAACAACGCCAGCAGCAACGCTGACATCAATGCCACACCCACCGCGCCACCCAGGGAACGAAACAGGTTGGTGGTGCTGGTCGCGACGCCGATATCGCGCTGCTCAACCGAGTTCTGTGTGCCGACCAGTGACGTCGGGAATTGCATGCCACTGGCGATACCGCTGAGCAACATAAACAGACTGCTCAACAGAAAAGCCTGGGGCGGGCTGAAGGCCATGCCGAGAATAGAGATCGGCATCAGCACCGCCCCGGTCAGGATCATCGGTTTGTAGCGCCCCGTCACCGACGTGCGGCGCCCGGCGAAATACGCGCCAATCGGCAAGCCCATGGCCAGCGGCAACAGGTGCAGCGCGGCGCTGTCGGCCCCGGCACCCGTGACGCTCTGAAAGCGCAGTGGCATCAGCACAATCAGCGAGATGGCCTGGAAACTGGTGAAGAAAATCGTGCACCAGCACAGGAGCGCGTTGCGGTTGGCGAACAGATGCATCGGCAACAACGGCTCACGCGCCCGGCGTTCATGCCAGACAAACAGCGCGAGCACCAACACCGCGCACACGAGCAGGCTCAACACTTCGGCACTGCGCCAGGAATGGCCTTGCCCGACCTGAGTTATACCCAGCAACAAAGCGGTCAAGCCGATGATCATCAGCAAGGTGCCGAGGTAATCGATGATCGGTTTGCGTTGCGGCACCGGCAGCCCGACCAGCGTGCGATTGGCCACCAGCCAGGCACCGAGGCCCAGTGGCAGGTTGATCAGAAACACCCAGCGCCACGACAAATACTCGGTCATGTAACCGCCCAGCACCGGACCGGCGACGCTGGCCACCGCGTACATGCTGCTGAAATACCCCTGATAACGACCGCGTTCGCGGGGCGGGATAATGTCGCCGATGATCGCCTGGCTGACCGAAATCATCCCGCCCGCGCCGATGCCCTGAAGAATCCGCGCCAGCACCAGTTGTTCCATGCTCTGGGCCATGCCGCAAAACAGCGAAGCGATCGTGAACAGGCCCATACCGAACAGCATCAACTTGCGCCGGCCATACAAATCGCCGAGCTTGCCGTAGATCGGCACCGCCACGGTCATCGCCACCATGTAGCCGGAGATCACCCAGGCCAGCAGGCTGACGTCCTTGAATTGCGCAGAAATGGCCGGCATCGAAACGGCGACGATGGTTTGGTCCAGCGCGCCGAGGAAAATCGCCAGCATCAGAGCGATCAACACGCTGCGGATGGCCGGTTTAGGCGATTCAGGCTGGTTTAGATTGGTCACGGGTAAAGACCTGCGGGCAGTGATTGACCCGCAAGGGCAAGGCGAGCGGGGATGCTCGCCAGTGTAAGTCGGTAGCAGGCTATTCGATAGCCTCATAAGGAAGGCCTACGTAATTTTCTGCAATGGTTTTGCGACCGGCCTCGGAGTCGACGAAGTAATTCAGCTCCGACTCGCTGATGCGCTGGCTGAAGGCGTCGTGATCGTCAAAGCGGTGCAGCATCGAGGTCATCCACCACGAGAAGCGTTCGGCTTTCCACACCCGGCGCAGACAGATTTCCGAGTACTTCTCCAGCAAATCCACGCGTCCTTCGCGATAGACCTTGAGCAAGATCTTGAACAAGGTGCTGACGTCGCTGGCCGCCAGGTTCAGGCCTTTGGCGCCGGTGGGCGGGACGATGTGCGCGGCGTCGCCGACCAGGAACATCCGTCCGTACTGCATCGGTTCAACCACAAAACTGCGCAGCGGCGCGATGCTTTTTTCGATGGACGGGCCGGTCACCAAGGTGTTGGCCAACGCAGAAGGCAGGCGCGCTTTAAGCTCATCCCAGAAACGCTGATCCGACCAGTCCTCGACCTTTGCGTCCGCCGGCACTTGAAGGTAATAACGTGTGCGGGTGGCCGAGCGCATGCTGCACAAGGCAAACCCGCGCTCGTGGCGGGCGTAGACCAGCTCTTCATGGACCGGCGGCGTATCGGCCAGGATGCCGAGCCAGCCAAACGGATAAACCCGCTCGAAGACGTTCAGGCAATCAACAGGAATCGACTGTCGCGCCACGCCATGGAAACCGTCGCAACCGGCGATGTAGTCGCAATCGAGGCGATAGGTTTCGCCATCCTTTTCAAATGTCACAAACGGTTCGGCGGTTTTCATCCCGTGCGGTACGACGTTGGCGGCTTGATAAATCGTCTGCGCGCCGGCCTCCCGACGAGCGGCCATGAGGTCGCGGGTGACCTCGGTCTGACCATAAATCATCACGGTTTTGCCGGCGGTCAGTGCGTGCAGATCGATGTGCACCCGACGGCCGTCGAGGGCCAGTTCGAACCCACCGTGGACCAATCCTTCGGCATCCATGCGCTGTCCCACGCCGGCCTCACGCAACAGCTCTACCATGCCTTGTTCAAGGACTCCGGCGCGGATGCGTCCGAGCACGTAATCCGGGGTCTGGCGTTCGAGAATAAGGGTGTCGATGCCGGCGTTGTGCAGCAATTGGCCGAGCAATAAACCGGCGGGGCCGGCGCCGATGATGGCGATTTGGGTTTTCAGCGTTTTCATTGTTTTTATGACTCGCAAGCTTCACACGGCCCAGGCCGGTGAATGATTTTTATGGATCGAGTGCTTGCATTTTTCCCTTGCGGGTCTGTCAATTGAAGGTGAAAACTGAGCCGATACCTGTACATTCTGCCAATCGGTGCGATTATCGCCCGTAAACCTCTGAGGCCTGGATTGAAGTGATGAACAAGCCTGACCTGCCTTCGATTCCAGTGTTCAAGCTCTACGGTGAAAGCCTGGACTGGCCGACCCCCGACTTGCTGCACTGTGAAACCATTTCCAAACGCAGCCGCGAACATCAATGGGAAATCAAACCCCATCGTCACGCCGATTTGTGTCAGTTTCTCTTCGTTTTCAAAGGTCAGGCAGAGCTTGAAATCGAAGGCAAACGCACTCAGTTGACTGAGCCGACCGTTCTGGTTTTGCCGCCGTTATCGGTGCACGGTTATCGTTTTTCCGAGGATGTCGAAGGATTTGTCGTAACGCTGGCCGCGCCGTTGGTGGCCCATCTTCAGGCGCAGTTGGGCAGCTCGGTGAGCACACTGACCCAGGCCGAAAGTTATCCGGCAGGCAAGGACGGCGACTACCTCAACAGCCTGTTTTCGGCGTTGCAAGAGGAGTACACCGGCCACCAACCGGCACGCGAGATGCTGATGCATTCGCTGGTCAGCGTGATCATGGTCTGGGTCAGCCGCCAGGTGATTTCCCGTCGCAACGCCAGCCAGCGACCGCAACGGGCCCGGGAATACCTCAACGGCTTTATTCAACTGGTGGAAGAAACCTACCGTCAGCACGTCAAGGTCGAAGACCTCGCGCATAGGCTGGGGATTTCCGTGTCCCACCTCAACGGCACCTGCCGAGAGCTGGCGGGGCAACCGGCGTTGCAGATCATGCACGAGCGTCAGTTGCTGGAGGCCAAGCGTTTGCTGACCTACACCAGCATGACCATTTACGAAATGTCCGACGTGTTGGGGTTTTCCGATCCCACCAACTTCACGCGTCTGTTCCGACGTCGAGTGGGGATCTCGCCCAAGGCGTTCCGCGACCGCTTGAAGGCCGATCAGGACAACGAGGCCTGACCGCTTTCGTCACCGAAGGGCGTTGAGGGTCGCGTTGTGGGGGATGCAGCGCTCGAAGTTACAGCTCGCATAGTCGCGGGGCAGTTGCCGCAACTGCTCCACGCGCCAGGCGGCGGTGCCATACAGCGCCAGCGTTGCCGCGCAGGTGATGAAAATGGCGAGGTATCTTCTTGTTCTGGTGTTCATGGCGTGGACCTCTGAACGAATACCCTTCGGTATTACTTTGAGCATAGGTCAGCGCCACTGAGTTGCCAGCAAAACGGCTCGTGTATGTAACCCGACATTCAGAACACTGATATCCCCTGTGGGAGCGGGCTTGCTCGCGAATGCGTCGGTACATCCAGCATTGATGCGACTGATACACCGCTTTCGCGAGCAAGCCCGCTCCCACAAGGGAATCCGGTTACAGGCCGATATCCCACTCCGGTTCTTCCGGGAATCTCGAAACAAGAAAATCCAGCAGGCTGCGCAGCGCCGCCGGCATGTGCTTGCGTGAGGCGTACACCGCGTAAATGCTCATCTGCCGTGGCTCGGCATCGGGCAGCAGTCGCACCAGTTCGCCGCTGTGAATATTCACACCGGCCTGATAAGTCGGCAGCATCGCCACGCCGGCTCCGGCGAGGGTGAGGCGCAACAGCGTGCTGGCTTCGTTGGCGCTGATGCTGCCCTGCACGGGCACCGACACCGGTTCGCCATCCTGATCGAAGTGCCAGAGGCTTTTGCCGAAGTAGGAGTGCGTCAGGCAGTTGTGCTGGCTCAAGTCCTCGACCCGTTGCGGCGTCGGGTGTTGGCTCAAATAAGCGGGGGAGGCGCAGATCACCGAGCGGCAGACCGTCAACCGCCGGGCGATCAGGTTCGGGTCCAGGTCGTTGCTGGTGCGGATGGCCAGGTCGATGCGTTCATCCACCAGGTTCACGGTGCGGTCGAGCATCTGCAGGTCGATGCTGACGCCGGGGTAGCGTTGGACATACGCCGCCATCGCCTCTGCCAGTTGTGCCTGGCCAAACGAGGTGCTGACGCTGATCCGCAACAGGCCGCGTGGCGCTTCATCCGGCTCGCTGACGGCGGCTTGCATGTCCGTGGACAGGTCGAGCATCTGCCGGCAGCGCGGCAGGATTTCGCTGCCGGCGGCGGTCAGGCTCAATTTGCGCGTGGTGCGGTGCATCAGGCGTGCGCCGACCCAGTCTTCCAACTCCGCCAGATAACGCGACACGACTGGCCGTGACAGGTCCAGATGATCGGCGGCGGCCGACTGGCTCCCCAGGTCTACCACCGTGACGAATACGCGCATTGCTTGAAGACGATCCATGATTTGCCCGATTTTAGAAACAAACTATGTTCAAGCATCGCATTTTTTGTACTGAGTTACGCAACTAAGCTCTGTCCCATCGCCAAGCACGGCATTCAGATTACGGAGCAACAGATGATCGGCTTCACCTCTCTCAAGCGTATTTTGCTGGCCACCGCCACCCTGGGTTTCGCGGTCCACGCCGCTGCGGCGTCGACCCTGACCCTGGATGTCTACAACCCGGGTGAGAAAGCGATCTTCCCGGTTACCTCGGTGCTGGTCAGCGGCGAGAAGGAAGCCATTTTGGTGGACGCGCAGTTCGGCAAGTCCCAGGCCGAACAAGTGGTGGAAAAAATCCGCGCCAGCGGCAAACAACTGACCACCATCTACATCAGCCACGGTGACCCGGATTACTACTTCGGTCTCGACACCCTGACCGCCGCTTTCCCGAACGCCAAAGTGCTGGCTTCGCAACCGACCGTGGATCACATCAAGAAAACCGTCGACGGCAAGCTGGCGTTCTGGGGCCCGAAAATGGGCGCTGATGTGCCTGCCAAGACCCTCGTGCCGGGCGTGCTCAAGGGCGACAGCCTGATGCTCGAAGGACAGAAGTTGCAGGTGGTGGGCCTGGACGGCAAGCAGCCGGATCGCACTTTCGTCTGGATCCCGTCGATCAAGGCCGTGGTCGGTGGCGTGGTCGTCGCTGAAAACATTCATGTGTGGATGGCGGACACCCAGACCGCGCAGTCCCACGCCGATTGGTTGACTACGCTCAAGGCCATCGAAACCCTCAAGCCGAACACCATCGTGCCGGGTCACTACCTGGATGAAAGCAAGCGTTCGCTGGTCGCCGTGCAGTTCACCGCCGATTACATCAAGGCCTTCGACGAAGAAACCGCCAAGGCCAAGGACTCCGCCGCGTTGATCGGCGCGATGAAAAAACGCTTCCCGACACTGGGTGAAGAAAGCTCGCTGGAGCTGAGCGCCAAAGTCGCCAAGGGCGAGATGAAGTGGTAACCCGATTTACCCACCCACTGGAGTGATCGTTCCCACGCTCTGCGTGGGAATGCAGCCCGGGACGCTCTGCGTCCCATCAACTGCCGAACGCGGAGCGTCCGTTGAGGCATTCCCACGCAGAGCGTGGGAACGATCAACGTGGGAACGATCTATCAGGTACAACCAAGCCAACTGGAGAACGTCATGAGCAAGATCGCAATCATTGGTGCCACCGGTCGCGCTGGTAGCCAACTGCTGGAAGAAGCCCTGCGTCGCGGTCACAGCGTCACCGCCATTGCCCGCGACACCTCGAAAATCGCCCCGCGTGCCGGGGTGGTCGCCAGGAATGTCGATGCGCTGGATGCCCAAGCGTTGCAAGCGGCCATCGCCGGCCATGACGTGGTGATCAGTGCGGCGCACTTTGCGACCCTGCCTGCCAGCGCCGTTGTCGGGTCGGTGAAAAAAGCCGGGGTGAAACGTCTGTTGGTGGTTGGCGGCGCGGGTTCGTTGTTGTTGCCGGACGGCACTCGCGTCATCGACAGCAAAGGCTTCCCGGAGGAGTACAAGGCTGAGGCCAGTGCCGGTGCGCAATTCCTGCAAAACCTGCGTGAAGAAAAAGACCTGGACTGGACCTTCCTGTCACCGTCGGCGGAGTTTGTCGAAGGTGAGCGCACAGGAACGTTCCGGATCGGTCAGGATGATTTGCTGGTGAGCAGTGCAGGGCGCAGTTGGATCACGTTTGCCGATTATGCGATTGCGATGCTCGATGAAGTGGAAACACCGAAGCATTCACGTCAGCGGTTCACCGTCGGATATTGAGCTCATGATCGTTCCCACGCTCTGCGTGGGAATGCAGCCCGTGACGCTCCGCGTCACTGGACGCGGAGCGTCCCTTGAGGCATTCCCACGCGGAGCGTGGGAACGATCATCACCGCGCCTGAGCCTGCTCCACCAACCATCCCATTAATTCGCGCAATTTCGGCGAAGGTCCAGGCTTGTCGGGGAATACCAGGTAATACGCCAACCCCGTTTTTACTTTCAATTCAAACGGCATGACCAGCCGCCCGGCGCTCAGGTCATCGCCAATCAACGACCAGTCCCCAATGGCCACGCCCGTCCCCTGGGACGCCATCGACATCGCCAGGTCCAGCGTTTCAAAATGCTGACCCTTGCCGACATTGCTCAAGCGAACATTTGCGCTGGCCAGCCAGGCCTTCCAGTCCCGCTCATCGCGAGTCGGGTGCAGCAGCATGTGCTGTTCCAGATCTTCGGGCGTTTGCAGCGGCACCGGACCTTCGAGCAGTGGTTTGGAACAGACCGGCGTCAGTTGTTCATCAAACAGCCGATGGGAGTCCAGTGAGGTGTCCGGCGGCACGCCATACACCACCGCCGCATCGAACTGCTCGCGATGAAAGTCCACGCCGTGCTTGACCGTGGTGGTCAATTCCACCGGCACGTCCGGACGCTCCCGTTGCCACTGCAACAGGCGCGGCAGCAGCCAGCGCATCACGCAAGTCGGCGCTTTGAGTTGCAGGGTTTCGCGCTTCTCGCCGATCTGCTCCACCGCCTCGTCGATCAGCCCGAAAATCTGCTGCACCCGTGGTAGCCATTCGCGTCCTTCGGCGGTCAGGGTCAGGCCCCTGGCCTGGCGAATGAACAGCTCATAACCCAGGTTTTCTTCCAGCCCGGCGATCTGCCGACTCACTGCGCCTTGGGTGATGTAGAGCTGTTCGGCGGCGCGGGTGAAGTTGCAGCACTGCGCGGTGATCAGAAAAGTGTGCAGCGCCGGCAAGGGAGGCAATCGTTTCATTTGGATCCAAGGTATGACGTAAGGACATGGCTAGTATGACTTTTTATCCATTGTTGCGGCTATGTGTCGCCCGTTCCAATGAGGCCATCCCTGGACCTGCCAACTCATCATAAACACTGCGCAGGCCCGGCGTCTCAAACGAACAAAAAGGGCAATGACATGGCGACGTGCGGCGAAGTATTGGTCAAGTTACTCGAAGATTACGGGGTCGAGCAGGTGTTCGGCATTCCCGGGGTGCATACCGTGGAGCTGTATCGCGGCCTGGCCCGTTCGAGTATCAACCACGTCACTCCGCGTCACGAACAGGGCGCTGGTTTCATGGCCGACGGTTATGCACGCACCAGCGGCAAACCGGGCGTGTGCTTCATCATTACCGGCCCTGGCATGACCAACATCACCACCGCGATGGGCCAGGCTTACGCCGACTCGATCCCGATGCTGGTGATCTCCAGCGTGCAATCGCGCAGCCAGTTGGGTGGCGGTCGCGGCAAGCTGCACGAGCTGCCGAACCAGAGCGCCCTGGTTGGCGGCGTGGCGGCGTTCTCCCACACCCTGATGTCGGCGGCTGAATTGCCGGGCGTGCTGGCCCGCGCGTTTGCGCTGTTCCAGGCCGGTCGTCCGCGCCCGGTGCACATCGAAATTCCGTTGGACGTGCTGGTCGAAGAAGCCGATGACTTGCTCGCCAGCCTTCCGGTGAACATCGACCGTGCCGGTGCCGCGCCGAGCGCCGTTGCCCGCATGACCGAGTTGCTGGCCGGCGCCAAGCGTCCATTGATTCTGGCCGGTGGTGGCGCTATCGACGCCGCCGCCGAGCTGACTGAACTGGCCGAGCTGCTGGATGCGCCAGTGGCCCTGACCATCAATGCCAAAGGCATGCTCGAATCCGGCCACCCATTGCTGATCGGCTCGACCCAAAGCCTGGTCGCAACGCGTGCCTTGGTAGCCGAGGCCGACGTGGTGCTGGCCATCGGCACTGAACTTGCCGAGACCGATTACGACGTGACCTTCGCTGGCGGCTTCGAGATTCCTGGCGTGCTGCTGCGGGTGGACATCGACCCGGACCAGACCGTGCGCAACTACCCGCCGAAAGTCGCCCTGGTGGCGGACTCGCGCAACGCCGCCCAGGCCTTGCTGAGCGAGCTGTCCCATCACTCGCTGGCCGAGCGCCGCAACGATTGGGGCCAGGTTCGCGCCGCCCGTCTGCGCGAAGACCTCGCCGCCACGTGGGATGCCCCGACTTTGGCCCAGACCCGTTTCCTGGAAACCGTGCTGCACGAACTGCCAGACGCGGTCTTCGTCGGTGACTCGACCCAACCGGTTTACACCGGCAACCTGACTTTCAACCCGGAACGCCCGCGTCGCTGGTTCAACTCCTCCACCGGTTACGGCACCCTCGGTTATGCCTTGCCGGCAGCGATTGGTGCCTGGCTCGGTGGCAGCGTCGAGGGCGGTTCGCGTCCTCCAGTGGTGTGCCTGATCGGTGACGGCGGCCTGCAATTCACCTTGCCGGAGCTGGCCAGCGCCGTTGAAGCGCGCACCCCAGTGATCGTGTTGCTGTGGAATAACCAGGGTTACGAAGAGATCAAGAAATACATGGTCAACCGCGCCATCGAGCCGGTGGGCGTGGACATCTACACCCCGGACTTCATTGGTGTCGCCAAGGCGCTGGGCTGTGCAGCCGAAGCGGTCAACACTGTCGAGAAACTGCGCAGCGCATTGCGCCACGCCGCTGATCGTCAGGGCCCGACCCTGATTGAAATCGATCAGACCCAGTGGATGAAGGCGGTGTCGAAATGACTTTGCGCATGACGTTCCCAACGGCCCTCGACGGCCTGTACATCAACGGCCAATGGTCGGCGGGCAGCGAACACCTTCGCGTGATCAACCCGGCGACCGAAGCCCTGCTGACCACCGTCAATGGCGGCGATGAGCGCTCTGTCGAACTCGCCGTCACGGCCGCGACGGACGCCTTTGCCGATTGGTCGAAAACCACCGGCGCCGAGCGTGGCGCGATCCTGCGCAAGATTGCCGCTGGCGTTCAGGCCGGCCGCGAACAACTGATGAACTTGCAGTCGAGCAACAACGGCAAGCCGCTGTTCGAAGCCGCCATCGACGTCGATGACGTGATCGCGACCTTCGAGTATTACGCCGGTCTGGCCGAAGGACTCGATGCCAAACAAGACAGCAACGTCGAGCTGCCTACCGACGACTTCAGCGCTCGCGTGCGTCGTGAACCGTGCGGCGTGGTCGGCCTGATCGTGCCGTGGAATTTCCCGATGGTCACCACGGCGTGGAAACTCGCCCCGGCCCTGGCTGCCGGTTGCTGCGTGGTCCTCAAACCGTCGGAAGTGACGCCGTTACCCGAGCTGCAACTGGCGACCATCATCGCCGAGGCCGGTCTGCCCAAGGGCGTGTTCAACCTGGTCTGCGGCACGGGCCTGGCGGTCGGTGCGCCGATGTCGGCGGACCCGCGCATCGCCAAGATTTCCTTCACCGGCAGCAATGCGGTCGGCGTACAGGTCATGCAGCGCGCGGCTGAAACCGTCAAAGGCGTGAGCCTGGAACTGGGCGGTAAATCCTCGCTGCTGGTGCTCAAGGATGCCGACCTCGATCTGGCCGTGGACGTGGCCAGCGGCGGCGGGTTCTTCAACGCCGGGCAAATGTGCTCCGCCACCAGCCGCGTGTTGGTTGCTGATGAACTGGCGGATGAATTTTTATCGAAGCTGAAAAACCGCGCTGAAGCCATTCGCGTCGCAGACCCGTTCGACCCGGACGTGGAAATGGGCGCGCTGGTCAATCAGGCCCAATACCAGCGTGTACTCGGTCACATCGATCGTGGTTTGAGCGCCGGCGCGACGCTGGTGTGCGGCGGCAATCGCCCCGCAAACCTGCCGCGCGGATATTTTTTGCAGCCGACAATTTTCACCGACGTGCCCCAGGGCAGTGCGTTGTGGTGTGAAGAGATTTTCGGCCCGGTGATCTGCGTGCGCAGTTTTGCCAGCGAAGCCGAGGCGATTGCCCTGGCCAACGACAGCCAGTTCGGTCTGGTCGCCAGCGTGGTGACCCGTGACGCCGAGGCGGCGGATCGGGTCGCCAATGCTTTGCAGGCGGGGCTGGTGTGGATCAACGCACCGCAAGTGATCTTCCCGCAGACCGCCTGGGGTGGCTACAAGCAGAGCAGCATCGGCCGCGAATTGGGGCCGTGGGGCTTGCAGGCTTTCCAGGAAATCAAACACGTGATTCGCGCCGTCTGATGGCACGAAAAAGGTGAGCGCATGCCTCCATACGAGGCATGCGTTGGCGTCATGGCTTCAATGAATTTTTATCGATAGTCAGGTGTTTTGCACGACCTCAGGATGAAGCGGTCGGCTCAGCTCAAGCCCTTTGAAACCGGGGGTTTAAGCGGATCCGATCGCGCGGATGCAACGGTTGCGACCAACCTCATACTTAAAAAAACAAAGGGAGTCCTTCATGGGCGAGCATGATCTAAACAGACGTCAATTCATCAAGACCGTAGGCGTAGCCTCGGTCGCAGCGGCGGCCATGAGCATGCCGTTCATCAAGGCCAATGCCAGCGACACGCGCTTTCAGGGCAAAACCCTGCGGTTGCTGACCTGGTCCGATGACACCGGCCTCGCGGCACTGCGCAACATTGCCGCGACCTTCGAAGACAAATACGGCTGCAAGGTCATCGCTGACCGCACCGGCAGCACCTCGGAAATGGTCGCCAAGCTCAAGGCTGGCGGTGATCGTCCGCAGTACGACGTCATCACTTTGGCTGGCGTCGGCGCCGAAGGCCTGGCGGCGGCCAACCTGCTGGAAAAACCCGATCTCAACCGCATTCCCAACCTGGTCGACGTGCCGGAGAAATACCGCACCGGCGCCAATGGCCACGGTATCGGTTACCTGCTCTGGTGCAACAGCCTGGTCTACAGCACCCGCACCCTCAAGGAAGCGCCGGACAGCTACGCGTCGCTGTGGGATCCGGAGTTGGCGCCGAACATCTTCCTGCCGCCGCCGAACTGGACCGAAGCGATGGACCTGATCATCATCGCCGCCAAACTGGCCGGTGGTGACGAGCACAACATCGAGCCTGGCTTCAAGAAACTCGCCGAGCTGAAAAGTCGCGTGGTCACCCTGGGTGAAAACCCGAACCAGATCGCCGAGCTGTTCCGCACCGGTTCCCTGGACATGGGCGGCCTGTACGCACCGGCGTTCTTCCCGAAACAGATTCGCGACCCGGCCTACGGCCTGAGTGCAACATTTGGCATGAAGGAAGGTTTCTACACCGACTTGATGCAATCGGTGATGCCGAAAAACCGACCGGGCGACACCGACATGGCGTACGCCTTCATCAACCACTCTCTGGACCCGCTGGTACAGGGCAAGATGGCTGAAGACATCTACAACGGCCCGGTCAACTCCAAGGCGATCATCTCCGCCGAAGCGCGCAAGAGCCCGTACATCCTCACGCCAGAGCAGATTGCCGAGAAGGCGATCATGCACGACAACGCCTTCCTGGCCACCGTGCATGACCAATGGATTCGTCGCTACACGGAAATCTTTTCTTCCTGATCGAGTGACGAGCGCAAGTCTTTAGAACACTGCCCCCCATGTGGGAGCGGGCTTGCTCGCGAATGCGTCGGTACATCCAACATGGATGTGACTGACACTTCGCTTTCGCGAGCAAGCCCGCTCCCACAGGGTTCGCGATGGTTTTGAGACTTGTGTTTTGTCAGCTGCTTTCCATTGACGAGACCCTTGCTATGGAACACCAACCTCTGACTCATCCGGTCGCCGCCGCTGCATCGCGCACCAATCGGGGTGTTTCGCCGACGACGCGCGCCTGGTTTTTCCTCTCGCCGTCGATGCTGTTTCTGGGCGTGCTGATTGCCGCCAGCCTGCTGGTCTTGCGCATGAGCGTGGGCACCAAAGGCGCGGAATGGACCGGGTTCAGCCTGGCCAGTTATGCCCAATTGCTGGAACCGTATTACCTCAAATCCTTGCTGCTGACCCTGCGCCTGGCGCTGATCAGCGCAGTGATCGCGGTCATCCTGGCGATTCCGGTGGCCTACACCATGTCGCGCCTGACCTCACCGTTTGTGCGACGGATTTTCCTTGCCGCCGTGTTGCTGCCCCTGCTGGTCAACCTGTTGCTGCAAAGCTACGGCTGGCTGGTGATTCTCGGTCCTGGCGGCATGCTCAATCAGGCGCTGATGGGCCTGGGCCTGATCAAGCGGCCGATCATGCTGCTCTACAACCAGAACGGCGTCTTGATGGGCCTGGTGCAAACCGCGTTCCCATTGGCCGTGCTGCCGATTGCCAGCGCCATGCGCGGCGTCGCCCGTACCTATGAAGAAGCCGCTGCGACCCTGGGCGCCAGTCGCTTCCAGGTGTTTCGCCAAGTGGTGTTGCCGATGAGCATGCCGGGGATCATCACCGGTGCGACGTTGGTGTTTGCCTACAACGCCAGCAGCTTCGTGGTGCCTTTGCTGCTCGGTGGCCGTCGCGTGCCGATGCTGGCGGTGATGGTGCACGACCAGATCGCCCCGCTGATGAACTGGCCCGCCGCGTCCGCTGCCGGTGTGGTGTTGATTGTCACCACGCTCGCGATCATGACCTTGTCCGAATTCATCACTGGCCGTCGTCGGCGCATGCTGGAGGCTTCCCAATGAGCACCCTGACCAAGAAACGTTATGGGCTGCTGCCCGGCGAGACCGGCAAGTTTGCCGGCATCCTTTCGGGCTTCATCCTGCTGCTGGCGGTGTTGCCGATCCTGACCATGATCGTGATGTCGTTCAGCGGTGCGTCGAACCTCGACTTCCCGCCGAGCAGCTACAGCCTGCAATGGTACAAAGCCGCCTGGCACACGTTCGTGTCGCCCGATTCCAGCGATGTGCTGAGCCTGGGCAAAGCCATGACCACCAGCCTGATGGTGGCGTGCCTGACCATGGTTTTCGCGACGATTGTGGCGGTGCCAGCGGCGTACGCGCTGACCCGTTGCGAGTTCCGCGGCAAAGCCGTGGCGCTGCAATTGATGTCGCTGCCACTGGTGTTTCCGATGGTGGTGTTGGGGCTGGCGCTGCTGTTGGTGTTCGACAGCCTGCCATTCCAGATCACCACCTCACGGCTGGTGATCGCCCATGTGATTCTGGCCTTGCCGTTCGTGGTGAAGAACTGCACCGCCGCCATGCTTTCCATCGGCAGCGAAGTCGAGGAGGCCGCGCAAATGCTCGGCGCTTCACCGCTGCGCGCGATCGTCGATGTGGTGGTGCCGTTGATGAAGTCGGGGATCCTGGCGGGCATGCTGCTTGCGTTCATCGTCTCGTTCAACGAATTCACCGTGACCTATTTCCTCTACACCATCGACGTCATGACCGTGCCGATCTGGATGTACAGCCGCACCGTGTCATCGCTCGACCCAACCGTATTTTCGTTTGCCGTGCTGATCGTGCTGATCGACTTCGTGCTCATTTGGGCGCTGGAAAAGTTGGTTGGCGAAGGCGGCGTTTCGTTCTGATTTCTTGAGGTGATTCAAATGACTGGTCTGATTCTGGAAAACGTCGAGAAACATTACGGCTCGGCCTGCGCGGTAAAGGATGTGAACCTGCATTTGCCGGAAGGCAAACTGGTGTGTTTCCTCGGCCCGTCGGGCTGCGGTAAAACCACTTTGCTGCGCATGATCGCCGGGCTTGAAACCCTGAGCGGCGGCGAGATTCGCCTGGACGGTGAAGACATTGGCCACACACCGGCGCATCAGCGCAATTTCGGCATGGTGTTTCAATCCCTGGCGCTGTTTCCGCACATGACGGTGGGCGAGAACATCGCCTATCCGCTGAAACTGCGTGGCGTCAGCAAGGCTGATCAGCAGGCGCGAGTGGTGGAATTGCTGGAGCTGATTCAGCTGAGCGAGATGATTGATCGCCCGGTGGCGAAGCTGTCTGGCGGTCAACGCCAACGCGTGGCGATTGCCCGGGCGATTGCCAACCACCCGAAAATCCTTCTGCTGGACGAACCGCTGTCGGCGTTGGACGCCAAGCTGCGTGAGTCGATGCAGGTGGAAATCCGTCAACTGCAACAGCGCCTGAACATCACCACGATCATGGTGACCCACGATCAACGTGAAGCCATGACCATGGCCGATATCGTCGTGGTACTGGGCGAGCATCGGGTGCAGCAAGTCGGTTCGCCGATTGAGATCTACCGGCACCCGGCCAACGAATTTGTCGCGGACTTTATCGGCTCCGGCAACATCTTCCCGGCCACCGCGCTGGGCAACGGCAAAGTCGGCTTGCCTGGTGGCGATGCGCTGGAAGTGCCGATCTGCAGCAGCATTGTGGTCGGTGAGAAAGTGAAGATGCTGATCCGCCCTGAAGACCTGCAACTGTCGCACCCGCAGGCAACGGCGGGTAACCGGTTGCTGGGCAAGGTGACGTTTGTGCGCGATATCGGCGCGACGATTGAAACGACGGTGGAGTGTTCCGGGGTGTCGTTTACGGCGTTGAGCACGCCGTGCCAGGGGTTCGGGTTGAGCATTGGCAACCCGGTGTCGGTGACGTTGCCGGCCGAGGCTTGCCGGGTGCTCGGAGCCTGACTCTAGAGGTTGGCTGGATTTACTGGCCCCATCGCGGGCAAGCCCGCTCCCACATTGGATCTATGTACACCAAACCCTGTGGGAGCGGGCTTGCTCGCGATAGCGCCGGCAAAATCACCGCAAGAATCCGATCAGACTGATAGCCGCAACCGCGCCAAATCCCGCAACGGGGGCGCGCCGAACAACCGGCTGTACTCACGGCTGAATTGCGAAGGGCTTTCATACCCCACCCGATACCCCGCCGCCGATGCCTCCAACCCCTCCGCCAGCATCAACCGCCGGGCTTCCTGCAACCGCAGCTGCTTCTGATATTGCAGCGGGCTCATCGCCGTCATCGCCTTGAACCGGTGATGCAACGTCGACACGCTCAGGTTCACTTCCTTCGCCAGATCATCGATGCGCAAGGGTTGCTCATAGTTGCCGTTGAGCCACTTGATCGCCTGGCTGATGCGATGGCTCTGGCTATTGGCGATGGCAATCTCATAGAGCCGGTGGCCCTGCTGACTGCGCAACAGCCGATAAAGAATCTCCCTTCGAATCAGCGGCGCGAGCATGGCGATGTCTTTCGGGGTATCGAGCAAACGGGTCAGGCGCAGCACGGCGTCGAGCATCGCGGAGTCGATCTGTTCGACATACAAGCCGCGCCCCGTGGGACGTGTGGGGACGCCGAGAGGGCCGGCGTCGGCAATCAGCGCGGTAATCTCTGCCGGGTCGATGTCCAGCCGCACGGCGAGGATCGGCTCTTCAGAGGTGACATTCACCACTCGTCCGCTCAAGGGCATCGAGACGGACACCACCAGATAATTCAGCGGATCGTAATTGAAGTATTCGTCAGCCAGCCGGACCTCTTTGCGGCCCTGCGCCATGATGCACAATGCCGGTTGCGCCAACACCGGGGCAAAGTCATGGGACTTGCTGTGTTTGGACATGAACAGAGAGCCGATGGCAGTCGCATAATTGCCATCCTCCATCGTGTTGCGACGGATGATCGCGGCCAGTTCTGCTCGCTGTTTCTCCATGTCCGCATCCAGCGGGGCTTGAAAGTGATCGAGCGACGACATGCAAGGCATCCTCTGCTGAGCATTGGTAATGGGCTGAGCTTAAGTTTGTGCAAGGACCGGCGGTAGACACATCCTGCCTCAACCTTGCCTGATTCTGCACGGAGTTAATAAACGGCGCCTCTATGGCTACATAACTTCGGGGAAACTTGCTTGAATGCCGTGTTCCGGTGATATGAACGCATTTACAGGTAGATACAGGTTGTTTGAGACGCCGCGCAGAATTGTGCAAGACGGCGGCAGGAATCGACTAACTGCGCTTCAACCCGCGCGTTTAACCTTGGATCCTGTCGCAGCCCGTCCCACGGCTGCAACCGGACTACCTGGGAGGGTTGAACATGTCTACGCAGATCCCCGTCAGTCATATGGCTTTTGTCCGTGCCCGCGCCGGGCGTTCGGCGGAACTCGGTGCGCGCTTGAGCGCCCTGATCGAGCCGTCACGCAGCGCGCCGGGCTGCCTGAGCTTTGCCCTGCAGCATTCGCAATGTGATCCGCAGTTGTGGCTGGTGTCCGGTTTCTGGACGAATCAGCAGGCAATGACCGCGTACTTCGGCACCCCGGCCATGGAAGTTTTCGCCCGGTTGGTGCAGGACCTGGTCGTCAACAGCCTGGATTTTCACACCTTCAAGGACGTGTCGGCCGCCCAGGCGCAGGGCCAGTCCGAGTCATGGGTACACAAAATGGCGGGTTGAGGGTTTAATGGTGCAACTCTCAATTAACCAGGATTCGCGACATGGCACGCAAAGCCTTTGATCATTTTGAAGCTGTATCCGCTGTAGTACCGGGCGAGGGTGGTTATCACGCCGCGATCGCCGTCAAAGCCATTGGTGGCTCGGGTGCGCCGCGCTTTCACAAAGTGCTTGAGGGGCAAATCTTCAAAACGGCAAACGAGGCCGACCTCGCTGCCGCCAAAGAGCTGACCCGCCTCAAGGACGTCAAAGAAGACGCCGACTTGCTCTGGTAAGTTATTTCTTCGCCCCCGGGCGATACATCTTGAACAACGCCTCTGGCCCCAGCTGGAAATAATCCGCTGGCCCGCCGCCGCGCAGAATCGGTTCTGCCGCGGCGGTGTCGTACACCCCATCCTTCAACAGCCATTTGGCGATATGCACGGCGACCACTTCGCCGAGAATCAGCCAGCTTGGCACCACATTTCCGTCCGCTCGCTGCAACTGAATGATCTGCGTGACCTTGCACTCGAAGGACACCGGGCTTTCGGCGACGCGCGGCACCTGGATGATTTTCGAAGCAACCGGCGTCAGCCCCGACAACTCGAACTCGTTGACCTCGGGCGGGACCATGGCGCAGCTCTGGTTCATCTGCTCGGCCAGTGGCCGGGTCGCCAGGTTCCAGGCAAATTCGCCGGTCTGTTCGATGTTGTTCAGGCTGTCCTTACGGCCAACGCTGGAAAAACCGATGATCGGCGGAATGTAGTTAAAGGCGTTGAAGAAACTGTAAGGCGCCAGGTTCAGGTGGCCGTTGGCGTCCTGGGAGGAAATCCAGCCGATGGGCCGTGGGCCGACGATGGCGTTGAATGGATCGTGCGGGAGGCCGTGGCCGTTGGCGGGTTCGTAGAAGTGGATGTCGTCTGCCATGGCACAAATTCCTGGGTTCTCGATAGGCGGTCATGGTGCAAGGACGAGCGGATAATTTCCAGCGACGTGATCAAAATGTGGGAGCGAGCCTGCTCGCAATCTCCACTCATTGGCGTGCATGACAGATTTTTCATAAAGCACTTACCTATTTTTCACCGGGCCGTCGTCAGTCTGCGCCCCGACTATTACCTGTGAAAAACGGTCGATTTGACCAATGGAGTTCTACCCTCGATGAATAAACTTCCGCAAATCACCTTGGCATTCTGGGTGATGAAAATCTGCGCGACGACCCTGGGAGAAACCGCTGGGGATTTACTGTCGATGACCTTGAACGTCGGTTACGCCGTCAGCTCGCTGATTTTGATCAGCGTGTTCGTACTGACCTTGGTCGCACAGTTGCTGTCGAAAACCTACAAGCCGATGCTGTACTGGATCGTGATCCTGTCGACCAGCACGGCGGGCACGACCATGTCGGACTTCATGGACCGCACGCTTGAACTCGGCTACGCCACGGGGTCGATGATCCTGATCGCGATTCTGCTGGGGATATTTGCCGCCTGGCGCATGAGCGGTGATTCGCTGAACGTCACCAAGGTCCAGACCTTTCGCGGTGAGATGTTCTACTGGATGGCGATTCTGTTTTCCAACACCTTGGGCACGGCGCTGGGCGATTACCTGGCGGACGACTCTGGCTTGGGCTTTGCCGGTGGCGCGCTGTTTATTGGCTCGACCATTGCGGTGGTGGTGCTGCTCAAATACTTCACGAAGATTTCGTCGGTCGTGTTGTTCTGGGTAGCGTTCGTACTGACGCGGCCGTTCGGCGCAACGCTGGGTGATTTCCTGACCAAGCCTCATGCGAAGGGTGGTCTGGATTTCGGCACCATCGGGTCGTCGCTGGTGTTGGCGGGGATTCTGGTGGTGATGATTGCCGGGGCTTCTTACGCACAGAACAAGTACGCGAAGCCTGCAGTTGCCGAGTTGACCTGATACCGAGGCGTGGCCATCGCGAGCAAGCCCGCTCCCACAGGGTCTGGTGTACGCAGATCCAATGTGGGAGCGGGCTTGCCCGCGATGAGGCCAGTAAAGCCACCATCAATTTAACTGTCAGTCAGTCTCGATCCGCGAATGCTTGCGGGTGTCTTTCATGGTCACGTACACCAGCAACGACACCGCGATGCACGCCGTGACATACCAGTAGTAACCGGTTTCCATGCCGATGCTCTTGAACCACAGCGCGATGTATTCAGCGGTACCGCCGAAGATCGACACGGTCAGCGCATACGGCAAACCCACGCCCAGTGCGCGGATCTCGGTCGGGAACAGTTCGGCTTTGACCACGGCGTTGATCGAGGTGTAACCGCTGACAATGATCAGCGCGGCCATGATCAGGAAGAACGCGCCCCACCAGGATTGAACGGTGTGCAGGGTGGTCAGGATCGGTACGGTGAACAGCGTCCCCAGAATGCCGAAGGCAATCAGGATCGGACGTCGACCGACTTTATCCGACAACGCGCCAACGATCGGTTGCAGGCACATGAACAGGAACAGCGTCGCTGCCGAAATGGTGGTGGAGTCGGAAATGCTCATGCCGACGGTGTTCACCAGGTACTTCTGCATGTAGGTGGTGTAGGTGTAGAACGCCAGGGTGCCGCCCATGGTCAGGCCGACCACAGTCATCAGTTCCTTGGGATGGCGCATCAAGGTGCGCATGGCGCTTTCCTTGGACTTTTCCTTCTTGGTGAACGACTCGGTTTCTTCCATGCCACGACGCAAGTACAGCGCGACCACGGCACACAGCGCGCCGATGGCGAACGGGATGCGCCAGCCCCAGGCGTACAACTCTTCAGTGGTCAGCACCTGTTGCAACACGATCAGCACCGCCAACGCGATGAGCTGGCCGGAGATCAGGGTCACGTACTGGAAGCTGGAGTAAAAGCCGCGACGTTCCTTGGTCGCCATCTCGCTGAGGTAAGTCGCCGAGGTGCCGTATTCGCCGCCGACCGACAAACCTTGCAGCAAACGCGCGAACACCAGCAGGATCGGCGCGCCGATGCCGATGGTTTCATAACCCGGGCTCAGGGCTATCAGCAACGAGCCGAAGCACATCAGGTAAACCGAGGCCATGAGCGCGGCTTTACGACCGGCCTTGTCGGCGTAGAGGCCCATCAGCCAACCGCCGATCGGGCGCATCAGGAAGCCCACGGCGAAGATCGCTGCAGTGTTCAACAGTTGCGCAGTGGTGTCGCCTTTGGGGAAAAAGGCCTTGGCGAAATACAGCGAGAAGGCGGCGTAGACGTACCAGTCATACCACTCGACCATGTTGCCGACAGAGCCGCTGAAGATCGATTTGATGCGGCTGGCGGTGGTTCTGGTTTTGGCGGGCACGGCAGCCGACCCAAGGGGCAGGGCGTTAGAGTTATCCATTGAAGGATCCTTCGTTTAATTGTTTTTGTGGAGCGCGTTAAAACGCAGCCTGCTCGGGCTATAGCAGGAGCTGTGCCAGATCGGGGAGGGCCGGTTTAGAGGGGTTTTGACGTTTGAGTGAGCGGAAATCCGCTTATTGGTAAGGGTGACTGAGCGGAAAATCGCTTACCTGGCGGGAGGATTGCTTTGTCTTGATCGTTCCCACGCTCCGCGTGGGAATGCCTCAACGGACGCTCCGCGTTCGGCTTTTGGGACGCAGAGCGTCCCGGGCTGCATTCCCACGCGGAGCGTGGGAACGATCATTCACTCAGGAACATCTCGCGGGTCAGGCCATGCCGCTGCATCTTTTCATTGAAGGTCCGGCGCGGCAGTTGCAGTTCTTCAAGCACTGCTTTCACATCACCCTTGTGCCGGGTCAACGCCGCGCGCAGGCAGTGCGCTTCGAACGCTTCCGCCTGCGCCGCCAGTGACTGCCCGGGATCGATGCCCATCGGTTCCGGCTCACCCAGCCCCAGCACCTGGCGCTCGGCAACGTTCGCCAGTTCGCGCACATTGCCCGGCCAGTCATGACTCAACAGATGGCTCAGCTGCGGCCCGCTCAACGGTGGAAAAGTCCGCCCCAGACGCTCGGCCGCATTCTGCGCAAAGTTTTCGAACAGCAACGGAATGTCTTCGCGCCGCTCGCGCAACGGCGGCAGCCGTAATTCGGCGACATTCAGTCGATAGGCCAGATCCTCACGAAAACGCCCGGCCCGCGCCTCATCCAGCAGATCAGGTTTGGTGGCCGCGATGATCCGCAAGTCCACGCGAATGCTCTGGTTCGAGCCCAGTCGCTCAAGCTTCTGCTCTTGCAACACTCGCAGCAGTTTCACCTGCTGCGCCAGCGGCATGCTTTCGATCTCATCGAGAAACAGCGTGCCGCCATCGGCGTATTCAAGTTTGCCGATGCGTTTGCCCGCAGCGCCGGTGAACGCGCCGCTTTCATGGCCAAACAATTCAGCCTCGAACAGCTGCTCGGGAATCGCCGCGCAATTGAGCGCCACAAACGGCTTGTCCGCCCGTGGCCCGAAGTCGTGCAGGCAGCGGGCGACCAGCTCTTTGCCGCTGCCGGTTTCACCACGGATCAACACGTTCACCGGCAGTGCCGCCAGATCCAGCACCTGCCGGCGCAACGTCTGCAAACCGCGGGACACGCCCAGCAGCGTTGCGTCGAGCTTGGCGCGGTTGTCTGCCAGCTCATGCAAGGCGCGGTTTTCCAGCACCAGCCGGCGCTTGTCCAGCGCCCTGCGCAAACTGCTGAGCAAGGTTTCCGGGCTGAAGGGTTTTTCGAGGAAGTCATAGGCGCCATCGCGCATCGCTTCGACCGCCATCGGCACATCGCCGTGACCAGTCAGCAAAATCACCGGCAGGTCGGCATCACGACGCTGAACTTCGGCCAGCAACTCAAGGCCTGTCATGCCGGGCATGCGCACATCGCTGAGGATCACGCCGGGGAAGTGACCGGGTAAATTCGCCAGGCACTCATCGGCGCGGCTGAACAACTGCACCTCGAAGCCCGACAGGCTCAGCCATTGTTCGACGGCGCTGCGAATACTGCTCTCGTCGTCGACCACCATCACTGAGTTCAGCATGGGCTGTGAACCTCCAGGTCGATGGGCAAGGTCAGGGTGAACACCGCGCCGTTTGCACGATTGTCGGCGCTCAGGCGTCCGCCCGATTCGTGAACGATGGCGAACGATACCGCCAAGCCAAGGCCCAGGCCATCGCCCACCGGTTTGGTGGTGAAGAACGGATCGAACACGTTCGCCAGGTGTTCCTCGGCGATACCACCACCGTTATCGCTGACGCTCAGGCGCCAGAGTTGTTCGTCGGCTTCAATGCGGATTTCCAGGCGCTTGCAGGGTTTATCCCGCATGGCATCCAGGGCATTGCGCAGCAGGTTGATCAGCACCTGCTCCAGACGAATCGCATCACCGCGCACCCAAGCCGGGCGTGTCAGGTGCAGCACGGTGCTGACCTGCTCGTCACGCAAACGGGCGTCGAGCAATTGCAGCGATTGGTCCACCACCGCCGCCAGATCGAGCCGTTCGCGCAGGCCGCTGGGGCTTTTGCGGGCGAAGGTTTTCAGATGGCCGGTGAGGGCAGCCATGCGCGTCAGCATGTCGTCCACCGGTTTCAGAGCCTTGTAGGCATCGTCGACCCGACCGTGATCGAGCAGCAGCCTCAGCGTCGCAAGCTGCATGCGCTGGGCGGTCAGCGGCTGATTGATTTCGTGGGCGAGGGCGGCCGACATCTGGCCGAGGGCCGCAAGTTTGGCCGATTGCACCAGACCGTCCTGCGCGGTGCGCAGATCACGGGTGCGTTCTTCGACCAATTGTTCGAGTTCTTCGCGGCTGCGCTGACGCATTTTTGCCAGGCGCCAGCGCTGATTGAGGAACAGCAACAAAAACACCAGCGCCAGCCACAATCCGGCGGCGGCGAGCGCGGCATTGCGGCTGTCTTCGAACGCAACTTGTGGGCGACGCAACAGGTGCAAGGTCCAGCCTTCAGTGGCCAGCGGCAGCGATTCCCAGAGGTAATCCGCCGTACCGTCAGGCCCGACGACGCGCATCAAATTGCTGTTGTCGTCAAAGTGCTGCAGCGCTTGATGGTCCAGCGGTGTCAGAGGTTGTTTGTCGTATTGTCGGGTGACCTTCAGCTCGCTGTGATCGCTGTCGCTCAGCGGTTTCAAGAGGCGATAGCGCCAGCCCGGCTGATTGGCGATGAAAATGATGCCGCGTGCATCGCTGACCAACAGCGTGTCGCTGCCCTGACGCCACTCGCGCTCCAGCTCCGGAAACTCGAGCTTCACCACCATCGCGCCGAGAAACTCGCCGCTGTCGCCGGTAACCGCGCTGGACAGGAAATACCCCGGAATCCCGCTGGTCACGCCTACCGCATAAAAGCGCCCGGTGCCCTGGGTGCGGGTCTGGCTGAAATAAGGGCGAAAACCATAGTTGTGGCCGACGTAACTGCTGGGCAAACGCCAATTGCTGGCGGCCACGGCGAGACCGTTACGGTCGAGCAATTCCAGGGTCGAGGATTGCGCAGCGCCGTTGATTTTTTCCAGTTTGAGGTTCAAAGCGGCCTGTTGCTCAGCCGATACCGGGCCATTGAGGGCGCCGCGCAACTCCGGGTCCAGCGCCAGCACGGCGGGCAGGGCGCGGTAACGGTCGATCAGTGTGTGCAGAGAATTGGCGTACAAGGCCAATTGCTGGTTGGCGCGGGCCGCGTCCTCGACCAGCGCCTGGCGTTCGGCGTGACGCACGGCCAAGCCTGCCGCCAACGCGGCACCGGCGATGATAAGCAAGGTATAAAACGACAAACGCAAGGTACGAGAAATCGGCAGCATGCTGTGGGAAACAGGAAGAGATATGGGCACGCACCATAGCATGCCGTCCGCACTGGTTACTGTCGTGACAACGACCTGTTTCTCAAGCAGCAGTGACTCTGGACGACCGAGAGTGCAGCTTGTGTATGGGAATCTCTGAGTTCGCTACACGTCCTTGTCTATCAGATGGATAAAGGCTGGGAGTTTTGATTGCCAACAGCTTTACGAGCCAGCAACAAAACGGCCGGGTCGTCATGTGACGAGCCGGCCGTTGGGGTCAATCGAAGCGCTTACTGCACTTCGACTGCCAGGCTTTCACTGATCTTTTTCTGCCAGATGGCAGGACCGGTGATGTGTACCGATTCGCCTTTGCTATCCACTGCAACGGTCACCGGCATGTCTTTGACCTCGAACTCGTAGATCGCTTCCATGCCCAGTTCGGCGAATGCCACCACGCGGGATTTCTTGATCGCTTGCGCTACCAGGTAAGCCGCGCCGCCGACTGCCATCAGGTAAACGGCTTTGTGGTCCTTGATCGCTTCGATTGCGGTCGGGCCGCGCTCGGATTTGCCGATCATGCCCAACAGGCCGGTTTGCTCGAGGATCTGACGGGTGAACTTGTCCATCCGCGTTGCGGTGGTCGGACCGGCAGGCCCCACCACTTCTTCGCGCACCGGATCAACCGGGCCGACGTAGTAGATGAAGCGACCTTTGAGGTCCACCGGCAAGGTTTCACCCTTGTTCAGCATCTCGACCATGCGCTTGTGCGCGGCGTCGCGACCGGTGAGCATCTTGCCGTTGAGCAGGACGGTTTCGCCCGGCTTCCAGCTCTGCACTTCTTCAGGCGTCAGGGTGTCGAGGTTGACGCGACGGGCCGATGGGCCTGCTTCCCAGACGATTTCCGGGTAGGCGTCCAGCGGTGGCGCTTCCAGCGAGGCCGGACCGGAACCGTCGAGCACGAAGTGCGCGTGACGGGTGGCGGCGCAGTTGGGGATCATGCACACCGGCAACGAAGCGGCGTGGGTCGGGTAATCCATGATCTTCACGTCGAGGACGGTGGTCAGGCCACCCAGGCCCTGGGCGCCGATGCCCAGTTGGTTGACCTTCTCGAACAGCTCCAGACGCATCTCTTCGATACGGTTCTGTGGGCCGCGTGCCTTGAGCTCGTGAATGTCGATGGACTCCATCAACACTTCCTTGGCCATCACGGCGGCTTTCTCGGCGGTGCCGCCGATGCCGATGCCGAGCATGCCCGGTGGGCACCAGCCGGCACCCATGGTCGGAACGGTTTTCAGCACCCAGTCGACGATTGAGTCGGACGGGTTGAGCATGGCCATCTTCGACTTGTTCTCGGAACCGCCGCCCTTGGCTGCCACGTCCACTTCCACTGTGTTACCCGGAACGATGGAGTAGTGGATAACGGCCGGGGTGTTGTCCTTGGTGTTTTTACGAGCGCCCGCCGGGTCGGCGAGGATCGAGGCACGCAGGACGTTTTCCGGCAGGTTGTAAGCCCGGCGCACGCCTTCGTTGATCATGTCGTCCAGGCCCATGGTGGCGCCATCCCAACGTACGTCCATGCCCACGCGAACGAAGACGGTGACGATGCCGGTGTCCTGGCAGATCGGGCGGTGGCCAGTGGCGCACATCCGCGAGTTGATCAGGATTTGCGCGATGGAGTCGCGGGCTGCCGGCGATTCTTCGCGCAGGTAGGCCTCGTGCATCGCCTGGATGAAGTCAACGGGGTGGTAGTAGGAAATGAACTGCAGGGCGTCGGCAACGCTCTGTATCAGGTCGTCTTGCTTGATCACGGTCATGAGTCGCGCTCCTCTAAAAGACGGGAACATTCAATAAGGTGCTTGCAGCTTGGGTGCATCGGTCGGTTGCAAGCACCTTTCAAGGCACGCCGGGCATGCTGGCGCGACGCTAAAAAGGCGCGGCAGTATAACGCGCCTCGCTGGCGGGTACACGCGCCAACGGTCAATCGTTGGTCGCATACCGCCCACAAGTTCTGGGCAGAGACCAGGACTCAGATGAAGCGGGACATGCTTTTGACGCCAGTTTTTTGCCCCTAAAATTGAATGGTCATTTGTCAGACACCCCACTAAAGTGGCATTCGGTCTGTAGAGTAGGACACTCGATCAGCCTCCTTTCGCACGGTGAGTCAACGATTGACCCATAACGCCATCCAACGGCTTCTGCTCAAACGCTTTGCCCTCGCAGCCGGCACCTACGCCCTGGCTCTGGTATTGCTGTGGCTGGCTTTTTTTACCGGACATTACGATCAACCGTTGACCAGCGTGGCCGTCGGCAGTGCGCTGGTGGTCATCAGCCAAGCCGCGTTGTTCGCGATGTTTTATAGCGGCTGTAACCTTAAGTGCGCCGATCCGAGCCTGACGGAAGTGCAAGTGTTGATGGGCCTGGGGTGGCAGACATGGCTGATCGCCAATCTGGATGAAGCCCGCGGTTCCTTTCTGGTGTTCTACGTGCTGATCCTGTTGTTCGGCCTGTTTCATCTTTCGCGCCGGGCCTTTTTGCGCTGCACGTTGCTGGTGTTTTTCAGTTTCAGCGCAATCACGCTGTGGGAGGGTTACCACTTCCAGTTGACCGATCCTGCACTGGCCGCGCTTCAGGTATGCGTGCTGTTCATCGTGCTGGTGTGGCTGGAGCTGTATGCCCGTTACGTCCAGGCTTCGCGCCAGCGTATGCGTCAACGTCGATTTGCCTTGCAGGCGCACCAGGACACCCTGCGCGGGATGATGCGCCAGCTCGAAGATCTGGTCGCCACCGACGAACTGACCGGGCTGTTCAATCGCCGCCATTTCCTGCGCCTGGCCTCTCGCGAATTGAACGCCATGGACGCCGGTGTTGTGCACGGCCTGGCCTTGATCGACCTCGACCACTTCAAGCGCATCAACGACATTCATGGCCACGCCGCGGGTGATCAGGTGCTGCAAGCCTTTGCGGCGGTGGCCAGTGCCTGCCTGCGTGAAGGCGATGTGCTGGCCCGTTATGGTGGCGAAGAGTTTGTGGTGCTGCTGCCCGACTGCAATCCCGAGCGGCTGACCTCCTGCTGTGAACGACTGCGCATCGCCTTCACCGACGTCGAGTTGATCGGTCTGAAAGTGGGCAACCTCAGTTTGTCCGCAGGCATGACGTTGCTGGAGCTCGGTGATGATCTGGACGACGCGTTGCAGCGAGCCGATCAGGCGCTTTACCGGGCCAAGCGCGACGGCCGCAACCGTTGCGCGGCGGCGTGGGAGAACGTCGATGCCTGAGTTGCGCGTCGGCGAGCGTCATTGGTCGGTGGCGCCGGGCAGCAACCTGCTCGATGCCCTGAATCAAAACGGCGCGGCCGTGCCCTACAGCTGTCGCGCCGGCAGTTGCCATGCCTGCCTGGTGCAATGCGTTCAAGGAACGCCCGGCGACAACCGCCCCGATGCCTTGAGCGCCGAGCAACGTCAGCAGGGCTGGCGTCTGGCGTGTCAGTGCCAGGTGGTCGAAGACCTGCAGGTGCACACGTTTGATCCGCAGGTGGACGGTCGTCCGGCCAAGGTCGTTGCGGTCGATTGGTTGAGCGCCAGTGTGTTGCGTTTACGCCTGATACCCGAGCGTCCGTTGCGCTACAGCGCCGGGCAGCATCTGGTGTTGTGGGCGGGCAACGTGGCCAGGCCCTATTCCCTGGCCAGTCTGCCGGAAGATGACCGTTTTCTGGAGTTTCACCTCGATTGTCGTCAGCCGGGAGCGTTCAGCGATGCGGCCCGCCAGCTGAAAATCGGCGATCCGATCCGCCTAGGCGAACTGCGCGGCGGGGCGTTGCACTATGACCCGGACTGGCACACCCGGCCCCTGTGGCTGCTGGCCGCCGGCACGGGGTTAGCGCCATTATTCGGCGTGTTGCGCGAAGCGCTGCGTCAGGATCACCAAGGCGCTATACGCGTCATTCACCTGGCCCATGAGGCGAGCGAGCATTACCTCGCCAAACCCCTGCAAGCCATGGCCGATGGGCGTCCCAACCTCAGTGTCGAGTTCTGGACCCCGGCCGGGTTGCCGCAGGCATTGGCGCAACTGCGGCTTGTTTCCCGGCAAACCCTGGCCTTAGTCTGCGGAGCCCCCGACAGCGTCGATGCCTTTGCCCGGCGTTTGTACCTGGCCGGATTGCCGCGCAACCAACTGCTGGCGGATGTCTTTGTTCCCCGTGGTTGAGCGCTGATCGTTTAACGACGCGAGACTCGCCATGCCCAATGCCATTGAAGTTGAACGCGAACGCGGTCTGCTGACCCTGCGCCTGAATCGTCCCGAAAAGAAAAACGCCCTGACCCGCGCCATGTACAGCCACTTGGCCGAGGCGCTCAAACAGGCCGATGCCGACCCTGAAATCAACGCCGTGCTGATCACCGGCAGCGCCGAGTGCTTCACCGCCGGCAACGACATCGCCGATTTCATCCAGCAGCCGCCGGGCAACCTCGACAGCCCGGTGTTCCACTTCATGCTCAATTTGCTGGAATGCCGAAAACCGGTGATCGCTGCCGTGGCGGGCGCGGCAGTGGGGATCGGCACAACGATGCTGCTGCATTGCGATCTGGTGTATGTCAGTCGTGATGCGCGGTTGCGTATGCCGTTCGTCAATCTCGGGTTGTGCCCGGAGTTCGGCTCCAGCCTGATCCTGCCTCGAATGCTCGGCCATGCCAAAGCGGCAGAGCTGTTGCTGCTGGGAGAAGGTTTCAGTGGTGAACAAGCCGCGCAGTGGGGCATTGCCACCGAGGCGTTGGGCAGTGGCGAAGCGGCGTTAGCCAAGGCGCGGGAAATGGCGTTGCGCTTTGAGTCGTTGCCACCGGAAGCGGTGCGCGTCAGCAAGCAATTGATGAAAGCGCCGGACCGGGAATTGTTGCGCAAAGTGATAGAAGAAGAGGGCGCGTTATTCACACAGCGGTTGCGCTCGCCGGAAGCGATGGCGGCGTTGTCGGCCTTTATCAACCGGCAATGACACCGATCGTTCCCACGCTCTGCGTGGGAATGCAGCCCGGGACGCTCTGCGTCCCAAAAGCCGAACGCGGAGCGTCCGTAGAGGCATTCCCACGCAGACGGTTCGACGCCTCGACGTGGGAACGATCATCTTCCGGATCAGAAACCAAAAAGCCCCGCCATTCACATGGCGGGGCTTTTCTATTTCAGCAACCGGTCAATCAGACCATCGGGTCGCCAACGTGCAGGATTTTCATCCCGTTGGTGCCGCCGATGGTGTGGTAGCTGTCGCCCTTGGTCAGGATGACCCAGTCGCCTTGCTGGACTACGCCGCGTTTGAGCAACTCGTCCACCGCAGCCTGGCTGACTTGCTCAGGCGGCAAGGAAGCCGGGTCGAACGGTACGGTGTAGACGCCGCGGAACATGGCCGCGCGGGCCTGGGTTTCGCGGTGCGGGGAGAAGGCGTAGATCGGCACCGAAGAACGGATGCGCGACATGATCAACGGCGTGTAGCCACTTTCGGTCAAGGCGATGATCGCCTTCACGCCCGGGAAGTGGTTGGCGGTGTACATGGCCGCCAGCGCGATGCTCTGGTCGCAGCTTTCGAAGACCTTGCCGATGCGGTGGCTGGAGGTCTTGCTGGTCGGGTGCTTTTCAGCGCCGACGCAGATGCGCGCCATCGCCTGCACAGCTTCCAGCGGATACAGACCGGCAGCACTTTCCGCCGACAGCATTACGGCGTCGGTGTAGTCGAGCACGGCGTTGGCCACGTCGGACACTTCAGCGCGAGTCGGCATCGGGTTCTGGATCATCGACTCCATCATCTGGGTCGCAACGATCACAGCCTTGTTGTGGCGGCGTGCGTGCAGAATGATTTTCTTCTGAATGCCCACCAGCTCGGCGTCGCCGATTTCCACACCCAAATCACCACGGGCAACCATGACCGCGTCGGACGCCTGGATCAGCGCGTCGAGGGTTTCATCGTCGGCCACGGCTTCGGCGCGTTCGATCTTCGCCACCAGCCAGGCAGTACCGCCGGCCTCGTCGCGCAGTTGACGGGCGTATTCCATGTCGGCGGCGTCACGCGGGAAAGACACGGCGAGGTAGTCGACTTCCATCTCGGCGGCGAGCTTGATGTCAGCCTTGTCTTTCTCGGTCAGGGCTGGAGCCGTCAGGCCACCGCCGCGACGGTTGATGCCTTTGTGGTCGGACAGCGGGCCGCCGATCAGTACGGTGCAGTTCAGTTCGGTGGCAGTGGCGGTATCGACGCGCATCACCACGCGGCCGTCATCGAGCAGCAGCTCGTCGCCCACGCCGCAGTCCTTGACCAGGTCCGGGTAGTCGATGCCGACCACTTGCTGGTTGCCTTCGGTCAGAGGATGGCTGGTGGAGAAGGTGAATTGATCACCGATCTTCAGCTCGATCTTCTTGCCGGCGAATTTGGCGATACGGATTTTCGGGCCTTGCAGGTCACCCAGCAGGGCAACGAAGCGCCCGTGCTTGGCAGCGAGGTCCCGCACCAGCTTCGCGCGAGCCTTGTGCTCGTCGGGAGTGCCGTGGGAGAAGTTCAGGCGGGCGACGTCCAGGCCAGCCAGAATCAGCTGTTCGAGAACTTCCGGCGAGTTACTGGCCGGGCCAAGGGTAGCGACGATTTTGGTGCGACGGACGGACATTCAAAGACTCCTGAGTTCAAGCGCTGAGTGAGGCTACTATGGTCTCGGGGTGTAGTCATTGTTCGTTTGCACTACTTTTTGTGAAGAGCTTTGTTATTCGCTTGTTTATTGAAACGAACATTCCTGAAGATTTCACGCACCGGGTCGATACAGAGCTCAAGACAGGAGATTCCCCATGCGATTCGTGCCCATTGCCGCCCTTGCCCTCAGCGTTCTCAGTGTGACGGGGTGCGCCCGTTGGTCGATGAACCACCATTTGAATAACGCCTACAGCGCATACGATCGCGGCAATTGCGAGCAGGTCATGCTCGAACTGTCGAAAGTCGAACGCTCCAGCCGCGCGCGGCCTTATGTGTGGCCGGAAGTGTCGATGATGCGCGGCCAGTGCCTTGAACGACAGAAGCTGTTCATCGATGCGGCGCAGACCTATCAGTTCATCATGGCGTCGTACCCGCAAAGCGAATACGCCTACCGCGCCCGTGCACGTCTGGAAACCTTGCAGAGCCTGGGTCATTACCCGACGCGCGGCGCGGCGACCGTTCGACCGTCCCAGTTCTGATGACGCAGATCATGCAGAGGCTGGCCTGCTGACGTCGGTGAGCTATAGTCCAATGGATCGGTTTTAGAGCCTTGCCTCTAAACCGAGGTCACACCTGTGATCGGCAGGAGTAAGCGTCAGCGGTTTGATGAACTGACGCACCGGGATCGGGTAGAGCGTGCCAGGCTTTGAAAAAAACCGGCCCGTTCCGAAGCATTAGTGCGGCCCTGCTTAAGGGCCTTGCTGGGCCATTTGCGCATGTTCACCGACCGCCGGATCGAGCGGCATCAACTGCCGTATTTTCTGAGAGTGTTCAACAGTGTCACCGACAAACCCATCGGCTTCCTGGGCAACGTGTCCGCAGACGGATTGATGCTTATCAGCCAGTTGCCGATGATGGTGGGCGCCGACTTTGACCTGCGATTAAAAATCCCCGCAGGCAACGGCTGCCAGCAGGTCATCGACCTGACGGCGTGTTGCCTGTGGTGCCATGAAGACACCACTCCGCACCACTACGACGCCGGGTTCAGCCTGCAACGGGCACCGCCGGAGTATGAGCAGTTGATGCAGGCGTTGAAGCAGTATTTCAGCTTCCAGTCGTTGCCAGCTTCGGCCTGACAAGCAAAAAATCGCAGCCTCGTTGCACTCGACAGCTCCTACTGGGATATCGCATACATCCTGTAGGAGCTGTCGAGTGCAACGAGGCTGCGATCTTTTGATCTGGCGCCTTACGTCTCCTTGATTGCCTGCTCGTTATCCAGCGAGCGCTCCACCAGCATCAACCCCAACTCACTCATCCGATAAATCGCCATCGCTAGATGCCGCTGCTTGTCGTCCAGGCTTTCAGCGAGGTCGAGCAGCAGGATGCTGACCGAGGAAAAGGTTTCGTAAGTCTCGATGGTCAGGGCTTCAGTTTTGGCATCAGGGACAACGGTAAACATCTTCATGGAGCGTTCCTCGGTGGTGCGTTCGTTAGCAAGGGACGATTTAATGTTTGATTGAGATAGTGGTTAAGAGCTTTTTGGGCGGCGGCATGAAGTTTTTTTGGATTTGAAATGGCATGCGGCGAGCGTGGAGGCTCGGATGGGACAGGTATAGCCTTTGACATTGGGTTAACTCCTTATGGATCGCTGTTGAATTGCGATAGGAGAACCTTAAATCGGGTTGGCGTTCGCCCGAAGTCAGTCAAGGGCATCACATGTTGTAGGCAGAAGCGCCTGATGATGTAGCCGTTGTACGGCCACATGTAGGACCGGAGTGAATGCAGGCTTTGACCATGAGCATTAGCCACTGCAAAGCATCGCTTTCTACGGCGTCACTCCTAGCTTTAGGTAAAAGGTTTAGAAAGCTTGAATAGCTACTCTCCTTGGAAGTCACTTGAAATAGATAGTAAGGCCAAAGAAATAAACTCTTGGTTTTGATCCACTGTTTCCAGCGCATCTCTTATGTTACCTGCGACGGCGATGGCGCCTTGCTTCTCAGCCCAGATAGAGAGCTCGTCTATCGCAGCGCTCAAAGCCAATTGGCTGTGGTTGATTTTGTTTAGCAGTGAGGCGATGAGCTGTTTATCGTCCATGATTTATTCCTTACTAACTATTTGGTAAGTCGGATTTTCATTCACCGAGAGCTGTATCAGCAGCGGCTATTCTGTAGTGCCGAGGGCCATTTTCACCTTGTTTATCATTAAGGAACGAGCACCTCAACGTATCGCTATTACATAATTCCTGCCTTCTTCCAACCCAAATACCGCGTCACCAACTCGGCGCCCAACTCCTGGGGCCGAGCATCCACCACCAGCACTCCATGAGCCTTCAACCGCTCATGGAGCTGCGCCCGGTCATTCAAATAGTCCACCGTCCCGCAATAGGTTAGCGCCTCCGGCAAAGTTTGCACGGGCGTGTGCCGTAGATTGTCGAGCAAGTCTTCACGCAGGCTCGCCACCAACACCCGATGCAGTTTGCTCAGGCGTTTGACGGCGGTCAGCAGTTCTTCGTCGTCTTCATCCCGCAGGTTGGTGACCAGTACCACCAGCGCCCGGCGTTTTTGTCGGGCCAGTAGCTGTGTGGCGGCAGCCTGATAGTCGGCGGGGCGTTGTGTGCTGTCGAGGTCGTAGACGGTGTTGAGCAACACGTTGAGCTGGCCCGTGCCTTTGACCGGGGCGAGGTAGTGCGGTTGGTCGCTGGCGAAGGTGCTGAGGCCGACGGCATCACCCTGGCGCAGGGCGATGTAGCTGAGCAACAGGCAGGCGTTGAGTGCGTGATCGAAATGCGCGAGTTCGCCATCCTGGCTGCGCATGCGCCGGCCGCAATCGAGCATGAAGATGATTTGCTGGTCGCGCTCGTCCTGGTATTCGCGGGCGATGGGGGTGCGTTGGCGGGCGGTGGCTTTCCAGTCGATCTGGCGCAGGCTGTCGCCTTCGCGGAATTCGCGCAGTTGATGGAATTCCAGGCCAAGGCCGCGACGTTGTCGTTGGCGCACGCCGAGCTGGCTGAGCCAGTTGTCCACCGCCAGCAGTTCGCCGCCGTAGAGGCGGGCGAAGTCGGGGTAGACGCGGGTGTGGTCGAGCAGGGTGAGCAGGCGTTTGTCGGACCACAGCCCCATGGGGCTCGGCAGGTTGATTTCGCAGTGTTCGAAGCTGAAGTGGCCGCGTTTGAGCGGACGCAGTCGGTAGCCGATCTGGCTCTGTAGACCGGGTTGCAATTCGGCCGACAGGGGAAGGTGTTCAAAGCTCAGGCCGTCAGGGACGTGGTCGAAAATCTGAATGTTCAGTGAGTAAGCAAAGTCATGCTCGACTTCCAGGCGCACTTCGCTCCATCGACCCAGTGCGAGGCTGCCGGGCATTTGTCGCTGGATGCGCGGAGACGGCAGGCGCTTAAGGCGAACGGCGTCGAGAACGGCCAGTGCCAGCAATGCCAGGAGCAGTCCCCAGTTGATCGACAACAGGGTGGAGGGCACGTCGTATTCCAGCGCCCGCAAGGTGCCAAGCACAATGCCGATGCCCAGCAGGATCGCGAGCCAGATCAACAGCAGGCGTGACGGTTTCACAAACGCGGCGCCGACACTTGGTCGAGCAGTTGCTTGAGCACCTGATCGACGTCCAGCCCTTCGATGTCCAGCTCCGGGGCAATCCGCACCCGATGGCGCAACACCGCGAGGGCGCAGCCTTTGATGTCATCGGGAATCACGAAGTCGCCACCGCGCAGCAGCGCACGGGCGCGAGCGCAACGCACCAGGGCGATGGACGCCCGTGGCCCGGCGCCGAGGGTCAAGCCCGGCCAGGTTCGGGTGGTGCGCGCCAGACGCACGGCGTAATCGAGCACCTGATCGTCAAGCGGCAGATCGCTGGCGATGCGCTGCAAGGCCAGCACGTCCTTGGCTTGCAACACGGTGCGCAACGGTTGCACGTCGAGCATGTCGGCGCGGGTCGAGCGGCTGACCTGGCGAACCATGTCCAGCTCTTGCTCGGTGTCGGGGTAATCCATGCGGACCTTGAGCATGAAGCGGTCGAGCTCGGCTTCCGGTAACGGGTAAGTGCCTTCCTGTTCGATGGGGTTCTGCGTGGCAAGGACCATGAACGGTTGCGCGATGGGCAGGGCGCGGCCTTCGAGGGTGACCTGGCGTTCCTGCATGGCTTCGAGCAGCGCGGCCTGGGTTTTCGCCGGGGCGCGGTTGATTTCGTCGGCCAGCAGCAGGTTGGTGAACAGCGGGCCTTTGCGCAGTTTGAACTGCTCGGTGTTCAGGTCGTAGACCGCATGCCCGGTGACGTCGCTGGGCATCAGGTCCGGGGTGAACTGGATGCGCGCAAACTCGCCACCGAAGCAACGGGCCAGCGCCCGCACCAGCAATGTCTTGCCCAGCCCCGGGACGCCTTCGAGCAGCACATGGCCGCCTGCGATCAGTGCGGTGAGGACGTCATCGATCACGGTATTCTGGCCGATCACCGCTTTGCGCAATTCAGTTCTGACCGCTTGGGCCAACTGACTGGCGCGCTGGCGTTGCTGGGCGGCGTGGGTCGCGCTGCCAGGCTCGATCTGTTGACTCATAGCGTGTTCCTCAAGGTTTGCAGGTGGGCGACCTGACGGCTGAATTCAGCGCTGGACAGCCGCTGCTTCGGTGGCGGGCTCATGGCCTGGCTGATGGCGCGTGTGGGTTGGCCGGTCAGGCGTGCGAGCACCAGCCATTGTTCGGCGACGCCGAGTTGTTCATAACCGGGGTGGCGGTGACGGACCCGGCGCAGGATGTCTTGCTGCAAGGCTTGCAACAGGGTGTGCTGACCGCTGCGGCGCAGGATGAAATCGGCGCTGGCGCGCAGGTGTTCCTGAAGTTGTCGGCGGGCTTTGGGTGCCGGTTCCAGCAGCGGACCATGACGGACCCCGACGCGCCAGATCCCAAGACCGATCAGGGCAATCAGCGCTACCAGTGCCTGGGGGAAGTTGCGCAACAGCAAGGTCGGCAAGCTGTCGTGATCGGTATTGAACAGCAGTGTCACGCTCGTGTCGGCGGTCAGGTACCAGAGCAGCCAGGCGTTGTCGTACTGTTCGATGGCCGGGTTTTTCCACAGGTCGGCGTCGGTCACCACGGTGATCGAGCCGAGGCCGTGGTTGAGCTGCATCATGTGTGTGGCCTTGGCACTGTTGGCCCAGGCCTGCGCGAGGTTTTTCGGGTCTTCGAGATGGAACGCGGTGTCGAAGCTGGCGTAAGCCGGAGCTGTTTCATCCTCCAGATACAGCTTGGTCAGTTTCGGGTAGGGGTCGTCGAGGACGTCCGGCGGCGGTGCCTTGAGGTCTTTACTCAGCAACTGGTGCAACTGCACTCGATCAAGCAGCAGGTCGTTGCTCTGGCCGGTTTTTTCATCCCACACGGATTGGGCCACAAACAAAAGACGTCCGCCGGCCCGGGTCCAGTTCAACACCTGATCAATCTGGCGCGGCGACATGTTCGCGCGATCGCCGAGCAACAACAGGCTGTGTTGACGTGGATCGAGGATCGGCAAGATGTCGAGGCTGTTGGCGTGACTGACGCTCAAGCCCTGTTGGCGCAGGAAATACTCGGCGGCCAGATACGGATTTGCCTGGGCATCGGGGGATGGACCGTGATCGATTTCTACCTGATAGGGCGTGGCCTTGAAGTACAGATAGAGGCTTAGGCCGCCAAGCAGCAGCGCGATGAGCGCGCCTCCACCGAACCACAAACGCCGGCTCAACGGACTGCTCCCGGGCCGAACAATGCGCGCCAGCCATCACACAGTTCCTGCTGCAAGTGCGCGGGTGGCAGTCGATGCCCGTAGGCCATGTTTTGCCAGTGCAAGGTCAGGGTTTTGCTGAAAGCGAGCAAGGCTGGTTGATGCAGTTGCGCGACGCGCTGGAGCACTTCGCCTTCGGTGTCGGCCGCTTTTAGCGCCATGTTGTGCTCATGCAACAGGTGGCTGAGCAGGGCGCGATACAGCAACCCGAGGGCGGCGCGCGGGTTGTCCGGCCAGAGACTTTCGGCGCTGGCTGCAATGTCGGCGGGCAGGGTTTCGCGATTCAACTCCAGGCCGAAAGCGCGTTGCGGCACGGCACGCGCAACCCGGCGGTTTATCGGTGGTCGACGGCTGACGAACGTCTGCAACCAGTCGCGGTAACGCCAGATCAGCAAACCGACGGCCCCGATCACGGCGCCCCACAGCAGCACTTCGATCAAGTTGGCGAGAAAACCGAAACGCTGGCTGTCGAACAGGCTTGCCAGCGCTTTCAACCAGTCAGGTGTCTTGCCGTCGTTCGGGTTTTGGCGGCCAGGTTCGTCTTCGCCAAATCGATAGCGGGTGACCGTTTCCTTATTCTTGAACGGGGGCTGGGCGAGGAGGGTTTTGATGCTGTCTTTGGAGGCCTGGCTGGTCAGCGGTTGATCCAGCAGGCGCGGACTGTCCGGCGTAATAGCCGGCTCGTCGGCCCAGACGTTCTGTGCAGCCGGCACCAGCATCATCGCGGCCAGCAGCAATGTGACTGCCGTACTCATGAGGCGTTGGCGCAGTCGGCGGAACACCAGTTCGATGTCCCAGGCTTCCAGCGACGTGCGTCGATTCAGGTAAAGGCTGAAACCACAGGCCACATAAACCGGCTCCCAGACAATCAGCACCAGCACGTAAAAGGTATTGGTCAGGTGCTCCAGCCATCGCCATTCCTGCACGGCGGCGGTAATCAGGGTTTGCCATCCCCAATCCAGTTCGACCTGTTGTGGCAGGAGCATGTAGAACAGCACCAGCAAACCAATCCACAGCGCACTTTCCAGGTGCACGCCAATAATCGTCAACCATTGCGCGGCGCCAGCGTTGCGCTGCAGCAGTACGCTTAAACGTTGTTGGCGTGCTTCGCCCCCCAGGCCTTCGAGTTGCACCACCGGCATCAGAAAACTGCGGCTCAGGCTTAGCCGTCGCCAGGTCAGGCTGGCGAGCAATTGTGGTTTGAGCAGGTGCGGCCACTGGCGCAGCGCCTGTTTCAAGGTCGGCGTTTCACCGAACATTGCGCTCGACAGGATGTACAACGGCAGTCGTTCGAACGCCGGTTTGAGCCACCAGAAGATGAACAGCGCGAGGGACGGTGAATCCCACAGAAACACGGTGAGCAGGGCGAAGACCGGCAAGGTGACGATGGCCCAGCTGGTCATCAGCAAGCGTCGATGGCGCTGGCTCAACAGGACGCCCAGGTCCATGGCTTCCCATGTCGAGCGGGGGCGGATCACGACCGTGGCGTCACTCAGGCGCATGGCGGGTCCGTCCGGCAAACAGCAGATACGTCGCCATCAACACCCATAGCGCCGCGCCGACCAGGTATTTGGTCATGGGGGGCGGCGCGGTCATTGATGACCAGTACGCTTCGATAAACGCCGCAATCAATAGAAACAGCATGACGCCGCAGATCAGCAACACGCTTTTGCGCGCCGCCAGTCGCAATGCTTCGGCGCGGGGCAGGCGTCCCGGTGCGATCAAGGCCCAGCCCAGTTGCAGGCCGGCGGCACCGGCCAGGGCAATGGCGCTCAGTTCGAAGGCACCGTGCCCGATGACGAATGACCAGAAGGTTTGCCCATAGCCGATGTGCGTCAAATGCCCGGCCACGGCCCCGATCATCAGCCCATTGAAGAACAGGAAAAACACGCTGCCCAGGCCAAACAGTATTCCGCTGGCGAAGGTCTGAAAGGCGATGCCGATGTTGTGCATGATGTAGTAACCGAACATCACCCAGTCTTCACTGGCCGCACGCTGCGCCGAACGGCCCAAATGGCCGGCGACGGGGTCGTACATGCTTTGCATCTCACTGATCTGCTCGGCCGGGATCAGGTTGTAGACGAGGTCCGGGAACAGATACACCAGCAGCGCGAAGCCTATCAGGCTGCCGAAAAACATCAGGCCGGCGGCGAGTACGAAGCGCCATTGCTCGCGCACCAGTCGCGGAAAATCAGCCAGGATGAAGCCCAGGACGTTGGCGCCCAGTCGACTGCGATGCCGATACAGTTGCTGATGCCCGCGCAGCACCTGTTGCTGCAACGAGTCGATCAGGAAACTGCTGTAGCCGCGTTCCTGAGCTAGTGCCAACTGGTGGCAGAGGCGTCGATAGTCTTTGGGGAAGCTGGCGATTCGGGTGGTTTCCTTGCCACGCTCCAATTGCTCGAGCATCAGCGAAAACTGCGTCCATTCGGCCTGGTGACGATTTTCGAAAAGACTCTGCTTCATGCCGGACCCAACAAACCACGGGCAATGCCATTGAGTTCGGCCACGGCCCGCGGCTCTGACACCTGCAACGGCTGGGCGAGGATGGACGCCAGTTCATTGACCCGTGCCGCCGAGAGTTCGCCTTGGCGCTCGGCGAAACCGAGGATGGCGCGTTGCTCGATCAGCGTCAGTGCAAACGCCGGGCGTAGGGGAGGCGCATCCGGCAGTTGCGGACGGGCAAGCGGTTGCTCGCGGTAAATCACCAGCGTGCCGGCGGCCAGGTCTCCGAGGCGTTTGAAGGTGGGATGTTGCAGGCAGCAGATGGCCCCGAGGAAATAGCCGAAGGGCAACAGGTCGACGAATCGCAACAGGTTGCGCAGCAGCGAAGCGGACCAGCCGACCGGCGTGCCGTCGTCGTGCACCACGCGCAATCCCATCCATTGTTTGCCCGGCGAGCGACCCTGGTTGAGTACTTCGAACAGCACCATGTACCACCAGCTCACCGCGAACAACAGAATCGAGCCAAGCCCTGCGCCGAGTTTTCCCAGAAACGCCAACACGACAAACAGGATGCCGAGGATCAGTCCGCGCAGGCCCAGGTCGATGGCGAAGGCCAGCGCACGGACCATCAACCCGGCCGGGCGCAGTGGCAAGTCGATGCCTTCGGGCGTTTCGACCTGATACCGCGTGTCCAGTGGCGGGGACAGCGTCGCTTTCCTTTGCAGTGCTGTGGTCTCGAGCATGGGCAACCTTATGTGACCTGTTCGGGATTCGATGTTCGTCCGATGCTAGCAGCCTCTCGGGGGGAAACGACATAACTATGTATTGCACGGTAAGTAGGCAGAGGTGATTGAATGACAAGATTACTGGCCGGGGCGGGATGTGAACGCCTAGACTTTGCCGATCTTCAGTTCAGGAACAGCCCGTGACCTCGATCTTCTGGTACGACTACGAAACCACTGGCATCAATCCGCGATGCGACCGCCCGCTGCAGGTGGCGGGGATTCGCACCGACTTCGATCTCAATGAAATAGACGAACCGGTCAACCTCTTTTGCCAGCCCAGTGAAGACATCCTGCCGCATCCGGCCGCCTGCGCGATCACCGGCATTACCCCAGGCCAGTTGGCCGAACAGGGTTTGCGTGAAGCCGATTTCATGACCCGTGTGCACGCCCAGCTCGCAGCACCTGGGACGTGCGGGGCGGGGTACAACACGCTGCGTTTCGACGACGAGATGACGCGTTATAGCCTGTATCGTAATTTTTTCGACCCGTATGCCCGTGAGTGGCAGGGCGGTAACAGTCGCTGGGACCTGATCGACGTGGTGCGGGCGGCGTATGCGTTGCGCCCCGACGGCATCATCTGGCCAACCGATGAGGAAGGGCGGGTCACCCTCAAGCTTGAACGACTGACCGCTGCCAATGGCATTGATCACGGCAGTGCCCACGAGGCGTTATCGGACGTTCGCGCCACCATCGCGCTGGCGCGCCTGATTCGTGAAAAGCAGCCGAAGTTGTATGACTGGCTGTTTCAGTTGCGCGGCAAACAAAAGGTCATGGACCAGATTCGCCTGTTGCAGCCGATGGTGCATATCTCCGGGCGTTTCTCGGCCGCGCGAAGTTACGTCGGTGTGGTGTTGCCGCTGGCCTGGCATCCGCGCAACAAGAACGCATTGATTGTCTGTGACCTGCACCTCGATCCCCAGGGGTTGCTCGATCTGGATGCCGACGCCTTGCGCCAGCGGCTGTATACCCGTCGCGATGACCTGGCTGAAGGTGAACTGCCGGTGCCGCTCAAGCTCATCCATATCAACAAGTGCCCGGTGGTGGCGCCGTTGTCGGTGCTGCGTCCAGACGATCAACAGCGCCTGGGGCTGGACATGGCGCTTTATCAGGAGCGCGTGCTGCGGCTAAGTGACGCACAACAGGTTTGGCGGGATAAGTTACTGGCGATTTATGCCGGCGAAGACTTCACGCAGAGCCAGGACCCCGAACAACAGTTATACGATGGTTTTATCGGTGATCGGGATCGGCGTCTATGCGAGCAAGTCCGAGCGGCCGACCCTGTCCAATTATCACAAGAGCAATGGCCTTTCGATGACGAACGTTTGCCTGAATTGTTGTTTCGTTATCGCGCACGTAACTTCCCTGATACGTTGAATTTCGAGGAGCAAGAGCGCTGGCGAATATTCTGTCAGCAACGTCTGTCAGATCCTGAGTGGGGGGCGCCAAATACGCTGCAAACTTTCATGGAGGCTGCTGCCCAATTGGCAATTACCGCTACATCGTTTCAGCGGGAGGTGCTCAATGAATGGCAGAATTATGTCCAGGGATTACGCAAACGTTTAAATCTTTGAAAACGAAAAGACCGCAGCCTGAATTGCGGACATAAAAAAACGCCAGCATCTGCTGGCGTTATTTTTTGTCGCGGATAAGTCTTTGACAAACTCTGCGGCTTAGCCCAGCAGAGTAGCCCAACCTTCCACCACGTCACCGCCCCACTTGGCTTTCCACTCTTTCAGAGTCTTGTGGTTGCCACCTTTGGTTTCGATGACTTCGCCGTTGTGCGGGTTTTTGTATTGCTTAACTTTACGGGCACGTTTGGTGCCAGTAGTTTTTACTGCGCCACCGCGTGGAGCCTTGGTTTTGGATTCTGGATCCAACAGCGCGATGATGTCACGCAGGGACTTGGAGTATTCGCCCATCAGGGTGCGCAGTTTGCCTTCGAATTCCAGCTCGGTTTGCAGTTTGTCGTCTTGGGACAGGTTCTTCAAACGGGCTTGCAGCTCTTTGATAGCTTCTTCGGTGGCGCGGTATTCGTTGATCAAGGACATGGGGACTACCTTATGTTTAGCGCTGGATGGCAGGTGACAGTGCCGCAATAATAGTCAGGGTGTTTCATCAAGTAAACATTTAACCGGTGTTTTACTTAAATTAGTTGCGGGGATTAGGACGCGAGTTTCAGGTGCAGTTAAAAGTGTGATGCGGTCATCACAGATATTCACAATTGTGCTCTTGAAGAGTGCGTGCAAGAACACCATCGCGCGGGCAGGCGAAGGGCTGATTGAACCTGTTCCACTGGCCTGCGTGCGCGAACGTGTCATCAATACTGCAGTTTTGCTGCGCAATCGCTAGAATGGCCGCCTTTGCGAAGTTCTGGAGTTTTACCCTCATGCGCACTTTTCGGCTGGTGATTGCTTGCCCGGACCGCGTCGGTATCGTTGCTAAAGTCAGTAACTTTCTGGCGTCACATAACGGCTGGATCACGGAAGCGAGCCATCACTCTGACAATCAGAACGGCTGGTTCTTCATGCGTCACGAGATTCGTGCCGATTCGTTGCCTTTCGGTATCGAAGCCTTTCGCGAAGCGTTTGCGCCGATTGCCCAAGAGTTCTCGATGAACTGGCGCATCACCGATACCGCGCAGAAGAAGCGCGTGGTGTTGATGGCCAGCCGTGAATCCCACTGCCTGGCGGACTTGCTGCACCGCTGGCACAGCGATGAACTGGACTGCGAAATCTCCTGCGTCATTTCCAACCATGACGACTTGCGCAGCATGGTCGAGTGGCACGGCATTCCTTATTACCATGTACCGGTCAATCCGCAGGACAAGGAACCGGCCTTCGCCGAAGTCTCGCGCCTGGTCAAACAGCATGACGCTGAAGTGGTGGTACTTGCCCGTTACATGCAAATCCTGCCGCCTGAGTTGTGCCGTGAATATGCGCACAAGGTCATCAATATTCACCACAGCTTCCTGCCGTCGTTCGTTGGGGCCAAGCCGTATCACCAGGCTTCCATGCGTGGCGTGAAGTTGATCGGCGCGACATGCCACTACGTGACCGAAGAGCTGGACGCCGGTCCGATCATCGAGCAGGACGTGGTACGTGTCAGCCACAGTGACAGCATCGAAGACATGGTGCGTTTCGGCCGTGACGTCGAGAAAATGGTGCTGGCGCGCGGTCTGCGTTATCACCTGGAAGACCGGGTTCTGGTACACGGCAACAAAACCGTGGTCTTCTGACCTCCACACAATACGGTTGAAATTCGAAGGGCCTGGGCGTTCAATCGCTTCAGGCCCTTCGCCGTTTCAGCACTGAGGACATGACCATGACCATGGCCGATCCACTCGACAAAGCCACTTCCAAGGCTCCCGCCACATTGGGAGAAGGGTGTTTGAGTCGCTACGACCCGGATGACATGAGCCCCGAAGACGGCACGGAGTTTCCCGGTGCCGCCGAGTTGTGGGAGCAATTGCAACAAGAAGCCGAAGACACGCCTAAGCCTGCTTGAACCTCATCAGCTTTTTCAGCAGCGGTCGGCCCAGCATCAGCAAAAACACCGGGCCACCCACCACCAGATAGAAGTAATAGGTCACCGCACGCCAGATCAAAATGGCCGCCGCCGCGGTGGACTTGCCCACCATCGGCGCCAGCAACGCCGCCGACGTTAATTCCGCCGCACCGGCCCCGCCCGGCAGCAGGCTGAACTGCCCCGCACTCAGCGACAGCATCTGGATCAGAAAGCACCAGGCCCACTGCAAATCCGCGCCGAGTCCGCGTAACGCCAGATACAGCACGCTGTAACGCAGGAGCCAATGCACGCAGGTCAGGGCAAACACTTTGATCAGCGTCTGCCACGGCAACTTCAACGTGTCAGTGAACGCCGCCAGGAAGTGCAGGAGTTTTCGCGCCCAGCGCAGGCGCGTGGTGCCTTTGACATTCAGGCGCACGAGCAACCGCCCGCTCAGTCGAATCAGTGGTCGATGGTAGCGGGCGACCATCAGGCAGCTGAACAGCCCGCCGAACATCGAGATGGCGCTGACGGTCAGCAGCCACTCCAGGCGTTCGCTGAGGTGCTGGAACAGCGCGTAAATCAGAATCGCGCTCAATGCACAGAGGAAAAACAGCAGGTCGCTCAGTTGATCCATGGCGAACACGGCACTGCCCCTTGCCGGCCGCACGCCGTTACGCGCCAGCAGCGCCATGATGGTCAGCGGTCCGCCGCTGCCGCCGGGGGTGGCGCAATAGGCAAACTCCGCGGCCATGACCACGCCCAGGCTTCTGATCTTTGTGACCTTGTCGCATTGATCGCCCAGCAACAAGCGCAAGCGCAGGGTGTTGACCCCCCAACACAGAAAGATCATGCCGAACATGATCAGCAATTCATTCAGCGGAAAGCTTTGCAGGCGCGACCATGTCTGATTGCCGCCGAGCAGCAATGGAATCAGCACTGCGGCAAGCAGGGCGAGAAACAGCAGAATCCCGCGACTCATGCGACGCGACCGATACGATCACTTTGCAACGAGAGCCATTGGGCTTTGGTCATCGGCACCCGCCCCTCATCCAGCAGGCGTTTGAGGGTCTGCAGCCAATAATTACGTGAAAACGGGTGGCGCATGTCCACCGGATGCACGCCGAGTCGAATCACGGGCGCTTGCCGCCATTGCTGCGCGCGTTGGTCGCTGAGAACTTTTGACAAGCCTCGACGCCAGGCGCTGCGCGCACTCCAGACCAGACCGGGAGCATCGATGGCAGTGAAATCCGGCAGGCGATAGAGATGCTGTGGATCGCTGGTGTACTTGAGGGGTAACTGGCGCAGCGCCTGACGAGTGCCTTCGCTCATCAGCCACGCCGGGGCGACAAAGCCTTCCAGCGGCCATTGATAGCGATGGAATACCTCGATTCCCGTGCGCAGACGGGCGAGGGCGGCGGCTTGCGACAGGCTGTAAAACTCGCCTTCGTGGGTGTAAATCCTGCGCATGAACCAATCTCTGGGGTTGCCGGGGGATGGGCCTTCGTCGCAATGAAAGTAGCCGTGCAATGCCAGCTCGTCACCTCGGGCGACTCGGTGGGTGAGCAAGCGCCTGAAGCCTGGATGGGCGTCGAGATTGTTATGCCTGTGAAAGTCGGGCACCACAAGCCAGGTCATCGGCACCTTGCCCAAGGCATCGACGGCTTCGACAAAAGGTTGGTAGTCGGTCCAGGTTTGCGGCGCGACGTCGTGCAGCACAAGTAACAGGCTGGGCGGGTTCATGGATTCAACCATTGGCGGTCAGCGGCCATTGGCTGCCGAGAACTGCGTGATAGTGGCCCAACAGACTGTTGACCACGGTGTCCCAGGCGTAATGCTGTTCGACATGACTGCGGGCACGTTTGCCCAGCGCAGCGCTGCCCTGGCTGAACAGTTCGCGTACTGCGTTGGCCATCGCCAGGGGATTGTTAGGCGTGCACAGCAAGCCGCAGGCGTCGGTAACGATTTCCCGAAAGGCCCCGGCGGCGACCGCAACGACCGGAATACCGCTGGCCATGGCTTCGAGAATCACCAGGCCGAAGGTTTCCTGATCGCCGGCATGCAGCAGCGCATCGGCGCTGGCCATCAAGCGCGCGACTTGCGTGGCCGGGCAGAATTCGTCGACGACGGTCACGTTGTCCGGCACCACGGCGGGCATCGAGGAACCGACCAGAAGCAGGTGATAACGAGGCCCCAGGCGCTTCATGCACGCCAGCAGGACCGGCAGGTTTTTTTCCTTGGAGCCACGGCCGGCGAAGATCAGCAGATGGGTGTCTTCATCGATGCCCAATTCGGCGCGCAGGCCGGGGTCCCTGGCGCCGGGATTGAAGGTCTGCAGGTCGACGCCCAAGGGCTGCACGAACACATTCTTCACGCCCAGGCCGATCAACTTGTCAGCCATGACCTGGCTTGGCGCCAGGACCCGGTCGAAGTTTCCATACAGTTTGCTGACGTAGGCTTCGACATTGGGGGTCACCCAATTGCCCATTCGATTTCTGGCCAGCAACGGCAGGTCCGAGTGGTAGAAACCGATCACCGGCACGTCCAGTTGCCGACGGGCATCCAGAGCGGCCCACGCCGTCAGGTACGGATCGCCGACTTCGATCAGATCGGGCTGCAAGACTTGCAGGACATTTCGCCATGGGGCCAGGCGGAGGGGGAAGCGATAACCCTTGCCGAAGGGCAGGGCCGGAGCCGGAACCTTGTAAACGCCATCCTGTTCACTCAAATGAGCGCCCGGGATCAGCAGACTGTGGCGAATACCCGGCTTGATGCTCAGGCGCCGGTGCTTGGCATCCAGATACGTGCGCACGCCACCGCTGGCCGGGGCGTAGAACATGGTTATGTCCGCGATATGCACAATGAGCATCCCTCCGGTCCGTTGTTCTCCCTTGGTTGACCTTAATGAAGGATAGATGTTCGTTTGGGGTTTTGTGGCGTGGGGACCGGCGAGGTTTTTGCGGTGTATTACAGACCGCTATCGCGGGCAAGCCCGCGATGAGGTCAGTGAGAGCGCGTCAGATACGGAAACTACCCACCAACTGCTTAAGACGCGCCGCCTGCTGCTCCAGGTCCGAACACGCCCGCAAGGTCGCCTGCAGGTTTTCCACGCCTTCCTGGTTCAGCGTGTTGATCTCGGTGATATCGACGTTGATCGACTCCACGACAGCGGTCTGCTCTTCGGTTGCGGTGGCCACCGACTGGTTCATCCCGTCGATCTCGCCAATGCGCTGAGTCACGCTGTTCAGGCGCTCGCCCGCCAGGTTGGCGATTTCCACGCTGTCTTGGCTGTGGCGCTGGCTGTCGCTCATGGTGCTGACCGATTCCCGGGCGCCGACTTGCAGCTCCTCGATCATGGTTTGCACCTGCTGGGCCGATTCCTGCGTGCGGTGGGCGAGGTTGCGCACTTCATCCGCCACCACCGCAAAACCGCGTCCTGCCTCACCGGCACGGGCCGCTTCGATGGCGGCGTTCAACGCCAGCAGGTTGGTTTGCTGGGAAATGCTGGTGATCACTTCGAGAATCTGCCCGATGTTCACGGTCTTGCTGTTCAGCGATTCGATGTTGGTGCTCGAAGCGCTGAGCATGCTCGACAGCTGATTCATCGCTTTGATGCTGCGATCCACCACTTGCTGGCCGTCTTCGGCCAGGCTACGGGCATCGCTGGCCTGGCTGGAAGCCTGGGCGGCGTTGCGGGCGATTTCCTGAGCCGCGGCACCCAGCTCGTTGATGGCGGCGGCCACGCTGCTGGTGCGCGAAGCTTGCTGGTCGGAGTTGAACATCGACGAGTTCGACGCCGCCACCACGCGCAGCGCGACTTCGTTGACCTGGCCGGTGGCCGAGGACACTTCGCGGATCGAGCCGTGAATACGTTCCACAAAACGGTTGAACGCGGTGCCGAGCACGCCGAATTCGTCGTTATTCTGGATTGTCAGGCGCTTGGTCAGATCGCCTTCACCGTCGGCGATGTCTTCCATGGCTCGGGTCATGACGTGCAACGGCTGGATCAGGATGCGAATCAGCATGCTGAGCAAGGCGATGATAATGGCCACGGCAATGACGGTCGCGATAATGGCCGAGGTGCGGAACTCGCTGAGCATGGCAAAGGCTTTGCCCTTGTCCACGGAAAGGCCGATATACCAGTTGACCGAGGACAGCCCCTTGATCGGGGTGAAAGTCACGATGCGGGTTTTGCCGTCGACCTGGATTTCGTTCGTTTGACTGCCGATTGTCGGGGTGTCTTGCGGGTAGGCATCCTTCAAGGTCTTCATCACCAGCGCCTTGTCTGGATGGACCAGAATCTTGCCATCGGCGCTCACGAGGAACGCATAGCCCATGCCGTCGAAGTCCAGTGCGTTGAGGCTGTCGGTGATCACTTGCAGGCTCAGGTCGCCACCGACCACACCAATGTTCTGGCCGTCCTTGAGGACGCTGTTAACGATGGAAATCACCAGCTGGCCGGACGCCAGATCGATGTACGGTTCGGTCAGGGCAGAACCGCTGGCGCTCTGGGCACTCTTGTACCAAGGGCGAGCGCGCGGGTCATAGCCGTCGGGCATCTTGCTGTCCGGGCGGATGATGAACGAGCCATCCTTGTTGCCCAGGTAGGCACCCATAAAGGTCGACGTCACAGCTTTTTGTTCAAGCAGCTTGGAGACGTTGCCCGTTTCGGGGTTCAGCGCAACGGTTTGCGCCATGTTTTCGATCAGCAGGCTGCGACCGGCCAGCCAGGTTTGAATGTTGTTGGCGGTGACTCTGCCCATCTCTTGCAGATAGTTGTCCAGATCCCTGCGGATCGCATTGCGCTGTAAATAGTCGTTGTACAGGGTGAACGAGGCAAAAGCGGCAATAACGATGAGGGCGGCGGCAAGCAAAATTTTGTGGCTGAAGCGCAGGTTTTTGTTCATGGCTTGGGGTTCCGCTAAGGTCTTTATGTCCTGAGCGTGCTTTTATAAAGGCACGCAAACTGGGCAATGTTGAAAAAGCTGATATTTCCGTCCTCTCCTTAGGGAATTACCGACGCTTGTTTCGTATTGGTCTCACAACTATTTGTATCGGCCATGCAGGATCAAAGATTAACCATGGGTGACAAAATGCCTGACTCATCGCAACTCGTTATCGGAGCCGACCTTGCCGGCCAGCCTGTCGCTCAGGCCATGCGCCTGACCAATCGTCACGGTCTGATCGCGGGCGCGACCGGGACCGGTAAAACCGTCACGTTGCAGCGCCTCGCCGAAGCCTTCAGCGATGCGGGCGTGGCAGTGTTTGCGGCAGACATCAAGGGCGACCTGTGTGGCCTGGGGGCTGCCGGCAACCCGCAAGGCAAAATCGCCGAGCGGATCGCCGGGATGCCGTGGCTGAACCATAAGCCGGCGGCCTATCCGGTCACCTTGTGGGACATTCACGGTGAGTCCGGTCATCCATTGCGCACGACCTTGAGCGAAATGGGCCCGCTGCTGATCGGCAGCCTGCTGGAACTGACCGACAGCCAGCAGTCGGCGTTGTACGCGGCTTTCAAGGTCGCGGACCGCGAAGGGCTGTTGCTGCTGGACCTCAAGGATTTGAAGGCGCTGCTCAATCACCTGCGTGACCATCCCGAAATGCTCGGGGACGATGCGGCGTTGATGACCACCGGTTCCAGCCAGGCATTGTTGCGGCGTCTGGCGACGCTGGAACAACAGGGCGCCGAAGCGCTGTTCGGTGAGCCGGCGCTGCAACTGGAAGACATTCTGCAGCCGACGGTCGATGGGCGCGGGCGCATTCACTTGCTGGATGCCAGTCGTCTGGTTCACGAGGCGCCGAAGGTGTATGCGACGTTCCTGCTGTGGTTGCTGGCTGAACTGTTCGAGCAACTGCCCGAGCGCGGCGATGCGGATAAACCGCTGCTGGCGCTGTTTTTCGACGAGGCCCATTTATTGTTCGCTGGCACGCCCAAGGCGTTGCAGGATCGTCTGGAGCAAGTGGTGCGGCTGATTCGTTCGAAAGGGGTGGGCGTGTATTTCGTCACCCAGTCGCCGGGCGATTTGCCGGACGACGTGCTGGCCCAACTTGGCCTGCGTATCCAGCATGGCCTGCGCGCATTCACGGCCAAAGAACAGAAATCCCTGCGGGCGGTGGCCGATGGCTTCAGGCCGAACCCTGCGTTTGACGCCTTGTCGGTGCTGACTGAGCTGGGAATCGGCGAGGCGCTGGTCGGCACGTTGCAGGACAAGGGCACGCCGGAGATGGTCCAGCGTGTATTGGTTGCGCCGCCGCAATCGCGGATCGGGCCGTTGACTGAAACCGAGCGCACGATGCTGATCGCCGGGTCGCCGTTCAAGGGACGGTATGACAAGCCGATCGATCGGGAGTCGGCGTATGAAATATTGATGGGCCGCAAAGGACTGGCGCCGGAGCCCGAGGCCGTGCCGGGCAAACCTGCGCCGGAGGAACCGAGTTTTACTGATAAGGCCGGGGAATTCCTCGGGACGGCAGCGGGGCAGGCGCTGAAATCGGCGATGCGCCAGGCGGCCAATCAATTGGGCCGACAACTGGTACGTGGTTTGATGGGGTCGCTGCTGGGAGGCAGCAAGCGCCGATAAATTTACAGATCGTTCCCACGCTCTGCGTGGGAATGCAGCCAAGGACGCTCCGCGTCCCAAAGCGTGACGCAGAGCGTCACAAGAGGCATTCCCACGCAGAGCGTGGGAACGATCTGTAAGAAAGTATCAGTCCTTGGGTTTGGCGTGCGCCGCCAGTCGTTCCAATGCTGCCCGCAGATTCGGATCGCTGATCCCGTCGGCCGTGGCCTGAATGGTCGCGCCGGCATCGGACGACAAGCTGATGGTATGGCCCGCCGCGCCTTGTTGAACGGTCGGCGGCTGCACCTTGAACAAAATTCGCGTCAGGCTGGCGAACTCATCAAACATCTGTAACTGTCGTTGCAGACGCTTTTGCTGGTAGCGCAGGCGGGTTGCCCAATGGCCGTCGGTGACGATCAGCAATAAACTGCCTTCGCGCCACGACGCCACATGGCAGTGCTCGCGGGCGGCGGGCTGCAATTGGCTTTCGAGCAGACGTTGTAAATGACCCAGGCGTTGAGCGTGGCCGAAGATGGCTTTCAGCGGTTTGGCTTCGCGAAGCAGAACGGCGGGTGCTCTGGCCGTAAGAGGGCGAAATGCCATGATCAGACACCTGAAGTAACAGAGCTGCCATGGTAGCAGAAAGCGCTCCCTGCACCCGACCCATTGCTTTGCGCGCGCTTTACCCATTAAATCAACAAGTAACTTCTGCCGTGAATGGCTTGAAGTTGAGCAAAAAGCCCTTATTTTAAGTGAGCCCCGTCATAGCGCAGTGCATGCATCGTGGAACAACGCCACTTTCCTCACCATCGTTTCCGGGTAGAATGCTCGTTCGCATGCGGCCATGAGGGCTGCACGGGCGACTCACGGGGCCGCCCTCCATCCCTTTAGTGTGGAAGATCCTGCCGATATGTTTGCGCCTTTGTTAAAGAAACTTTTTGGAAGCAAGAACGAGCGTGAAGTCAAACGCATGCTCAAGACGGTGCAACTCGTCAATGCCTTCGAAGAGCAAATGGTAGCCCTTTCGGACGATCAATTGCGTGCCAAGACAGATGAGTTCAAGGCCCGCATCGCCAAAGGGGAAACCCTCGACAAGCTGCTGCCAGAAGCCTTTGCGGTCGCCCGCGAAGCCGGTAAGCGCGTCATGGGTATGCGTCACTTCGATGTCCAGCTGATCGGCGGCATGACCTTGCATGAAGGCATGATCGCGGAAATGCGTACCGGTGAAGGCAAGACCCTGGTGGCAACACTGGGTGTTTACCTCAATGCACTGTCCGGCAAGGGCGTGCACGTTGTGACGGTGAACGACTACCTGGCCCGACGCGACGCCAACTGGATGCGTCCGCTCTACGAATTCCTCGGCATGACGGTCGGCGTGGTTACGCCATTCCAGCCGCCGGAAGAGAAACGCCTGGCTTACGCCGCCGATATCACCTACGGCACCAACAACGAATTCGGGTTTGACTACCTGCGCGACAACATGGCGTTCAGCATGGAAGAAAAATTCCAGCGCGAACTCAATTTTGCCGTGATCGACGAAGTCGACTCCATTCTCATCGACGAAGCCCGTACCCCGCTGATCATTTCCGGTCAGGCCGAGGACAGCTCCAAGCTGTACATCGAGATCAACAAACTGATCCCGCAGCTGGAATTGCACGTCGAAGAAGTGGAAGGCGTCGTCACCAAGGCCGGCCATTACACCGTCGACGAGAAGACCCGTCAGGTCGAACTCAACGAAGCCGGTCACCAGTACGTCGAAGAAATGCTCACCCGTATCGGTCTGCTGGCCGAGGGCGAGAGCCTGTACTCGGCGCACAACCTGGGCCTGCTGACCCACGTTTATGCCGGTCTGCGTGCGCACAAGCTGTTCCATCGCAACATCGAATACATCGTGCAGGACGGTCAGGTTGTCCTGGTCGACGAACACACCGGCCGTACCATGCCGGGTCGCCGTTTGTCCGAAGGCCTGCACCAGGCGATCGAGGCGAAGGAAAACCTGAACATCCAGGCCGAAAGCCAGACCCTGGCGTCGACCACGTTCCAGAACTACTTCCGTCTGTACAACAAGCTGTCCGGCATGACCGGTACCGCCGACACCGAAGCGTTCGAATTCCACCAGATCTACGGTCTGTCGGTGATGGTTATCCCGCCGAACAAGCCGCTGGCGCGTAAAGACTACAACGACCTGGTGTTCCTGACCGCCGAAGAGAAGTACGCGGCGATCATCAATGACATCAAGGAATGCATGACCCTGGGCCGTCCTGTGCTGGTGGGTACTGCAACCATCGAAACGTCCGAGCACATGTCTGCGCTGTTGCAGAAGGAAGGCATCGAACACAAGGTCCTGAACGCCAAGTTCCACGAAAAAGAAGCAGAGATCATTGCTCAGGCCGGTCGTCCGGGCGCATTGACCATCGCCACCAACATGGCCGGTCGTGGTACCGACATCCTGTTGGGCGGTAACTGGGAAGTTGAAGTTGCCTCCCTGGAAGACCCGACCCCTGAGCAGATTGCCCAGATCAAGGCCGACTGGCAGAAACGTCACCAGCAAGTGCTGGAGTCGGGCGGCTTGCAGGTGATCGCTTCCGAGCGTCACGAATCGCGCCGTATCGACAACCAGCTGCGTGGTCGTGCCGGTCGTCAGGGTGACGCCGGTTCCAGCCGTTTCTACCTGTCGCTGGAAGACAGCCTGATGCGCATCTTCGCCTCTGACCGGGTGAAGAACTTCATGAAAGCGTTGGGCATGCAGTCCGGTGAAGCGATCGAGCACCGCATGGTGACCAACGCCATCGAGAAGGCTCAGCGCAAGGTTGAAGGCCGTAACTTCGATATCCGCAAGCAATTGCTCGAGTTCGACGACGTCAACAACGAACAGCGTAAAGTGATCTATCACATGCGTAACAGTTTGTTGGCCGCCGACAACATCGGCGAGACCATTGCCGACTTCCGTCAGGACGTGCTCAACGCAACCGTCAGCGCGCACATTCCACCGCAATCGCTGCCTGAGCAGTGGGATGTGGCCGGTCTGGAAGCCGCGTTGCAGAGCGACTTCGGCGTGGCGTTGCCGATCCAGAAATGGCTCGACGAAGACGATCACCTGTATGAAGAGACCCTGCGCGAGAAGCTGCTGAACGAATTGCTGGCCGCGTACAACGAGAAAGAAGAGCAGGCGAGCGCCGAAGCGCTGCGCACCTTCGAGAAACAAATCGTTCTGCGTGTGCTGGATGACTTGTGGAAAGACCACCTGTCGACCATGGATCACCTGCGTCACGGCATCCACTTGCGTGGTTATGCGCAGAAGAACCCGAAGCAAGAGTACAAGCGCGAGTCGTACACGCTGTTCTCCGAGCTGCTGGATTCGATCAAGCGCGACTCGATCCGTGTGTTGTCGCACGTTCAGGTTCGCCGCGAAGATCCGGAAGCCGAAGAGCAACGCCTGCGTCAGGAAGCCGAAGCACTGGCCGCCCGCATGCAGTTCGAACACGCCGAAGCGCCTGGCCTGGAAGCGCAACCGGAACTGATCGGTGAAGAGGTTGATGTAGCCCTTGCCATCGCCCCGGTCCGCAACGATCAGAAGCTGGGCCGTAACGAACTGTGCTACTGCGGTTCGGGCAAGAAATTCAAGCATTGCCACGGGCAGATCCAGTAAAACCCGTTTCAACCGCTGAAATACCCGCGCCGCGACCGGCATTAGCCGTCGCGGCGTTTTGCCATTCAAACCACCGTTCTTCCTGAAAGCGGTGCTGACATCATTTATTAAGGAGCGCATTCATGGCTGTTGGTCTTGGTCCTTTGCCAACGTTGCACCCGGTTGCCGGTTTTGAACTCGGTATCGCCTCGGCCGGCATCAAGCGCCCGGGGCGCAAGGATGTTGTGGTCATGCGCTGCGCCGAAGGTTCCACGGTCGCGGGCGTGTTCACCCTGAACGCCTTTTGCGCCGCACCGGTGATTCTGGCCAAGCAGCGCGTGCAAGGCCCGGTGCGTTACCTGCTGACCAACACCGGCAACGCCAACGCCGGTACTGGCGAACCTGGTCTGGCTGCCGCCGAGCGCACCTGCGCCAAGCTGGCTGAACTGACTGGCGTCGATGCAAGCCAGGTGCTGCCGTACTCCACCGGTGTCATCGGCGAGCCGCTGCCGGTCGAGAAAATCGAAGGCGCCTTGCAGGCTGCCCTGGATGATCTTTCGGTCAACAACTGGGAAGCGGCCGCCACCGGCATCATGACCACTGACACGTTGCCAAAAGGCGCGAGCCGTCAGTTCCAGCATGACGGCGTGACCATCACCGTCACCGGTATCAGCAAAGGCGCGGGGATGATTCGCCCGAACATGGCGACCATGCTCGGCTACATCGCCACCGACGCCAAAGTCTCCCGTGATGTGCTGCAGAACCTGTTGCTGGATGGCGCCAACAAGTCGTTCAACCGCATCACCATCGACGGCGACACGTCGACCAACGACTGCTGCATGCTGATCGCCACCGGTCAGGCGGCGCTGCCGGAAATCACTTCGTCCAACGGTGAATTGTTCGCCAAGCTCAAGCAGGCTGTGTTTGAAGTGTGCATGGACGTGGCCCAGGCCATCGTTCGCGACGGCGAAGGCGCGACCAAGTTCGTCACCGTTGAAGTCAACGGCGGCGGCAATCATCAAGAGTGCCTGGACGTTGCATACACCGTGGCCCACTCGCCGCTGATCAAGACCGCTCTGTTTGCCTCCGACCCGAACTGGGGCCGCATTCTGGCCGCCGTCGGTCGTGCCGGCGTGCCGAATCTGGACGTGAGCAAGATAGACGTATTCCTCGGCGAAGTGTGCATCGCCAGCCGTGGCGCTCGCGCTGCGACCTACACCGAAGCCCAGGGCGCGGCGGTGATGCAGCAGGAAGAAATCACCATCCGGATCGAGTTGGGTCGCGGCGATTGCAGCGAAACCATCTGGACCACTGACCTGTCCCACGAATACGTGAAGATCAACGCCGAGTACCGTACTTGATCATTCGTTAGACCGCGTCGCTGCCATCGCGAGCAGGCTCGCTCCCACAGGAGATTCTCCAGTGAATACAACATTTGTGTTCGGCAGGATCAAATGTGGGAGCGGGCTTGCCCGCGATGACGGACAGCCAGTCACCACAAGACTGGCCTGCTTCCCTCATTAAAAGGTCCCGAACATGAGCCTCCACCTGATCATCGGCGACAAACTGCACTCCTCCTGGTCCCTTCGCGGCGCGCTGGCCCTTGACCTCACCGGCGCTCCCTACACCGAAGAGCTGATCAAACTGGGCAAACCGGACACTCGCGCACAACTGCTCAAGCACTCGCCGACCGGCAAGGTTCCGTTGTTGAAAACCGAACACGGCACCATCGCTGACTCCCTGGCGATTGCCGAATACCTGGCCGAGCAATTCCCCGACGCCGGCCTCTGGCCCAAAGACACCGCGGCCCGTGCCCAGGCGCGTTCGGCCTGTGCGCAGATGCACGCCGGGTTCTTTGCCATGCGCGGCAACATGCCGTTCGACCTGAGCCACGATGCCCCTTTATCGCCGACGCCCGCTGACGTTCAAGCGGACATCGAGCGCATGCTGGCGTTGTGGGCCGAATGCCGAGCGACGTCGACTGAAACGGGCCCGTTCCTGTTTGGTAGCGCGACCCTGGCAGATGCGTTCTTCGCACCGATTGCCGTGCGTCTGCGCACCTATCAAGTGAAGTTGCCTGTCGTGGACGAGGCCTATGTCGAAACCCTCTACCAATGGCCTGCATTCAAGGCTTGGCAGAAGGCAGGTCTGGAGGAGGTTGGACAGTGAAACGAGTACACGTAGCCGCCGCCGTTATCCGTGACAGTAGTGGCAAGATCCTGATCGCACGCCGCGCCGACACCCAGCACCAGGGCGGTTTGTGGGAATTCCCGGGCGGCAAGGTCGAGGACGACGAATCCGTCGAAACCGCTCTGGCTCGCGAGCTTCATGAAGAGCTGGGCATTGTCGTCAACACCGCGCGACCGTTGATCAAGGTTCGCCACGATTACCCGGACAAGCAGGTGTTGCTGGACGTCTGGGAGGTCTCGGCCTTTACCGGCGACCCCCATGGCGCCGAGGGCCAGCCTCTGGAATGGGTGACCCAGCGCGATCTGCTGAGTTACGAATTCCCGGCGGCCAACCGGCCAATCGTCGCGGCGGCACGCTTGCCCGCCGAATACTTGATTACCCCGGACGACCTGGAAACCCCGGCCTTGCTGCGCGGTATTCAGAAAGCCATCGCCGGCGGTATCAAACTGATCCAGCTGCGTGCGCCTAACGGCTACGACCCGAAATACCGCGATCTGGCCGTGGATGCGGCAGGGCTGTGTGCCGGCAAGGCGCAGTTGATGATCAAAGGGCCGTTTGAATGGTTGGGCGACTTCCCGTCCGCCGGTTGGCACATCACCGCCGCGCAATTGCGCAAATACGCGGCGGCGGGTCGCCCGTTGCCGGCGTCGCGCTGGTTGGCGGCGTCTTGCCACAATGCTGAAGAGTTGGCGCTGGCCGAAGAGATGGGCGTGGACTTTGTGACCCTGTCGCCGGTGCAGCCGACCCAGACGCATCCAGATGCGCAGCCGTTGGGTTGGGAGCAGGCTTCAGCGTTGATCGAGGGTTTCAGCAAGCCGGTGTTCCTGCTCGGCGGCGTTGGCCCGGCCGAACGGCAGAAGGCCTGGGAAGTTGGGGCGCAGGGCGTGGCGGGGATTCGGGCGTTCTGGCCTGATTCTCTGGCGTAGCGACTGGCCCCATCGCGAGCAAGCTCGCTCCCACTTTTGACCGAGTTCTTCCAGAAGGAATGCGATCAAAAGTGGGAGCGAGCTTGCTCGCGATGAGGACCTTACAGACGCCGATTAAATCTCTGGTTTAGCCGCCGGCTGCCACAAAATCTCGGCAATCCCCTGCCGCTTGGCGATTACCCTTGCCATCACAAACAACAAATCCGACAACCGATTGATGTACGCCAGGCCAACCCCGGTCAGCGGTTCAATCGCATTCAGCTGCTGACACCGTCGCTCCGCACTGCGCGCCAGACTTCGGCAGACATGGGCCTGGGCAATCAGCGCCGAGCCGCCCGGCAAAATGAAATTCTCCAGCGGTCCCAACTCTTCGTTCCACACATCGATCGCCGCTTCCAGCCGTTCGATTTCCGCCGTATTCAACGCCTGATAAACCGGCATCGCCAGTTCACCCCCCAGATCGAACAAACGATGCTGGCAAGGCGCCAAGACCTCGATGACTTCGTTCAGCCCCGGATACGTGGCACTTTCATTCGTCAGCCCGGCCAACAGCACGCCCACCTGACTGTTCAGCGTATCGACTTCGCCAATGGCTTCGATCCGCGGATGGTCCTTGGGTACGCGGCGGCCATCGCCCAGCCCGGTTTCGCCTTTGTCACCGGTGCGGGTGTAAATTTTCGACAGGCGAAAGCCCATGGTTACCTCGATAGCTGATTGAGTTCTTGTGAGATCACTGGGGTGCCCGCCAGCGGCAGGCGCAAGGTGAAGCAGGTGCCTTGGCCCGGCGTCGATTGCACCTCCATCTGTCCCTTGTGGTTGTTGGTGATGATGAAATACGAGACCGACAGGCCAAGGCCGGTTCCCTGGCCGATTTCCTTGGTGGTGAAGAACGGCTCGAAGGTGCGTTTGCGCACGCTCTCGCTCATGCCGATGCCGTTGTCTTCGACCTGGATCTCGGCCCACGGCGGATTCAGTTTGGTGCGCAGGATGATCCGCCCGGGTTCGCTGTCGTCTTCACGCTGGTGAATGGCCTGGGCAGCGTTTTTAAGCAGGTTGAGCAGCACCTGCTCCAGTTCGTTGGCGGTGCCGGGCACCGGCCCCAGCGCCGGGTCGAACTGGCGAATGATTGCCTGGCCCTTGAAGTCGAAGCCGATGGCCAGGTCGAAGTCGTTGCCGGCGATTTCCACCGCTTGATCGATCAACGCCGGCAGGTCGCACGGGGCCATTTGCCGGGTGCTGCGGCGACTGAAACTGAGCATGTGGGTGACGATCTTTGCCGCTCGGGCACCGGCCTGTTGAATGCCGTCCAGCAACTGTGGCACTTCCCGCGCTTGCAGGTATTTGTTGACCGTTTCCAGCGGGATACCGATTTGCTCGGCTTGTTCCAGGTTCTTTGGCAGATCAGGCGAAAGGCGTCGGCGGATGTTCTGCACGTTGTGCAGGATCGCGCCCAAGGGGTTGTTGATCTCGTGGGCCATGCCGGCAGCGAGGCCGCCGACCGAGAGCATTTTTTCCGACTGCACCATCATTTCTTCCAGGGACAGGCGCTGGGTGATGTCGTCGATACGAATCACCACGCCGCGCCCCGCACCGCCCATCAGCGGGTAGAACGTCAGGGCGTAATGCTTGGGTTCGTCGTCCTTGAACCAGGTCACGCGCTCGATCTTGGCCACCGTGTGTTGTTCAACGGTTTGCTTGAGTTGCGGCAGAAACGGTTTCAGTGGCTCGAAGGCGAGGAAGATCGGCTGGTTCAACGCTTCGTCCAGGCGCGTGCCGGACAGGGCGCTGGCCTCCTGATTCCACTGGGTCACGTAAAGCTGCTCGTCGAGGGCGATCAAGGCCGACGGCATGGAGTCGATGATGCTATTGAGGTAGTTCTGGAAGCCCGTGAGCTTTTTCTCGATCTTGCTGCGCACCTGGACTTCCAGTTCCAGTTTGCGATTGGTGTGGCGGGTTTCTTCAGCCAGGCCCTGGGCCTGATCGTAAGCTGCCTGGGAGTCATCCCGGGCACGCTTGAGCTGCTGCTCCCGGGCTTCGATGCGCGAAAGCATGGTGTTGAACGCTTCGGCGAGGCTGCCGATTTCGTCGTGGTTGCCGCGAGAGGCGCGCAAGGCGTAGTTCTCTTCGCGGGTCACTTGCCGTGACAACTCTTCAAGTTGATGGATCGGTCGGGTAATCAGGCGTTTGATCTGGCGGGCGATCACCAGCCACAACAGCACACTGAAAATCAGGATGCCGAGACTGGCGGTCAGGGTCCCGGTGTAGAACGCCACCGGCAATTCGCTGCTGGCCACCAACAAAAGGTGGCCCGGCGCGGTGCCGGGGCGGGGCAGGGTAATCACTTGATTGCTGCGAAACTCGGTGGCTTGCCAGGCTTCGATGTGCCGGTAGCGATCCGGCAGGTTCAGCCTGTCGCCATGCTGCAGTTGCGCTAAACGCTCACCCTTGCCGTCATAAAGCGCGGCGGCCCGCAGCGGTGAATAACTGTTGAGCTCGTTGAGCAGGCGTTCGGCATTCTCCGGCGACTTCAAGGCATCGGCCACCAGGCTCGGGTTGGACACCAGTCGGCCAATGGTTTGCAGCGCCTGGGGGGCCATGCTTTCCTGGGAGATGTAGTACGCGGCACTGATAAAGGTCAGATTGGCGACAAGCAGGATGGTGACCAACAACACCAGCAGGGCGGCCAGCAGTTTCTGGCCGACGGGAAGGTTTTCGAGGCGCTGGCGCAATGGCATCAGGTTCATCGCTGAAAAGGAACAAGTGGCCAGCGTAGCCGCTGCTCAGTCGCTGGGCAATCCAAGGCTGCGCAGATGCGCAATCAGTCGCTGTTGCAATTGATTGAGGTGGGGCAGGTTCAACTGGTGCCGCGCCGCCACTTTGCAGACATAGCCCAACAGGTAGCTGATTTCGGTCCGTCGCTGATTGGCGACGTCCTGGTGCATCGAGGAGTAATTGGCCGCCGTGGCGTGGATTACTCGTTCAACTTCCTGTTGAAGGTCTTGCGCCGCGGCGGGCTGACCGCAACGCTCCAGCAAATCAGTCAGCTCGCTGCACAGGGTGGCGACTTCGCAGTGATGCTCCTGTAAACCACCATTGCGGCAGTCGTGCAGCACCGTCAGGGGATTGATCGCACAGTTGAGCGCCAGCTTTCGCCACAGCCGGGTCAGGATGTCGGTGCTCCACTCATGGGGAATGCCGGCGGCGGTCAGGTCATCCAGCCAGATTGGCGCCACCGGATGGCCGGCATCGCCCAGCCAGGTGTAACCATGACCGGCGAACACTACACGCCAATCGCCGTCGCGAAACGCGCCTTCGGTACTCGATGCGAACACGCAGCGCGCCTGCGGGACCTGCGCGGCAACCGCGTCCTGGCTGCCGAGGCCGTTTTGCAACAGGATCAACTCGGCATCAGGCGTCAGGCGCGGCGCCAGTTGGGCGATGGCGCTCTCGGCGTCGTAAGCTTTACAGGCCACCAGCAAGCGGCTGATCGGTTCCTCGCTGTGCGCAGTTTCACCGGGGATTTCATAGGTGTGGGCTTCGCCATGCTCAACCAGCGTCAACCCGCCGGCGGCCTGATAGGCCTGCAATCGCTGCTCGTCGCGCACAATCAATCTGACCGGCACCCCGGCCCGGGCCAGGCGCGTGGCCCACAAGGTACCGAGACTGCCGGCGCCCAGAACATGCCAAGTGGTAGACATCAGCTTTTTGCTCGGTTTGGCGCAGGCATGTGAGGCTCACAGTATCGGTTGGAAAAGACCCGTTATAATGAGCCCGATTTTAACCGCAAGCCAAGCGCGCGCCATCGCTATCGAGCGCGCCTTTTTACTGGAGAGATTACATGCCGTCGTTCGACGTGGTATCCGAACTGGACAAACACGAAGTCACCAACGCGGTCGAGAACGCCGTCAAGGAACTCGATCGTCGTTATGACCTGAAAGGCAAAGGCACCTTCGAGTTCAAGGAAAAGGAGCTGACCGTCAACCTGACCGCTGAAGCGGACTTCCAGCTCGAGGCAATGATCGAGATCCTCAAGCTGGCCCTGGTCAAGCGCAAGATCGATGTGCAGTGCCTTGAAGTCAAAGACGCTTATGCGTCGGGCAAGCTGATGAAGCAGGAAGCGGTCCTCAAGGAAGGCATCGACAAAGAGCTGGCGAAGAAAATCGTCGCTCACGTCAAGGACGCCAAGCTCAAGGTTCAGGCGGCCATTCAGGGTGAGCAAGTGCGTATCACCGGCAAGAAACGTGACGATTTGCAGGAAGCCATCGCGGCCCTGCGCGCCAAAACCTTCGACATGCCGCTCCAGTTCAACAACTTCCGCGACTGACTTATCAATGCGGGAACCCTGTGGGAGCGAGCCTGCTCGCGAAAGCGGTGTGTCATTCAGTAGTGATGTCGACTGATCTGCCCTCTTCGCGAGCAGGCTCGCTCCCACCCGGATCGTGCTTAACCCAGGAGAAAGAAGATGGATTTGAATACTGAAGTGGACAACCTGGTCAAGGCATCCCAAGCCTGGATTCCGATGATCATGGAATACGGCAGCCGCGTGTTGCTGGCGGTTATCACCCTGGCCATCGGCTGGTGGTTGATCAACAAAGTGGCGCAAAAGCTCGGTGGCCTGCTGGCACTGCGTAACGCCGATCTCGCGCTGCAGGGTTTCATCAGCAGCCTGGCGAACATCATTCTCAAGGTGTTACTGATTGTCAGTGTGGCGTCGATGATCGGCGTCGAAACCACGTCGTTCGTTGCGGCCATCGGTGCGGCGGGTCTGGCCATCGGTCTGGCTTTGCAGGGCAGCCTGGCAAACTTCGCCGGCGGTGTGCTGATTCTGCTGTTCCGTCCGTTTCGTATTGGTGACTGGATTGAAGCCCAAGGCGTTGCCGGTACGGTCGACAGTATCCAGATCTTCCACACCGTATTGCGCACTGGCGACAACAAAACCATCATCGTGCCGAACGGCAACTTGTCGAACGGTATCATTACCAACACAAATCGCCAGCCGACTCGCAAAGTTGTGTTTGATGTAGGCGTGGACTACGAAGCGGACTTGCAGAAGGCCCGTGAAGTGTTACTGGAACTGGCCAACGATCCACGTGTACTGACCGACCCGGCTCCACAAGCAGTCATTTCTACCTTGGGTGACAGTTCGATTACTGTTTCTCTGCGCGTATGGGTGAAGACAGCGGATTATTGGGATGTGATGTTCATGTTCAACGAACAGTCCCGGGATCGTTTGAAAACAGCGGGTATCGATATTCCGTTTCCACAGCGGGTGATTCGTGTGGTACAGGAATCTGCAGTGCAGTGATTGTTTTTTGATCAGCGCCTGACTCTTTGGTCAGGCATGTTTCTCACGGATTTGATCGTTTGACACATTGTTTGTAGCCAATGAAAAAGGCCCATCCGAAGATGGGCCTTTTTTATGCTTACTAACTAACCAACTGCGATTACAAGATCGACAGTGGGTAGTCAACGATCAGGCGGAACTCGTCGATGCTGCCTTCGCCTTCGTCAGCATTGGCGCGGTGCCATGCTTGACGGATACGGAAGGACAGGTCTTTCGCTGGACCTGTTTGAACGACGTATTTGGCTTCCAGGTTGGTTTCGTGGTGTTTGCCATCGGCACCGTACAGGCCAGCGTAAGCGCTACCTGCTGGAGTGTTGGTACCGTCGATGTCCCAACCTTTCACGTAACGGGTCATGAAGCTCAGACCAGGTACGCCGTATTCGGCCATTTTCAGGTCGTAACGGGCTTGTACCGACTTCTCGCCAGGGGCGTTGAAGTCAGAGTACTGGATGGAGTTGGCGAGGAAAATCGAGTCGCCACCGCGGTTGTTTTTACCCACACCGATGTAGTCGAACGGGGTATCGCCGTTCACTTTCTGGAAGCCCAGGGTGAAGGTGTGCGCTTTCAGGAACGAGAAAGCAGCAGCGAGCGAGTAGGCGGTGTTGTTGATTTCGCCTGCTTTGGCGTTACCAGTGTCACGGGTGTTGTAGATGTTACCGTCGAAGTTGATCGACTGGTCGCCGCCCAGTGCGAGGGTGTAGTTCGCGTTGGCGTAGTACTGGTTCCAGATGTCCTCAAGCTTGGCGCCGTACAGCGACACGCTCAGGTCTGGGGTGATGCCGTACTTGCCACCGAAGTAGTCGATGGAGTTGGCTTGCACGCCAGCGTAAGTAGCCCACAGGTCGCCATCACGGGCGTTGCGGTCCTGGCTGGTTGCCGAGTAGAAGTGACCGCCTTCGAGGTCGAGATCTTTGACTTCGCTGCTCTGCAGTTGGATACCGCTGGCAGTTTGGTGAAGGATGCGGGAACCGCCTACAGCGAACACCGGAGAGGTGCTTGGCTGCATGTCGCCGATTTTGAGTTCGGTCTTGGAGATGCGGAACTTGGCGGCAGCGCCGGCTTTGCCCTGGCTGTTTTCGACTTCGCCATCAGAGCCCACGGGCATGTTGCCGGTACCCGAATATTTGTCGGAGCCGTCGAGCTTAATGGCCAGTTGTCCCCAAGCTTCAACGCCGACACCGATCAGACCTTGAGTGTAACCCGAGCTGTACATGCCCTGGATGCCCTGGGTCCAGTCTTTGTCGTCGACTGCGCCGTCTTTCTTGTTGCGATTGTAGTAGTAGTTGCGAACCAGCAAGTCGAGTTTGCTGTCTTCAACAAAACCTTTGGCTTCTGCCTGGTCGCTTACGAAAGGTGCGGCTACTGCCAACTGAGTACTGGCTGCTGCTGCAACTGCCAGTGCAATCATGCTCCACTTCATCACGCGCATCGTGATTTGCTCCTTTGGTTTTAGAAGAGTACTGCCGTCCCACCTGATTTATTATCTGGGCGGCTCTTTCTTTTTGTGTCGGCGCAAACTTATATCACGCCGACCATGTTGGCGATAGTTGCGTATCTAACCTTTCAGCTTCTTTACGACCCTGTCGTAAACAGCTTGGTAGATGTCGCAAATTTACAGCCTCGATGCAAGCGGAATGGCAACTTCAGCGTTGTTTTCCAAGACTTGGACATCGGTAAAAAGAGTCCCTGGTGAAACGTTTGAATCTCCATCGGGCAACCCTGCCGCTGTTTTTATTTGCCTTGAGGCTTCCACTTCCAGCGGAGGCAACCAAGGCGATATGGGTGTGAATGCAACAAGCGTGCACAAATCAGAATTCTGTCGCTATTTTTTTCTGAAGGCCTGCTTGATGCGGTAAAAACCTCATGAAACCGGGGGGTTCAAGCACCTGTTGGTCAAGCTTGACGCCTCGGTTTGCATCGTGTTGCACCCTCCCGTTCAACGGCGTGACAACCAAAAATGTTACCGGTTCACCCCACCAGTGAGTAATTGGCGGATGCCTGACGCACTCAGCGTAGACGCACTGTACGATTTTGGTGCAAAAAATTTCAATCGCTGTACCGAATTCATACAGTGGGGGTGCTGCTCGTCTGGAAACTCTTCATTGTTTATCAGTCATTTCCGCGCTGATTCTGACGTAACAGGTGCTGTGATGGTGCGTCGTGTTAGAAAATGTCTCACGACAGGGCGTTCGCATGCCGAATGTCGTTTCAGTGGCCTGACGTTGGCAGTGGTTGGTCGTGAAGCAGGCCGCTTTCACAGGTATGCTGGCGTCCTGTCGCTTGGTGCGCAGCCTCTCTGGAGGCGGACTAAGCTGAAAAATGATGACCAGGCGGGAGTGCGCGCGGTGTTCGCTTTAGATCCACGACTTCAACAAGACACACTACCGATCGGGGATTTCCCGCTTTGCCGGTTGCTGTTATCCAATGATTCCAATTACCCCTGGTTCATTCTGGTGCCGCGTCGCGACGATATCAGTGAGATATTTCAGTTGGATGTCGCCGATCAGCAGCGGTTGTGGCAGGAAACGACGGCGCTGGCGGAACTGCTCAAGGATGGGTTCGACGCCGATAAGTTGAATGTCGCAGCCCTGGGCAATGTGGTCAGTCAGTTGCACATGCATGTAATTGTGCGCAAGCGAGAAGATGCCGCCTGGCCCGCGCCGGTATGGGGTAAACACCCATCGATGCCTTACAGCGCAGAGCAGATCGCGACGATTCGCGAGCGGTTGCGTCTGCTGTTAACCGAAGATTTCACGTTTCTGGAGGGTTGAATCATGAGCCTGGAAGAGCGCGTTACCGATCTGGAGAGCCAACTGGCCTTTCAGGACGATACCATCCAGTCATTGAGTGATGTGCTGGCGACGCAGCAGCGCGCCGTTGAGCGCCTGCAACTGCAGATGGCCGCACTGCTCAAGCGTCAGGAGGAGATGGCTGGCCAGTTCGCAACCTTTGAAGAAGAAACTCCGCCGCCGCATTATTGAAACCGCAGGCAATAAAAAACCGCGAGCAGCTCGGCTGTTCGCGGTTTTTTTTGGCCCTGGAATCAGCGGCGCGGCAGTGCGGCGATCACATCTTCGGCTTGCAGACCTTTGTCACGATTCATCACGGAAAACTCCACGCGCTGGCCTTCGACCAGAACACGGTGACCTTCGCCACGAATCGCCCGGAAATGCACGAAAATATCATCGCCGGAGTCACGGGAAATAAAGCCGAAGCCTTTAGAGGTGTTGAACCACTTGACGGTGCCGGTATCGCGGTTGCTCATGTCATAGCTTGGCGAGGCGGCGGCCGGTGAAGATTTGTAGAAACTGATGGCCAGGTGCAGGAGAACGGCGATCAGGGCGGCCAGCAGGCTGAACAGAACGGCAGGTTGACCGGCGATGTCCGGCATTTTCGCGATCAGCGAAACGGTTTGCAGGACGACGGCCAGGACCAGCAGGGCGCTGACCAGGTTTTGCAGTTGATGACGTGGGCCTTTGTTCCAGTAAGGAATCACGGGAGCAAGGGTGAGGTTGAGCAGGCCGAAAAAGGCCAGGTACAGCGCAGCGGGTTGTTGCAGGTAAGGAGCAGCTTCGGGTTGCAGGCTGGGTATGAAGGACAACAGCAAAGCTGCTGCGCCCGTTAGCAGGTGAACGATTTTCAACATTTTGATTAACTCACGTTAAGACGGATCACAAGGAAGAGCTGATGGAGCACGGTTCGCTTCAGAACAATAAGAGGCGTTGGACACGTACCCGGTACCAGCCTATGCGCAACCCCCGGAAAATAGGCGGTAGCGACACACTGCCTATTTAACAGCAAAGGCTGCAGCTACTCAAATCAGGCGGTCCGGCGGTGCTCTATAGGGGGATGTAACTGAGGCTGTGAAGACCGCGGGGTAGTTGCAGGCTTTCCGGGTGGTTCTGCCGCTGCGATGTGTGGGTGAAGAAAATCGTCAATCCTGTTCGCGTGTTGCCTGGCACTTCGCAAAATCTGTTTTGCCTCCCTCAAAATTCGCCTGACCGTGTAGGAAAACGGCCGGCCTAGGACGGTCTCCATGATCGCTCTTCACCTGTTGGCTTATCCTACGTCGATGGTCATAAAGTCATCTGGATATCCCTTTGCGCCTGCGCTTTTATAAGGCGACCGACAGTGCTCTTACAGAAGGCAACGATGGCAAAGGAGTGTCAACGATATGGTGTACGAAGACAGGCTAGGCGAAGGGAAGGGAGGCCCGATCAAGGAAATAAGGGTTGATCCGTTTGTCAGCGAATTTGATATGGGGCTGGCCCAGCCGTTATCTCGCTCGGTGCGCTTGAATGGTTTTGCCACCTGTTTGCGGCTTGAACAGGTGTACTGGGATATTTTGGGTGACATGGCCAAGGTCAATAGCTGCTCGGTCAGTGCGTTGTTGTCGCATGTAGACCGCGAGGTGCACCTGCGTCACGGTGGCGTCAGGAACTTCACCGGGCTGGTGCGGGTTATCTGTGTGGTGCGCAGCCTGAAGGAGGGTGGCTGCGTCGCAATGCCCTAGCCACTGCGGTGGATCGGGCAGAGTGTCGGTCTGTGCAGTCTTACGGCTGCACAGGCTGCATTTAATGGATATAATCCCGCGCTTTGCCGCAAAACCCAGCGTGCGCGGTAGCAACCTGATCGCCGAGACAACCCCCATGCCGATGTACGACTATCAATGTGCTTCCTGTGGTCATCAGTTGGAAGCCATTCAAAAGATCAGCGCAGCACCGCTGGTCGACTGCCCTGCCTGCCAGGCGCCAGAGCTTAAAAAGATGCTGTCCATGCCGGGCTTCCGCCTTAGCGGCACCGGTTGGTACGAAACCGATTTCAAGACCGGTTCGAAGAAGAACCTGGCCGGCGGCGACAAAGCTGACTAGGGTCTAGGGCCTGAGTTGAACGACACGTGCGAGTTCCTGGCAAATCGGGCGCCTTATTCAAGCGCCGGGTGAACAAGGTCTCCAACCGAATTTCGAATTACGAGAAGTGAAACCACTACCATGATGCGCAGCCATTATTGCGGCCAACTGAACGAAAGCCTGGAAGGCCAGGAAATTACCCTTTGCGGATGGGTTCACCGTCGCCGTGACCACGGTGGGGTGATTTTCCTCGATATCCGTGATCGTGATGGTCTGGCCCAGGTGGTGTTCGATCCGGACCGCGCCGAGAGCTTCGCCGCCGCCGATCGCGTGCGCAGCGAGTACGTCGTGAAGATCACCGGCAAGGTACGCCTGCGTCCGGCCGGTGCAACCAACGCCAACATGGCGTCGGGCATGATCGAAGTCCTGGGCTACGAGCTGGAAGTGCTGAACGAGTCGGAAACCCCGCCGTTCCCGCTGAACGAGTACTCGGACGTGGGTGAAGAAACCCGTCTGCGTTATCGCTTCCTCGACCTGCGTCGCCCTGAAATGGCCGAGAAGCTGCGCCTGCGTTCGCGCATGACCACCAGCATCCGTCGTTACCTGGACGAGAACGGCTTCCTCGATGTCGAGACGCCGATCCTGACCCGTGCGACCCCTGAAGGCGCGCGTGACTATCTGGTGCCAAGCCGTACTCACGCCGGTTCGTTCTTCGCCTTGCCGCAATCGCCGCAGCTGTTCAAGCAACTGCTGATGGTGGCTGGCTTCGACCGTTACTACCAGATCGCCAAGTGCTTCCGTGACGAAGACCTTCGCGCTGACCGCCAGCCGGAATTCACCCAGATCGACATCGAGACCAGCTTCCTCGATGAAAAAGACATCATGGGCCTGACCGAAGGCATGATCCGCAACCTGTTCAAGGAAGTGCTGAATCTGGAATTCGGCGAGTTCCCGCACATGACTTTCGAAGAAGCCATGCGCCGCTACGGTTCCGACAAGCCAGACCTGCGTAACCCGCTGGAACTGGTGGATGTTGCCGACCAGCTCAAAGAAGTCGACTTCAAGGTCTTCAGCGGTCCTGCCAACGATCCGAAATGCCGTGTCGCCGCCTTGCGCGTCCCGGGTGCGGCGAGCATGCCGCGCAAGCAGATCGACGATTACACCAAGTTCGTCGGCATCTACGGTGCCAAGGGCCTGGCGTACATCAAGGTCAACGAACGTGCGAAGGGCGTCGAGGGGCTGCAGTCGCCAATCGTCAAGAACATCCCTGAAGCCAACCTCAATGTGATCCTCGATCGCGTTGGCGCGGTTGACGGCGACATCGTGTTCTTCGGTGCCGACAAGGCCAAGATCGTCAGCGAAGCCCTGGGTGCGCTGCGGATCAAAGTCGGTAACGACCTGGACCTACTGACCTGCAAGTGGGCGCCAATGTGGGTCGTCGACTTCCCGATGTTCGAAGAGAACGACGACGGCAGCTTCACCGCCTTGCACCACCCGTTCACCGCGCCGAAGTGCACACCGGAAGAACTGGAAGCCAACCCGGCGACCGCTCTGTCCCGTGCCTACGACATGGTCCTGAACGGCACCGAGCTGGGTGGCGGTTCTATCCGTATCCACCGCAAGGAAATGCAGCAGACGGTATTCCGCCTGTTGGGTATCAATGAAGCAGAACAGGAAGAGAAATTCGGCTTCCTGCTCGATGCCCTCAAGTACGGCGCGCCGCCGCACGGCGGCCTGGCCTTCGGCCTGGACCGTCTGGTCATGCTGATGACCGGCGCCCAGTCGATCCGTGAAGTGATCGCTTTCCCGAAAACCCAGAGCGCGGCTGACGTCATGACTCAGGCTCCGGGTGCTGTAGATGCCAAGGCATTGCGCGAATTGCACATTCGTTTGCGCGAAACGCCAAAAGCAGAGTAAGACTGACCCTGAAGGCGCATCCTTATGGGATGCGCCTTTTTTACAGGTCGAGATTTTTTTCTTGCTGGCCAGCGTGAATACGCGGCGGGCAATGTTTCAAAGAGAATTCGGAGCGAGATATGGCGGGTCATTCCAAGTGGGCGAACATCAAGCACCGCAAAGAACGTCAGGATGCCAAGAAGGGCAAGATTTTCACCAAGTGGATTCGTGAACTGACCGTTGCTGCCCGTCAGGGCGGCGGTGATCCGGGTTCCAATCCGCGTCTGCGCCTGGCGCTGGACAAGGCCCTGGGCGCGAACATGAGCCGCGACATCATCGATCGCGCGGTGGCCCGCGGTGCTGGCGCTGCCGACACCGACGACATGGTCGAACTGACCTACGAAGGCTACGGCCCGGGCGGCGTGGCGGTGATGGTCGAGTGCATGACCGATAACCGTAATCGCACCGCAGCTGCCGTGCGCCATGCCTTCAGCAAGTGCGGCGGCAACCTGGGAACTGACGGGTCGGTGGCGTACCTGTTCGAGCGCAAGGGGCAAATCTCCTTCGCGCCGGGCGTCGATGAAGATGCCCTGATGGAAGCGGCCATGGAAGCCGACGCCGATGACGTGGTAACCAACGAAGACGGCTCGATCGACGTGTTCACCTCGTTCGCCGGTTTCTACTCCGTGCGAAACGCGCTGGAAGCCGCCGGTTTCAAAGGTGATGACGCCGAAATCGTGATGTTGCCGACCACCAGCGCCGAACTGGATCTGGAAGGCGCCGAGAAGGTGCTCAAGCTGATCGACATGCTCGAAGACCTGGATGACGTACAGAACGTCTACTCCAATGCGGACATTCCGGAATCGGTCGCCGCACAGCTGGGTTAACGGCAGCTAAGATCTAATGTGGGAGCTGGCTTGCCTGCGATGCCATCACCTCGGTGTATAAGACAGACCGAAGTGATGCCATCGCAGGCAAGCCAGCTCCCACAATTGTTATTTGGTGTATTGGATATTTTGCTTTTACTCAACCCGCAGGCGTTATGACTTTAATTCTTGGTATCGACCCTGGTTCGCGCATTACCGGGTATGGCGTGGTACGCGATACCGGGCGGGGTTGCGTGTACGTGGCGTCGGGCTGTATTCGCACCGGTTCCGGCGAGTTGCATGAGCGTCTGCAAATCGTCTATCGCAGTGTGCGGGAAGTCATTCAGACCTACGGCCCGGTGACCATGGGGATTGAAAAGGTCTTCATGGCGCGCAACGCCGATTCTGCGTTGAAGCTAGGGCAGGCGCGGGGGGCGGCGATTGTTGCCGGTGCCGAAGAAAGCCTGGAAATCGCCGAGTACACCGCGACCCAGGTCAAGCAGGCGGTGACCGGCACGGGGGCGGCGAATAAAGAGCAGGTGCAGATGATGGTCATGCACATGCTGAAATTGACCAGCAAGCCGCAAATCGATGCCTCGGACGCCCTGGCCATTGCCATTTGCCATGCCCACACCCGATCGAGCCTGTTGCCGCATGGTCTGGGAGCGGCACGCAGTCGTGGCGGGCGCCTGCGTCTCTGATAGCATCAGCAATCGTTTTTTAGGGAATGAGGGTTTTGCGCCTGTGTTGCCGGCGCAAAACCCTTGTTCTGTCAGTCGCCAGTCATTGATCTGGCCAACGCTCAAGGATCTGAAACGTGATTGGACGCTTGCGCGGCACACTGGCTGAGAAACAGCCGCCGCACCTGATTCTGGATGTAAACGGTCTGGGGTATGAGCTGGAAGTGCCCATGACTACGCTTTATCGCTTGCCGTCGGTCGGTGAACCGCTGACCTTGCACACCCATTTGGTCGTACGCGAAGACGCGCAGTTACTCTATGGTTTCTATGGCAAACGTGAGCGAGACTTTTTTCGCGAGTTGATCCGTCTCAATGGTGTAGGGCCCAAATTGGCCCTGGCGTTGATGTCGAGCCTGGAAGTCGACGAGTTGGTCCGTTGCGTGCAGTCCCAGGACACCTCGGCATTGACCAAGGTGCCGGGCGTCGGCAAGAAGACCGCCGAGCGTTTGCTGGTCGAGCTCAAGGATCGCTTCAAGGCCTGGGAAACCGTACCGGCCATGTTTGCACTGGTGCCGAACCAGCCGGGTGGGCCTGATGCGCCAGCGCCGGTCGCCACCGCCGAAAATGATGCAGTCAGCGCGCTGATTTCCCTGGGCTACAAGCCGCAGGAGGCCAGCAAGGCGATTTCTGCGATCAAGGAGAAAGGCTTGAGCAGTGAAGACATGATTCGTCGTGCCCTGAAGGGAATGATTTAAGTGATTGAAGCTGATCGTCTGATTGCCGCCACGCCTGGCCCTCGCGACCGCGAGGAAGTCCAGGATCGGGCGATTCGTCCTGTCAGCCTGGCCGAGTACATTGGTCAGCCGACCGTACGCGAGCAGATGGAGTTGTTCATCCAGGCGGCTCGCGGGCGTAACGAATCGCTGGACCACACGCTGATTTTCGGCCCCCCGGGTCTGGGCAAGACCACCCTGGCCAACATCATCGCCCAGGAAATGGGCGTGTCGATCAAAAGCACCTCCGGCCCGGTGCTCGAGCGCCCGGGCGATCTGGCCGCGCTGCTGACCAACCTTGAGCCACATGATGTGTTGTTCATCGACGAAATCCATCGGTTGTCGCCGATCGTCGAGGAAGTGCTGTACCCGGCCATGGAAGATTTCCAGCTCGACATCATGATCGGCGAAGGGCCAGCCGCGCGCTCGATCAAGCTTGATCTGCCGCCTTTCACCCTGGTCGGTGCGACGACGCGGGCGGGGATGCTGACCAATCCGCTGCGCGACCGTTTCGGGATCGTCCAGCGCCTTGAGTTCTACAGCACCGCTGACCTGGCGACGATTGTCAGCCGGTCGGCAGCCATTCTCGGTTTGCCACTGGATCCGGAAGGCGCTTTCGAAATCGCTCGTCGTGCTCGCGGTACTCCGCGGATCGCCAATCGCCTGCTGCGCCGGGTGCGCGATTTTGCCGAGGTTCGTGCCAAGGGCCACATCACCAAGCCGATTGCCGATCTGGCGTTGAACCTGCTGGATGTCGACGAGCGTGGCTTCGACCACCAGGACCGGCGTCTGTTGTTGACCATGATCGAGAAGTTCGATGGCGGGCCGGTCGGGGTCGACAGTCTGGCGGCCGCCATCAGCGAAGAACGCCACACCATTGAAGACGTGCTGGAGCCGTATCTGATTCAGCAGGGCTATATCATGCGCACGCCACGGGGACGAGTTGTTACCCGCCACGCGTACTTGCATTTCGGTTTAAACATTCCGTCACGATTGGGCGAGATGCCCGTGGTAGACGAGTTCCTCGATGCCGTGGACGATTAATCACCTTTGCGCGCTGATTTATTCGGAGTTTGCGCGGTCTCAGGACCGTGCTTTCGCCAGAAAGCCGCGAATCAATGAAAAACAGTTGCCTGGCCGGATTGGCAACCTGAGGAGTAAGCACTAGAGTATGCGCGCGCAAAACGGGCTTGAGCCTTTCGCACTTCGTTGTCGCGTTTATTACGAGGACACCGATGCGGGCGGCATCGTGTATTACGTCAATTACCTCAAGTTTATGGAACGGGCTCGAACCGAGCGGCTCCGGGATCTGGGCTTTGCCCAATCGGCGCTGGCAGGGGAGGACCTGTTGTTTGTCGTGCACTCCAGCGAAGCGCGTTACCACGCGCCGGCGCGACTGGACGACGAGCTTCTGGTAAGCGCTGAAGTAATCGAATTGAACCGAGTCAGCCTGCGCTTCAAACAGCAGGTCAGGCGGGCAACGGATAATGTGCTGCTCTGTGAAGGGCAGTTTCTGGTGGCCTGTGTGCGCACTGAAAGTTTAAAACCCCGGGCCATTCCCGAAGCTCTACGTGCGGCCTTTGCCGACGTGAGCGGCGCGGGTACACACTCAAAGCAGGAGATAAAGCGTGGAAGCTAACGTCGTCGACCATTCCTCCATGTGGAGCCTGGTCAGCAATGCCAGTATCGTGGTGCAACTGGTAATGCTGATCCTGGTAGCCGCATCGGTGACCTCATGGATCATGATTTTTCAGCGCAGCAATTTGATTCGTGCCGGTCGACGTGCCCTGGAGAGCTTTGAAGAGCGCTTCTGGTCCGGTATCGACCTGTCCAAACTCTACCGTCAGGCCGGCAGCAACCCTGATCCGGATTCGGGCGTAGAGCAGATCTTCCGTGCCGGTTTCAAGGAATTCTCCCGTCTGCGTCAGCAGCCTGGCGTAGACCCGGAAGCGGTCATGGAAGGCGTGGCCCGTGCCATGCGCGTTGCCATCTCCCGCGAAGAAGAAAAGCTCGAGCAGAGCCTGCCGTTCCTCGCCACCGTGGGTTCCGTCAGCCCGTACATCGGTCTGTTCGGTACTGTCTGGGGGATCATGAACTCCTTCCGTGGCCTGGCCACTGCCCAGCAAGCGACCCTGGCCACTGTGGCTCCCGGTATCGCCGAAGCACTGGTCGCCACCGCGATCGGTCTGTTCGCCGCGATTCCGGCCGTTATCGCTTACAACCGTTTTGCTGCTCGCAGCGAAACCCTGCTGGGCCGTTACTACACCTTCGCCGATGAATTCCAGGCGATCCTGCACCGCAAAGTGCACACCAGCGAAGAATAAGCAGGTAATTTCCAATGGCTTTAATCGCTCGAGCTCGCAAAAAGCGCAAGCCGGTTGCCGAGATGAACGTGGTGCCCTACATCGACGTGATGCTGGTGCTGCTGGTCATCTTCATGGTGACCGCGCCAATGCTCAATCAGGGCGTGAAGGTTGATCTGCCCAAGGTTTCCAGCGAAGCCTTGCCGCAGGACAACAACACCCAGGTCCTGACCATTTCGATCAAGGCTGACAAGACCTACTACTGGAACCTTGGCAGCGAAGTCGACACCGAAAAGCAGCAGGACAAGGCCATGACCTTGCCGCAGATGACGGACGCGGTGACCAAGATCATTCGCGCCGGGACCGAAGGCGGCAAGCGTACCCAGGTGTTCATCCGTGGCGACAAGACCGTCGATTACGGCTCCGTGATGGGCGCCATGGGCGGATTGCAGAAAGCCGGGGTCGGTAATGTTGGCTTGATTACCGAGGCACCCTGATGCAGCAAATGCGAGAGCCGTCCGCCTCGGAAAGCTACTTCTGGCCTAGTGTCTGGGCGATTGTCTTGCACGTGCTGGTGTTCGGCATGCTGTTCGTCAGTTTTGCCTTCACACCGGAGCTGCCGCCGGCCAAGCCGATTGTCCAGGCGACCTTGTACCAACTGAAGTCGAAAAGTCGGGCGACCACCCAGACCAATCAGAAGATTGCGGGTGAAGCGCAGAAATCTGCTGCGCGTCAGACCGAAGTCGAACAGATGGAACAGAAAAAGATCGAGCAGGAAGCGATCAAAGCCGCGGAACAAAAGAAGGAAGACGCGGCTCAAAAAGCCGAAGAATCCAAGAAGGCCGACGAGACGAAGAAAGCTGAAGAGGCCAAAAAGGCTGATGAAGCCAAGAAAGCCGATGAAGCCAAGAAGACCGCCGAAGCCAAAAAGGCCGAAGAGAAAAAATTGGCTGATATAGCCAAGAAGAAAGCTGAAGAAGAAGCCAAGAAAGAAGCTGAAGAAGAGGCCAAGAAAGCGGCCGCTGAAGAAGCCAAGAAAAAGATCGTCGAAGACGCGAAGAAGAAAGCCGCCGAAGAGGCCAAGAAGAAATCTGAAGCTGAAGAGGCGAAGAAGAAAGTCGCCGAAGACGCGAAGAAGAAAGCTGCCGCCGATGCTGCGAAGAAAAAATCGCAGGAAGCGTCACGTAAATCCGCTGAAGAGAAAAAGGCCCAGGCCCTGGCAGATTTGCTTTCCGACACGCCTCAGCGTCAGCAAGCCTTGGCGGATGAGCAAGGTGACGAAGTCGCCGGCAGTTTCGATGATTTGATTCGTGCTCGTGCAGCGGAAGGCTGGGCTCGTCCACCTTCGGCACGCAAAGGCATGACGGTCGTGTTGCAAATCGGCATGTTGCCGGACGGTACGGTGACTTCGGTCAGCGTGGCCAAGTCCAGTGGCGATGGTCCGTTCGACTCGTCGGCAGTTGCGGCGGTCAAGAATATTGGACGTTTGACAGAAATGCAGGGAATGAAGCCGAGCGATTTCGCTCCGTATCGTTCATTCAAGATGACATTCACACCTGAGGATCTAGCCTTGTGAGAAACCTTCTTCGAGGAATGCTTGTCGTTATCTGCTGCCTGGCAGGGATAGCGGCGGCGGATGAAAAAAACATTCTGGTCACCAGCGGCAGTGATCGGGCAACCCCGATTGCGGTAGTGCCGTTCGGCTTCCAGGGCGGCACCGTGCTGCCAGACGACATGGCCGAAATCATCGGTAACGACCTGCGTAACTCGGGTTATTACTCGCCGATTCCAAAGCAGAACATGATCAGCCAGCCAAGCCAGGCCAGCGAAATCATTTTCCGTGACTGGAAGGCTATCAGCGCCCAGTACATTATGGTCGGCAGCATCGTTCCAGCGGGCGGTCGCCTGCAGGTTCAATACGCGCTGTTCAACGTCGCCACCGAGCAGCAAGTGCTGGCCGGCAGCGTGTCGGGCAGTGTTGATCAACTGCGCGACATGGCGCACTTCATTGCCGACCAGTCGTTTGAAAAACTCACCGGTATCAAGGGTGCGTTCTCGACACGCCTGTTGTACGTAACGGCCGAGCGTTTCTCCGAGAAGAACACGCGCTACACGCTGCAACGTTCGGACTATGACGGTGCCCGCGCCGTGACCCTGCTGCAATCGCGCGAGCCGATCCTGTCGCCGCGTTTCGCACCGGATGGCAAGCGCATCGCTTATGTTTCTTTCGAGCAGAAGCGTCCGCGTATTTTCATGCAGAACATCGACACCGGTCGCCGTGAGCAGATCACCAACTTCGAAGGTCTCAATGGCGCACCAGCCTGGTCGCCGGATGGCAATCGCCTGGCATTCGTACTGTCCAAGGACGGCAACCCGGACATCTACGTGATGAACCTGGGTTCGCGTCAGATCAGTCGTGTCACCAACGGTCCTGGCATCAACACCGAACCGTTCTGGGGTAAGGATGGTTCCACCATCTACTTCACGTCCGACCGTGGCGGCAAACCACAGATCTATAAAACCAGCGTCGGTGGCGGTGGTGCGGAGCGTGTGACCTTTATTGGTAACTACAACGCCAACCCTAAATTGTCGGCTGATGAAAAGACCCTGGTGATGATTCACCGCCAGGATGGCTTCACTAATTTCAAGGTGGCTGCCCAGGATTTGCAGCGAGGTAGTGTAAAGATCCTCACTGATAGCACTCTGGACGAGTCGCCTACTGTTGCGCCCAACGGCACCATGGTAATCTACGCCACCCGCCAGCAGGGCCGGGGAGTCTTGATGCTCGTGTCCATTAATGGACGCGTAAGGCTCCCGCTTCCTACCGCACAAGGCGAAGTCAGAGAACCTTCCTGGTCCCCTTACCTGAACTGACGCGGCGCTACACGTTGTACTTAACACACTGGGGTTCATTAGGAGTTTCACGATGGAAATGCTGAAGTTTGGTAAATTTGCTGCGCTGGCTCTGGCCATGGCTGTAGCTGTAGGTTGCTCGTCCAAAGGCGGCGACAATGCCGGTCAAGGCGCTGTCGATCCAAACGCTGGTTACGGCGCAAACACTGGTGCCGTTGACGGTTCCCTGAGCGAAGAAGCTGCTCTGCGCGCAATCACCACCTTCTACTTCGAATACGACAGCTCGGACCTGAAGCCAGAAGCCATGCGCGCTCTGGACGTTCACGCCAAAGACCTGAAAGCAAACGGCGCTCGCGTTGTTCTGGAAGGCAACACCGACGAACGTGGTACTCGTGAGTACAACATGGCACTGGGCGAGCGTCGTGCGAAAGCCGTTCAGCGTTACCTGGTACTGCAAGGTGTTTCCCCAGCTCAGCTGGAACTGGTTTCCTACGGCGAAGAGCGTCCAGTTGCTACCGGCAACGACGAGCAGTCCTGGGCTCAAAACCGTCGCGTCGAACTGCGTAAGTAATTCGTCATGCGAACGTGCCGTCGTGCTGTAACTGTTTTGGCTCTCAGTCTCACATCGCTTGCGGCGTGGGCTGCGGTTCCTGTGGTCGATAACAACTCCGGTTATAACAATAGCGGGAGCAGTTATCCGCCTGCGGGTTACGGTACGAACGGCGCCTATGCCGGGGGAGGGGTTTCGGCCCCTGTCTCGGCACAGGGCGAGCTGTTCAACCAACTGCAATCGATGCAGGAGCAGATTTCACGTCAACAGGGCGTGATCGAAGTTCTGCAAAATGATGTAGCGCGCATGAAGCAGGAAAACCTGGAGCGATACCAGGATCTTGATCGGCGCATAGGATCCGGCGTAGCACCAGCCGCGACGCCTGATAATTCTTCCTCCGGTGGCAATTTGAATGCCCCCGGTGCAGCAGTCGGCGTAAGCGCAGGAGCTGCAGCCGCAGCCGCGCAAGCACCCGCTGCGGGTAGCGAACCGGCCGATCCGGCGAAGGAAAAGCTGTACTACGATGCAGCCTTCGACCTGATCAAAGCCAAGGATTTCGACAAAGCCAGCCAGGCTTTTGCCGCATTTCTGCGCAAATACCCGAACAGCCAATACGCGGGCAATGCCCAGTACTGGTTGGGCGAAGTGAATTTGGCCAAAGGTGATCTGCAAGGTGCGGGTCAGGCTTTTGCCAAAGTTTCGCAGCTGTATCCAAAGCATCCAAAAGTGCCTGATTCGCTGTACAAGCTGGCTGATGTAGAGCGCCGCCTCGGTCATACCGACAAGGTAAAAGGCATTCTGCAGCAGGTGGTGTCGCAATACCCGGGCACTTCCGCCGCTCAACTGGCCCAGCGTGATCTGCAAAAAATGTAGGTCTGTGAGGCTCGTTTTGAAGAAACCCGCGCTTGTCGCGGGTTTTTTCGTTAGAATTCACACCCTTTTTTGAAACACGCTTTTTGGGATCTGCGCGATGGCGGGGTTCCTTGAAGTGCCTGACGGAGGCGGACAGCCTGTTTAGCTGTCATGCCCGTGGCGACTATGCAAGACACATTGAGAATCACCGAAGTTTTCTACTCGTTGCAGGGGGAAACGCGGACTGCCGGGCTGCCCACAGTTTTTGTGCGCCTGACCGGTTGCCCATTGCGTTGCCAATACTGCGACAGCGCCTATGCGTTCACTGGCGGCACCGTGCGCACGCTCGACGACATCCTCGAGCAAGTGGCCGGTTTTCGTCCGCGTTATGTCTGTGTCACCGGCGGCGAGCCGTTGGCCCAGCCGAACGCCATCCCATTGCTCAAGCGGTTGTGCGATGCCGGTTACGAAGTGTCACTGGAAACCAGTGGTGCTCTCGACATCTCGGCGGTAGATTCCCGGGTCAGTCGTGTTGTCGACTTGAAAACCCCGGGTTCGAAAGAAGCGCACCGCAACCGCTACGAGAACATTGAACTGCTCACGCCCAACGACCAGGTGAAGTTTGTCATCTGCTCGCGGGAAGACTACGACTGGGCGGTGTCCAAACTCATCCAGTACGGTCTCGACCAACGAGCAGGCGAAGTCCTGTTCTCGCCAAGTCATCACGACCTGAATGCACGGGACCTGGCTGATTGGGTGGTGGCGGACAACCTGCCAGTGCGTCTGCAATTGCAGCTGCATAAATATCTTTGGAATGACGAGCCGGGGCGCTGATATGACTGAACAACTGAACACTACTGAAAAGCGTGCGGTCATCCTGCTGTCCGGCGGTCTGGACTCGGCAACTGTCGTGGCCATGGCCCGTGCCGAAGGCTACAGCTGCTACACCATGAGCTTCGACTACGGTCAGCGGTCTCATGCCGAACTGCACGCGGCGGCGCGTGTCGCTCGCGACCTGGGTGTGGTCGAGCACAAGGTGATCGGCCTGAACCTGAACGGTATCGGCGGTTCGGCGCTGACCGACAGCAGCATCGACGTGCCGGAGGTGCCGGGCGAAGGTATTCCGGTGACTTATGTGCCTGCGCGCAACACGGTGTTTCTGTCTCTGGCGCTGGGCTGGGCTGAAGTGCTGGGCGCGCGTGACATCTTTATTGGTGTGAACGCCGTGGATTACTCCGGTTATCCAGACTGCCGTCCTGAGTTCATCGAGTCGTTCGAGCGCATGGCCAATCTGGCGACCAAGGCGGGTGTAGAAGGCAATGGCTTCCGTATTCAGGCGCCACTGCAGAACATGAGCAAGGCGCAGATCGTCCAGGCAGGCGTGAAGCTGGGGGTCGATTACGGGCTGACCGTTTCTTGCTATCAGGCCGACGATCAGGGCCGTGCTTGCGGCAAATGCGACAGCTGCCGACTGCGTGCGGAAGGCTTTGCAGCAGCCGGCGTAAGCGACCCAACACCTTATTTTTGATTTATTTTAAATTAGGTGTTGAATAGTCCTTAAAAATCAGTATTATACGCGCCACCACACAGCGGGTCGTTAGCTCAGTTGGTAGAGCAGTTGGCTTTTAACCAATTGGTCGTAGGTTCGAATCCCACACGACCCACCATTTTTGTAGCAGTTTTAAAAGTCTGGAAGGCCCACGCAAGTGAGGATTTCCGGATTTTTTTTTGCCCGCGATTTGTGCTGGCCCCCTGGTGGGGCTGCACCGCATGGCACAGGTCAGAATCATCTTTTGCATCCAGCCGATATTCTGTAGCCTTGCGCCTCTTCACCGCTGTCCGTGCCTGATGAATACTCACTCTCCGGCGGTACCCTGAAGGGTCCGGAGCCGGGTGTATACTCGACTTTCGCGCGAATGCGCCTGCAGGTCTTGCAAACATGACGCAGATTTCCGAACGCCTTCTGGTTCAAGCCCACCTCGACGCCAAGCAGCCCAAGCCGCTGACCGCCGAGGAGGAAGCTTTCTATCGTGCCGCCATCGCTGCCGAGCTCAAGGCTCAGGACGCGGTGCTGGTTGCTCACTTCTATTGCGATCCGGTGATTCAGGCCCTGGCCGAAGAAACCGGCGGTTGCGTCTCCGATTCGCTGGAGATGGCCCGCTTCGGCAGCGCTCACCCGGCCAAGACCGTGGTCGTTGCCGGTGTGAAGTTCATGGGCGAAACCGCCAAGATCCTCAATCCTGAAAAACGCATACTGATGCCGACCCTCGAAGCGACGTGTTCGCTGGACCTGGGTTGCCCGGTGGACGAGTTTTCGGCGTTCTGCGATCAACACCCGGAACGTACGGTGGTGGTCTATGCCAACACCTCGGCCGCGGTCAAAGCCCGTGCGGACTGGGTAGTGACGTCCAGCTGCGCGCTGGAAATCGTCGAAAGCCTGATGGATAACGGCGAGACCATCATCTGGGGCCCGGACAAACACCTGGGCACTTACATCCAGCGTCAGACCGGTGCGGACATGTTGCTGTGGGACGGTGCCTGCATCGTTCACGAAGAGTTCAAGTCCAAGCAGCTCGAAGACATGAAGGCGCTGTACCCGGACGCTGCAATTCTGGTGCACCCGGAGTCGCCGACATCGGTGATCGAACTGGCAGACGCCGTCGGCTCGACCAGTCAGTTGATTGCGGCGGCGAAGAGCCTGCCGAACAAGACCCTGATCGTCGCTACCGATCGCGGCATCTTCTACAAGATGCAGCAGCTGTGCCCGGACAAGGTCTTTATCGAGGCGCCAACGGCCGGCAACGGCGCAGCCTGCCGCAGTTGCGCGCACTGCCCTTGGATGGCGATGAATACCCTTGAGCGCCTGCTCAAGAGCTTGAAGGAAGGGGCGAACGAGATCTTTGTTGATCCGGCGTTGATTCCGCAAGCGATCCGGCCGCTGAAGCGCATGCTCGACTTCACCCAGGCTGCACGGATGAAACTGGCTGGTAACGCCTGAGATCTATCGGCTAGTCATAAATAACCTGTGGGAGCGAGCCTGCTCGCGATAGCGGTGTATCAGTCAAATTGAAGGTGACTGGCACACCGCTATCGCGAGCAGGCTCGCTCCCACATTGGTTTTTGTATGCCGTAGTTATTTGGTCTTCTTCGGGATGCGCACAATCCGGGTGTTGGAGTAGATGTCATGCCAGCTGCGTTTCTGTTTATCGAACAGCGACCAGATGAAGCCCAGGCCAACGCACAGCAGCGACGCGATCGACACCACAAACCGCAACAGCGCCTGCCACAGGCTGATGGACGAACCGTCGGCGTTCTGTACGCGGATGCACCACACCTGCATGCCCAGCGTCTGACCGGACCAGGTCCAGAACTTGGCAAAGAAGCCAAACAACACAAACAACAGTACCGTCGACAGCAATGGATCGCCGTCCAGCGCGCCGGCTTCGGTGAGGGCGCGCATCTTGTCTTCGCCGATGATCGCCATCTGGATCATCTTGTACACGCCGCTGGTGACGATCAGCAGGGCGGTACACAACAGGAAGTCATAGAACATGGCTGCCAGGCGCCGACCCAGGGTGGCGGCGGGGAAGTCGCCCTGGGGAGTGAGCAGGTGTTTGGACATCGCAGCCTCTGGACGCAAAAGAAGCCATTTTACGGATTTACGCGCACAAAAAAGCCCCTGATGTCAGCATCAGGGGCTTTTTCGTTACAGAAGATTAAGCTTCTGCTTGTACTTCGTCAGCCTGCATGCCTTTCTGGCCTTGCACAGCAACGAAAGTCACTTTCTGGCCTTCTTTCAGGCTCTTGAAGCCGTTGCCCTGAATGGCGCGGAAATGCACGAACAGATCCGGACCGCTTTCAGGAGTGATAAAACCAAAACCTTTCTCGTCGTTAAACCACTTGACGGTACCGCTCTGACGTTGGGACATTTCTTATTTCCTTTGACGCAAAAAATTAATGACAGTCTCTTTCTCATGAAAGAGTACTGGGGCTGGTTGCAGGAGAGTAAGAAGACGTCGAACGGGATGTAGCTAACTTGTAGGCTACTGCCCAGGTCACGATTCCAAGCGACCCATGCAAACACAGTGAACAAACTCTACGCCAACTACGAGAGAAAAAACAAGCCCCTGTGAAAGGCCCGGTTTTGCTGAGGTTGCGGGTTAGTGTGTTCACTAGTGCGGGCTTATTCGATGAGGAGGTTCAATTGTTTTCGAACGTTATAAGCAAAGTTCATAAACGAAGCTTAGAGCCAACGACATGCACTATTTTATGGCGGTTGCGTTACACATTAGTGCACTGTTAACGCAACCGCGTTACTTATAGAAACAGTCAATCAGCCGCGATAGTAGCGTTGTGCAACAAATGGCATTTTGCTTACAAGCAAAGGCACCTTTTTCCCACGCACGATCGCCCAAACGGGTGTGTCGATGGCGATGTACTTGCTGTCGAGGTAACCCATCGCCAAAGGACCGCCCAAGGTTGGCCCGAAACCGCCACTGCAAACCGTACCGATGATGTCGCCCGCTTCATTGACGATCTCAGCGCCTTCGCGCACCGGAGTGCGTTCCTGGGGCAGCAGGCCGACGCGTTTGCGGCTGACGCCGTTTTGCTGTTGCGCATATACGGTTTGAGCGCCGGGGAAGCCGCCGGCCCGTGCGCCATCGGCGCGACGTGGCTTGGAGATGGCCCACAACAGGCTGGCTTCGATCGGGGTGGTGTCGGTGTTCATGTCGTGGCCATAGAGGCACAGGCCGGCTTCCAGGCGCAGGGAGTCGCGGGCGCCAAGGCCGATGGCTGCCACTTCAGGCTCGGCCAGCAGGGCGCGAGCCAGGGCTTCGGCGTTGGCCGCCGGCACGGAGATTTCGAAACCGTCTTCACCGGTGTAGCCCGAACGGCTGACAAAACAGTCCACGCCCAGCAGTTTCACGCGGGTGAACTGCATGAAGGTCATCTTCGCCACTTCAGGCGCCAGGCGCGCGAGCACGGTGACGGCCGCCGGACCTTGCAGCGCCAGCAACGCGCGCTCTTCGAAGAGCGGCTCGATGGTGCACTGATCGCCGATGTGTTGGCGCAGGTGCGCGAGGTCCTGATCCTTGCACGCGGCGTTGACCACCAGGAACAGCTCGTCGTTACCCAGATTGGCGACCATCAGGTCGTCGAGGATGCCACCGGTTTCGTTGGTAAACATCGCGTAGCGTTGCATGCCCACCGGCAAGTCGATGATGTCTACCGGCACCAGGGTTTCCAGGGCCTTGGCGGCATTGGCGCCGGTCAGGCGGATCTGGCCCATGTGCGAGACATCGAACAGCCCGGCCTGATCACGGGTGTGCTGGTGTTCTTTCATCACGCCCAGCGGGTATTGCACGGGCATGTCATAGCCGGCGAACGGCACCATGCGTGCGCCTAGCTCGATGTGCAGTGCGTGCAACGGGGTTTTCAACAGGTGTTCGGTGGACATATTCAGCTCCTGAAAAAGTAGGCAGATGCGCGTGCGCATCAGCACTCGATAATGTTGACCGCCAAACCGCCGCGGGCGGTTTCCTTGTATTTGCTTTTCATGTCGGCGCCGGTCTGGCGCATGGTGCGGATGACCTTGTCGAGCGAGACAAAGTGCTGGCCGTCGCCGCGCAGGGCCATGCGTACCGCGTTGATCGCCTTGACCGAGCCCATGGCGTTGCGTTCGATGCAAGGCACTTGCACCAGTCCGCCAATCGGGTCGCAGGTCAGGCCGAGGTTGTGTTCCATGCCGATTTCCGCAGCGTTTTCCACTTGCTGTACCGTGCCGCCCAGCACCTCGCACAAGGCGCCCGCCGCCATGGAGCAGGCCACGCCGACCTCGCCCTGGCAGCCGACTTCGGCACCGGAGATCGAGGCGTTTTCCTTGTAGAGAATCCCGATCGCCGCAGCAGTCAGCAGAAAGCGCACAACGCCGTCTTCGTTGGCGCCGGGGATGAAGCGCATGTAGTAGTGCAAAACCGCCGGGACGATTCCTGCTGCACCATTTGTGGGCGCGGTAACGACGCGTCCGCCATTGGCGTTTTCTTCGTTGACCGCCAAGGCATACAGGTTGACCCAGTCCAGCACCGACAGCGGATCGCGCAATGAGGATTCAGGGTTCTTGCACAGTTGCCGATGCAACGCGGCGGCGCGGCGCTTGACCTTCAATCCGCCGGGCAGGATCCCTTCGTTGCGGCAACCGGCGGCGACGCAATCCTGCATCACTTGCCAGATTCGCAGCAGTCCGGCGCGGGTTTCCGCTTCGGGGCGCCAGGCGCTTTCGTTGGTCAGCATCACCTGGCTAATGGATAAGCCGTAGGTGGTGCAATGGGTGAGCAGGTCCTTGGCGCTTTTGAACGGGAAGGTCAGAGGCGTGGCGTCTTCGACAATGCGGTCGGCGCCGGCGGCGTCTTCATCGACGACAAAACCACCGCCGACCGAGTAATACTCGCGGCTGCGGATCTGCAGGCCGGCAACATCGAACGCGCGAAAAATCATGCCGTTGGGGTGATACGGCAACGGTTTGCGGATCATCGCCAGGTGTTCTTTCTCGTTGAACGCAATGCTGTGCTCGCCGAGCAGGTTCAAGCGACCATTGCCGCGAATGTCTTGCAGACGGGCGGCGACGGTTTCGGTATTCACGGTGTCCGGGTGCTCGCCTTCCAGGCCTAGCAACACAGCCTTGTCGCTGCCGTGGCCTTTGCCGGTGGCACCGAGCGAGCCGTAAAGCTCGACTTTGATGCAGTTGGTTGCCGCCAGCAGCCCTTCACGGCGCAGCCCTTCGGCAAAACGCGCGGCTGCGCGCATCGGGCCGACGGTGTGGGAGCTGGAGGGGCCGATGCCAATCTTGAACAGGTCGAACACGCTTAACGACATGGGGGGCTCCTGCGGCGCAGTTGTAAGCTGCAAGCTCCAAGCTGCAAGTAAAAGCAGTTAGCTTTTGACTTGTCGTTTGAAGCTTGCAGCTTGAGGCTCGAAGCTTATTGCTGCTTCTTTTAAGCGTAGCTTTCGATCGACGGGCAGGCGCAAACCAGGTTGCGATCGCCAAACACGTTGTCGACGCGGCCGACCGGTGGCCAGTACTTGCCTTCGATCAGCGACGCAACCGGGTACACCGCTTGCTCACGGCTGTACGGATGCGTCCACTCGCCGACGATTTCCGCGGCGGTGTGCGGAGCGTTTTTCAGCGGGTTGTCTTCCTTGTCCAGGGTGCCATTTTCCACGGCGCGGATTTCTTCGCGGATGCGGATCATGGCATCGCAGAAGCGGTCCAGTTCTTCCTTGGATTCGCTTTCGGTCGGCTCGATCATCAGCGTGCCGGCCACCGGGAACGACATGGTCGGGGCGTGGAAGCCGAAGTCGATCAGGCGCTTGGCGACGTCATCGACGCTGATGCCGCTGCTGTCTTTCAGCGGACGCAGGTCGAGGATGCATTCGTGCGCCACCAGGCCATTGCTGCCGGTGTACAGCACCGGGTAGTGCTCTTCGAGGCGACGGGAAATGTAGTTGGCGTTGAGGATCGCCAGTTGCGAAGCACGCTTGAGACCCGCGCCACCCATCATCCGAATGTACATCCAGGTGATAGGCAGAATGCTCGCGCTGCCGAACGGTGCTGCGCAGACCGCGCCTTCCTTGCGTTCCATGGTGCCGTGACCCGGCAGGAACGGCGTCAGGTGTGACTTCACGCCAATCGGGCCGACACCCGGGCCGCCACCGCCGTGCGGAATGCAGAAGGTCTTGTGCAGGTTCAGGTGCGACACGTCGCCGCCGAACTTGCCTGGCGCGCACAGGCCGACCATCGCGTTCATGTTGGCGCCGTCGATGTACACCTGGCCGCCGTTGTCATGAATGATGCCGCAGATTTCGCGGATGCCTTCTTCGAACACGCCGTGGGTCGACGGATAGGTGATCATCAATGCCGCGAGATGCTCGCGGTGCTCGATGGCCTTGGCGCGCAGGTCTTCGATGTCGACGTTGCCACGGGCATCGCACGCGGTTACCACCACACGCATACCGGCCATGTTGGCGGTCGCCGGGTTGGTGCCGTGGGCCGAGGACGGGATCAGGCAGATGTCGCGACGGTCTTCGCCACGGCTCTGGTGATAGGCGCGAATCGCCAGCAGGCCGGCGTATTCACCCTGGGAGCCGGCGTTCGGTTGCAGCGAGATCGCGTCATAGCCAGTCGCGGCGCAGAGCATCGCTTCCAGTTCGTCGGTCAACTGCTGGTAACCGGCGCTTTGATCGGCCGGAGCGAACGGGTGCAGGGCACCGAATTCAGCCCAGGTGACCGGGATCATTTCGCTGGCGGCGTTGAGTTTCATGGTGCACGAACCCAGCGGGATCATGGTGCGGTCCAGCGCCAGGTCCTTGTCGGCGAGCTTGCGCAGGTAGCGCATCAGCTCGGTTTCTGAGTGATAACGGTTGAACACCGGGTGGCTGAGGATCGGCGATTGGCGGACCAATGCGGCCGGGAAGGTGCTGACCACGGAAGCGGCGAGGGCGGCGAAGTCCGGCAGGGTTTTGCCGTCGGCGAGCAGGGCCCACAGGGTTTCCACATCGGCTTGCGAGGTGGTTTCGTCAAGGGACAGGCCCAGACGTTCAGCATCGACTACGCGCAGGTTGATCTGCTGGGTGCGAGCCTTGTCGTGCAACGCGGCGGTGTTGGCGCCGGTCTTGATCGTCAGGGTGTCGAAGAAGGTCTCTTGTTCGACGGGCAGGCCGATCGCTTTCAGGCCTTGGGCCAGAATCGCGGTCAGGTGATGCACGCGATTGGCGATCTGCGTCAGGCCTTTCGGGCCGTGGTACACGGCGTACATGCTGGCGATGTTGGCCAGCAGTACTTGGGCGGTGCAGATGTTCGACGTGGCTTTCTCGCGGCGGATATGTTGCTCGCGGGTCTGCATCGCCAGGCGCAGGGCCGGCTTGCCGAAGCGGTCCACGGAGACGCCGACCAGACGGCCTGGCATGTCGCGCTTGAACGCATCTTTGGTCGAGAAGTAAGCGGCGTGCGGGCCACCGAAGCCCAGCGGCACACCGAAGCGTTGCGCGCTGCCGATGGCCACGTCGGCACCGAATTCACCCGGCGGTGTGAGCACGGTCAGGGCCAGCAGGTCAGCCGCGACGGCGACCAGCGCGTTGGCGGCGTGGAAGCGTTCGGTCAGTTCGCGGTAATCGAACACATCACCGTTGCTCGCCGGGTATTGCAGCAGCGCGCCGAAGAATGGCGTCACGTCGATCAGTTCACGCTCGTCGCCGACCACCACGTCGATGCCCAGCGGCTCGGCACGGGTGCGCAGCACGTCGAGGGTCTGCGGGTGGCAATGCACGGACGCGAAGAACGCGTGGCTGCCCTTGTTCTTGCTCAGGCGTTTGCAGAAGGTCATCGCTTCAGCGGCGGCGGTGGCTTCGTCGAGCAGCGAGGCGTTGGCGATCGGCAGGCCGGTGAGGTCGCTGATCAGGGTCTGGAAGTTCAATAGCGCTTCGAGACGGCCTTGGGAAATTTCTGGCTGATACGGGGTGTAGGCGGTGTACCAGGCCGGGTTTTCCAGCAGGTTGCGCAGGATCGGCGACGGCGTGTGCGTGCCGTAGTAGCCCTGGCCGATGAAGGTCTTGAACAGCTGGTTTTTGCCGGCGATGGATTTGATCAAGGCCAGGGCATTGGCTTCGCTCAGACCGTCTTCGAGGCCGAGGACGCTGGTGCCTTTGATGCTGTCGGGAATGACGCTGGCGCTCAGGGCTTCCAGGGAATCGAAGCCGAGGCTGTTGAGCATGGCTTGCTCGTCACCAGCACGCGGGCCGATGTGGCGGGCGATGAATTCGTTGGCGGTCGAAAGGTTTACTTGAGTCATGTCAGCGCTCCTCAGGCTTCGGCGTTGGCTTTGATCAGGCGGTCGTAGGCGTCCTGATCCAGCAGGTTGGCGACAGCCGAGGCGTCGGTTGGCTTGAAGCGGAAGAACCAGCCTTCGCCCAGCGGATCTTCGTTGACCAGTTCCGGGCTGCTGTCGAGCGCCGGGTTCACTTCCAGTACTTCACCGTCGAGTGGCATGTACACGCCGCTGGCGGCTTTTACCGATTCCACGGTGGCGGCTTCAGCGCCTTTGTCGTAGGACTGCAGCTCAGGCAGTTGTACGAAAACCACGTCGCCCAAGGCGTTCTGCGCGAAAGCGGTGATGCCGACTGTGACGCTGCCGTCAGCTTCGGTGCGCAGCCATTCGTGATCTTCAGTAAAACGCAATTCGCTCATGGAAACTCCTAAGGGGGCCAGACTCGTCTGGTGGACGCGATGGAATGCTTGGGCAAAAGCCCTGCTTTATGGATGGCTACTAAGCAAGATCGCGGCCAATGTGGTTAAACCCTTATTAATCAATGGTTTGTGCTTAGATTTGAGGCGGGCGAGTTTCAAGACTGTAGCGAAATCGCTACAGATGGAAGCAAAGAAAAAAGCGTAGTGGGATCAAAGCCTTGCACAGCGGTGATCAGGGGAGGGTGTATCGATATCGTTCCGCTGTAGCGCTTTCAGTACAGGTGGAGGTCGTTTTTGAGTTGAGCAAATGATGATCGTTCCCACGCTCTGCGTGGGAATGCCTCAATGGACGCTCTGCGTCTGCTTTGGGACGCGGAGCGTCCCGGGCTGCATTCCCACGCAGAGCGTGGGAACGATCAACACATGCTTTACGGCTTATTGGGAATCCCGTACTTGCGCAACCGATGGGCAATCGCGGTGTGGGAAGTCTGCAGGCGACTGGCCAGTTGCCGGGTCGAGGGGTAGCTGACGTAGAGTTTTTCCAGCAGGGTTTTTTCGAATTCTTCCATGGCTTGCTCAAGGCTGTCGACATCGCTGTCGCTCTGGCGCGCCACCGAGGTGCCGGCGATATCGAGGTCGCCGATGTCCACCAGGCTGCTTTCGCAAATCGCCGCGGCGCGGAAGATGACGTTCTGCAATTGCCGCACGTTGCCCGGCCAGCGATTACCCAGCAGCGCCGGATACGTGCCTGGCGCCAGGCGGCAGACCGGGCGCTGGATTTGCGCGCAGGCCTGCTGCATGAAGTAGCGGGCCAGCAGCAGGATGTCCTGGCCGCGTTCGCGCAGCGGCGGGACTTCGACGTTGAGGACGTTGAGGCGATAGAACAGGTCTTCGCGGAACGAGCCTTCGCTGACCATTTTTTCCAGGTCGCGATGGGTCGCGCTGAGGATTCGCACGTTGACCTTTACTTCACGGTCACCGCCCACTCGACGAAAGCTGCCGTCGTTGAGGAAGCGCAGTAACTTCGCCTGCAAGTACGGCGACATCTCGCCGATCTCATCGAGAAACACCGTGCCCTGGTTAGCCAGTTCCATCAGCCCCGGTTTGCCGCCCCGTTGCGCACCGGTGAAGGCGCCAGGGGCATAGCCGAACAGCTCGCTTTCGGCGAGGTTCTCCGGCAATGCCGCGCAGTTCAGCGCCAGGAACGGCGAGCTGTGCCGAGCGCTGATCGCGTGGCAGGCCCGCGCCACCAGTTCCTTGCCGGTGCCGGTTTCGCCCTGGATCAACAGCGGTGCATCGAGTGCCGCCACTCGCTGGGCGCGCGCCTTGAGCGTACGAATCGCCGGGGATTCGCCCAACAGCGCGTCGAAACCTTCGGCGTGATCATGGTGCAGCGCGGACAGGCGTTCACCGATGCGGTTGGGTTGGTACAAGGTCAGCAGGGCACCCGCGTCGGTGATCGGCGTGGCGTCCAGCAATAGGGTCTGGCCGTTGACGGTGATCTCGCGCAGCGGCAGGCGAAAGCCGTTTTCCAGCAGGGCATCGAGCAACGCCGGGTCGGCAAACAGGTCGGCGACGCTTTCACCGGCCGGTTCGCGACCATACAAGGCGATCAACGCCGGGTTGGCCAGCAACACCTTGCCGGCGCTGTCCAACGCCAGCACCGGGTCGGTCATGGCGGCGAGCAATGCGTCGAGTTGCAAGTGCCGACGCTGGCCGGGAAGGATGTCGACCACCGTCATCGTTTGCACGCCGCGCACGCTGAGCAGCGCGTCACGCAGTTCGTCGAGCACCTCCGGACTCAAGGTCGGGGCGTCGATGTAGACGTTTGGCGGCACCATCTCCACCGCATCCAGATTGAGATTGCGCCCACCGAGCAAGGCCAGGACTTCCTGGGTAATGCCGACGCGGTCGATGAAGCTGACGTGGATACGCATGGGGCGGTTTTTGGTTCTGGAGTGCGGAGGGGTGGCAAGTATGCCTTGGGGCGGGCCAATGGTGAAATCCCGTGCAGGACTTCAGACTTACACCGATCCAATGTGGGAGCGGGCTTGCTCGCGAAAGCGGTGTGACAGGCAATACTAATGTCGACTGATACTCCGCTTTCGCGAGCAAGCCCGCTCCCACAAGGTCAGTGGGCTATTCGAAGTGTTCGATGTTCACCGGGTCGCCGGATTTCATGTCCAGCTGCACCCGGATGTCTTCAAACATCAGATCGTAATGCTTGTGCACCGAGCCGATCTGGCTGTGTGACTTGGGAATGCCGTACTGCTCGGCGATCTTCGTCACGTTGTTGGCAAAGTTGTAGGCCTCCTCCTTGGGCAGGAAGAAGGTCTCTTTCATGTCCTTGCCCTGAATGCTGCCATGCATCGTGAACTGGATGCCTTTGACCCCTTTGGGGTTCTTGCTGACTTCATAGTCGAGGTGAATGTTGTAGCTGACATCATTCTTGTCCAACGCGTGACGCTCGATGTGCAAGTGACCCGGTTCAAACTGTGCCATAGACGTCTCTCCCTACAAGTAAGTAATGCCAGGTTTCGCCGTGCTGATGCGCGTACCTGCCTTGCCCTGGACGATCGCTTCAATGTCCGAGAGTGAACCGATCACCGCGACTTTTCCAGTATGGCGCGCGAACTCGCAGGCGGCCTGCACCTTCGGTCCCATGGAGCCGGCGGCGAAACCAAGTTTTTCCATTTCGTCCGGGTGCGCCTCGGCGATGGATTTTTGCGAGGGTTTGCCAAAGTCGATAAAGGCCGCGTTGACGTCGGTGGCGATCACCAGCAGATCGCTTTCAAGCTGTTCGGCCAGCAGCGCCGAACACAGGTCCTTGTCGATCACCGCTTCCACGCCTTGCAGCTTGCCGTGGGGCCCGTACATCGTCGGGATGCCGCCACCGCCGGCACAGATCACGATGCTGCCTTTTTCCAGCAGCCACTTGATCGGGCGGATTTCGAAGATGCGCTTGGGTCTCGGGCTGGCCACCACGCGACGGAATTTGTCGCCATCGGGAGCAATCGCCCAGCCTTTCTCGGCGGCGAGTTTTTCAGCTTCAGCCTTGGTGTAGACCGGGCCGATGGGTTTGCTGGGATGCTGGAATGCAGGGTCGTTGGCGTCGACTTCGACCTGGGTCAGCAAGGTTGCGAACGGCACTTCGAAGTCCAGCAGGTTGCCCAGTTCCTGTTCGATGATATAGCCGATCATGCCTTCGGTTTCGGCACCGAGCACGTCCAGCGGGTAAGGGGAAACCGAGGTGTAGGCGGCGGCTTGCAGCGACAGCAGACCCACCTGCGGACCATTACCGTGGGCGATCACCAGTTCATTGCCGGCATGGATCTTGGCGATTTGTTCCGTGGCGATCCGGATGTTGGCGCGCTGGTTGTCCGCGGTCATGGGTTCACCCCGGCGGAGCAGGGCGTTACCGCCCAGAGCAACGACGATACGCATAATGCAATCCTTCTACAAAGAGCGGGCCAACGACTCGGTCTACTGTGGGAGCGGGCTTGCTCGCGAAGGCGATTTAACAGGCAACATTGATGTCGACTGAGACGCCGCTTTCGCGAGCAAGCCCGCTCCCACAATTTGACTGTGTTTCGTCAGTGGGAGCCGGGTGAGCCGTTAGATATCCGCCAACGCCGACACCAGGATCGCCTTGATGGTGTGCATGCGGTTTTCCGCTTGCTCGAAGGCGATGTTGGCCGGCGATTCGAAGACTTCTTCAGTCACCTCCACGCCGTTGGCCAGGTGCGGATACCGCGCGGCAATGTCTTTGCCGACCTTGGTTTCGCTGTTGTGGAACGCCGGCAGGCAGTGCATGAACTTCACGCGCGGATTGCCCGAGGCCTTCATCATGGCGGCATTGACCTGGTAGGGCAGCAGTTGCTCGATGCGTTCGTCCCACGCTTCCACCGGCTCACCCATCGACACCCAGATGTCGGTGTGGATGAAGTCCACGCCCTTGACCGCTGCTTTCGGGTCTTCGGTGATGGTGATGCGAGCGCCACTGTCTTCGGCGAAGGCTTTGCACTGGTCGATGAAATCCTGATGTGGCCACAGCGCTTTCGGTGCGGCGATGCGCACGTCCATGCCCAGTTTGGCGCCGATCATCAGCAGCGAATTACCCATGTTGTAGCGTGCGTCGCCCAGGTAGGCGTAGCTGATGTCATGCAGCGGCTTGTCGCTGTGTTCACGCATGGTCAGGGTGTCGGCGATCATCTGTGTCGGGTGGAATTCAGCGGTCAGGCCGTTGAACACCGGCACGCCGGCGAACTTGGCCAGCTCTTCGACGATTTCCTGTTCGAAGCCACGGTACTCGATGGCATCGAACATCCGACCCAGCACGCGGGCCGTATCTTTCATGCTTTCCTTGTGGCCGATCTGCGACGACACCGGGTCGATGTAGGTGACGTGGGCGCCTTGGTCGTGGGCCGCCACTTCGAAGGCGCAACGGGTGCGGGTCGAGGTTTTTTCGAAGATCAGCGCGATGTTTTTGCCTTTCAGGTGTGGACGCTCGGTGCCGGTGTACTTGGCGCGCTTGAGGTCGCGGGAAAGGTCCAGCAGGTAATTGAGCTCGCGCGTCGTGTGGTGCATCAGCGAGAGCAGGCTGCGATTGCGCATGTTGAAAGCCATGATGGATCTCCTTGGGTTTCGGTTATCCGCCTGCTTCACGCTTTATGAGCGTGAAGCAGGGCATTAAAATTAATAGTCGATAGGGTCGCGAATGATCGGGCAGGTCATGCAGTGGCCGCCGCCACGTCCGCGTCCGAGTTCGCCGGCACTGATGGTGATGACTTCCACACCAGCCTTGCGCAGGAGGGTATTGGTGTAGGTGTTGCGGTCATAACCGATCACCACGCCAGGCTCCACGGCCACCACGTTGTTGCCGTCATCCCATTGCTCGCGCTCGGCGGCGAAGCTGTTGCCGCCGGTTTCCACCACGCGCAGGGCTTTGAGGTTGAGGGCCTTGGCCACGGTGTCGAGGAAGTTGGTTTCTTCGCGACGGATGTCGATGCCGCCCGGTTTGCTTTCGTCAGGGCGCAGGGTGAAGGCGACGATCTGGTTCACCACTTCCGGGAAGATCGTCACCAGGTCGCGGTCGCAGAAGCTGAACACGGTGTCCAGGTGCATGGCCGCGCGGGATTTTGGCAGGCCGGCGACGATGACTTTCTCGACGGCTTTGTTCTTGAACAGGTTGACCGCCAGTTGGCCGATGGCCTGACGGGACGAGCGCTCGCCCATGCCGATCAACACCACACCGTTGCCGATCGGCATCACATCGCCGCCTTCAAGGGTGGCGCTGCCGTGCTCCTGGTCCGGGTCGCCGTACCAGATCTGGAAGTCGGCGTTGGTGAACTGCGGGTGGAATTTGTAGATGGCGGTGGTCAGCAGGGTTTCCTGCCGGCGTGCTGGCCAGTACATCGGGTTCAGGGTGACGCCACCGTAGATCCAGCAGGTGGTGTCGCGGGTGAACTGCGTGTTGGGCAACGGCGGCAGAATGAAGCTGGAGTGGCCCAGGAAATCGCGGAACATCTGAATGGTCTTGCCGCCAAAGCTGTCCGGCAAGTCGTCGGCGGAAACGCCGCCGATCAGGAACTCGGCGATTTTCCTCGGCTCCAGGCTACGCAGCCAGGAACCGGTTTCGTTGACCAGGCCAAGGCCCACCGAGTTGGCTGTGATCTTGCGTTCCAGGATCCAGTCGAGTGCTTCGGGGATGGCAACGATGTCGGTCAGCAGGTTGTGCATTTCCAGCACTTCAACGTTGCGCTCGCGCATCTTGGTGACGAAATCGAAATGGTCACGTTTAGCCTGTGCGACCCACAACACATCATCGAACAGTAACTCGTCGCAGTTGTTCGGGGTCAGCCGCTGGTGGGCCAGACCGGGGGAGCAAACCATGACTTTACGCAGTTTTCCGGCTTCGGAATGTACGCCGTACTTAACTTTTTCCGTGGTCATTACAGTGGTCCTCCAGATGACAGATCATTCCCTCGTTTACACCGAGGGGCTTACAGGGTCAGGAAGCCGTCATACAGTCCGTAGGCTGCCACCAGGGCGCCCACGACGACGGCTGCAAAAATCAGCTTCTCGACGTTGGTGAAAACCGGTTTGTTGACTTCAAGCTTGGCCTTGGCGAACAGGATCGCGCCGGGCGCATAGAGCAGGGCGGACAACAGCAGGTATTTGACGCCGCCGGCATAGATCAGCCAGATCGCGTAGATCAGCGCGATGGCGCCGATGAACATGTCCTTGTTGCGTTCGGACGCCGCGTTTTCATACGTCTCGCCGCGCACCGCCAGCAGAAAGGCGTAAGCCGCCGACCACAGGTAAGGCACCAGAATCATTGAAGTCGCGAGGTAGATCAGCGACAGGTAAGTGCTGGCCGAGAACAGTGTGATGATCAGGAACAACTGCACCATCGCGTTGGTCAGCCACAGCGCATTGACCGGCACTTGCTTGGCGTTTTCCTTGCGCAGGAAGGCCGGCATGGTGTGGTCCTTGGCCGCGGCGAACATGATTTCGGCACACAGCAGCACCCACGACAGCAGCGCCCCGAGCAACGAGATCACCAGGCCAACGCTGATCAACACCGCGCCCCACGGACCGACCACGTGCTCCAGTACCGCCGCCATCGACGGGTTCTGCAGTTTGGCCAGTTCCGGTTGGGTCATGATGCCCAGGGACAGCACGTTCACCAGCACCAGAAACAGCAGCACGGTGATGAAACCGATCACGGTGGCTTTACCCACATCGGTGCGTTTTTCTGCCCGGGCCGAGAAGATGCTCGCGCCTTCGATGCCGATGAACACCCATACGGTGACCAGCATCATTTTGCGTACCTGGTTCATCACGCTGCCCAGGTCCGGGTTTTTCAAGCCCCAAATGTCAGCGGTGAAGATGTCCAGTTTGAACGCGAAAATCGCGATCAGGATAAACAGCCCAAGCGGCACGACTTTGGCGACGGTGGTCACCAGGTTGATGAACGCCGCTTCCTTGATGCCCTGCAGTACAAGGAAATGCACACCCCAAAGTAATACTGAAGCGCCGATCACGGCTGCGACGGTGTTGCCTTCGCCGAAGATCGGAAAGAAGTAACCGAGGGTACTGAACAACAGAACGAAGTAACCGACGTTGCCCAGCCAAGCGCTGATCCAGTATCCCCAGGCGGAAGAGAAACCCATGTAGTCGCCGAATCCTGCTTTGGCGTAGGCGTAAACCCCGGCGTCCAGATCAGGTTTGCGGTTGGCCAGGGTCTGGAAGACAAAGGCCAGGGTCAGCATGCCGACCGCCGTAATGGCCCAGCCGATGAGCACGGCACCGACGTCGGCACTGGCGGCCATGTTCTGGGGCAAGGAAAATATCCCACCGCCGATCATGGAGCCGACAACCAACGCAACGAGTGCGCCGAGTTTCAGTTTTCCGGGGGTTTCAGACATTGTATGACTCCAGTGCAGGAGAAGAAGAGGACCAGTTTAATTTGATGGGCTGTTCAATCATCTGACTTAGATCAAGTAATGCTCGGATTTCGTTGCCGATTAATGACTTACGCAAACTTTGCGAGCATAAGTCTGTTGTTTGAGAAGCCCGTTCCAGAGGCCCCTGACCAAAGTTTAATAAATAGAGCGTAGCCATTCAGATTTAGACGCTAGTCCGTTTTCCTGTTTTGGCAAGTGTGGGTCCCTGAATGTCGTGTGGTATTGATTTATTAGGATCTGGTCACGCCTGCGCTATTTAAAGATGCTGGCATAGTGCGATTAGCTATAAATAAAACTCAGGGTTGGCGTTAATTGATAAACGTAATTACGCTTCAGCTATTTAGTTAAAACCGATTTATGTGACGTTCGCGTGGCGATGGTCGCGATAGGAAATGGAGATGCAGGAATGTCGCAACCGATGCAAAAGCTTGGCTTGAGCGCGCTGATCGCTTTGGTGGTGGGGTCGATGATTGGTGGCGGGATTTTTTCCTTGCCGCAAAACATGGCGGCGCGCGCTGATGCCGGGGCCATATTGATTGGTTGGGCAATCACTGCCGTGGGCATGTTGGCGCTGGCCTTCGTGTTCCAGACCCTGGCCAATCGCAAGCCTGAACTGGACTCCGGGGTGTACGCCTACGCGAAGGCCGGTTTCGGCGATTACATGGGTTTTTCATCGGCCTGGGGATACTGGATCAGCGCCTGGCTGGGCAATGTCGGATATTTCGTGCTGCTGTTCAGCACCCTCGGTTACTTCTTCCCCGTGTTCGGCCACGGCAACACGCCAGTTGCCATCGGCTGCGCCTCGGTGCTGTTGTGGGCGGTGCATTTTCTGGTGATGCGCGGGATCAAAGAAGCGGCGTTCATCAACCAATTGACCACCGTGGCCAAGATCGTGCCGCTGATCATGTTCATCGTCATTGCCGCCGTGGCGTTCAAGGCCGACATCTTCACCCGTGACATCTGGGGCCGCAGCAACCCCCATTTCGGCGGTGTAATGGAGCAGGTGCGCAGCATGATGCTGGTGACTGTGTTCGTCTTCATCGGCATTGAAGGCGCCAGTGTGTATTCGGCCCGCGCGCAGAAACGTTCGGACGTCGGCCGGGCGACAGTCATCGGTTTTGTCGGTGTGTTGGCGCTGCTGGTGCTGGTCAATGTGTTGTCGCTGGGGATCATGAGCCAGCCCGAATTGGCCACCCTGCAGAACCCGTCGCTGGCGGCGGTGCTGGAACACATCGTCGGCCCCTGGGGCGCTTTGCTGATCAGCATTGGCCTGGCGATTTCGCTGCTCGGTGCGTTGTTGTCCTGGGCTCTGCTGTGCGCCGAGATCCTCTTCGCCACGGCCAAAGACCAGACCATGCCGGCCTTCCTGAAGAAAGAAAACGTCAACCACGTGCCGGTCAATGCGCTGTGGCTGACCAATGTGATGATTCAGATTTTCCTGCTGATTACGCTGTTTTCGGCCGGGACGTACACCAGCCTGATCTACCTCGCGTCGTCGATGATTCTGGTGCCGTACCTGTGGTCGGCGGCGTATGCGGTGTTGTTGAGCGGGCGCGGCGAAACGTACGAGCACGCCTCGGGCGAACGCACCAAGGACCTGATGGTTGGCGGCATCGCGCTGTGTTACGCAATGTGGTTGCTGTATGCGGGCGGGGTGAAGTACTTGCTGCTGTCGGCGTTGCTGTATGCGCCCGGCGTGATTCTGTTCGCCAAGGCCAAGCATGAGCAGGGCGAGCCATTGTTCACCCATGTCGAGAAGGGAATTTTTACCTGCGTGAGCATCGGCGCCGGGCTGGCGGCGTACGGGTTGTACAGCGGCTTGCTGTCGTTGTGAGGGTGTTTTTGGCGGATCAAGCGGTCGATGGCGTTTACTCACGCAGCATCGACCTGATCGCGATAGTTATCTGAAAGTCACCGCCACTTCGGAAGATGGGAACCCAGTTCAGTCGCTGGAAGCGCCCACTGCAGCGGCGTCCCGGTGATTTTCAGTGGCACATGAAGCCGATGCGCCGGCCCCCAGGCTGTCTGCTCGACCAGCAGGCCCTGATCGTTTTCATCCTCTGCCCGTAACGCTTCGTCTGTGCCCGGGCCATTTTCAATCAACAGTTTTGCGGTGCGCGCCAGTGACAATCTGGCCGACCCGCCACGACCCAACAACGTGATCGCCGCTGCCGCCATCAAATACCCGGTCGCATGATCCAGCGCCTGTACCGGCAATGGCGTCGGCTTGTCTGCGTTCTTCCAGCGCATGCCCGCTTCAGCGATTCCGCTGCTCATCTGCACCAGACTGTCGAACCCTCGACGGTTCTGCCACGGACCGCTCCAGCCGTAAGCGTTGAGGCAGACATCAATCAGCCCCGGGGCCAGTCGTTGTCGCTCGGCAACGCCGTAGCCCAACCGCTCCAGTGCATCGGCGCGGTAGCCGTGAAGCAAGATATCGGCGTCCTTGAGCAGGCTGTCGAACACCGCTCGATCGCTTGCGTCGTGCAGGTCAAGGCGCGCGCAGCGTTTGCCCAGCGTGACTTCCGGCACCACGCCCGGTTCGTTCCAGGTTGGCGGGTCGATGCGCAAGACATCGGCACCAAGACCGGCGAGGAAACGGCTGGCGATGGGGCCAGCCAGTACTCGGGTCAGGTCCAGCACCTTGATGCCCGCCAGCGGCTGCGCCACCGAACCCAGCCACGGTTTTGCCGCTTGACTGTTGCTTGCACTGAACTGAATCAACGGTTCGGCGTTCACTGCCAAACCTTGGGGATGCGCCTGCCATTGCGCCCAGGTGCGCATTTCGGCGGCACAGCCACCGGCGTCGACCACTGCCTGCTCCAGATCGGATTTCGCCCATTGCGCAACCTGGCTCGCCATCGCGGCGCGGTCGGCACAAGCGCCGAGCACCCGCTCGGCGGCGGCACGATGATGCGGTGCATTAGTGTGCAAGCGGATCCAGCCGTCCCGGGTCGCGTAGTCACCGGCCACCGGGTCCCACATCGGTGGAACGCTCCAGCCAACGGGACGGATCGAGGTTGCAAACCAGAAAGACGCCAGGCGGCGGTCGACTTCAAGTGGGGGTAAACGGCCGGTGTGTTGCTGCAGCAGTTCACTGACCGCCTGGCCGGCTGCGGCAATGCTGGCGCACGCCAGGTCAGTGACGGCAAACGCCGAGGGCAGGGCGCCGCTCGACGTGAATGGAATCGGCGTATGGGGCAAGCCGAGTGCGGCTTGAATGGACGTGAGTAAACCAGTCATTGAAGGCCCTCCGGAAGAGGGCTTCATGATAGATCGTTCCCACGCTCCGCGTGGTAATGCCTCAAGGGACGCTCCGCGTCCAGTGACGCGGAGCGTCACGGGCTGCATTCCCACGCGGAGCGTGGGAACGATCAGATACAGGGGATTGGCGGTGCAACTTTAAACGCGGAACTGGTCCATCAATTTCATCTGCTGGTTGGTCAGGGAATTGAGTTGGTTGCTGATCTGCGCCGATTGGGTGGCCTGGCCCGTCAGGGTTTCGGTGACGGTACGGATTGCCGAGACGTTGCGGTTGACCTCTTCGGCCACGGCGCTTTGCTGTTCGGCGGCGCTGGCGATTTGCAGGTTCATGTCGCTGATCACGGTGACCGCGTCGCTGATTTTGCTCAAGGCCTGGACCGCTTGTTGAATCTGCCCGGCGTTGCTGTGGGCCTGGGTCTGGCTCGAATGCATGGTGGCAACCACGCCGCGAGTGCCGGACTGGATGCGCTCGATGACGATGCGAATTTCTTCCACCGAATCCTGGGTCCGTTTGGCCAGGTTGCGCACTTCATCGGCCACCACCGCAAAACCACGACCGCTCTCGCCGGCGCGGGCCGCTTCAATGGCCGCGTTGAGGGCCAGCAGGTTAGTTTGTTCGGCGATGCTGCGGATCACTTCCAGCACCGAACCGATCTGTTCGCTGTTGACCGCCAGCGCTTCGACTTCGGTCACGGCTTTGCTGACTTCGTCGGCCAGTTGATTGATGTCACGGGTGCTGCGCTCGATGATCGACATGCCATCGCGAGCCGATTGATCGGCACCTTTGGCAGCATTGGCTGCGTTCGACGCGCTGCTGGCGACGTCGTGGGCGGTGGCGCTCATCTCGTTGGACGCGGTGGCGACCTGGTCGATTTCGCGGAACTGCACCTGCATGCCTTCGCTGGTCTGGCGGGCGATCTCCGAAGACTGGTCGGCGGTGCCTCGGGCGTCGGTGATGCTCTGTTTGATCTGCGCGATGGTCGGTTGCAGCTTGTCGAGGAAGCGGTTGAACCAGCTCACCAGTTCGCCCAGTTCGTCTTTCTTGGTGTAGTGCAAGCGTTGGGTCAGGTCACCGTCGCCGCTGGCAATCGCCTTGAGCATTTCGGCGACGCTGTTGATCGGCCGGGTCACGCCGGACGCGGTGAGCCAGATCAGCAACAGGCCAATCAGCCCGGCAACGACAGCCACCAGCACCGCCTGGATCGTGCCGCTTTGCTGGGCCTCATCGAGTACTTTTTGCAGCTTCACCGAATCGGCCAGCAGCACTTGTTTGGGCAGATCGATGACCACGCCCCAGGCCTTGGAATCGTTGATCGGGCTGACCGGGAACACCGCGCGGATCAGGTCGCCCTGTTCGAGGATCTTCGGCGTGCCGCCATTGAGCAGTTGCAGAATCTCCTTGCCGTCTGCGCCCAGGGTTTCGCCGATGTTTTTGCCGACCTTGCTCGCGTCGGTGCTGTAACCGGCAAGCACGCCGCTGCCGGAAACAATCAGCATGTGCCCGGCGCCGTTGAACAGCTCGCGCTGGGAATCGATTGCGGCGGCTTGCAGCGCGTCCAGAGCAATGTCTACGCCGACCACGCCGATGGATTTGCCGTCCACCAACAGCGGCACGGAAATCGTGGTCATCAGCATTTCCTTGCCGCCGACCGTGTCCGCATACGGGTCGAGCAGGCAGGTGCGCTTGCTGTCACGAGGGCAGGTGTACCAGCTGTTGTAGGGCGTGCCGCTGAGGCTCAAGGTGGTTTTGGTCATGTCGTCTTCGACCATGATCGTGTTCAGCCCGGTCCCGCCGGCACGGCTCCAGTAACTGGCGAAACGTCCGACTTCGTTGGACTGGCGGGCAGCATCGTTGGCGAACTCGCTGTCCTTGCCGTCCAGCCCGTTGGGCTCGAACGCCAGCCAGATCCCCAGCACCTTACTGTTGCGCTCGAAGGCGGTTTTCAGGCTCTGGTTCAGCTCTTCACGCAGGGCGCCGGCTTCAATCGAACGCTTGGCGGCCATGTTGCGCATGTCTTTGATCTGGTCGGCGAGGGCGGTCACCACCAGCAGGTTTTCACCGAACGTCTTCTGCACCCGCACCGCTTGCTCGGCCGCTTTGGACTGCAGCAGATTCTGCACGCTGTCCGTCAGCATCTTGCTGCTGGCGGCACTGGCCAGTTCATCGTTCTGATTGGTCTGGTAGAAGTTCATGCTGACGATCAGCGCGATCACACCCAGCAGGCACAGACCGGACAGCAGGACGATTTTCAGGCGGATGGAGAGAGTGTCGAACATGGGGCGAACTCGCAAATGGCAAATGAATGAGTTGTTGGCTATGGGTCGAAGTCGACCCGATCGCCAAATCCATTCAGCGCCATTCAATGCACATCGGCGTGGGAAGAGGATGCATGATGGTGGCTCCGACGAGCGGTCATGGTTGATCGTTTGCGCAGGAAAATGCCCTGAAAATGGCAAAAAAATCAGGAGATTTTGCAGAGCTGTAACAGGTGAATCTGCTGGTGCAAGCCATTGATTCGAGCGAATGACAACGGCTTGTCATCCGCTCGAGTGATCAATGATTGAGGGGGAAGGGGTTATGCGCGACCCAGCAGATAGGTCGCGTAATCGGGGATGCGGTGCTGGTGCGCCTGATCCATCATCGGGCTGCTGAGCAGGTAGTCGGCGCTGCATTCGTTGCAGGCCACCGGAATGTTCCAGACCGCCGCGACCCGCAATAACGCCTTGATGTCCGGGTCGTGTGGCTGCGGTTCGAACGGGTCCCAGAAAAACACCAGCATGTCGACCCGCTGTTCGGCGATGCGCGCGCCGAGCTGCTGATCACCGCCCAAGGGACCGCTGATCATGCTTTCCACCGGCAGATCCAGGCGTTGTTGCAATAACAATCCGGTGGTGCCGGTGGCGACCAGCTCGTGTTGCGCGAGCCTGTCTTTCTGCCGCTCGGCCCAATCCAGCAAAAACACCTTGCAGTGGTCATGGGCGACCAAGGCGATACGCTTGCGCGCCGCCATGGTCTTTTGCGTGAAGCTGATACCGATCATCGCTGCTGCTCCTGCTTTTTCACGGCGGATTACTCAGCGTTGCACAGCGCCAGGCAGTTATCGAGCATGCGGTTGGAGAAGCCCCACTCGTTGTCGTACCAGGCCAGCACCTTGAGCAGCTTGCCGCTGGACTTGGTGTGGTTGGCGTCGAAGATCGACGACAGCGGGTTGTGGTTGAAGTCGCTGGAGACCAGCGGCAGGGTGTTGTAGCCAAGAATCTTCGAGTGCTGGCTGGCTTCTTTGAGCAGCGCGTTGACTTCGTCAGCGCTCGCTTCGCGTTTGAGCTGAACGGTCAGGTCGACCAACGAGACGTTGATCACAGGAACACGCACCGCCATGCCGGTCAGTTTGCCCGCCAGTTCCGGTAGCACCAGGCCGACCGCTTCAGCGGCGCCGGTCTTGCTCGGGATCATGTTCTGGGTGGCCGAACGGGCACGGTACGGGTCGGTGTGGTAAACGTCGGTGAGGTTCTGGTCGTTGGTGTAGGCGTGAATCGTGGTCATCAGACCGCTTTCGATGCCCAGTTCGCGGTGCAGCACCTGAGCCACAGGCGCCAGGCAGTTGGTGGTGCACGAGGCGTTGGAAATGATTTGGTGCGATTGGCGCAGAATGTCGTGGTTGACTCCGTAAACCACGGTGGCGTCGGCGCCTTTGGCCGGTGCCGAGATGATCACTTTGCGTGCGCCGGCCGTAATATGCGCGGCGGCTTTGGCCCGGTCGGTGAACAGACCGGTGCATTCGAACACCACATCAATTTTTTCCGCGGCCCAAGGCAGGTCGGCCGGGTTACGAATGGCGCTGACAGAAATACGGTCGCCGTTGACGGTCAGGCTTTCCTGATCGTGCTGGACATCGGCGTCGAACGTGCCGTGAACAGTGTCGTACTTGAGCAGATGAGCATTGATCGAGCTGTCGCCCAAGTCATTGATGGCAACGATCTGCAGATCCTGGCGATAGCCTTGGGTATACAGTGCGCGGAGGACGTTACGGCCAATTCGGCCAAAACCATTGATTGCGATTCGAAGAGTCATTTAACAGGGCCGCCGTCGTTTTGTTGTTGGAATTACAAGATTATTCGCATAAAAATAGAAAACAAGCCTTTTTAATGGCAATATTTTGTTCAATCTACAACGAGTGACCTGAATCAACTGGTCCGACCGATCAAGAAAACCGTCTGTCATCCCATCGACACCGGCTCTTGTTCAGCATAGACAATCAGGTCGCCACATCCGTTAGCCTGGAGTTCTACACATGCATCCCCGCGTCCTTGAGGTCACCGAACGGCTTATCGCCCGCAGTCGCGCAACTCGCGAGGCTTACCTTGCACTCATTCGCGGTGCAGCCAGCGATGGCCCGATGCGCGGCAAGCTGCAATGCGCCAACTTCGCCCACGGCGTGGCCGGTTGCGGCACCGAGGACAAGAACAGCTTGCGGATGATGAACTCCGCGAACATCGCGATTGTTTCGTCATATAACGACATGCTCTCGGCGCATCAGCCGTACGAAGTCTTTCCTGAACAGATCAAAAAGGCCTTGCGCGAAATCGGCTCTGTCGGCCAGTTCGCCGGCGGCACCCCGGCCATGTGCGATGGCGTGACCCAGGGCGAGCCGGGCATGGAACTGAGCCTGCCGAGCCGCGAAGTGATCGCGCTGTCCACCGCCGTGGCGTTGTCCCACAACATGTTCGATGGCGCGCTGATGCTCGGCATCTGCGACAAGATCGTGCCGGGCCTGATGATGGGCGCGTTGCGTTTCGGTCATCTGCCGATGATCTTCGTCCCGGGCGGGCCGATGGTGTCGGGCATTTCCAACAAGCAGAAAGCCGACGTGCGCCAGCGCTATGCCGAAGGCAAGGCCAGCCGCGAAGAGCTGCTGGAATCGGAAATGAATTCCTATCACAGCCCTGGCACGTGCACGTTCTACGGCACCGCCAACACCAACCAGTTGCTGATGGAAGTCATGGGCCTGCACTTGCCGGGCGCTTCCTTCGTCAATCCGAACACGCCGTTGCGCGATGCCCTGACCCGCGAAGCGGCGCATCAGGTGACGCGCATTACCAAACAGAATGGCAATTACCTGCCGATCGGCGAAATCGTCGACGAGCGCTCGCTGGTCAACTCCATCGTTGCCCTGCACGCCACTGGCGGTTCGACCAACCACACGCTGCACATGCCGGCCATCGCCATGGCGGCGGGCATCCAGTTGACCTGGCAGGACATGGCCGACCTCTCCGAGGTGGTACCGACCCTGAGCCACGTCTACCCGAACGGCAAGGCCGACATCAACCACTTCCAGGCTGCGGGCGGCATGTCGTTCCTGATCCGCGAACTGCTGGATGCCGGCTTGCTCCACGAAAACGTCAATACGGTGCTGGGCCACGGGCTGCGCCGCTACACCATGGAACCGTTCCTCGACAACGGCGAACTGGTCTGGCGCGAAGGCATCACCGAAAGCCTCGACGAAAGTATCCTGCGTCCCGTGGCTCGTGCGTTCTCGCCGGAAGGCGGCCTGCGGGTGATGGAAGGCAATCTCGGTCGCGGTGTGATGAAAGTTTCGGCCGTCGCGCTGGAGAACCAGATCGTCGAAGCACCGGCCATGGTGTTCCAGGATCAGCAGGACCTGGCCGATGCGTTCAAGGCCGGTCTTCTGGAGAAGGATTTCGTTGCGGTGATGCGCTTCCAGGGCCCGCGCTCCAACGGCATGCCGGAACTGCACAAGATGACGCCGTTCCTCGGCGTGCTGCAGGATCGCGGCTTCAAAGTGGCACTGGTGACCGACGGGCGCATGTCCGGTGCGTCGGGGAAAATCCCGGCGGCGATTCACGTCAGTCCGGAAGCCTATGTGGGCGGCGCTCTTGCGCGGGTGCAAGAGGGCGATATCATCCGCGTCGATGGCGTCAAAGGCACCCTGGAGCTTAAGGTGGACGCCGAAGAATTCGCAGCGCGCACGCCGGCCAAGGGCCTGTTGGGCAACAACATCGGCACCGGTCGCGAACTGTTTGGTTTCATGCGCATGGCTTTCAGCTCCGCAGAGCAGGGCGCCAGCGCCTTTACTTCTGCCCTGGAGACGCTTAATTGAAACTGGCTTTGGTCGGTGACATCGGTGGGACCAACGCACGTTTCGCGTTGTGGAAAAGCCAGCAACTGGAGTCGATCCAGGTGCTGGCGACGGCAGATTACGCCAGCCCTGAGGAGGCCATTGGTGTCTACCTCGGCGGCTTGGGGCTTAAGCCGGGCGACATTGGATCGGTGTGCCTGTCGGTCGCCGGCCCGGTGAGCGGTGATGAATTCAAGTTCACCAACAATCACTGGCGCCTGAGCCGCAAGGGCTTCTGCAAGACTTTGCAGGTTGATCAACTGCTGCTGATCAACGATTTCTCGGCGATGGCCCTGGGCATGACCCGTTTGCAGCCCGGCGAATTTCGCGTGGTGTGCGAAGGCACGCCGGAACCGCTGCGTCCCGCTGTAGTGATCGGGCCGGGCACGGGGCTGGGTGTCGGCACTTTGCTCGACCTTGGCGAAGGTCGCTTTGCGGCATTGCCGGGCGAGGGCGGTCACGTTGACTTGCCCCTGAGCAGCCCGCGGGAAACTCAGCTGTGGCAGCACATCTTCAATGAGATCGGTCATGTCAGCGCTGAAACCGCGTTGAGCGGCAGCGGCTTGCCACGGGTTTACCGGGCGATCTGCGCGGTGGACGGTCATACGCCGGTGCTCGAAACGCCGGAAGCGATCACCGCTGCCGGGTTGGCGGGTGATCCGGTGGCGCTGGAAGTGCTGGAGCAATTCTGCTGCTGGCTCGGTCGCGTGGCCGGCAACAACGTGCTGACCACGGGCGCGCGCGGCGGTGTGTACATCGTCGGTGGGGTGATTCCACGGTTTGCCGATTTCTTCGTCGAAAGCGGTTTCGCCCGGTGCTTCGCCGACAAGGGCTGCATGAGCGATTACTTCAAAGGCATTCCGGTGTGGCTGGTGACGGCGCCGTATTCCGGCCTGATGGGCGCGGGTGTGGCACTCGATCAAGCACAGTAGTGATCGTTCCCACGCTCTGCGTGGGAATGCAGCCCGTGACGCTCCGCGTCACTGGACGCGGAGCGTCCCTTGAGGCATTCCCACGCAGAGCGTGGGAACGATCATATTCAAGGTCCATCAGGCATAATCCGCACAACTCAAACAACAAGGACGCCGCCCCGTGAGCTCAGTCAACAAGTCGATTTTGTTGGTCGATGACGATCAAGAGATACGCGAGTTGCTGGACACCTACCTGACCCGCGCCGGTTTCCAGGTCCGCACCACGCCCGATGGCGCAGGCTTTCGCCAAGCCATGAACGAGGCCCCGAGCGATCTGGTGATCCTTGACGTGATGCTGCCGGACGAAGACGGTTTCAGTCTGTGTCGCTGGATCCGCCAACACCCGCGTCAGGCTCAGGTGCCAATCATCATGCTCACAGCCAGTTCCGACGAGGCCGACCGCGTCATCGGCCTGGAGCTGGGTGCCGACGACTACCTTGGAAAACCCTTCAGTCCTCGTGAATTGCAGGCGCGGATCAAGGCCTTGTTGCGCCGTGCGCAATTCGGTCAGGAGCGCTCCGGCAGCGAAGTGCTGGCCTTCGACGACTGGCGCCTGGACATGGTCAGCCATCGGCTGTTCCACACCGACGGTGAAGAAGTGATTCTCTCCGGCGCCGACTTCGCGCTACTGAAACTGTTCCTCGATCACCCTCAGCAAATCCTTGACCGCGACACCATCGGCAACGCCACCCGTGGCCGTGATCTGATGCCGCTGGATCGCATTGTCGACATGGCCGTCAGCCGTCTGCGTCAACGCCTGCGCGACACCGAAAAGCCACCCCGGCTGATCCGTACCGTGCGCGGCAGCGGCTACCAACTGGCCGCCAATGTGGTTGCCAGCAATGGTCACTGAGTTTTTCCGCAAGCTGGTTGCCCGGGTGCCGGTGCCGCGTTCGCTGCTTGGGCGCATGTTGCTGCTGACCCTGCTGGCGGTGCTGTTCGCACAGACGTTATCGAGCGTGATCTGGGTCTCGCAACTGCGCGCCACCCAGCTCGAGGGCCTGGTCACCAGCGCCCGAAGCCTGGCCCATTCGATGACCGCCAGCGTCAGCTATTTTCGCTCGCTGCCGGTGGCGTTTCGTCCGTTGGTGCTCGACCAGTTGCGCAGCATGGGCGGCACCCGGTTTGTCGTGACCCTCAATGACAAGCCCTTGGGCATGGAAGTGCTGCCGATCACTCCGCGTAAAGCGGCGGTGCTCAAAGCGGTGGACGAAGTGTTGCGTGAGTCCCTGGGCCACGACACAGATATCTCGGTGACCTTCGTCAGTCCCGCCGACCTGCGGATCTTCAATAGCGGGCTGAAACTCGATGAATTGCCACGCTCCTGGGCGCACTACGCGTTGACCCTGGAACCGATCAATCCGCCGGTGCTGGTCACGCAGATCCAGATGGCGCCGGGGGAATGGCTGTACATCGCGTCCTTGTTGCCCGAGCCCTACACCAGTCTTGAAGAGCAGGGCCTGCCGGCGCAACAGGTCTGGTTCATCGTCCTCACCAGCGGCTTCCTGCTGTTGTTCATCGGCCTGTTGGTGCATTGGCAGAGCCGGCCGCTCAAGCGCCTGGCGCGGGCGGCGCGGGACATGTCCCTGGGCGCCGAAGTCGAGCCGGTGGCTGAGGGTGGCGGCAGTGAAGTGGTCGAAGTGGGGCGTGCCTTCAATGCCATGCGCGAACGCATCAGCCGTTACCTGACTGAGCGCAGCCAATTGTTCAGTGCGATCTCCCACGACTTGCGCACGCCCATCACCCGTTTGCGGTTGCGCGTGGAGTTGCTTGAAGACGAAAAGCTGCAAGCCAAGTTCGGTCGCGATCTGGATGAGCTGGAGCTGCTGGTCAAAGGCGCGCTGCAATGTGTGAAAGACACCGACATCCATGAAAACATCGAACCGGTGGACCTCAATCATGTGCTGGATTGCCTGGTGGAGCCGTACCTGGCACCCAATGGCAATGGTCGCGTGACCCAGCAGGGGCGGGCGGTGGCGGCTTATCCGGGGAAACCGCTGGCGCTCAAGCGCTGCATCGGCAACCTGATCGACAACGCGTTGAAGTACGGGCAAAACGCTCACCTGCACATCGATGACGATGAAAGCGCATTCATCCTGCACGTCGACGACGAAGGGCCGGGCGTGCCGGAGCAGCGGCTGGAACAGGTGTTCGAACCGCACTTCCGCCTGGCCGGGCAGCAGCAGGGTTATGGCCTGGGGTTGGGGATCGCGCGCAATATTGCCCACAGTCATGGCGGGGAAGTCAGCCTGCAGAACCTGCGTGAGGGCGGGTTGCGGGTGACGTTGCAGTTGCCGCGCAGTGTTGATTAGCGAGACCGCGTTATCGTTCTTCGCGAGCAAGCCCGCTCCCACATTGGATTGTGTCGGACACATAACCCTGTGGGAGCGGGCTTGCTCGCGAAGGCGTCAGACCATTAATCAAATACCTCAAGCCAAATGTCACAGAGCGGTGACATAACTCGCCCCCTTCGTTACAAGCCCGCCACCCGCCGTTGTTTAGACTGCGACCAGTCAAAACAACAAAAAAGGCACCCCATGGACACCTTCCAACCGGCTTTCAGCAGTTGGCTGAACGCACCTGCCCATCAACACTGGCTCGCCGCCGAAGGCCTGCGCTTGCTGGCGTTTGCCAAGGCTTCAAAGCTTGCGGAAGGCTTTGGCAATCTCGATGACAAGGGCCGCCTCCCGGCCAACGCCCAAGCCGAAACCATGAACACTGCGCGCATGACCCACAGCTTCGCCATGGCGCATATTCAGGGGCTGCCGGGGTTTGCCGAACTGGTGGACCATGGCGTCCAGGCCCTCAGCGGTCCGTTGAAGGATGCCAAGCACGGTGGCTGGTTCGCCACCGCCCATCCACTTCACGACAACACCGGCAAGGCCGCCTACCTGCACGCCTTTGTCGCCCTGGCCGCGAGTTCGGCGGTGGTCGCCCGGCGGCCCGGCGCGCAGGCCTTGCTCGATGACGCGATCGACATCATCGACACGCATTTCTGGAGCGAGGAGGAGGGCGCGATGCGCGAATCCTTCAACCGCGACTGGAGCGAGGAAGAGGCCTATCGCGGCGCCAACAGCAACATGCACACCACCGAAGCCTTCCTCGCACTGGCCGATGTCACCGACGACAACCGCTGGCTGGTCCGTGCGCAACGGATCGTCGAGCGGGTGATCCACGGTCACGCCGCAGCCAACGATTACCTGGTGGTTGAGCATTTCGACCGCAACTGGCAACCGCTGCGTGACTACAACCACGACAACCCGGCCGATGGTTTTCGTCCCTACGGCACCACCCCGGGACACGGTTTCGAGTGGGCGCGGTTGTTACTGCACCTCGAGGCTGCGCGGGTCCAGGCCGGGATGCTCACGCCGGGCTGGCTGGCGACCGATGCGCAAAAACTCTTCGATAACAATTGCCGCCATGGCTGGAATGTCGACGGGCTGCCCGGGATTGTCTACACGCTGGACTGGAACAATCGCGCCGTGGTCAGCCATCGCCTGCATTGGACCCATTGCGAAGCCAGCGCCGCGGCCAGTGCGCTGCTCAAACGTACCGGCGATGAACAATACGAAGCCTGGTACCGACTGTTCTGGGAATTCTGTGACAGTCATTTCATCGACCGTGAAGGTGGCAGTTGGCACCATGAACTGGACCCGCAAAACCACCCAAGCGCTGATATCTGGGGTGGTAAACCGGATTTGTATCACGCCTGGCAAGCCGTCTTGATCCCGCGCCTGCCGTTGGCGCCGAGCATGGCCACGGCTTTGGGACAGTTGTCCCAGAGCGCTCCTGTGTAACCATGCGGTGACATTCCAACGTCCCTTCGTTACCTGCGAAGGGATGACTCCTGTTTAAAATCCTATGCAGCGCAAGCACCAGACTTGCATGCATAACAACAAGAAAGGTACTACTAGATGAATGCGATTTCTCGCCTCGCTACTGTCATTTCTCTCGCTTCAATGCTTCCTCTGTCTGCATTCCCCCTGAGTACGCTTGCCGCCGATTCCAAAGGTTCGGTAGAAGTCGTTCACTGGTGGACGTCCGGTGGTGAAAAAGCTGCTGTCGATGTCCTCAAGGCCCAAGTCGAAAAAGACGGTTTCACCTGGAAGGACGGTGCTGTCGCCGGTGGTGGCGGTGCTACGGCCATGACCGTACTGAAAAGCCGTGCCGTTGCCGGTAACCCGCCGGGTGTAGCGCAGATCAAAGGTCCGGATATCCAGGAATGGGCGTCTACCGGTCTGCTCGATACCGACGTCTTGAAAGACACTGCCAAAACCGAAAAATGGGACAGCCTGCTCGACAAGAAAGTCTCCGATACCGTGAAGTACGACGGTGATTACGTGGCCGTGCCGGTGAACATTCACCGCGTCAACTGGTTGTGGATCAACCCGGAAGTCTTCAAGAAAGCCGGCATCGAAAAAGCGCCAACCACCCTTCAGGAATTCTACGCGGCCGGTGACAAGCTCAAGGCTGCAGGCTTCATTGCGCTTGCCCACGGCGGCCAGCCTTGGCAGGACAGCACCGTGTTCGAAGCGGTAGTCCTTTCGGTCATGGGCGTCGACGGCTACAAGAAAGCCCTGGTCGACCTCGACAACGCTGCTCTGACTGGTCCCGAGATGGTCAAGGCGCTGACCGAGCTGAAGAAAGTCGCGACCTATATGGACGCCGACGGCAAAGGCCAGGACTGGAACCTGGAAGCGGCCAAGGTCATCAACGGCAAGGCCGGCATGCAGATCATGGGTGACTGGGCCAAGAGCGAGTGGACAGCCGCCAAGAAAGTCGCCGGCAAAGACTACGAGTGCGTAGCCTTCCCGGGCACCGACAAGGCCTTCACCTACAACATCGACTCCCTGGCGGTGTTCAAGCAGAAAGACAAGGGCACTGCTGCCGCTCAGCAGGACATTGCCAGGATCGTGCTGGGTGAGAACTTCCAGAAAGTCTTCAGCATCAACAAAGGCTCGATCCCGGTTCGAAACGACATGCTGAGCGACATGGGCAAGTACGGTTTCGACTCTTGCGCCCAGACCGCTGCCAAGGACTTCCTGGCGGACGCCAAGTCCGGCGGCTTGCAGCCGAGCATGGCGCACAACATGGCGACCACGCTGGCGGTACAAGGCGCGTTCTTTGATGTCGTGACCAACTTCATCAACGACCCGAAAGCCGATCCGGCCACTGCCGCCAAGCAACTCGGCACGGCGATCAAAGCGGCCAAGTAATGCTTGGCCCCTGTAGGAGCGAGCCTGCTCGCGATGGCGGTGTATCAGTTGATACATCCAGAGTCTGACACTCAGTTATCGCGAGCAGGCTCACTCCTACAAGGGGAAGCATTTCCAACGTAAATTTTCTCTCGTAATGGATGTCCCCATGAGTTCTGTTGCTGTGTTCAGCAAGGCCTCGCCGTTCGATGCATTGCAGCGCTGGCTCCCCAAACTGGTGCTGGCGCCCAGCATGTTCATCGTGTTGGTGGGGTTCTATGGCTATATCCTGTGGACCTTCGTCCTGTCGTTCACCACGTCGACCTTCCTGCCGACTTACAAGTGGGCAGGCCTGGCGCAATACCAACGGCTGTTCGACAACGATCGCTGGTGGGTAGCGAGCAAGAACCTGGCGCTTTTCGGCGGCATGTTCATCGGTATCACCCTGGTGATCGGTGTGCTGCTGGCGGTGTTCCTTGACCAGCGCATTCGTCGCGAAGGTTTCATTCGCACCATTTACCTGTACCCGATGGCGCTCTCGATGATCGTCACCGGTACGGCCTGGAAATGGCTGCTCAACCCGGGCATGGGCCTGGACAAATTGCTGCGCGACTGGGGCTGGGAAGGCTTTCGCCTGGACTGGCTGATCGATCCGGATCGCGTCGTGTATTGCCTGGTGATCGCAGCGGTCTGGCAAGCCTCGGGCTTTATCATGGCGATGTTCCTCGCCGGTCTGCGAGGCGTTGATCAATCGATCATCCGTGCCGCCCAGATCGATGGCGCGAGCATGCCGCGCATTTACCTGAAAGTGGTGTTGCCGAGCCTGCGCCCGGTGTTCTTCAGCGCAGTGATGATCCTGGCCCACATCGCGATCAAGAGTTTCGACCTGGTGGCGGCAATGACGGCCGGTGGCCCGGGTTATTCGTCCGACCTGCCTGCGATGTTCATGTATTCCTTCACCTTCAGTCGCGGCCAGATGGGCATGGGCTCGGCCAGTGCGATTCTGATGCTCGGTGCGATTCTCGCAATCATCGTGCCTTACCTGTACTCCGAGCTGAGGACCAAGCGTCATGACTAGTTTCGCTGCCAAACCTTCCATCAGCCTGAGTCGTATCGCGATCTATGGCGTCCTGATCCTTGCCGTATTTCTGTACCTGATACCGCTGGTGGTCATGCTGTTGACCAGTTTCAAGACACCCGAAGACATCAACTCCGGCAACCTGCTGAGCTGGCCGACCGTGGTCAGCGGCATTGGCTGGGTCAAGGCCTGGGGCACCGTTGACGGGTATTTCTGGAACTCGATCAAGATCACCGTTCCGGCGGTGCTGATCTCCACCGCCATCGGCGCGTTGAACGGCTATGTACTGTCGATGTGGCGCTTTCGCGGCTCGCAATTGTTCTTCGGCCTGCTGCTGTTCGGTTGCTTCCTGCCGTTCCAGACCGTGCTGCTGCCGGCCTCGTTCACCCTCGGCAAGATGGGCCTGGCCAGCACGACCACGGGCCTGGTGTTCGTGCACGTGGTGTATGGCCTGGCGTTTACCACGCTGTTCTTCCGCAACTACTACGTCAGCGTGCCCGATGCGCTGGTGAAGGCGGCGCGGCTCGATGGCGCGGGCTTCTTCACCATCTTCCGCTTGATCATCCTGCCGATGTCCACCCCGATCATCATGGTCTGCCTGATCTGGCAGTTCACCCAGATCTGGAACGACTTCCTGTTCGGCGTGGTGTTTTCCAGCGGTGACTCGCAACCCATTACGGTGGCGTTGAACAACTTGGTCAATACCAGTACCGGGGCCAAGGAATACAACGTTGATATGGCGGCGGCGATGATCGCCGGGCTGCCGACCCTGCTGGTCTATGTGGTCGCAGGCAAGTATTTCGTGCGCGGGCTGACGGCCGGCGCAGTCAAGGGGTAATCATGGCAACGCTCGAACTTCGCAATGTAAACAAGACCTATGGCCCTGGCCTGCCGGACACCCTCAAGAACATCGAACTGTCGATCAAGGACGGTGAGTTCCTGATCCTGGTCGGACCTTCGGGTTGCGGCAAATCGACCCTGATGAATTGCATCGCCGGCCTGGAAACCATCACTGGCGGCGCGATCATGATCGGTGATCAGGATGTCAGCGGCATGAGCCCCAAAGACCGCGACATCGCCATGGTGTTCCAGTCCTACGCGCTGTACCCGACCATGAGCGTGCGCGAGAACATCGCCTTTGGCTTGAAGATCCGCAAAATGCCCGCCGCCGACATCGAAGCGGAAGTGGCGCGGGTGTCCAAGCTGCTGCAGATCGAACACTTGCTCAACCGTAAACCGGGCCAGCTCTCCGGTGGTCAGCAACAACGCGTGGCGATGGGCCGTGCCTTGGCGCGTCGGCCAAAGATCTATCTGTTCGACGAACCGCTGTCCAACCTCGACGCCAAGCTGCGCGTCGAGATGCGTACCGAAATGAAACTGATGCACCAGCGCCTGAAAACCACCACGGTCTACGTGACCCACGACCAGATCGAAGCGATGACCCTGGGCGACAAAGTGGCGGTGATGAAGGACGGGATCATTCAGCAGTTCGGCACGCCAAAAGACATCTACAACAACCCGGCCAATCTGTTCGTGGCGAGCTTCATCGGTTCGCCGCCGATGAACTTCATCCCGCTGCGTTTGCAGCGCAAGGACGGTCGTCTGCTGGCGTTGCTCGACAGCGGCCAGGCACGTTGCGAATTGCCGCTGGGCATGCAGGACGCCGGGCTCGAAGACCGCGAAGTGATCCTCGGCATGCGCCCGGAACAAATCGTGCTGGCAGGCAGCGAGCCCAATGGTTTGCCGACCATTCGCGCCGAAGTCCAGGTCACCGAGCCAACCGGTCCCGACACCCTGGTGTTCGTCAATCTCAATGAAACCAAAGTCTGCTGCCGTCTGGCGCCGGACGTTGCACCGGCCGTGGGCGAGACCCTGACGTTGCAATTCGATCCATCGAAAGTGCTGTTGTTCGATGCCAAGACGGGTGAGCGCCTGGGGGTGGCCGGTCAACCAAAAGCCGAGAGCCACAGCGCCAACGTCGCTCAGTTCAAAGGCCGCTAGAGATCAATTGTAGGAGTGAGCCTGCTCGCGATTGCGAACTTTCATTCAACATTGATGTTGACTGACACACCGCTATCGCGAGCAGGCTCACTCCTACAGGGGGATATGCGCAGAGCGGCCTGTCGCTCTGCGCAAAAGATGTAACCGCGTTAAATAAAAACAGTTAATAACAATAAAACGAGGATGTAGGGATGAAGAAGAAGAACAACGCTCAGCTTATCTGCCAATTGTCAGCTGTTGCGGCAATGATGATGGTCGGTAGTGTGCATGCGGCTGACGCGTTCAGCGCCGATTCCAAGTGGATGACCGGTGATTGGGGTGGAGAGCGGACCAAGCTGCTTGAGCAGGGTATCGACATCAAGGCCGACTACGTCGGTGAAGTCGGCGGCAACCTGCATGGCGGCTACAACGACGACAAGACTGCCCGTTACGCTGACCAGTTTGGTCTGGGCGTGGCGCTGGACCTGCAAAAGCTGTGGGGTTGGGATAACACCCAGGCCAAGATCCAATTCACCAACCGTAACGGTCAGAACATCTCCAATGACCGCGTCGGTGACCCGCGTGCCGGGACCTTGAGTTCCTCTCAGGAAGTCTACGGCCGTGGTCATATGGTCCGTCTGACCCAGCTGTGGGTTCAACACCAGTTCCTCGACGGCAAACTCGACGTCAAAGCCGGTTACTTCGGCGAAGGCGAAGACTTCAACACCTTCCCGTGCGAGTTCCAGAACCTGGCGTTCTGCGGTTCCCAGGTGGGCAACTGGGCCACCAACATCTGGTACAACTGGCCAATCAGCCAGGCGGCGTTGCGCGTGAAATACAACATCACGCCTGAGTTGTATGCGCAGATCGGTGCCTACAACCAGAACCCGACGCAGCTGGAACACGGCAACGGCTTCAAGCTCAGCGGCAGCGGCACCCAGGGCACCGTGTTGCCAGTGGAATTGGTCTGGTCGCCGAAGGTCAACGGCCTGCCGGGCGAATACCGTGTGGGTTACTACAAGAGCACGGCTGACGCCAATGACGTTCTCAAAGACTCCAACGGCAATGACGCAGCGACCACCGGTAACAGCTACCGCGTTCACGACAGCAAGCACGGCTACTGGGGCGTCGTGCAGCAGCAACTCACCACCCACAATGGCGATGCTTCCCGTGGTCTGAACGTTGCGGCGAACGCCACGTTCCACGACAAGGACACCAACGTCGTCGACAACTACCAGTCGCTGATGTTCGTGTACAAGGGCCCATTTGACGCACGTCCAAAAGACGACGTCGGGATCGGTTTTGCCCGTATCCATGTCAACGATGACGTGAAGAAAAACGCTGAGCTGGTCAACGCCAGCAACGGTGTTTCCGACTACAACGATCCGTTGTTCTCGCCGCTGCGTAGCACCGAGTACAACTACGAAATCAACTACGGCTTCCACGTGACCAACTGGCTGACCGTGCGTCCCAACCTGCAATACGTCACTCACCCAGGTGGTGTAGACGAAGTCGACAACGCCCTGGTAGCAGGTCTGAAAATTCAGTCGGTGTTCTAACGTTGTTGCGATAAGCTCCTCTCTATGTGCGCATTTTTGCGGACAGCCTTGGCTGTCCGCTTTTTTTTGGGGGCCGCGTACGCCCTGGTGACAGATGTTTTTCGGGACCGTGGCACATGCATGAGCATCCGCTACAACGCTTCTTCAAATCGTTGCGCGAACGACCGGTGTTTGCGTGGGAGCGCTATCAGAAGCGCGACGTGCTGGTGATCGACCATCCGCTGTGTCAGGCGGTGTTCAGTCGACAGGGCGCGCAGTTGCTGCACTTCCAGCCCACAGGCCAGAAACCCTGGCTCTGGTGCGCGGCGAAGTGGCCGCAGGTTGGTGCCATTCGTGGTGGCGTGCCGGTGTGCTGGCCGTGGTATGGCCGTCATCCAAGCGAAAACGCCTGGCCCTCCCATGGCTGGGCACGGTTGATAGACTGGAAGCTGCTCGACAGCCGCCATGACGACGATGGCGTGCACCTGCATTGGCAACTTCAGTTATGTGACTGGCAAGTGGATTTGCACGCACACCTTGGCGAGCGAATGGATTTACGCCTGAGCACCGAGCATCAGGACAGTTTGCCGTGCCAATTGAGTCAGGCGTTGCACGCTTACTGGCGTATTGGCGACGTGGGTGAGGTAGCGCTGTCTGGGCTCGATGGCGCGCAGGGATACGATCAGTTGAACCGCCAGGTTTGCCAGCAGGAAGGTGAATTGCGGGTCGAGGGTGGCTGTCAGCGGGTGTTCCAGCATGACGGCGAATTGCACATCAAGGACCATGCCTGGCAGCGCGAGTTATGCATCGACACCGGCGATCACGCGGACACGGTGGTTTGGCACCCGGGTACGCGGCCGTTGCTGGGGGTGAGCTGGAACGAGATTTCCGAGTTTGTGTGCGTTGAAGCTGCGAGTGGCGGGACCGATAGCCTCAGCCTGGCGCCGGGGCAGAGGGCGCATTTGAGTTTGCAGGCGAGGGTAGGGGTCTGATGATCATTCCCACGCTCTGCGTGGGAATGCCTCAAGGGACGCTCCGCGTCCAGTGACGCGGAGCGTCACGGGCTGCATTCCCACGCAGAGCGTGGGAACGATCGGCGTGGGCTTAGTTGAACTCATCCCCAATCGGATACCGGCTGGCATTCAGGCTCTCTTTGATCTTGCGCAAATGCGGCTGGAAATCCACGCCTCGGCGCAAGGTCATGCCGGTCGCCAGGACATCCAGCACCGTCAGCTGAATGATCCTCGAGGTCATTGGCATATAGATGTCAGTGTCTTCGGGCAATGGAATGTTCAGGCTCAACGTACTGGCCTTGGCCAATGGCGAACCTTCGGCGGTCAACCCCAGCACCGAGGCGCCGTTCTCCCGGGCGATACGCGCCACTTCCACCAGTTCGCGGGTGCGGCCGGTGTAGGAGATGATCACGAACAACTCGCCGGTGTGTGCCACCGACGCAATCATGCGCTGCATGAGCACGTCGGCATGGGCGGTGACGGCCAGGTTGAAGCGGAAGAACTTGTGCTGCGCATCCAGCGCCACCGGGGCCGAGGCGCCGAGGCCGAAGAAGTGGATCTGCCGGGCCTGGATCAACAGGTCGACGGCGCGGCTGATCAGGTTCGGGTCCAACGCCTGCAACGCACTGTCGAGCGAAGCGATGGCGCTGCCGAAAATCTTCTTGGTGTACGCTTCGGGATTGTCATCGGCCTCGACCGCGCGGCTGACATACGCTGCGCCACTGGCCAGGCTCTGGGCCAATTGAAGCTTGAGCTCCGGGTAGCCGCTGACGCCGAACGAACGGCAGAAGCGGTTGACCGTCGGCTCGCTGACCTTTGAGGCCTGGGCGAGGGCGGCGATGCTGAACCGGGTGGCTTGCTCTGGGTTGAGCAGGATCACTTCGGCGACTTTGCGTTCTGCCTTGTTCAGGTCTTCAAGGCGATTCTGGATCTGTTCCAGTAAATTTCGCACGCGGTCCATAGATGTTTCCTTAGCTCCGCAAACATGAGAGCAATGCAAATAAGAGCCCTGGCTATGCAAATTGGGACTTTGATCGGGCCCGTAACGGTGGCCTATCCTACTGATGGCTCAGACCGACCACCACTCGGAATCTGTATTTTGCGAAAATGTTGTGGTTATTACTACATTTTCCCTTGAGTGATGCCTTGAAAAAAGGTATTTGTAGCTTAACTTGATAAAAGAACAAACATCATGCCTTCGATTACGGTTGAACCGTGCACCTTTGCCTTGTTCGGCGCCCTCGGCGATCTGGCCCTGCGCAAGCTGTTTCCTGCCCTTTATCAACTCGATGGCGCAGGCCTGTTGCACGAGGATACGCGCGTTATCGCGCTGGCCCGTGAGCCTGGCAGCGAGCAGGAGCACCTGGCGTTCATCGCCTCGGAGCTGCGCCGTTACGTCGGTGCCAAAGAGCTGGACGAAGCTGTGGTCGAACGCTTCCTGGCCCGTTTGAGCTACCTGCATGTGGATTTCCTCAAGGCCGACGATTACGTCGCCCTGGCTGAAATGGCTGGCAGCGCTCAGCGCGTGATTGCCTACTTCGCCACCCCGGCAGCTGTTTACGGCGCAATCTGCGAGAACCTGTCGAAGGTCGGCCTGGCCGAAAACACCCGTGTGGTGCTGGAAAAACCGATCGGTTCGGACCTGGAATCCTCGCGCAAGGTCAACGATGCCGTGGCGCAGTTCTTCCCGGAGAATCGTACCTATCGCATCGACCACTACCTGGGCAAAGAGACCGTCCAGAACCTGATCGCCCTGCGGTTCGCCAACAGCCTGTTCGAAACCCAGTGGAACCAGAACTACATCTCCCACGTGGAAATCACCGTGGCCGAGAAAGTCGGGATCGAAGGCCGTTGGGGCTATTTCGACAAGGCCGGCCAGCTGCGGGACATGATCCAGAACCACTTGCTCCAGCTGCTGTGCCTGATCGCCATGGACCCGCCGGCCGACCTGTCCGCCGACAGTATCCGTGACGAGAAAGTCAAAGTGCTCAAGGCGCTGGCGCCGATCAGTCCGGAAGGCCTGACCACGCAGGTGGTGCGCGGCCAGTACATCGCCGGCTACAGCGAAGGCAAACCGGTGCCGGGTTACCTGGAAGAACCGAATTCGAACACCCAGAGCGACACCGAAACCTTCGTCGCCCTGCGAGCTGATATCCGCAACTGGCGTTGGGCCGGCGTGCCGTTCTACCTGCGTACCGGCAAGCGCATGCCGCAGAAACTGTCGCAGATCGTCATCCACTTCAAGGAACCGTCGCACTACATCTTCGCCCCCGAGCAGCGCCTGCAAATCAGCAACAAGCTGATTATCCGCCTGCAACCGGACGAAGGCATTTCCTTGCGCGTGATGACCAAAGAACAAGGCCTGGACAAGGGCATGCAGCTGCGTAGCGGTCCGTTGCAGCTGAATTTTTCCGACACCTGGCGTAGCGCGCGGATTCCCGATGCCTACGAACGGTTATTGCTGGAAGTGATGCGCGGCAATCAGAACCTGTTTGTCCGTAAAGATGAAATTGAAGCCGCGTGGAAGTGGTGTGACCAGTTGATCGCCGGGTGGAAAAAATCCGGTGATGCGCCCAAGCCGTATGCGGCCGGGTCCTGGGGACCGATGAGCTCCATTGCACTGATCACGCGGGACGGGAGGTCGTGGTATGGCGATATCTAATTTGAAACTGCCTCAGGGCGTCAGCGCCCATGAGTTCAAGAGCCCGGTGCTGTTGGCTGAAGGCCTGGCGCTGAATGTGGCCAAGCAACTGAGCGAGGCAATCGATGCGCGCGGCACGGCGACCCTGGTGGTTTCCGGCGGTCGCAGCCCGGTGGCGTTCTTCCAGCACCTGGCCAAGCAAACGCTGGACTGGTCCAAGGTCGTCGTGACCCTGGCCGATGAGCGTTGGGTGCCGGTCGAGCACACCGACAGCAATGCCGGTCTGCTCAAGCGCTATCTGCTGCAAGGCCCGGCGGCCAAGGCGCAGTTTCTGAGCCTGTACAGCGCCACCGCCAACCTTGAGCTGGCGGCCGAGCAGGCTGATCGTTTGCTCGCCGAATTGCCCCCGATCGACGTGCTGATCCTCGGCATGGGCGATGACGGTCACACCGCGTCGCTGTTCCCGAACAGCCCGAACCTGGCCGATGCCTTGCAAGTCGACGGCACGCGTCGTTGCTACCCAATGCTGGCGCCTACCGTGCCGCATCAGCGCCTGACCATGAGTCGTGCGCTATTGGCCTCGGCCAAGACCACTGTTCTATCTATTTCCGGTCAGTCGAAGCTGACCACCCTGAGTGCCGCATTGGCCGGTGACGATGTCGCCGCCATGCCGATTCGCGCGTTTCTGCAACCTACGTTAGAGATTTACTGGTGCCCATGAGCCAAGGAACAGCCGCTATGAAAAACACATCCCCGACCGTTTCCATGGCGGACAAAGTTGCCCTGATCGACAGCCTCTGCGCCAAGGCGCGGATTCTGCCGGTGATCACCATCGCTCGCGAACAGGATGTCCTGCCTTTGGCCGACGCCCTGGCCGCCGGTGGCCTGACGGCCCTGGAAGTGACCCTGCGTTCGCAGTTCGGCCTCAAGGCCATCCAGATACTGCGCGAGCAGCGTCCGGAACTGGTGACCGGTGCCGGTACGGTGCTGGATCGCAGCATGCTCGCTGCTGCCGAAGCGGCGGGTTCGCAATTCATCGTTACGCCGGGCATCACCCGTGACCTGCTTGAAGCCAGTGTCGCCAGTCCGATTCCGCTGTTGCCAGGCATCAGCAATGCCTCCGGCATCATGGAAGGCTATGGCCTGGGTTATCGCCGCTTCAAGCTGTTCCCGGCGGAAGTCAGCGGTGGCGTCGCGGCCATCAAGGCGCTCGGCGGCCCGTTCGGCGAAGTGAAATTCTGCCCGACTGGCGGCGTCAGCCCGGCCAACATCAAGAGCTACATGGCGTTGAAAAACGTGATGTGCGTGGGCGGTAGCTGGATGCTTGATCCGGAGTGGATCAAGAACGGCGACTGGGCCCGCATTCAGGAATGCACCGCCGAGGCCCTGGCGCTGCTGGACTGATCGGCTTTTACCAAACACCTCGTTGTGTGTTCTACGGCTTTACGGTGCGCTTGGTCGGTGCACCGTTTTTTTTTGCCCGCAAAAAAAACGTGTGGGAGCGTGGCTTGCCCGCGATGAACGATGACGCGGTATGTCTGTCGGACCGCGGTGTCTGAATCGCGGGCAAGCCACGCTCCCACAGGGGACATCAGGCGATACATAGTTACCGCCTCACGCCCTTCAGTCAGCGTTAACCTGCGTTCATCTTATGGAAGAGAGAACGTTCATGGACGACAACACTTCAGTTGCACCTTCACACCCGGTCTACCTGCTGTCTCCCGAGCAGATCGCCGGTCCGTATTTTCGCAATCCCCAATTGATCAGGCGCAACATCAGCGAAAGCGCCGATGGCATTCCGTTGGTGCTTCGATTGGCAATTGTCGATGCCATGACGGGTCAGCCGGTGACCGGGGCCTTGGTCGATATCTGGCATTGCAACTCGCGTGGGGCATATTCGGGCTGGAGCAAGATCAATCCGGACAAGGAAGTCGACGACGGGGACATCGGCTCGATCCTGCGCACTGACGACGACACCTACCTGCGTGGCGGGCAATTCACTGACAAGAAAGGCATCGTGCGTTTTACCTCGATCTATCCGGGGTTCTACGCCGGCCGAGCCGTGCATATTCATGTCGCCGTTCGAATAACCTCCGGCAACAATTTCCTGCAAGAACGGCACGTCGCCTGGGTCGGTCAGCTCTACTTTCCCGAGGTCGCCTCACGCTCGGTGCTCAACGCCCGCGAGTACAGCGGTCGATCCGCTTCACCGCTGACCAACGATCAAGACTTTCACTATCAACACCAGGGCGGCGAGGCGTCGACGTTGACCGTTCACACCCTCGGTCGGGACTCGAACGAGGATGGCTACTTCGGCCACATGACCATCGGCATCGACACGTTCGCCGCCTCGACACACATCAGGCCGGAGGACTTCGACAAGTACACGGTATGACGTCAGCGCAGTTCGCTCAGCGCCCGCGCCAGTAAATTCATGTCGGCAGCGGTGTTGGTGAGCCCCGGCGTAATGCGGATGCACGGCCCGCTCGCGGCCCCGGTGCGGACAACGGTGAACAGGTTGTAGTCGCTAAGCAGGCGCTCGACCATCGCCTGTTGATCGGTATGGCGGGTAAACCGCATCGAGGTGATCGCGCAATACAGGCGTGGGTCGTCCGGGGTCATGACATCGATTCCCGGCAACGACCGGACCGCATTGACCCACAGGTTGCGCAGGTGGTTGAGCCGTGCACTCTTGGCCGCGGCGCCGCCCATGGCCAGGTGTTCCTCGAACACCAGTGGCAGGGTCAGCAGCGCCGGGATGTTCGGCGTGCTGTAGGGCGTGCGGGCGCGAATATCGGTGACCGGGAAATGCATCTCGCCCATGTCCGGATCAATGTCGGTCAGGCGTTCCCGGGCGATGTAGATAAATCCCAGCGTCAGGGGCGCGCCAATCCATTTGTGCAGGTTGAAGCCGGCGAACGAAATGCCCAGTTCATCCAGATTGAATTCAAGCTGGCCCAGGGCGTGCGCACCGTCGAGGATCACGTCGATGCCCCGTTCCTTGGCGGCAGCGGCGATGGCCTGAACGGGCATGACCAGTCCGGTACGGTGAGTGACGTGGGTCAGGGCCATCAATTTGAGCTTTGGATAGCGCTCGAAAGCGTCGCGATAAGTGGCCAGCAAGCTGTCGAAACTGGCGGGGTGCTGGTGGTCGATTTCGATCACTTCCACGCCACGGTGCCTGGCCAGCCAGCGCATTGCACCTTTGACCGTGTCGTATTCCAGATCGCAGATCAGCACCTGATCGCCCGGCTGCAGGCGGTTGTAGTTGCGGATCAATGACTGCAAGCCGTCCGAGGCGTTGCGGGTGAGGGCAACGGTGTCGGCGGGAACCCCTAGCAACCCGGCAAGCTGTGCGAGGATCTGCAGGCTTTCGCCTTGTTCGAAACGCTGACGCACGTGCACCGAGTTGCTGCGGTTGATCAGCTCGATGTTGCGTTGGTATTCCTCGACCACCGTGCGCGACATACGCCCGAAGTAGCCGTTTTCCAGGTTGATGGGCCCGGGCTCGACCGCATAGCGGTCGGCAAAGGTCTTCCAGAATTGTTCATCACGGGCGCGGCGGGTGTTATCGGGCATGTGCTATTCGGTCCGGTTTTATACGATCAGTCAGTGGCGCGGGGCAGGTTTACCGTGTTTGGCGCGCAACGGTTCGAGCAGTTCAGCCAGTCCGTTGTGATCAATTTCCTGCATCAGGGCCAGCAAGCCGCCGAGTTCGCCATGGGGGAAACCCTCCCGGGCGAACCAGTTCAGGTATTGGCCGGGAAGGTCGGCAATGATCCGGCCCTTGTACTTGCCGAAGGGCATTTCACGGGTGATCAGCAGTTCGAGTTTCTCTGGGTTCATCATCTGTCGTCTGGATTCATTTCAAGCGGGAAAATACAGGCATTCTGCATGCAGGCCAATTGACAGATCATGCAAAAAAAGCGGATACAGATTTTGTCATTAAATATAACTGTTTGAAAAATAAGGAGTAAATCTTCAATTCGAAGCTGGCATGCAGGGTGCAATAGCTATTACATCTTTCATCAACCCGTGAGGAATTGAAAATGACCGACATTAATAAAGAAGCGATCTCTGTACTCAACGACCTGATCGAAACCAGCAAAGACGGTCAGGAAGGGTTCAAGACATGCGCTGAAGATATCAAGCACCCTGAACTCAAAACCCTGTTCGTGCAACGCTCGGCTGATTGCGCAACTGCAGCGGCGGAGCTGCAAAGCGCCGTGCGTTCGATGGGTGGCGATCCGGAAACTTCCACCAGCGTCAGCGGCGACTTGCACCGTCGTTGGGTCGACGTGAAAGCGATGTTCACCGGCAAGGATGAAGAGGCCGTGTTGAACGAAGCCGAACGCGGTGAAGACCATGCGCTGAAGGCTTACAAAGAAGCCATGGAAAAAATCAACAAATACAACCTGGTGGGCATTCGTGACCTGGTTGAACGTCAGTATCACGGCGTGCAACGCAATCATGATCAGGTAAAAGCCCTGCGCAACCAGGCGCGCGCACGCTCGTAAGCGTTCGTAACCTGTCAAAAACGCCAGCCAGTCTGGCGTTTTTTTGTGCCTAGGAATTAGTGCTGGACGGGTGATAGATAGCTAGCTAATAATTTGTTTTTCAAGTGTATGAGTCATGGCTCAGCTGAACCGACTATCGTTAAATCGTCCTTCCAAGAGTGCTTTACGTGCCTATCACTTTGCAGGCTTTGTTTGCGCCTGACCGCCGCGCCCTTCAATTCGCTATCAAAACCCTGCTCGGCGGTGGTCTGGCGCTGTGGCTGGCGTTGCGGTGGGGCCTGGAGCAACCAGCCTGGGCGCTGATGACGGCGTTTATCGTCGCCCAGCCATTGTCCGGGATGGTGGTGCAAAAGGGACTGGCGCGACTGTTGGGAACGCTGATCGGGACGATCATGTCGGTGGTGTTCATGAGCGTATTTGCTCAGACGCCGTGGCTTTTCCTGCTGGCATTGGCGTTGTGGCTCGGGCTGTGTACGGCGAGTTCGACGTTGTTGCGCAGTGCCTGGTCCTATTCCTTTGTGCTGGCCGGTTACACGGTGGCAATCATCGCGCTGCCGGCAATCGCGCATCCGCTGACGGTGTTCGACCAGGCGGTGGCACGCTGCACGGAAATCTGTCTGGGAATCCTTTGTGCTACGGCAGCCAGCGCGCTGCTCTGGCCGATGCGTGTCGAACGGCAACTGGCGGATCAGGCGCGGGCGGCGTGGCAGAGCGGGATGAATGCGGCGCGTGCGACCTTGGCCGGCGACGCTCAGGCACGCAAAGGCCTGCTGGAAATTCTCGGGCGCATTGTCGCCGTCGATGCCCAGCGCGAACATGCCTGGTTTGAAGGTGGCCTGGGTCGACAACGCGCCCGGGCGATCAGTGGATTGAGTCAAAAGCTGTTGATGCTGCTGCGCATCGCCCGTTCGGTGCGCCGGCAATGGAAGCAACTGGACGCGCCCGAAGCGCAGCAGCTGCAGCCGTGGATGACCGAGGTTCAGGATGCGCTGAACGGTGCCGACACTGCGACGCTGCAAGCGTTGCGGCCAAGGTTGCTCGACGCCTGCCATGACCCGCAGATCAGCTCCGCGCAGAGCTATTGCCTGGCCCGATTCACCTTGCTGCTCGACACCGCCATGGCCGCGACGACGGCATTGAGGGCGGTGGAGGAGGGTCGTGAAACGGTCGATCCGCCGCGCACCCTGACGCCACATCGCGACCTGTCATTGGCATTGGTTTTCGGTGCGCGCAGTGCCTTGGCATTCCTAGTGGTCTCGAGTTTCTGGCTCGCCACCGCCTGGCCCGCGGCGGCGGGTGCGCTGGTGCTGACCTGCGTGGTGTGCAGCCTGTTTGCCAGTCGTGAGAATGGCGCGCAGATCGGCATGAGCTTCATGCGCGGGATTTTTCTGGCGATACCGGCGGCGTTTTTCGTCGGGCAGATTCTGCTGCCGCAATGGAGCGGGTTTGCGTTGCTCTGCCTGGGCATGGGCGTGCCGTTGTTTCTCGGTGCGCTGGGCATGGCCAAGCCACAGATTGGCGCCACGGCCACCTCGTTCTGCTTGCACTTCATCGTCCTGGTGTCGCCGCTGAACGCGATGAAATTCGACGTCGCCACTTTCTTCAACAGCGCCCAGGCGATGGTGGTCGGTGTCGGCGCGGCGGTGCTGGCGTTTCATTTGCTGATCCTGCGTAACCCGGCGTGGCACGGCCGCCGTTTGTTGGCGGCGACGCTCGACGATCTGGTCCGGCTGACCCGGCGCAATCTGCGCGGTGCCGAAAGCTGGTTCGGCGGACGCATGGCCGATCGCTTGCTGCAACTGGCACGGCATTATCCGGAGTTGCCGGAACCGGCGCGCAGTCGCTGGGACGATGGTCTGCTTGGCCTGGACATCGGCGATGAATTGCTCCATCTGCGCTTGAGCCTGGCCGTTGCGCAGGTGCCGGTCAGCGCGCCTGAGCAGCGTTATCTCGAGCGTCTGGAAAAAGTCCTGGCACAAGGCCCTGCTGGCGACTGCGCGGATGCGCTGGAACAACCCAGCGAAGAGTTTTTGAAGACGTTGTACGCGTTGCCGCCCAGCGACGCGGTGAAACTGGCACAGGGCGCGGTGCTGCAATTGCAAAGCAGTTGGCGCGCCTGGTGCCGACAACAGGAGCAAAGCCATGGGCTTGCGTGAGTGGTCGGTGGGCGGAGTGCTGCTCAGTCCGTTTCTGATTTATGTGTTGCTGGCGCTGCTCGTCACCGGGGCTTTGCGCATGCTGTTGCGCCTGACCCCGGTGGGCCGCTGGATCTGGCACGAAGCGCTATTCGATTGCGCCTTGTACGTCTGTGTATTGACCTTGATCACCGTCGTCCTCGGACCTTTATAAGGAGTTGAACATGCGTACCCCCGTACGTGTCGCGGTAACCCTGTGCCTGGTGGCGGTGGCGATATTCGCCGGTTTCCATTTGTGGCAGTACTACATGCTCACGCCCTGGACCCGGGATGCGCGGATCCGCGCCGACGTGGTAGTCATCGCCCCGGATGTGTCGGGATGGGTGCGTGAACTCAAGGCGTTCGATAACCAGCAGGTCAAGGCCGGTGATCTGTTGTTGAGCATTGATCGCGACCGTTTCGAAGCGGCGTTGGAGAAAGCCCAAGCGGTGGTGCAAACGCGCCAGCAGCAGCTCAATTTGCGCGAGCGCGAAGCCAGCCGTCGCGCCAGCCTGGGACCGCAAGCGATCAGTGCCGAGTTGCGCGAGAACGCCCAGATCAATGCCGGCATCGCCCGTGGCGAACTGCGCGAGGCTCAGGCGGAGGCCAAAGTCGCCGAACTCAATCTTGCCCGCAGCCAGGTCCATGCGCCGCGCAATGGGCACATCACAAACTTGCGTCTGGCTGAAGGCAATTACGTGAATGCCGGGCAATCGGTGATGGCCTTGATCGATGATTCGACCTTTTATGTGCAGGCATATTTCGAAGAAACCAAGCTGCCACGGATTCGTGTCGGCGATCCGGTGAAGGTCTGGTTGATGAGCGCGGGGGAGGCGCTGGACGGGCATGTTGAAAGCATCAGTCGCGGGATCACCGACCGCAACACCACGCCGGACGGGCAGTTGTTGGCGGAGGTGGAGCCGACGTTTAACTGGGTGCGGCTGGCGCAGCGGATTCCGGTGCGGATCAAGATCGACAACCTGCCGCCGGAGATGAATTTGAGTTCAGGCATGACGGCGAGCGTGCAGGTGCAGGAAGGGCCTTGAGATCAAAAGATCGCAGCCTCGTTTTACTCGACAGCTCCTACAGGTATACGCCAAACCCTGTAGGAGCTGTCGAGTGAAACGAGGCTGCGATCTTTTGAGGGTAATCAGCCGATGCTGATGGCCGGCAAGGTCGGCAAGGTCACGGTCTGCTGTTTGCGCGGCGCCAGGATCTCAGCCTCGCCATCGACGACCAGTTCGTCACGCTGGTTAAACACACGAGTGGCAATCCGCACGCGGAATTTCGGCATTTTTTCCAGGATTTCCAGACGCACCGTCAAGGTGTCGCCGATCTTCACCGGCTTCTGAAAGCTCATCTGCTGGCCGATGTAAATCGTCCCCGGCCCAGGCAATTCACAGGCAACGGCGGCACTGATCAACGCGCCACTGAACATGCCGTGAGCGATGCGCTCCTTGAACATGGTGCCAGCGGCGAATTCGGCGTCCAGGTGAACTGGATTGTGATCGCCGGACATGGCGGCGAACAACTGAATGTCGCGCTCTTCGACCGTCTTGCTATAGCTGGCGGTCTGGCCGACTTCGAGGGCTTCGTAAGGGGTGTTGGTAACCTGGGTCATCTGTTTCAATTCCTGTCACGAATAAATAAATTCACAAAAAAACTATTCCGATCTGGGCGGCCGGCGGTGGCTCAGCGTCTGCGCAATCCAGTTCAACACGTCGTTGATCACTTCATCGCGGTTGCTCTCGTTGAACAGTTCGTGCCTGGCCTGAGGGTAAATAGTCAGTTGCAGGTTGCGGCTGCCAGCCTCGCGAAGTGCGTGGGCCAGGTCTTTCAGACGTTTGCCTTCGCTGACTGGATCACATTCACCGCCAATCACCAGCAACGGCAGGCCCGGATCAATCTGCGCGAGATTGGACGCTTTGCTGATTTGCTGCAAGCCGCCGAGCAAATCGATCCACAGTTGATTGGTGCAGCGAAAGCCGCAAAGCGGGTCATTGGCGTACAAGTCGACCTGCGCCGGATCGCGGCTGAGCCAGTCGAACTGCGTGCGCGCCGGTTTGAATTTCTTGTTGAACGAGCCGAACGAAAGCCACTCGATCAGCGCGCTGCGACCCTTCGGGCCTTGGCGCAAACGTTCGAGCCGGGCAATCTGGCGGGCCGCGCGATACAGCGCCACCGGTTGGAAATTCGAGCCGCTGAGCACCGCGCCATGCAGGCTGGCGCTGTGGTGCAGCAAATAAGCCTGGGCGATGTAGCTGCCCATGCTGTGACCAAGCAGCACGATCGGCACGCCGGGGTGCTGCTGGCCGATGTGCTGGTTGAGACTGGCCAGGTCGCCGACGACTTTGCACCAGCCATCGTCATCGGCGAAATGGCCGAGCGTCCCGTTTTCGGCAGTTTTGCCATGTCCGCGCAGGTCCGGCGCGTAGACGCCATAACCCTGTTCGCAGAATTTTTCCGCCAGACGGGCATAGCGTCCGCTGTGCTCGGCCATGCCATGCGCCAACAGAATCACTGCTTTCAGCGGCGCGGCGGGCAGCCACTGGTTGACGAAGAGGCGGCTGCGGTCACTCGCGGTCAGCCAGAAAGTGTCGTGGATCATGGCGATTCCTTTGCATGGGACTGCATGGCATGGGCGTCGCTGCATTGTATAGCGCATCCCGCGCTTGCCGTCTGATCAGGCCACGCCACGGCTGGAAGATTCACATGATCAATGACGGTGCCTGTCGTATTTGCCTGATTCGCCATAGCTGCTAGTGTCCGTGGAGCTCCGCCTTTCGCTTTTTGTTTTTTGAACAGAGACAGAAACGCGGCCCCGGATAGGTTCAGGTAAAGAGGACAAGAACAATGCAACCTGATTTCTGGAATGACAAACGCCCGGCCGGCGTGCCCCTGGATATTGACCTTGGGGCCTACAAGTCGGTGCTTGAGGTGTTCGAGCGTTCCTGCAAGAAATTCGCTGATCGTCCCGCGTTCAGCAGCATGGGCGTGACCCTGACCTACGCCGAACTGGAACGCCACAGCCTGGCGTTCGCCGGCTACCTGCAAGCCCACACCGACCTGGTGCCGGGGGATCGCATTGCGGTGCAGATGCCCAACGTCCTGCATTACCCGATTGCCGTGTTCGGCGCCTTGCGCGCCGGGCTGATCGTGGTCAACACCAACCCGCTGTACACCGCGCGGGAGATGCGCCATCAATTCAAGGACTCCGGTGCCCGGGCGCTGGTGTACCTGAACGTGTTCGGGAAGAAGGTCGAGGAAGTGCTGCCCGACACCGACATCCAGTACCTGATCGAAGCGAAGATGGGCGACCTGATGCCCGGCGCCAAGGGCTGGCTGGTCAATACGATGGTGAGCAAGGTCAAGAAGATGGTCCCGGCGTATTCGTTGCCGCAGGCGATTTCTTTCAAGAGCGCGTTGCGTCTGGGCCGGGGCCTGGGCATCAAGCCGCTGAAAGTCGGCCTCGACGACATCGCCGTGCTGCAATACACCGGCGGCACCACGGGCCTGGCCAAGGGCGCGATGCTGAGCCACGGCAACCTGGTCGCGAACATGCAGCAGGCTCGGGCTTGTCTGGGGCAGTTCGGCACCGACGGTCAGCCGCTGCTGCGCGAAGGGCAGGAAGTGATGATCGCGCCGCTGCCGCTGTACCACATCTATGCGTTCACGGCGAACTGCATGTGCATGATGGTCACCGGCAACCATAACGTGCTGATCACCAATCCGCGGGACATCGGCGCCTTCATCAAGGAGCTGAAGAACTGGCGGTTCTCGGCGCTGCTGGGGCTCAACACGCTGTTCGTTGCGCTGATGGACCATCCGGACTTCAAGACCCTGGATTTCTCCAGCCTCAAACTCACCAACTCCGGCGGCACCGCACTGGTCAAGGCCACCGCCGAGCGCTGGGAAAAACTCACCGGTTGCCGCATCACCGAGGGTTACGGCCTGACCGAAACCTCGCCGGTGGCGTGCACCAACCCGTATGGCGACAAGTCGCGGATCGGCACGGTCGGCCTGCCAGTACCGGGCACCACGCTCAAAGTGATCAACGATGAAGGCGTCGAGCAGGCCTTGGGCGAGCGCGGCGAGCTGTGCATCAAAGGCCCGCAGGTCATGAAGGGTTACTGGAACAAGCCCGAAGCCACCGCCGAAGTGCTGGATGCCGAGGGCTGGTTCAAGTCCGGTGATATTGCGGTGATCGACCCGGACGGATTCGTGCGCATCGTCGATCGCAAGAAAGACATGATCATCGTCTCGGGTTTCAACGTGTACCCCAACGAGATCGAAGACGTGGTCATGGCTCACCCGAAGGTCGCCAACTGCGCGGTGATCGGCGTGCCGGACGAGCGTTCGGGGGAGGCGGTGAAGTTGTTTGTGGTGGCCCGCGAGTCGGGGGTCAGCCTCGAAGAGCTGAAGGCCTACTGCAAGGAAAACTTCACGGCGTACAAAGTGCCCAAGCACATTGTCTTGCGTGAGTCGTTGCCGATGACGCCGGTGGGCAAGATTCTGCGGCGGGAGTTGCGCGATATCGCCTGATCGATGAATGGCCGCGCTTCGCGCAAATCGCGGGCAAGCCCGCTCCCACAGGATCAGCAGTGAACCTTGTGGGAGCGGGCTTGCCCGCGATGCTTTTAGGGACTAAAGCCCCATTTTACGGGACTTTCAAGGCGCTATAGAATTTTTGCTCTAAAATGACCGCTTGCCATTCTTGAGTCACTAAAGTGACTGTAGGGGCCGCTTTTGGCTCTAGTCGACCCTTGGCAAAGCTGCTACTCTCGGCGCGCTTTGTGACTTCTCGGCCTCGTAAAAAGCCAGACTCACCAACAAAAGACACTATAAAAAACACACACCAATAATAATCGCATCAAATGCGGTGAAGAATTCGCGTTGCTGAGGAGTGGGCTTCCATGAACGAAGACTTTTGGAAGGATAAGTACCCTGCTGGGATTGCTGCCGAAATCAATCCAGACGAGTATCCGAATATTCAGGCAGTGTTGAAACGATCCTGCCAACGCTTCGCTGACAAGCCGGCTTTCAGCAACCTGGGCAAGACAATCACCTACGGTGAGCTGTATGAATTGTCCGGCGCCTTTGCCGCTTACCTGCAACAGCATACCGACTTGCAGCCGGGCGATCGAATCGCCGTGCAACTGCCCAACGTATTGCAGTACCCGGTTGCTGTGTTCGGCGCCATCCGCGCCGGGTTGATCGTGGTCAACACCAACCCGCTGTACACCGCGCGGGAAATGGAACACCAATTCAAGGATTCCGGGGCCAAGGCCCTGGTTTGCCTGGCCAACATGGCGCACCTGGCTGAAATCGTCGTGCCCAAAACCGGCGTCAAGCACGTGATCGTGACCGAAGTGGCCGACTTGCTGCCACCGCTCAAGCGCCTGCTGGTCAACAGTGTCATCAAGTATGTGAAGAAGATGGTCCCGGCGTATCACTTGCCCAAGGCCGTCAAGTTCAACCATGTACTGAGCAAGGGCCACGGCCAGCCAGTGGCTGAAGCCAATCCGGCCAGCAGCGATGTTGCCGTGCTGCAATACACCGGCGGCACCACCGGCGTGGCCAAGGGCGCGATGCTCACCCACCGCAACCTGGTGGCGAACATGTTGCAGTGCAAGGCGCTGATGGGCTCCAACCTCAACGAAGGCTGCGAGATCCTGATCACGCCGTTGCCGCTGTACCACATCTATGCCTTCACCTTTCATTGCATGGCGATGATGCTGATCGGCAACCACAACATCCTGATCAGCAACCCGCGCGACTTGCCGGCGATGGTCAAGGAACTGTCGAAGTGGAAATTCAGCGGTTTCGTCGGCCTCAACACGTTGTTTGTCGCCCTGTGCAATAACGAAGGCTTCCGCAAGCTGGACTTCTCGGCACTGAAAATCACCCTGTCCGGCGGCATGGCCCTGCAACTGGCTGCGGCCGAGCGCTGGAAAGCGGTCACCGGTTGCGGCATTTGCGAAGGTTACGGCATGACCGAAACCAGCCCGGTGGCCACGGTCAACCCGATCCAGCACATCCAGATCGGCACCATCGGTATTCCGGTGCCGTCGACCGTGTGCAAAGTCATCAATGATGCCGGCGTTGAACAGGCGATGGGCGAGATCGGCGAGCTGTGCGTGAAAGGTCCGCAGGTCATGAAAGGCTACTGGCAGCGTCAGGACGCCACCGACGAAATCCTCGACAGCGAAGGCTGGTTGAAGACCGGTGACATCGCGCTGATCCAGCCTGACGGCTACATGCGCATCGTCGATCGCAAGAAAGACATGATCCTGGTCTCCGGTTTCAACGTTTACCCGAACGAGCTCGAAGACGTGCTGGCGACCCTGCCGGGCGTGCTGCAATGCGCGGCCATCGGTGTGCCGGACGAGAAGTCGGGCGAGGCGATCAAGATTTTCGTCGTCGCCAAGCCGGGCGTGACATTGACCAAGGAACAGGTGATGGAGCACATGCGTGCGAACGTGACCGGCTACAAGGTTCCGCGCTCCGTGGAGTTCCGCGATGCATTGCCGACGACCAACGTCGGCAAGATCCTGCGCCGCGAGTTGCGCGACGAAGAGCTGAAGAAGCTGGGCGTGAAGAAAGTCGGCGCCTGATCAAACAAAAGCCCCGCAGATGCGGGGCTTTTTATTACCTGACCGATCGTTCCCACGCTCTGCGTGGTAACGCATCCCGGGACGCTCTGCGTCCCAGCAGCGGACGCGGAGCGTCCGGGGCGGCATTCCCACGCAAAGCGTGGGAACGATCTAATCAGAGCCGGAAAGGCGCGAAATTGACGTTGGTGCCCGCCGGACGCATGTCCTGCAGGAACGAGTCCTTGTCGGCGCTCAGTTCCAGGCTCAAAGCGGCTTTGCGCTTGCCTTCATTGCGCACCACCAGGCCTTCAAGCTTTTCACGCAGGAACACCGTCGGCACTTTCAGGTGCAGCAGTTCGTCGGTGTCCGGTGTGTGCATCAGCAGGTGAACCCATTCGTACTGACCAATGGCCAGGCGCGCGACCGGGATATCGAACCACCAGATGTTGCGATTGCGGTTCAATTCGGTGAAATGGCAATTGTTGACGCCAAGCACAGCACCGCCAAGTTCCTGGTTTCTGCGGGCAATGGCCTGTTTTTTATCGAGTTTCATAACATTCCTACGGGATTGGATCTTCAGCGCCATGGCCTGAATACGTTGCGCATTCTCGGGGGTTGGTCGACAAACATAAAGCCTAACCTGCGCTGAACGATGAAATGTACGACCGAAAATAAATGAAACTCCGCGCAAAAGCCTCCGGTCAATCCTTATGTAACGACTTTTCTCGTTGAATTGTTCACAGGAGAAACACCATGAGCAGCACTGGCGATAAAGTAAAAGGCATGGCCAACGAAGCAGCTGGTAACGTCAAGCAAGGTGTCGGCAAAGTAACCGACAACACCAAGCTGCAAGTCGAAGGCAAGATTCAGGAAAAGAAAGGCGAGGCCCAGCAAGCGGTCGGTAAAGCCAAGGACGCCATCAAAAAGGGCGTCGACAAGGCTTGATCCAGCCTTTGATGAGCAACACGAACGGCCATCCAAGGATGGCCGTTTTTGTGTCACCCTGAACTTGCACAACGAAATTGTTTCAAAGACGCCAAGTAGGCTAATTTGACGTAGAAAACGGCCCCGAGTCGCCACGACTTCAACCCTTATTGCGGCGAAAGGAGACGCTAATGTTTTTCCCTCACATGAAAGGCCTGCGCCTGCACCGTGTCATGGTGCGCACGGTCACCGAGTTCATCGACGACGAGATGTCGACTTATGCCTCGGCGCTCGCCTATCAGATGCTGTTCTCGCTGTTTCCCTTCATCCTCTTTCTGATCGCCCTGATCGGTTTCCTGCACCTGCCTGACTTCTTTTCCTGGCTGCGCCTGCAGTCGGAACTGGTCCTGCCGCCCCAGGCGCTGGAACAGGTGAACCCGGTCATCGACCAGTTGCAGCAGTCCAAGGGTGGTTTGCTGTCGATTGGTATCGTGATCGCGCTGTGGACGGCGTCGGCCGGTGTGCGGTTGATGATGAGCGCGATGAACGCCGCCTACGACGTGGTTGAAGGCCGGCCCGCGTGGAAGCGTATCCCGCTGTCGATTATCTACACGGTCGGCATCGCCGGCATGCTGTTGATCGCCGCCGCGTTGATGGTACTCGGGCCGCAAGTGATGGGCTGGATCGCTTCGCAAGTCGGTCTCGAAGACTTCATCGTGACGCTGTGGACCATCGTGCGCTGGCCGGTGGTCGTGGTGCTGCTGATGGTGGCGGTGGCGCTGATCTATTACGTCATGCCCGACGTCAAACAGGAGTTTCGCTTTATCACTCCAGGCTCGGTGCTGGCGGTGGTGGTGTGGATCTGCGCCTCCGTGGGTTTTGGTTTGTACGTCAAGGAGTTCGCAAACTACAACGCCATGTATGGCAGTATCGGCGCGATCATTGTGCTGTTGCTGTACTTCTACATTTCCGCGGCGGTGCTGTTGCTGGGTGCGGAGATGAATGCAGTGATCGAACATATGTCGACCGAGGGCAAGAATGATGGCGAAAAAGTCCCCGGCGAACTCGATCACGAACCCAAACAACACGTTTCCGGACTGGCTCGGGATCACTCGCTCCAGCCTAAACCTGATGAAGTCATAAAATGATCCGTGAAATCCTGAAAATGGGCGATGAACGCCTGCTGCGCATTGCTCCGCCGGTCCCCGCCGAAATGTTCGACAGCCCCGAGCTGTGGCAACTGATCGACGACATGTTCCAGACTATGGAAAGCGTCGGCGGCGTCGGCCTGGCCGCGCCGCAGATCGGCGTCGACCTGCAACTGGTGATCTTCGGATTCGAGCACAGCGAACGCTATCCGGACGCTGAGGCGGTGCCGCAGACCATCCTGATCAATCCATTGATCACACCGTTGAGCCCGGTAATGGAAGAGGGCTTCGAAGGGTGCCTGTCAGTGCCTGGCCTGCGCGGTGCGGTGGATCGTTATCAGCAGATTCGCTACGAAGGTTTCGACCCCAAGGGCCAGCCGATTGTGCGGATCGCCGAGGGCTTCCATGCGCGGGTGGTGCAACATGAATGCGATCACCTGATCGGTCGGTTGTACCCGTCGCGGATTACCGATTTCAGCAAATTTGGCTTTACGGAAGTCATGTTCCCGGACCTCGATCCGAACGCAGACGACTGATCACCCCAAAACCAATGTGGGAGCGGGCTTGCTCGCGAAAGCGGTGTATCAGTCAATATCAGCGTTGAATGACACACCGCTTTCGCGAGCAAGCCCGCTCCCACATTTGATCTTCATATGGCTTTAGTGCGTTATTTGGCCAGTTGCGTACCCATGGCAATCATCGGTTTACTGCGCGCATAACGGCTCAAACGTTCGGCCATCGAATAGGGCAACGCGGGGTCGAAGGTGAACCCGTGACGCTCATAAAAGCCGCGCAGGTCCGGGTGACAAAAGAGCCACACCGGGCCTTCGACATCCTTGACCGCCTCGGCGATCAACGTGCCAGCGATCCCTTGTTGGCGACACGCCGGATCGACGAACAGCCCCGTCAGCCAATGCCCTTCAGCCACCGGCCGCAAACACAGCGCGCCAATGATCCCGTCGCGCCTTGCAACCCACAATTGAGCGTCGCGCACGGCTTTCATCGACGATTGGTGGGCGCGATAAAATTTGTTCATCAAGGGCCACAAAGGCTCCTCGAGCAAGGTGTACTGGGTGTCGGGCATGGTCGTGGACTGTCGGTGCGCAAAGCGGGCGATTATAAAAGAACACGAGCGCAGCGATAGGTGTATACCTGATCTCACATCCCGTATGAGTGGAGTAGGTATCATGGCCAAAGGCATGGATTCAAAGAAAGCAGCAAAGAAAAAACCGGCGAAAACCGCCGATGAAAAGCGCGCGGACAAGAAGGCCAAGAAAGTGGATGTGTTCGGCCATTGATCCCGTGTTGATTGGTTGATCGTTCCCACGCAGAGCGAGGGAACGATCTTCAAAATAATCTGCAAGATTTCCCGGCGCCATTGCACAGAAGGGGATTGGTCCCCGATCTGAGCAACGCCATGTCCCATTACTTCGATACAGCCCATCGAGAAGAAATCGAAACCCTGCGCCGACGCCTGACCGCTCGCACCGAATGGCCGACCTGGCTGTTGCTGATCGGCGTGTATGGCGGCTGGTTCAGCCTTGTCCTGGTGAGTGATTGGTTGGGGGTGTGGTGGAGCACGTTGCTGCTCATTCCGCTGGTGGTGCTTTGGTTGTCGGTGCAGCACGAATTGCTTCACGGGCATCCGACCCGTTGGCCATTGCTCAATAAAATCCTCGGCTACGCGCCGTTCGCCGTCTGGTATCCCTACACCCTTTACCGTGCCAGCCATTTGCTGCATCACCGCGACGAAGACTTGACCATTCCCGGTCGCGATCCGGAAAGTCGTTACCTGACGGCAGAACGGTGGCAGGGCAGTTCGCTTTTTGAACAAAGCCTGCACTGGCTGAACAAAACCGTACTCGGGCGCTTCCTGCTGGGCGCGCCACTGGCCTTGCTGGCGCTGGCGCGGGAAGAACTGCGGCGACTGAAAAAGGCTGAGCGCCAAGCCTGGTTCATGTGGCTGACCCACGGTGCATTGACGTTGCTGATGCTGATCTTCATCGCGAACTACAGCGTGCTGCCGGTGTGGCATTACCTGTTGCTGATCAGTGTGCCGGCGCTGTCGATTGCCATGATTCGCTCCTACTATGAACACCGTCCGCATGTGCAGCCCGAGCAACGCACGGTCATCAATGAAGCCGCCTGGCCGTGGCGCTGGCTGTTCCTGAACCTCAATCTGCACCTGGTGCACCACGACTTGCCAGGGTTGCCTTGGTACGACTTGCCCCGGGCCTACCGCGCACGTCGCGAGCAGTGGCAGGCGCGCAGCGGCGGATTTGTGCTGCTGGGTTATGGGCAGTTGTGGCGACAGCATGGAGTGAGGGCCATCGATAGCCCGAGGCATCCATTTCACTGATTTTTCATGATCCACATCTGACCCCTGTGGGAGTGAGCTTGCTCGCGATGGGGGCGTACCTTTCACATTGATGTTGCCTGAAACACCGCTATCGCGAGCAGGCTCGCTCCCACCGGGGAATAGGGTTGTATGGGAAGATTTCGATGACACAACACATCGCTGAACTACTGATGTACGTCGCCCCCGAGCCAATCCGCCAGGCCAACGAGCGGTGGCTGGCGCAGATCATCGCGCAGCTGGGCACCACCCGACTCAGCGCCGAAGGCCTGTCGCTGATGGACCTCTGGCTGTCCCCGCAATTGCTGCTGACCCAGACCTGCGGCTACCCGCTGATGACCGCGTTGCGCGGCAAGGTCCGGGTCATTGGTCGACCGCGTTACGAGCTCCCAGACAGCACCGGCGGCAATCATTGCAGCCTGCTCCTGAGCCGCGCCGATGACCCACGGCGGACCTTGTCCGACTGGCGCGACAGTCGCGGCGTGATCAACGGCGAAGACTCCAACAGCGGCATGAACCTGTTGCGGCACCGCCTGGCGCCGCTGCATCGCGACGGGCAATTCTTTTCCAGTGTCGCCATCAGCGGTAGCCACCGCGAGAGCCTGCGTTGGCTGCGCGAAGATCGTGCGGACCTGGCGGCCATCGACAGTGTGACCTTCGCCTATCTGGCGCGACATGCCGAGCAAGAAGTCGCCGGATTACGCATCGTTGCCCGAAGCGCGTTCAGCCCGACCTTGCCGTACATCACGGCTTTGGGCGTCACGGATGGCCAGGCAGAGCAGATGCGCCAGGCGATGAATCAGACCCTGAAAAGGTTGCCCGACGTCGTTGAGATCCTGGGACTGCATGAAGTGTTGCCGGCCACTGAAAGCGACTATCAGGTGGTGCTCGATTATCAACAGGAGGCTGAAGTATTGGGCTATGGGCTTTTTCGCTAGCTCGAATGATCGCAGCCTCGTTTCACTCGACAGCTCCTACACGGATCATCGTTTACCTGTAGGAGCTGTCGAGTGAAACGAGGCTGCGATCTTTTATCGATTAATTCCCAAATAGAATATAAAAATTCATTTTAAGTATTATTAAAGAATAAGGCTCCTTGCTAGGATCGCGCCACCGGATCACCGGACATTCAGCGACCCCAAACCTTGGAGCCTCTATGTCCGGCACCGACGTATCCCATCGCAACCACATCGACAGCTTGTTCCGCACCCATTATTCCTGGCTGTGCGCACACTTGCGTCGGCATCTGGGCGCCAGCCCCAGCGTCGAAGACGTCGCCGCTGAAACCTTCGTGCAACTGCTGCAATCCCCAGGGCTGACACCGATTCGCGAGCCTCGTGCCTTGCTCACCACCATCGCCCGCCGGTTGATCTATCAGCTCTGGCGTCGCCGCAAACAGGAGCACCAGCACCTCGACCAGTTGCAACACGACGATCACCCATCCGTGAAATCGCCTGAGGAACTGGCGCAACTCAGCCAGGCATTGCAGGGCCTCGACCAGACGCTTGGACGCTTGCCGGGCAAAGTCAGGGAGACCTTCCTGTTGTCACGCGTCGACGGGCTGACGTACCCGCAAATCGCCGCCGAGCTGGGCATCTCCCAACGCTCGGTCAGCGTCTACATGACCCGCTCCCAGGCACTGTGCGACCGGCACAGCGCCAACCAACCCTTGAATGCCCTGACCCGGAGGTCCGCATGAGATCGATCAAAACCCTGCTCGGCAGTTCGCTGTTGGCGCTGAGCCTCGTCGCAACCCACGTGCCGGCTGCTGAAAAAGCCGCGCCGATTCACTTTGGCGATATCACGTGGGAAAGCGGTAGCCTGATCACCGAAATCCTGCGTCTGATCGTCGAGAAAGGCTATGGCTACCCGACCGACACGTTACCGGGCAGCACCGTCAGCCTCGAAGCAGCGCTGGCCAAGAATGACATCCAGGTGATCGGCGAAGAATGGGCGGGTCGCAGTCCGGCGTGGGTCAAGGCGTCCGCCGAGGGCAAAGTGTTTGGTTTGGGTGACACGGTCAAAGGCGCCACAGAGGGTTGGTGGGTGCCGGAATACGTGATCAAGGGCGACCCGGAGCGCGGCATCAAACCCCTGGCCCCGGAACTGAAATCCGTCGCCGACCTGGCCCGCTACAAGGACGTGTTCCGCGATCCCGAAGACCCTAGCCGCGGACGCTTCCTCAACAGCCCGACCGGTTGGACCTCGGAGATCGTCAACAGCCAGAAACTCAAGGCCTACGACCTGACCGCCAGTTACGTCAACTTCCGTACAGGCTCTGGCGCTGCGCTGGATGCCGAGGTCGCGTCATCGATCCGCCGTGGCAAACCGGTGTTGTTCTACTACTGGTCGCCGACGCCGCTGCTGGGGCGCTTCAAACTGGTGAAGCTCGAAGAACCGGCCTTTAACGCCGAGGCGTGGAAAACCCTGGCCGATGCCAATAACCCCAATCCCAAGGGCACCCGTTCCATGCCGGCGAGCCTGGCCATTGGCGTGTCCGCACCGTTCAAGGCGCAATACCCGGACCTGGTGGCGTTCTTCGAAAAAGTCGACTTTCCGATCGATTTGCTTAACCAGACGCTGGGGCAAATGAGCGAAAAACGCCAGCAACCGCGTCAAGTCGCAGAAGCGTTTTTGCGGGATCAGCCGCAGATCTGGAAGGGCTGGGTGCCGGGGGAAGTGGCGAGCAAGGTGAGTGCGAGCCTGTAGTTTTTCCTGATGTTTTGCGACGCATGAGCGACTGCATTCGCGAGCAGGCTCGCTCCCACATTGGATCTGCTGAGAGCACAAAATGTGTGTAAGCCTCAGACCCAGTGTGGGAGCGGCGATGTCGCGGTCTACACCAACTCCGCAGCCAACGCGGCTTTCACTGCTGGCCGTTGCTCAATGCTGGCCTGAAACCGCACCAACGCCGGCCACTGATTCAAATCAATGGCAAACAGTGGCGCCCAGCGCAGCACCGTAAACAGATACGCATCGGCGATGCCGAACCCACCCGCCAGCAAATAATCTTGCCGCCCCAGCGTTTCGTTCAACACCGCCAATCGCTTGAACAGCTTCTCTTTGATCAGCGCTTTTACCGTCTCCGGAAACTGCGAATTGAACAGCCAGCCCAGTCCGCCATGAATCTCTGTCGAGACAAAGTTCAAGCACTCTTGCAACCGTACCCGCTGGAACGTCCCGCTCGCCGGTGCCAGGTTTGCGTCCGGTCGCAGGTCCGCCAGGTATTGCAAGATCGCCGGGCCTTCGGTCAACACTTCGCCGTTATCCAGCTGCAAGGCCGCGACGTAACCCTTTGGGTTGATCGCGAGGAAGTCATCGCCCTCAACCGTTTTTTTGGTGCGGTTATCAACGCGGATCAATTCGAATGGCAGATCCAGTTCACGCAGCACGATATGCGGCGCCAGCGAGCAGGCTTGGGGGGTGTAATACAACTTCATCGGGAGGGCTCTGGTTGGGGATTTACGCCAGTGTCATAGTGCGCGGTGCCCTCGGTAAAATTACTCTTTCAGAACACAGCCATAAGGAAAGCTACTGCCATGATGAATCTGATGCATTGGCGAATGGTGGTGGCGGTGGCTGATACCGGCAACATCACCCGGGCCGCCGAGCGCGTTGGCATGACCCAGTCAGGGGCGAGTCAGGCGTTGGCCTTGATTGAAGAAACATTGGGCGTTCAACTGTTCAGTCGGGAGAATCGCCAAACGTTGCCGACGGCCATCGGCTTGCCTGTGATCGAACACGCACGAACGATGCTTGGAGCCCTGGAAAATATTCGCAGCAGCGTCGATGCCGCCAAAGGCATTCAACGCGGCACGATTCGCCTGGCCAGTTTCCCCATGGTGCTGGCTACGTTCCTGCCGCCATTGTTGCGCCAGTTCAATCGGCTCTATCCCGGCATTGAAGTGGTGGCACTTGAGGTCAGCGACGATGAAATTGAAGCACTGCTCGACGCCGGGCTGGTGGATGTCGGCGTGGTGTTGAACCCGCCCCCCGAGCGCAAGGCCAGTCATTTGGGACGTGATGCCTGGATGGCCGTCGTCCCGCTCGGTCATCCCTTGGCGCGCCGTTCGAACGAGGTCGGCATTACCCTTGCGGAGTTGGTGCAGGAACCTTTCGTGTTGGCCACGGGCGGTTGTTCAACCAACGCTCGCAGCCTGGCCGCAGATGCCGGTTTGCAGTTACGTGACGTTCGGGTCGAGGTCCGGGAGTGGAGCAGCGCGTTCACGCTGGTGCGGGAAAACATCGGCGTGACGCTGGTGCCCGAATTGACGCTGCCCACTCATCGCCAAGGCCTGCGTGTGATGCCAGTCCACCCGCGTATCGAGCGCGAGTTTGCCTTGGTGGTCACGCCGACCCGGGAACCTTCAGCCGCCGTGCAAGCATTGCTCAACATGCTCGCTGAACCGATTTTGTCCTCAATGCTGGCTGACTAGTGGCCTTGCGCCTTCTCTGCTCCTGTCTAAGCTGACTTGTAACTGACTATGTCGCTGGCGATAGCCAATGACACCGCAAACGTGCGCAACCCACGGCACCATACTGAACAACAAGGAAGCTGTGCGCTAAAGGGAATTACTGATGAAACCGTTAGGGCTGGCCCGGTTCCGGGCTATCAAGAGAAGGATGTCTTGATCAGAGTGCTGCTGCATGGACTCTCCGATTGAACATCATTGATCACCTGACATTTCCTCCCGTGGAGGAACGCGTGTGCCTGTACCAAGAAGCGATTTGGTAGAGCCGTTGAAAGACCGAAGAACTTTCATCAATCAAAAGAACGCGCTTAAGGTGATACGACCATGTTTAACCTACATCACAAGGCTGACCTTCAGGAAATCCAACGATTCAGTTGCGCGCTGAGCGAAGCCAACGCCAAGTTGGCGGCGGTCAGCCGCTCGATGGCCATGATTGAGTTCACCCCGGAGGGCATCGTGCTCGATGCCAACGACAACTTTTGCCGCGCAATGGGTTACAGCGCCGAAGAAGTTCGCGGCAAACACCACCGGATCTTTTGCGAAGAAGCGTTCTACCGCAGTGAGGAATACGCGAAGTTGTGGCGAGACCTGGCTCGTGGCGAACCTGTTGGCGGTACGTTTTTGCGGTTGAACAAGCAAGGCAAGGAAGTTTGGCTCGAGGCCAGTTATATGCCGGTGTTCGGTGCCGATCGCCAGGTTAAAAGCGTGATCAAAGTCGCAACGGATATTTCCGACAGGGTTTACAAGGAACACGAAGAAGAAAGCATGCTCTCTGCGATTGGCCGTTCCATGGCGGTGATCGAGTTCACCCCCGAAGGCAAAGTCATCACCGCCAACGACAACTTTCTGAAGACGATGCATTACTCGCTCAACGAAGTGATCGGCCAGCATCACAGCCTGTTTTGCCACCGCGCCGAATCCGAGTCGCAGGCGTACAAGGCGTTCTGGGCTTCACTCAATCGCGGCGAATATCACTCGCACCGTTTCGAGCGCAAAGACAAGCACGGGCATACGGTGTTCCTTGAGGCCTCTTACAACCCGTTGTTCGATGCCAAGGGCCGTTTGTACAAAGTGGTGAAGTTTGCCAGCGACATCACCGAGCAAGTGACGACGTTGCAGACCGCAGCGGAGTCGGCCCACAGCACCTCGGTGCAAAACGATGCCTGCGCGCAGAAGGGGTCTCAAGTGGTGCAGCAAACCGTGCAGATCATCCAGGACATTTCCCGGGACTTGAACGAAGCGGCGCAGAGCATCGATGCGGTCAGCAAGCAGTCCGACATCATCGGCACCATCGTCCAGACCATTCGCGGCATCGCCGACCAGACAAACCTGCTGGCGCTGAATGCGGCCATCGAAGCCGCGCGGGCCGGCGACCACGGACGCGGGTTTGCCGTGGTGGCCGACGAAGTTCGCAGCCTTGCGGCACGCACGAGTCAGGCGACGGTGGAGATTGTCGACGTGGTGCGCAAGAACCACGATTTATCGATGAGCGCCGTGACGAGCATGCAATCGAGCTTGAGCCGAACCGGTCTGGGAGTGGAACTGGCGAACGAGGCGGGCGAGGTGATTCTGGAAATTCAGCAGGGCTCGCGGCATGTGGTGGATGCGATCAGTCAATTTAATTCGACGTTGCAGATCATCTGAGTCGCGGCAATGCCTTTGTAGGAGCCGAACGGCTGGCTCCTACAAAAAGTCCCTGTGTCTTCAAAGTGAAGCAAGGAATTTGTCGACTACCTGAGGCGTGTCTTTTGCAGTGCTGCTGTCGCCAGCTTTCTCGGTCGACGCCAGCTTCATCTTGTCTTCCATGCGCTGGGCGATCTCTTTGCTAATGGCCAGTTGTTTTTCTGGCGGCATGGCTTTGAGGTCTTCTTCGGTGATGCCCATCTCTTTCAGGATACTGTCGTGCATACGCTGTTCCGGCGTCTTGCTCATGTAGTCCTTGAAGTCGGTCATGGCCGTGCTGTCAGTGGCCTTGGCTTGAGCGTTGGCTGGCAGCTTGGCAGAGTCGGCGGCTTGCAGCGCCACTCGGGTTTTGGCGAACGCTTCATTGACGTTGTCGCTGATTTTGCTGGCCTCGCTGACTTGCTGGGTGGCCTGTCCAGTGGCGGACGACTGAACCTGCGCCTGCCCATTGGTTTGAAAGGCTTGAAACATCGAGTTCTGAACGCCGCTCTGCAGCCCGGCCGCCACTTCGGCCGCCGGGTCTTTGCCGAGCTTCTTGGCCAGGGGAATAATCTGCGCTTGTTTTGCACTGACAAACATGACGGATAAACCTGCAGGTAATGACTGATCTATGGAATCGAGCAATTAGCGTGCCGTTGTCCCGGGCCCGCGTTTGCCGGGCCTGAAGGGACAGGTTGCACGCGGCGGGCGGTCAACGTTTGCCGCTGGGCGGCAGCCATCGACCGCCGACGTCTCAGCGGTGCGCGATATTTTCCAGCGCCAGGTTGCGGGTGCGCGGGCCAAACCAGCCGATGGTCAACATCACGATCAGCATGCTGGCGACAATGAACGCCAGCACGCCCGGCGTGCCGAAGTGCTCGAGGAAAATCCCGATCAGCAAACTGCTGAACACCGTCGACAATCGGCTGAACGAATAACAGAACCCCACGGCGCGGGCGCGGATGTTGGTGGGGAACAATTCACTTTGATAAGAGTGATAGCTGAAGCTCAGCCAGGCGTTGCAGAAAGTAATCATCACTCCGCAGAAGATCAGGCCGAAGGCGCTGGTCTGCATCGCGAACAGCGTACCGAAGGTCATCGCACCGAGTGCCGAACCGACGATCTGCCACTTGTTTTCAAAACGGTTGGCAAACTTCACAAACAGCAGCGGCCCGAGCGGGTAGGCGAGGGTGATGATGAACGCGTACATCAAGCTGTGCGTGACACTCACGCCCTGACCGGAAAGCAGCGCTGGCAGCCAGTTGCCGAAGCCGAAGAAGCCGATGGCCTGGAACACGTGGAAGACAATCAGCATCAGCGCCCGACGACGATAGGGGGGCTGCCAGATATCGGCGAAGCGGCCAGTGCCTTGAATGTCCACGGCGGCCAGTTCCGGCTCGTCCAATGGCTTGCCCTGATCTTTCACGCAGCGCGCTTCGATGTCATCGACAATCGCGCTGGCCTCGTCGAACCGGCCATGCTGGGCCAGCCAGCGCGGTGATTCCGGCAACCGTGAACGCAGCCACCAGATGAACAGCGCAAATACCGCACTCGCCAACACCACCCAACGCCAGCCGGACACACCGAACGGCGCCTGTGGCACCAGCCACCACGACATCAGCGCCACCGCCGGCACCGACAGAAACTGCACGAAAAAGGCGAAGGCAAACGCCGAACTGCGCATGCGTTTAGGCACCAGTTCCGAGAGGTAAGCATCGATGGTCACCAGCTCGATACCTAGTCCGATGCCCACCAGAAACCGCATGCAGATAATGCCCAGTGCCGAACTCTGAACGCCCATCGCCACTGTCGCGACGGTGTACCAGATCAGTGCGAAGGTGAAGATCGCGCGGCGTCCGAAACGGTCGGCCAGCGGGCTCAGCAAACTCGCGCCAAGGAACAGCCCGAGAAACGTCGCGGAGGCGAACGCTGCCTGGTCAGAGAAACCGAACACGCCCTGACTGCCGGTGGCGAAGATGCCGTCGCGGATCAGGCCCGGGCTGATATAGGCCGTCTGGAACAGGTCATAGAGTTCGAAAAAACCACCGATCGAGAGCAGCGCCACCAGGCGCCAGAGGGTCGCCACGGCGGGAAGTCGGTCGATGCGTGCAGAAATCTGCGCGGCGCGAACGGGATCGATGCCGTCTGTTTGAGCGACGGTTGGGGTAGGCGCAGTCATGGGCTTGTCCATTTCTTATTGATGGAGAAGCTTAGCCTGCTATCGGAATCAATGGTTGTGAATCTCGGCGGCTTTGCACCGAGATTCGCCCGGTTATTGCAGCAGATGTTCGGTTTTTAGTGATTTGTAGCGCAGGGCGCTCAAGGCAGGCCGTTGCAGCCGTATTTCAGGAAACCGGGACGTTGTGCCAATCGCTGAAAATACTCATCGATGGCCGGGTAGTCGGGGCGCTCCATCGGCGTCATCAGCCAGCGGTTGACGGACAAGCCGATGACGATATCGGCCAGGGTGAAGTGTGGTCCGGCGACATAGGCTTTGGTGGTTGCGAGCTGATGCTCGAGGATGCCCATCTTCTGGTTCCAGCCGCGTACGCCGGCGGCGATGTGATGCGGATCCTGGAACTCCGGGTCCTTGCGCACCAGTGCCGTAAAGGCATAGCTCCAGGAGCTGTTGAGTTCAGTGGCTTGCCAATCCATCCACTGCTCGACCCGAGCGCGTGCCGCCGGTTCGTGCGGCAGCAAGTCGGTGTTGTGGTGTTTGCCTGCCAGATAACGGCAGATGGTGTTCGACTCCCACAGCACGCCCGCCTCATCGATGATCACCGGGACCTGGGCATTGGGATTGAGCCGGAGAAACTCCGCCGTGTGGGTCGACGCGTAACCGCCGCCCCAGTCTTCTCGTTCGTAGGGAACGCCCAGTTCCTCACACGTCCACAGAACTTTTCTGACGTTGATGGAGGAGGCTTTACCCAGAATTTTCAGTGCATGTTCCATTGGGCTACTCCGTTAGCGATTCGACGCTTCAGGAATCTAACAGACATTTCGAGCAGGATCGTATTGCGCCGATGCGGGCTGAGCACAGATGCAGGGGAGCACTATCAAGGTTAGTTGAAATCCCACTGCTTGAACGACGCGCCGTTCAAGCACGCGGCGATTCACTGTGGGGTGCCAGCTCGCTCCCATCGGTCAGGTGCTCTCGCGCACCTTCAACTCAAACCCCATGTCCTGCACCGGTTTTGCCACTGAATTGCCGGCCAGCAGCGTCAACATCAACTCCGCCGAACGGCGGCCAATGGCCTCGCGCGGGGTGCTGATGCTGCTCAGGCGCGGGACCATGTGCGCCGAGGCAGGCAGGTCGTTGAAGCCGAGGATCGCTACGCGTTCGGGGATTTTGATCCCGCAGCGCATGGCTTCCAGCAGCGCGCCCTGCGCCAGGTCGTCGTTGCCGAAGAAGATCGCATCGACATCCGGATGAGCGGCAATAAGCTGTAGGAACAACTCGCCACCCAAACCGACGGAGGAGGCGCGCGGTGTCAGTATTTCCAGATCCGGGTCATACAAGCCGGCCTTTTGCAGCGCCTTGCGGAAACCTTCGCCACGCAACAACGTGCGTTGGTCCAGCTGCGCGCCGATGTAGGCCAGGCGTTTGCGCCCACGGGACAGCAAATGCTCGGCTGCCGTTTCGCCGGCGGCGAGTTGCGAAAAGCCCACACAGTTCACGCCCGCCGCACTGTCCAGTTCCATCATGTACACGCACGGGATGTTGCTCGCCTCGATCATCCGCCGAGAACTTTCAGTGCGGTCGAAACCGGTCAGCAGCAAACCGCGCGGCTGATACGCCATGTAATTGCGCAGCAGGTTTTCTTCTTCATCGCGCGAGTAATGGAAGTTGCCGATCAGGACTTCGAAGCCCTTGGGGCGCAAAACCTGATGAATGGCTTCCAGCGTATCAATGAACAGCAAGTTGGACAGCGACGGCACCAGAACCACCACCGAATGGCTCTGGGCCGAGGCTAACGCCCGGGCAGCAGGGTTGACCACGTAGTTGAGTTCAAGCGCCGCTTTCTGCACTTTTTCCACCAGTTCGGTGGCCACTGTGCTGACACCGCGCAAGGCGCGGGAGGCGGTGATCGGGCTGACACCAGCCAGGCGTGCGACTTCGTTCAAGGTCGGGCGGCCAGTGGTGCGCGTATTTTTATCGTTTTTAGGGGAGTTCATCGAGCGGCTTGCCAAACAAAATTCGAGGCACTAAGGTAGCGCTGTCTCGATGCAGCTGCAAATGCGTGAGCGGGGTTTGCCTGATCCCCGCTTTTTGGCATTGGGAACGAACATGCTGCAACCCACAAAAATGACAAGAAGGCGTCGGCAACTTCTGCTTTTGTTCCAGTGTCACAACTGTCAAAGGTAGCGCTGTCTGCGCGCTGAGGTGTTACATGAATCATCCCATCACCGCCCTGGTCATCATGGGCGTTGCCGGTTGCGGCAAGACTTGCGTCAGCGAGGCCTTGTGCCAACTCAGCGGCGCGACCGCCATTGAAGGCGACACTTTCCACCCTGCCGCCAATATCGAAAAGATGAGCGCGGGTATCCCCCTGGACGACGAAGACCGTGCCGGCTGGCTCGACAGCCTGTGCGATGAGCTGCGCCGCGTGGATGCCAAGGGCGAGCGCCCGGTGCTGACCTGCTCGGCCCTCAAACACAGTTATCGCGAACGTCTGCGCAGCGCCTTGCCTGGCCTGGGCTTCGTTTTTCTTGAGCTGACTCCTGAAGTTGCCGCCGATCGTGTGTCTCACCGGCCTGGCCACTTCATGCCATCGACCCTGATCGACAGCCAGTTCGCCACGCTTGAATCGCCCGTTGGCGAGCCCCTGACCCTGGCTCTGGACGCGTCGAACCATAGCGTCGAGCAATTGGCGAAGCAGGCGCATGTCTGGTGGCTGGAACACGGCCTGAAACTCGCCGTATGAGTCGGGCCAGAAAAGACAGCGCTGTCCTTATGGCGTGCGAATTACCCGCTTTAATAACAACAACAACCAGGAGACACCCCTAATGTTTGGCATGTCCCACGAGACGTTCCTGCTGCTCGATGCAGTGGTCACGGTGATCGGGCTTATTGTCCTGATCACCAAGTTCAAGCTCCACCCGTTCATTGCCCTGATCATTGCCGCCGCGTTCCTCGGGCTGACTTCCGGCATGCCGATCGGCACCATCATCAAGGCGTTCCAGGACGGCTTCGGTGGGGTGCTTGGTTTCGTCGGGATCATCCTCGCGCTGGGCACGATGCTCGGCAAGATGATGGCCGAGTCGGGCGGGGCGGATCAGATTGCCCAGACCCTGATCCGGGCGTTCGGCAAGGACAAGGTGCAGTGGGCCATGATGTTCGCCGCGTTCCTGGTCGGCATTCCGCTGTTCTTCGAAATCGGTTTCGTGCTGCTGATTCCGTTGGTGTTCATCGTCGCCCGGCGTACCGGCGTGTCGATCATCAAGATCGGTATCCCGCTGCTGGCCGGTCTGTCCGCCGTTCACGGCCTGGTGCCACCGCACCCGGGTCCGTTGCTGGCCATCGGTGTGTTCGGTGCCGACATCGGTAAAACCATTCTCTATGGTCTGATCGTTGCGCTGCCGACGGCCATTATCGCCGGCCCGATCTACGGCACGTTCATTTCCAAATACATCCCCGGCCATCCTAACCAGGAACTGGTGGATCAACTGGCTCGCGAGCCGGAAGCGGCCGAGCTGCCAAGCTTCGGCATCACCCTGGTCACCGTGCTGCTGCCGGTGTTCCTGATGTTGCTCAAGACCTTTGCTGACGTGGTGCTGCCGGAAGGCAACTTCGCGCGCTCCTTCATGGACCTGGTCGGTCACCCGATCTCGGCGTTGCTGTTGGCGCTGCTGCTGTCGCTGTATACCTTTGGCCACAAGCAGGGCATGGGTTCGAGCAAGATTCTGAAGTTGCTCGACGCCAGTCTCGCGCCGACCGCCGCGATCATTCTGATCATCGGTGCCGGTGGTGGCTTCAAGCAGATGCTGGTGACCAGCGGCGTGGGTGACGTGATCGGCCACATGGCCGTGAATGCTCAGATTTCTCCGATCCTTCTGGCGTGGCTGGTGGCGGCGGTGATTCGCGTGGCGACCGGTTCTGCAACCGTGGCGACCATTACCGGCGCAGGCATCGTGGTGCCGGTGGTGGGGATGATTCCAGGTGTGAACCGTGAGCTGCTGGTGCTGGCCACCGGTGCCGGTTCGTTGATCCTGTCTCACGTCAACGACGCGGGTTTCTGGCTGGTGAAGCAATACTTCAACATGACCGTGGCTGAAACGTTCAAGACCTGGACCGCGATGGAAACCATCCTGTCCATTGTGGCGCTGGGCTTTATCCTGCTGCTGTCGATGTTCGTCTAAGCACACCGTCGCACTGATCGTTCCCACGCTCTGCGTGGGAATGCATCCCGTGACGCTCCGCGTCACAGTGGACGCGGAGCGTCCATGGCGGCATTCCCACGCAGAGCGTGGGAACGATCAGGTACAAAAAAACCGCATCGCTGCGGTTTTTTTGTGTCTGCTTAATCGATCAGGCGTTGGCTTTGCCGACCAACCCATCCGCCCGGAACATCGCGCGAATCCCGCGCACGGCCTGACGAATCCGGTCCTGGTTTTCGATCAGCGCGAAGCGCACATGATCATCCCCGTATTCCCCGAATCCCACACCCGGCGAGACGCAGACCTTGGCCTCGGCGAGCATTTTCTTGGCGAATTCCAGCGAGCCCAAGTGCGCATACGCCTCGGGAATCTTTGCCCAGACGTACATAGAAGCTTTCGGATTCTCGACCATCCAGCCCAGTTCATGCAGGCCCTTGACCAGCACGTTGCGTCGCTGCCGGTACTGCTCGGCGATGTCTTTGACGCACTGCTGATCGCCTTCCAGCGCCGCAATGGCCGCGACCTGCAATGGAGTGAACGTGCCGTAGTCGTGATAACTCTTGATCCGCGCCAGGGCGTTGACCAGTTCGGCGTTGCCGACCATGAAACCGATGCGCCAGCCCGCCATGTTGTAGCTCTTGGACAGGGTAAAAAACTCCACCGCGATGTCCTTGGCGCCCGGCACCTGCATGATCGACGGGGCTTTCCAGCCGTCGTAGACGATGTCGGCGTAAGCCAGGTCGTGCACCACCAAAACGTCGTACTGTTTGGCGAGCGCGATCACGCGTTCGAAGAAATCCAGCTCCACGCATTGGGCCGTGGGGTTGGACGGGAAGCCGAGGATCATCATTTTCGGTTTCGGGATCGAACCACGAATGGCGCTTTCCAGTTCGGCGAAGAAGTCCACGCCAGGAATCAGCGGCACCGAACGCACTTGGGCGCCGGCAATCACGGCACCGTAGATGTGAATCGGATAGCTCGGGTTCGGCACCAGGACCGTGTCGCCCTGATCGAGGGTGGCCAGCATCAAATGCGCCAGGCCTTCCTTGGAACCGATGGTCACGATGGCTTCGCTTTCCGGGTCGATATCGACCGCGTAGCGATCCTTGTACCAGTTGGAAATCGCCCGGCGCAGACGCGGAATGCCTTTGGACGTCGAGTAACCGTGGGTGTCTTCGCGCTGGGCGACGGTCACCAGTTTTTCGACGATGTGCGGCGGGGTAGGGCCATCAGGGTTGCCCATGCTGAAATCGATGATGTCTTCGCCACGACGACGGGCGGCCATCTTCAGCTCGGCAGTGATGTTGAATACGTAAGGGGGGAGTCGATCTATGCGCGCAAAGCGGCGCGGCGAACCTGGGTTGGCCATTGTTGCCTCGGATAACGTGAGCGCCCGGAACCGTCCGAGCGACGCTGGCCACTGCGGTGGCCTGTTGCGGAAGATAAGGGCTGGTATGGCACACTGTCCAGCGACTCTGTAAACAAATTTTTCCGAAGGAAATCGGTTGATGGAATTTACCAGCGGCTTCTTGCTGAGCCTTTCGCTGTGCCTGGATATCGGCGTGGCCAACATCGCGATGATCACCCTGGCCATGCAGCGCGGCTATTTTCAAGGCTTTGCGCTGGGGTTGGGGACCTGTGTCGGCGACCTGATCTACGCGGTGCTGGCACTGGCGGGCATGACGGTTTTGCTGCAGTACGAAACCGTGCGCTGGGTACTGTGGATCGGCGGTTCGGCGTTGCTGGTGTATTTCGCGGCGAAGATGATCTACTCGGCGATTCACCATGAGGCGGTGCTGGCGCAGTCTGCGGAAGTGGGGCAGAACTCCCATCGCAAGGAGTTTTTTCGCGGCATCTTCCTCGCCATGTCATCCCCCAGCGCAATCCTGTGGTTCGCCGCGGTGGGCGGCACCTTGATCGCGCGCTCCGGCGGCAGTGGCGCCCTGAGTTCGGCGTTGTTTCTCGGCGGATTTCTCTGCGCTGGCGTGCTCTGGTGCGTCGCGTTGTGTTTCGCTGCGAGTCACGGCGGCAAGTTGCTGGGCGACAAACTGCTGCGCTACTCCTACATGGCATCGGCGGCTATCTTCTGCTATTTCGCGGTCTACGTGATTCTATCGGGCTACAACGAGTTTATTGGCTCGGGCGCCGTCGAGCAGTTGCAGGCCCTGTAAGTGGGCGAATCGGTTCGGGCTTCTATACTCCCAGCCGAACCCACTTTTTTCGTCTCAGGAGTTGAGTCATGGATGAGCAAACATTTGTCGAACCGGCCGAGCCACGCATCGAACATGGGCACTTTTTGCTCATTGCCGGTTTTGGCGGGCGATTTACCCAGGAAACCTCCAGGAAAATCCCCGACCTCTGGGAAAAATTCATCCCCGAGATTGGCAAGATTCCCGGTCAAAAAGGCGAAGTAACGTACGGCATCTGCTGCAATCCGGATGGCAAAGGTGGTTTCGAATACATTGCCGGCGTGGAAATCAGCAAGCTCGATGACCTGCCCGAGAAGTACCGTTGGATCGAGGTTCAGCCCCAGCAATATGCGGTGTTCGAGCACAAGGGTTCACTGGACACTTTGCCCAAGACTTTTCAATACATCTGGAAAACCTGGCTGCCAAAGTCCATTTATCAGGCGGTGGACGCGCCGGAATTCGAACGCTACAGCGAAGACTTCAACCCGAAACTCAACACCGGAAAGCTGGAAATCTGGCTGCCGATCAAAGAGCAATGAGCGCATCGAGAGGCGGACCGAACGTGCGCCTCTCGATGTTACTTGCCTCGCTTCATCCGTCGCGCCCGCATCAGGTCGATCGACAACGTGATGAAGCCAAACGTGCTGATGCCCAACAGCATAAGAAGACCTATCTGAACGCTGCTCATGGTGAGTTCCCCCTATTGATGTCCAGAGACAGGACACATCAATAATCCACACCAACGAGCAATGACAGCGCCTATACGCAGGCTTTACGGCGCCTGCGGTGATCGATATGAACACCTTATTAATCTATGATCCCAAGCCTTCTCATTCGCTGATTCCGAGCTGCCATGAACACCGTCATCCGCCACGTCATTCCTGCTGACCTGGACCGTTGCTACGCTATCGAAACCGTTGCCTACGAAGGTGACGAAGCCGCCACCCGGGAAAAAATCGCCACCCGCATCGCCACCTGGCCCGAGGGGTTCATCGTCGCTGAAGTCGACGGCGTGGTCGCCGGCTTCATCAATTCAGGTGCGGCGTTTCAGGTGCAAATGTCCGATGAAGCCTTCAAGGAACTGATCGGCCACGACCCGGCCGGCCCGCAAGTGGTGATCATGTCGGTGGTGGTGCACCCGGATTATCAGGGGCAGGGTTTGGCCAAACGATTGATGGCTGAATTCATCGAGCGGATGCGAGGTCTGAAAAAGACCCATATCCATTTGATGTGCAAGGAACGACACATTCCGCTCTATGCCGGATTCGGATTCGCCTACATCAAGCCTTCGGAATCCGACCACGGCGGCATGGCGTGGCATGAGATGGTGTTGGCGCTGTAAACCTCTATCAAACAGCGCAGACCCCTGTGGGAGTGAGCCTGCTCGCGATAGCGGTGGCTCAGCCACCGATGATGTCGTCTGACGCACCGCTATCGCGAGCAGGCTCGCTCCCACAAGGTGTAGGTGTTGTGTTCGTGAAGGCTGTCGCTCAGCCTTGCAGCAAGCGCCTCAAAAAACCAGACTCATGCGCCGTTCATAGCCGATCCGGCCCTTGTACGCTTCGCCGCTGTCGACCCAGCCGAATTTCGCATAGAGCGCGATGGCCGCTTCGTTGTCTGCGTCCACCGATAATTCCAACGCTTTTATTTCTGGAAACGCCTGGCGTGCCACGTCGGGCAAGGCTTGCAGGCAGGCCTTTCCATAGCCTTTGCCCTGAGCTCGCTGATCGACTTGCAAGGCGTGCAGGGTGGCGCTGTGTTCGTCGGCCCACGCGGGCAGCACCGGCGGACGTTTGAGCAGCAGGAAGGCGACTGGCTTCTCCTCGGCCAGCAGGGCAAATCCTTTGACCCCGGGGCCGGGTTTGGACAGCAGCGAGTGCAGGGCGCCGTGGATGTCCCCCGAGAACCTGATTTGCTCTTTGTGAACTTCGATGGCCTCGATCTGCTGGCGCTGAAGCGCGTTCAGGCTTTCATAAGGCACGAGTCGGGTTATCACTGGAGTGTCCTTTTTCCATCAAAAAACAGGTTTCGGATTCTAGCGAGTTTGCGTTCGTGGATTATTTTTATTTCAACGGTCGATTTGGCGTCAGGTCAGACGACTAAGGGTGTCTTCATTCTAAAAACCACGGAGAACCACCATGAACGCTACCCACGAAATCGAGACCCTGATCGAACACTATCGCCAGGCCGTCATCGCCAAGGATATCGACAAGCTCATGCCCCTGTATGCCGAGGACATCGTCTCCTACGACGCGGTCAAGGCTCTGGAGTTTCGGGGTAAAGCCGCCTATCGCGCGCACTGGGAGGAGTGCATGGAAATGTGCCAGGGCGCGCATAAGTTTGATTTCAGCCACATGAACATCGTGGCGGATGAGCACATCGCCTTCGCCCATTGGCTGGCCCATTGCGGCGGCACCAATGAACAGGGTGAAACCCAGGCCTGCTGGATGCGCGTCACCGCCTGCTATCGGCGCGATGCCGGGCAATGGCGGATTGTCCACGAACATTGGTCGGCCCCGTTCGACATGACGAGCGGCAGCGCACTGTTCAACCTTGAACCCTGATCGTCGGGTTGTTTATCGGGAAGCCGCGCGAAAACACCTATCAGCGGCCATAGTTGATCAGTTCGATCCGGGAGAGTCCAAATGAAGTATCTGTGCCTGGTCTACAGCAACGAACAGACGTTGCACTCCTTGCCCGACAGCCCCGAGGACGCCGAGTGCCTGGCCTACGCCGAGTCAATCCAGGGCAGTGGCCGGATGCTCGCGGCCGAGGCGCTGGAATCGGTGCAGACCGCGACCACCGTGCGCATGCGCAACGGCAAGCTGTCGATCACCGACGGTCCGTTCGCCGAAACCAAGGAGCAATTGGCCGGCTTTTACCTGATCGATGCCAAGGACCTCAATGAAGCGATCCAGGTCGCCGGCAATATTCCGGCGGCCCGGGTTGGCAGCGTCGAGGTGCGTCCCGTTCGCCAGTTGAATCCCTGAATAACAATCAAAAAAACCAGGAGAGCCCATGAGTCCGCAAACCTTTGACCGCAAACCTGCCCCGTACGAGTTGTCCATCAGCCGGCTGATCGACGCGCCGCGCCGCAAGATCTTTCGCGCCTGGACCGAACCCGCCTTGCTCGCCCAATGGTGGGGGCCCCACGGAATGACCACGCCCGAATGCGAAATGGACCTGTGGGTCGGCGGCCAGTTTCGCACCCTGATGCGCGCCCCGGACGGCACCGAGTACCCGACCATGGGCGTGTTCCTGGAAATCGTCGCGCCTGAGCGTCTGGTGTTCACCGACGCGTTTATTCCAGGCTGGATTCCATCGGGCAAGCCGTTCATGTCGGCCGAAGTGACGCTTGAAGACCACAATGGCCAGACCCTCTATACCGCCCGCGCCATGCACTGGTCCGAAGAAGATCGCCAGGCTCACGACGCCATGGGTTTTCATGACGGCTGGGGGCAAAGCCTTGATCGACTGGAAACGCTGGTGACTGACGGCATGCCGGACTGATGCCTGACAATTCAGTCACGGCTAGGGTCGAGCAGGTTTACCGCGAAGACTCGCGGCGGATTCTGGCGACCCTGATCCGTTTGCTCGGTGATTTCGACCTCGCAGAAGAGGCGATGCACGAGGCTTTTTTCGTCGCGGTCGAGCGCTGGCAGCGTGACGGTGTGCCGGACAATCCGCGCGCGTGGCTGGTGTCGACCGGGCGCTTCAAGGGCATTGATGTGTTGCGTCGGCGCGCGCGGTTTGCCGCCTCGAAACCGCTGTTGATCGCTCAACTGGAGGCGCTGGAACAGGCCGACTGGAGTGATGAAGACGTGGAAGATGATCGCTTGCGGCTGATCTTCACCTGTTGCCACCCGGCATTGGCGGCAGACGCCCAGGTGCCGCTGACCCTACGCGAAGTCTGCGACCTGACCACGGAAGAAATCGCCCGGGCCTTTCTCTCGGCACCGGCGACCATCGCCCAGCGCATCGTGCGGGCGAAAGCGAAAATCCGTGATGCGAAAATCCCTTATCAAGTCCCCACGCTGGCGGAATTGCCCGAGCGCCTGGACAGCGTGCTGCGGGTGATTTACCTGGTGTTCAACGAAGGCTACTCGGCATCGGTCGGCGCTGAAGTGACCCGTGAAGAGCTGACGCGCGAGGCGATTCGGCTCGGGCGATTGTTGCTGCAATTGCTCCCGGAATCGGAGGTGATGGGGCTGCTGGCCTTGATGCTGTTGCACGAGTCGCGGCGCCGGGCACGGACGTCGGCAGACGGTGAGTTGATTGTGCTGGACGAACAGGATCGCTCGTTGTGGGATGCCCAAATGATTGCCGAAGGCTGCGCGTTGGTGGAAGCGGCGCTGAGCACCGGACGGTTCGGGCCTTATTGCCTGCAAGCGGCGATTGCGGCGGTGCACGCCGAGGCGCCCACGGCGGGGGAGACTGACTGGCAGCAGATTGTCGGCCTGTATGACGTGCTGTTGGCGGCGGTGCCTTCACCGGTCATTGAATTGAACCGCGCGGCGGCGATCTCCAGGCGTGACGGTCCGCTGGCAGGGCTGGTGTTGGTCGAGGGAATTCTGGATCGCGGCGAATTGCAGGACTACCACTTGGCGCATTCGGCGCGGGCGGAGTTTTGCCGGCAGTTGGGGCGGGTCGAAGAGGCGCGGGCGGCTTATGAACGGGCGCTGGAATTGACGCAGCAGGTGCCGGAGCGGCGGTTTATCGAGGCGCGGATCAGGGCTTTGAAGTGAGGTGATTTCGCGAGCCTCTTCGCGGGCAAGCCCGCTCCCACAGTGGAGCGGTCACAAAATTTGTGTACACCACCAATCCCTGTGGGAGCGGGCTTGCCCGCGATAAGGTCCGCAGGACCTTCACTCCAGCATCTTGCCCAGCAACCAGCTCCCCGCCGGCCCCGGCGGATGCAACCGCGACCACAGCGCATCGACGAACACCGGTTTCGGCCAGCCGCGCACGTTCAATTCCTGCAACGTCCCCGGGCCAAACCGCTCCACCAACCAGCGCGGCAAAGGCGCCCAGCCAAATCCACCCTGGGCCATTTCCAGCAGCATCAGGTAACTCGGCGCCGACCAGACACGTCCCTTCGCACGGCTTTCATACGGATTGACGATGGTCGCCAACCGTAACTCCCGGTGCTGTTGCAGCACGTCCTGATCAATGCCGCTCAGCGTCGCCAGGGGATGCTCTCGGGAGACAAACAACGCGATTTCGGTCTTTTCCTCAACCGTTGAGCTGACCAGGTCCGGCGGGTAACTGTCCTGTTTTTCCGCGAAGGCGACATGCGCCCGACCGCGTTGCACCAACGCCACCAGGTCATCACATTCAGCGATCAGGCATTCAAGCTCCAGGTCCGGATAACGCTGGTCGAACGCACTGAGCGCCGCTTCGAACCGGTCGGACTGATAGGTATCGGAAATCGCCACCGTCAGCTTCGGCTCAACCCCTTGCGAGAGTTGGCTGGCGGTCATTTCCAGACGGCTGGTGGCGGCGAGGATTTCCTCGGCCCGCTGCAGCATCACGTGCCCGGCCGGCGTCAGGCCGGGTTTGCGGCTGCTGCGGTCGAAGAGGGTCAGGTTCAGATCGATTTCAAGACTGGCCACCGCCGCGCTGATGGTCGACTGACTGCGGCCCAGCTTGCGCGCCGCCGCCGAGAACGAGCCTTGCGTCGCCGCCTGCACAAACGCCTGCAACACTTCTTGAGACGCCATGAACTATCGCCTTGATCGATGGTTATTGGTTATGAAGTATCGACGTGAGGGCGGATCATGGCAACCACAGTCACTCAGGGAGTCCTGATCATGAGCGTCAACAAATCCATCACCGAACGAATCTTGCAGGCCATCGGTTTCGAAGTGCTGGCCATCCTGATCTGTACGCCACTGCTGGCGTGGATCATGGATAAACCGATGCTTGAGATGGGCGTCGTCACCGTGGTCATCGCGGCATTGGCGCTGGCGTGGAACGTGGTTTTCAACGGCCTGTTCGATCGCACACTCAAGCGCTTCGAGATCGCTCATACCGCGTGGATGCGGGTCGTCCATGCGCTGCTGTTTGAAGGCGGACTTGTTGCGGTCGGGGTGCCGTTGATTGCCTGGTGGCTCAACGTCAGCCTGTGGCAGGCGTTCCTGCTGGACATCGGCGTGCTGCTGTTTTTCCTGCCCTACACCTATGTGTATCACTGGGTGTATGACGTGGTGCGTGAGCGCATGGTGATCGGCCGGGCTACGTTACGCAAAGCTCACTGACAAACTCGAGAAACGCCCGCACCTTGGCCGCCGGCAAGTGCCGTGAAGGGTACAAGGCATACAGCGGGAAACGCTCATCGGGCCAGTCGGGAAACAACTCGACCAGACGGCCCGCCTTCAAGGCCGGCGCCATCCCCAGGTCCAGTACCTGGGCGATGGCCTGGCCACTTTCACAAACGCTGTGCAGCGTGCCGACATCATTGACCAGCAAGCGGCAATGCGGCTGTACATGCAACACCGGCCGTCCCGGTCGATGGAATTCCCAGCCGAACGGGCGAGCGGTTTGCGGATCGCGGAACTGCATGCACACGTGCCGCTCGTCTTCCATGTCCAATGGCGTCAATGGCCGCCCATGTTTTTTCAGATAGGCCGGCGAGGCGACGGTCAGCACCCGCACCTCCAGCAATTGGCGCGCGACCAGCGAGGAGGACGCCGGATGCCCAAATCGCACGGCCAGATCAAAACCATCGGCCACCATGTCGCCCAATTGATCGCGGGTTTGCAGTTCCAGGTACAGCTCGGGATAGCGCTGCATGAACTGGCCGAGCGCCGGGCCGATAATCAGTCGGGAAAAGTACGGGTCCATGTTGACTCGCAGGCGTCCCCGGACTTGAGTGGCGCTGCTGGATGCCGAGTTCGCCGCTTCTTCGAGACTGGCCAGCAGCGGCGCGATCTCGCCGTAGAAACGCCGGCCCTCATCGGTCAGGGTGACGGTGCGGGTGGTGCGGTCGAACAGGCGAATGCCCAAGCGTTTTTCCAGCCGGGCGATGGCGCGGCTCACGCCCGATGGCGTCAGTTCCAAGGCCTCGGCGGCGCGCACGAAGCTGCCACCATCGACTACCGCGCTGAAAACGCCCATGCCGCTGGCAAGACTGGCATCGAAGCTCATTGATGATTCCTGATCACGTATGCAATGACATTGATGCTATCGGAGAATCTCGCCATTGCGCGGAAAATTCTCCCCATCGCGACATTCGTCGTTTTCTGGCAGGAGAGCAGTTCATGTACGCAGTGATGGGCATTACCGGGCAGGTGGGTGGCGAAGTCGCCCGAACTTTGTTGGCTGCCGGCCGTGCAGTACGCGCCGTGGTGCGCAACGCCGACAAAGGCGCGCAGTGGGCGCAGCGTGGTTGTGAGCTGGCGTTGGCCGATGTCGATGACTGGCAGGCCATGGCCCAGGCCTTTACCGGCGTGGACGGTGTTTTTGTGATGATGCCGTCGAACTTCGATCCGTCCCCCGGTTTTCCAGAAACCCGGCAGTTGGTGCAAAACATTCGTCAGGCACTGACAGCCGCACGCCCCGGTCACGTGGTGTGCCTGTCGACCATCGGTGCCCAGGCCACTCAGCCGAACTTGCTCAACCAGTTGCAACTGCTGGAGCAGGCGTTAAACACGCTGGAATTGCCCATCACTTTCCTGCGCCCGGCGTGGTTCATGGAAAACGCTCAGTGGGACGTCGAGCACGCGATGGGCTCGGGGATGATTCCGAGTTTCCTGCAACCGCTGGATAAACCGGTGCCGATGATCGCCACCGTCGACGTCGGTCGGGTGGCCGCCGAGCTGTTGGCGGAATCATGGCAGGGCAAACGCGTCGTTGAACTCGAAGGCCCACAACGCATTACTCCGCTGCAATTGGGTGCCGGTTTCAGCGAACTGTTGGGCAAACCGGTGCGGATGCAAAGCGTGCCGCGCGAGACCTGGCAGGCGTTGTTCGAGCATCAGGGCATGCGTAATCCATTGCCGCGGATACAGATGATCGATGGCTTCAACGAAGGCTGGATCGAGTTCGAAGGCGAGCCGCGCAAGGGCAGGGTGGAACTGCTCACAGTGTTGAAGAGACTTGTCTCCCGGCACTAAAAAAACGGGCTGATGATCAGCCCGATTTTTTATGGCGCGGCACCCATCTGGAACTTGAAATCAGCACCACGGATCGCCGTGTCGATGCGCTGGGCGTTCATGGACTGGCTGGCGAACCTGATCCAGTCCACAACCTAAGGCACCGCAGATAAACGTGTGGGAGCGGGCTTGCTCGCGAAGGCGGCGTATCATTCAACTCAACTGTTGAATGTGAGTCCGTCTTCGCGAGCAAGCCCGCTCCCACAGGTTTTGTTTCAGCTTCCAGTTTGATGGTTAAACGTGGAAGTAGCCTACGCAGCTATCAAACGGCAAACGCTTGAGCTCGATCTTGTTCAGGTCCAGCACTTCGCGCAGGGCTTTGGTTTCGCCCGGGAAGTTGCGGTAAGCCACTTCGTCCAGGACCACGATCGCGCCTTTTGGCATGTACGGCAGGAAGGTTTCCAGCGCGACCTTGGTCGATTCGTACAGGTCGGTGTCGAGGATCAGCATGGCCACGACCAGGTCCGGGCGGGTCTTGACCCATTCCGGCACGGTTTTGACGATGTCGCCTTTGACCAGCTCGCAACGCGGGATGCGGTTGACCGGGCGCAGCAGGTCGTTGGCGTCGATCATGTCCTGGATCAGCGACTGGTCGGTGTCGGAGAACATGGTCTCGTTGACGTCGGCCGGGTCTTCTTTCTTGTCGATGCTCTGGAAGCCTTCGAACGTGTCGAAGCCAATGATCGAGCGGTTGATCGCGTACGGTTCGAGAATCATCGACAAGTGCATGTACAGCATCAGCGAGTTGCCCTTGTACACGCCGCACTCGATGATCGCGCCCGGTACTTCAGCGACTTTCTTGAACAGCTCCATGCGCGACAGCGCAGCGGTCACGCCGATGCGGTTGGCGAAGACGAACGGCGCGTCGGCCACGTACTCGGCATCGACCCGTTTCAGAACGTTGGCACGGGTTTCGTTGTACTGGGCCTCTGCGGGCGTGATGCGACGCTTGGTCATTGCTGGATTCCTTGGAAATTCGAAAAGTCGTGGGCGTGGAAATAGTCTTTGAAGCCGGCGCCGACGTCAGGGCAGGCGCTGTCGACGTTGATCGCGCCGCGCTTGTGCTTGAGGTCGTCGAGGTGCATCAGGCGGAAATCCACGCTGAAGCGGGTTTGTTCGGTGTGGTTGGCGACCGTGCCGTGCAGGTGCGAGCCTGAGAAAATCAGCATCTCGCCGGTGTTGCCGGCAATGCGCACTTCGGACGCAGTGTTGATGTCTTCCAGCGGCACCGGGTGCACGCGGACTTCCTCCTTGAGGTTGTCCTTGGCCTTGTGGCGCTGGTTGTTGATCCAGTCGTTGAGGCTCCATTGGCTGGAAGTGTTCTTCACCGGAACGTCGAAGTAGCCGGCGTTTATCATCATGGTCTGGTCGGGGCGAATGGTGTGCACCGGCATCCAGGTGTTGATCTGGCAATCGACGCTGCCGTACCACGTGTCGCGATGCGGTTTGTAGGCATAGCTGACACCGGCGTGCAGGTAGTCATAGTTCGGTACCACGCGAATGCGCGGCACGTCGAAAATGTATTCGCGCGGGTCGACGCCGATTTCGTCGATGAACGCCAGGATCAGGTCCTTGGCGCGCTGGCTGTTGGTGAACTGGCCTTTGAGGCGCGTCACCAAAACCACGAATTCTTCCACCGGCATCAGCGTGTGCAACGCCTGGTGATTGGTCTCGCCGTCGAAAGCGGCGGTGATGCTTTCCTGAGCGAACGCACACAACTCTTTGGCCGCGCGCAGCTGGGTGTTCAGGAAGATGTCGCCGGCGTAGATGGCTTCTTTGAAGTCAGCTTTTTGCTGAAGCTGATTGATGTACAGATTCACGATTCCACTCCTGAATGCATCGAGTCTCTTAAGAGTCGGCCACACGTTAGCAAACTGAAGTGCAATCGGGCTGGCGGCGGATCAATAAAAGCGAAAAGCGTTGAATCTTCGACGAAATGCATTGTCCGGACAAAAAAATCCCCCTGTGGGAGCGGGCTTGCTCGCGAAGACGGATGCACATTCAACAGTTGAGTTGACTGACACTCCGCCTTCGCGAGCAAGCCCGCTCCCACAGGGGGGTTGTGTTGAGGCTAGAAAATCTGGGTGAACAACCAATACAAACTGCCCGACAGCAGAATCGCCGCCGGCAAGGTCAGCACCCAGGCCATCAGCAGGTTGCGGATGGTCTTCATCTGCAAGCCGCCACCGTTGGCGACCATGGTCCCGGCCACGCCTGAAGACAGCACATGGGTGGTCGACACCGGCAATCCGAACATGTCCGCCGCGCCGATGGTCAGCATTGCCACGGTTTCCGCCGAGGCGCCCTGGGCGTAGGTCAGGTGGGTCTTGCCGATCTTCTCGCCGACCGTCACCACGATACGTTTCCAGCCGACCATGGTGCCCAGTCCCAGCGCAATCGCCACGGCGATCTTCACCCACAGCGGAATGAAGCGCGTCGAGTTGTCGATCTGTTGCTTGAACAGTTGCAGCTTGCTGGTGGTGTCGGCGTCGAAGTTGCCGACCTTGTTCTTGTCCATCAGGCGAATGGTTTCGCTGGTCAGGTACATGTCGTTACGCACGTTGCCCACGGCTTCGACCGGTACTTTGGACAGCGAGCCATAACCCTTGACCTCTGCGCCGATGCTGCCCGTGAGGGCGGCGAGGGCTGGAATCAGTTGTGGCGTGGCTTGCTTGCTGCGCACGTATTCGGACAGCACCGGACGCGGATCGGCCGGGGCCGGCAGCGGCGCGGTTTTCACCAGTGCTTGCTGGGTGACTTCGGCGACGGCGGCGAATTGCAGCGCCTGGTCGGCTGGCATGGTGCGGTTCAACGCATACGCCATCGGCAACGTTCCGACCAGAATCAACATGATCAGCCCCATGCCTTTCTGGCCGTCGTTGGAACCGTGGGCGAACGAAACGCCGGTGCAGGTCACAATCAACATGCCGCGAATCCACCACGGCGGCGGCGTGTTGCCCACCGGAGCCTTGTACAGCGAGCGATTTTTGACAAACGCACGCAGGGCCAGCAGCAACAGCGCGGCAAAGCCGAAACCGACCAGCGGTGACAACAGCAACGCGTAACCGATCTTGGTCGCCTGCGCCCAGTCCACGCCGCTGGTGCCGTCATGGCCGTGCATCAAGGCATTTGCTACGCCGACGCCGATGATCGAACCGATCAAGGTGTGCGACGAGGAGGCCGGCAAACCCAGCCACCAGGTGCCGAGGTTCCACAGGATCGCCGCGATCAACAGGGCGAAGATCATCGCGAAACCGGCGGCGGAACCGACTTGCAGAATCAGCTCCACGGGCAGCAGCGCGATGATGCCGAACGCCACCGCACCACTCGAAAGCAGCACCCCCAGGAAGTTGAAGAACCCGGACCAGGCCACCGCCAGGTTTGGCGGCATCGAGTTGGTGTAAATCACCGTGGCGACGGCGTTGGCGGTGTCGTGGAAACCGTTGACGAACTCAAAGCCCAGGGCGATCAGCAGCGCCACACCCAACAGCAGGAACGGCGTCCAGGTGGTGACCACCGTGCCGAGTTCGCTCATGTCGTGCATCAGGCTGTAAGCAGTGAACAACAGTCCGCTGGCCAGCAAACCGAAGAAGATCACGAGGGTCAACAGGCTGGGTTTTTTGTCGAATTGCGGCTTGGCGCTTCTGGTGGCCGCTTGCGTCTGGGCAGAGAGGGAAGGCGTAGCCATGACGGACAGTCCTGGGGAGGGAAGGAGTGTCGCCCATGATCGTTGCTGAATGTTACAGAGGAATTGCGTCAGGTCAGGGTTTGGTTTTTTAAGGGCCGAATGATCGTTCCCACGCTCCGCGTGGGAATGCCGCCCGGGACGCTCTGCGTCCCTTCCCGGATGTGACGCAGAGCGTCAATGGATGCATGCCCACGCGGAGCGTGGGAACGATCACGTGGGGAGGGTCAATAATCCTGACGCTTGCGAAACGCCCAGCGCCCGGCGATCAGGGTAAACGTCGCCACCAGTGCCACCAGAATCCAGAACCCCTCAGGATCTCCGGCCAGTGGCACCCCGCCCACGTTCATCCCGAAGAAACCGGCGATGATGTTGATCGGCAGCGCCAGCACCGTGACCACGGTCAGGGTGAACAGCGTGCGGTTGCTTTGTTCGTTGAGGTTGGCCGCGATTTCTTCCTGCAACAGCTTGATCCGCTCACCCAGCGCCGTGAGGTCGTTGATGATCAGCGCAAACTCCTCGGTGGACTTGCGCAGCTCCTTCACGTCCTCTTTCTGCAACCACTGCGGCGGCCGGTTGAGCAGGCGCAACAACGACCCCGGCTCCAGCGCCAACAACCGCTGCAAACGCACCAGCACCCGACGATTGGCGCCCAGCTCGGCGCGGTTGGTCGACAGCCGCGAGGACAGCAACTCATCCTCAATCTGATCGACGCTGAGGCTGGTCTTGCGCACGATCTGAGTCAGCACTTCGCCTTGATCGCGCAGCAAATGCACCAGCAACTCCAGCGGTGAGCGAAAGCGTTCGCCGGCTTTCACCGAGGAACGCAGCTTGTCCACCGAGTGCAGCGGTTGCAGGCGCGCGCTGATGATCAACCGACTGCGGGCACAGACCCACAGTGTCGAGACGTCCGACGACACCATGCTTGAGAGGTTGAACACCACGTCGTTGACCACCGCCAGCAACGCCGAATCGACATGCTCGATGCGTGTCGAGCGCGAGCCTTCATGCAGCGCTTCGAAAAACTCTTCCGGCAGTTCCAGGTGGCTTTTCATCCAGCGCTCGCAGGCGGCATGCGCGAGGTTGAGGTGCAGCCAGAGGAATTCGTCGCTGTCGTCCGGTTGTTGCAAGCATTGCAGCGCCTTGGCCGAATCGATCTCGCGACCGCGCTCGCCCGGGCGAAAACTGAAACCGTAGAGCAGACCGAACAGGTCTGTGTCGCGATGGGTTTGGTCGATGCTGTGGTTCATGAGGGCTCGCAAGGAGAGGCGCCTGCCGCGGGTTTTACAGGTTCACTTGAGCCGCATCATCGCAAGGCTCGATGACATTTTTGTGACACAAAAATAGCCGCAAACGATTGCTTTGCCGGTGGTCGGATTAAGCTCAAGAACCGCTTTGGTACGCCGATCACAACGCATGTGGCCGTGGCCACCAGCCAATGTTGCAGACAGGGATGTCCGAATGCCTTTCACGCTTTGTTCGGCGTGTTCCACCCCTGTCGTGAGTATCACTCGATGCTGCAAAAATCCCTGAGAGCACAAATTCTCGCCTTGTTGAGCGGTAGCCTGTTGGCGATGTTGTTGATCGCTCTGGCCTGCTTTCATTTCCTGTCCAACGGTGTCCAGAGCTACGCGAATCTGATTGACGGGCCGCTGCACACCTCCCAATTGATCGATGAGGCCAACCTGCAATTCAAGGTGCAGGTCCAGGAATGGAAAAACGTCCTGCTGCGCGGCAAGCAACCGGCGGATCTGGATAAATACTGGAAGCAATTCGAAGACCGCCAGCGTGATGTGCAGGGCATCCTTGGCGAGCTGGCCGGGCAGAAGGGGATCGACTCGCAACTCAAGACCCGCATCGAACGCCTGCGTGACGAACACCGTTCGTTGGGCGCTGCCTACCAGAAGGGCCGTGATGCGTACGTGGCCGCGGGTGCCGATCCAACGGCGGGTGACACGGCGGTCAAAGGGGTGGACCGCGCAACCAGCGATCAGATGAGCGAACTGGTCAGTGAATTGCGCAAGCAGGGCACCGAGCAATCGAAGCTGATCAGTGCCAGCGCCGATCGCACGGTGCTGCTGGGAACCATCGTGATGCTCGCCTCGGGCTTGCTGATCGGCCTGTTGAGCCTGTGGCTGGTCAACCGCAACCTGGTTGAACCGATTCGCAAGCTGATCGAATACGTCGCGCAACTCAGCCAGGGCAAATTTGCCGATCGCGTGGCCAGCACCCGTCAGGATGAGCTGGGCAAGTTGGCGATAGCCGCTAACACCCTGCGTGATTTCCTCGCCGACACCTTCAGCCGCTTGCAGCGCAGCACCAAGGATCTGGACAGCGCCAGCGGTGAACTGAACGCCATCGCCAGCCTCATGGCCAGCGGCACCAACGATCAGTTCAACCGCACCGATCAGGTGGCCACGGCGATGAACGAAATGTCCGCCACCGCCCAGGAAGTCGCGCGGCATGCCGCCGATGCGGCACGTGCTGCCGACGATGCCGACCAGTCCGCCCAGCAAGGCGAAAAAGTCATGCAGGGCACCATTCACACCATTACCCGGATGCGTGGCGAAATCGCCAATACCGCCACGGTCATTCGCCAACTGGAAACCGACAGCGGGCGGATCGGCAAGGTGCTGGAAGTGATTCGCGGCATCGCCGAGCAAACCAACCTGCTGGCGCTCAACGCGGCGATCGAAGCGGCACGTGCCGGTGAAGCCGGGCGTGGTTTTGCGGTGGTTGCCGATGAAGTACGCAGCCTGGCCCAGCGCACGGCAGCATCGATCATCGAGATCAACCAGATTATTCAAACCGTACAAACCGGCGCAGTCGATGCGGCCCAGGCCATTGAAAGCGGGCAGTCGCGCAGTGAAGAAAGCGTCGAGCAAGTGACCCAGGCCGGCGCCATGCTGGAGCGGATCACCCATGCCGTGGAAGCCATTCGCGACATGAACCGCCAGATCGCCACCGCCGCCGAAGAGCAAACCTCGGTGGCCGAAGACATCTCGCGCAACCTCACCGAAATCACCAGCATCGCCAGCACCAACCTGGACAGCGTGCGGCGCACCGAAGCGGCCAGCCACAATCTGCACGGCTTGTCGGGGCAGTTGAATGAAGTGACATCGCGACTGAGCGCCTGATGGCAATGGCTGTGTACCGGTTTGCTTACCGAGTCGGTACACAGTCGATCTCAAGTCCGCTGAGCGGATGTCGATGACCGGATTACCCTGAACCCTTATTGGATCAATCCCATGGTCAGCATCAGCTCCGTCTCGATCAATCAAACCCTCTCCACGCCCACCAGCAAAACCACGATCAGTGACAAAACTGACGACACTTCCACCACGGCAACCGGCACCGCGTCTGCCGACAGCACCAAGGTGGCTGCCGGTGGCGCGCCCGCGTCAGGTGGCAGCAGCTCCAGTAGCAGCAGCGAAGAATCCGATTCGGTGAAAGCCCTGCGCAAGCAGATTGCCGAGTTGCAAAAGCAATTGCAGGAGGAACAGCAGCGACTGCAAGCCGCCCAGGCCAAGCAGGAAAGTGCTGACGCCAAAGCGGCTGACGTAGCGGCGGCGCAGTCGCAGATCGCGACCACCTCGGGTTCATTGCAGACGGCGACGGCGGCGTTGTTGCAAGCGTTGCAGGAGTCCAGTTCCAGTACATCGGGTTCGTTGGTCAGCACGACGGCTTGATGCTCGAAGGCCGAAAGTCATCCCCTTCATCAGGAGCTGAATGCAAAAAAGCCGCACGATCCGAAGATCGCGCGGCTTTGTTTTGTGTGCATCAGACGTCTTGTTTGTTGCTCAGGACTTTGCCGGTGGCGGCGTCGAAGTCCACGTCGAATTCTTTACCGTCAGCGGTTTTCAGTTCCACTTCATACTCATAGCCATTGAAGTGGTTGTCCAGGTCGGTGTCGGTGATGGTCGCACCCGGGTGCAGTTTCAACGCGGCCTGGTTCATTTCTTCCAGTGGCTTGATCTTGCCGCTCTTGACCAGTTCAGGGATCTGGTCGACGCGGACATCTGCATGGGCCAGGCCAGCGGTGAATGTCAGGGTGGCGACAGTGAACAGGGCGGTCAGGGTTTTCATGAAGTTCTTTCCTTGGGTGATCCGTTTAAGTGGGATCAGGTTAACCAAGGCAACTTAATTCACCCTTAATTCCTCCGGCGTCGCCGCCGAGCCGATGCCCACAGGACCACATGGACCCTGTGGGAGCGTGGCTTGCCCGCGATGGGCACACCTCGGTTCTGGATCAGTACCCGTTGTTCTGCAACAACTGCGCGACAGTCCCCGCCGCCGGACGTTTGTAGAACTTCAACAGTTCACTGGCGCGGTTGGTGAAGATGCCATCGACACCGGCGTCCATGACTTTCTGATAATCAACGGCATCGTCGATGGTGTAGGCGTGCACCAACAGACCCTGATCGTGGGTGTACTGGTTCATCCACGGTTGCACCAGGTCGGAGTAGCTCTGATCACCACCCTTGGTCAGCGCGGCTGAAGGGCCGGTGCCGATTGCGCCCTGGGCCTTGGCGTAGTCGATCCATTGCTGGAATTCGGCTTTGTCCTTCGGTTGTTGCTTGGCGTAGTAGGTCGCTTTGTCCTTGTCGCCGGACTCGGCAAACGTCACCTTGGATTTGGGCTCGATGCTGCCTTCGCCGACCCACAGCAACAGGATCTTGGGCACTTGTGGCATTTCTTTTTGCAGCAGTTCCAGGCTGCTCTTCTCGAAGGTTTGCAGCACGACTTTGCCTTTGCCCTGGCCGACCCCCAACTCGCTTTTGGCCAGTTTCGAGCCAGCCGGACTCAACCAGCCGCGATCCTGGAGTTTTTCCTTGAGGTCATGCTCGATGCCGGGGAATTGCTTGGGCTCCTTGGTCTCGATGTACAGACCAGGCTTGTGCAGCGGATTGCCCCGGGCGATGTCGATGATTTCGTCGAGGGTCAGAATCTTCAGGCCGACGAAGGAGGGACGGGCACGGTCCGGGTAGGCGGTGTTGAACCAGCTGCCGGCATCCAGGGTTTTCAGTTCGGCGATGGTGAACGCGTTCGCCGGGCTGTCCTTGCGCTCCGGGAATTTGCTCGCAACATCGGTGGTGCGTTGCAGGTTGTTGTCGTGCAGGGCAAACAGCACGCCATCCTTGCTGCGTTGCAAGTCCATTTCCAGGTAGTCGGCACCCAGGTCGCGGGCCAGTTTGTAGGAAGCGGCTGTGGATTCCGGTGCATCGAACGATGCGCCGCGGTGGGCAATGACAGCCGGGTGAGGGATGCCCAGACGGGTCGCCAGCGCAGTCGGGCCTGGCTCGCTGGCAGCCTGTGCCTGGCCGAGGCCGAGCAGCATGCTCAGCAGCAGGGCACTTTTCGTGAAGGTAACAGGCATGGTCGAATTCCTTTCGCGATGTATTTTCAAAGACGTACCTTTTAACAACTGAGCGCCGCTTACGCTATCGCCAGACCGACATAAACGTGTTTAAAGCAGATTTTTCCAGCGCTTTTGTGCGGTTCTTTGCAGTACCCTTGGCGTCGGCAGTTTCCCCGGCAGAGGGAAATCCGAGTGCTTTCCTTGCGTGTAAACCATCGATCACCGGTCGTTAACGACCTTTTTGTGAGGTTTATATGCGCATCACTTCCGAACTCATCTGTCAGGCCGCCGACCAACTCAAAGGCTTCGTCGGCCTCAATCGCAAGACCGGCCAATACATTGTGCGTTTCAGCGAAGATTCCTTCGGAATGGACGTCGCCGATGACGGCATCATTCCTGTCAACGAGTTTGTCTGGGCACCGGGACCGGAGCAGGCCATGACTCTCAAGCGTGAGCTGATCCAACTGTTGCTGGACCAGAATATCGATGACCGGATCAACATCACCGAGCCGTTGCGGGTGTACATGAGTCGGCGAGAAGTGCCGGAGATTGCGGCGATTCGGAGTCTGGTGCGGGGCTGAGTTTTGTAGTGTCTTTGCTGGCCTCATCGCCAGCAGGCTGGCTCCCACACTGGTTTTTGTGAACGACACATAACCCCTGTGGGAGCTAGCCTGCTAGCGATGGCGGCCTAAACATCACCGCATCATCTTACTGCCTTGAACGCATACGCCCGCTCAACCTTGCACACTCGCGTATGACACGCCGAATACCACGTCGAGCGCCCACGCTCGCGAATTTCGCTGTGCTCTGGATGATGCTTCCACGCCAGAATCGCCGCCTCACTGGCCCAATAGGAAACAGTAATCCCCAAGCCATCCTCGCCCCGAGCCGATTCCACACCCAGAAACCCCGGTTGCTGACGAGCCAGCTCCACCATGCGCTCAGCAGCCTCGGCGTAACCTTGATCACCCTCGGTGCGCAGCGAGGTAAAGATCACCGCGTAATAAGGTGTTGCCGGTGTTGGGGCGATCACAATTTCTGTCTCGCGCAGGCTTCGATCAGCGCGCGCACCAGCGGCGGTAGGGTGCCCTTGAGCGCTGCTCGTTCAGGCTGGAACAGCGTGGCGACGAAAAACGGATGACCATCGAGTTCCACCGCCCGCAAGTCGCCGGCTGAATCGTGGCCAACGGCGCGCAGCTGTTGGGTCAACAACTCACCCTCGAACTGCGGATTAACCCCGTAGCGGCAGCGATATCCTTCGATGATTTCAGCGCTTTCGTACGCCTTGGCGATCAACGAGCCTTCAACCAGATGAATGCTGTCCACGGCCTCAACCAGTGAACAGGTCAATGGCGTGAGCAACGCGCGCGCTGCATCGGGATGGGTTTCGCCGTGTTCGGCGTCTTTCCAGCCCAACACGTTTCGGGCGAACTCAAGCACCGCATGTTGAAACCCGCCACAGGTGCCGAGGAACGGGCGCTGCCGTTCACGGGCAAAACGGATCGCGCGCAACGCGCCGTCCATGTCGCGATAAGGGCTGCCAGGCACGCACCAGAAACCGTCGAAGTGTTGTAAAGGGGGGGCGGCGTTGATGTGATCGGTGGCCAGCCACTGAAATTGCACATCCAGATTCAGCTGTTCGGCCGTCATGCCGAGCGCCACGGGTATGGCTTGATGGGCGGTGATCTGTGGGTCGTAATCACCGATCAGGGCGATTCGGATTGCGCTGGTTTCCATGAGTGATCCCCGGGGTTGTTGATTCCTGATGCCCACTATAGATTGGCGTTCACGCAATCAATATTGGCGTTATCCCAAGTGATCAATGCACCCGCGCACTATCGACTGGACTATCCCGACCTGGCCCTGATCCTCGCCCTGGTGCGCGGCGGCTCTCTGGCAAGGGCTTCAGCGCTATTGAAGGTCGACGTGTCGACGGTGTTTCGCGCCGTTCGCCGACTGGAAGCCGGCCTGGGCCAGCAACTGTTCGAAAAAAGCCGTGCCGGTTACCTGCCGACCACGTTGGCGCAATCCCTGGCCGAGCAAGCGGAACGCGCCGAACAAGCGCTGGACGCCGCGCGTATTGGCGTGGAGCAGGGCGGTGAAGTCATCAGCGGCACGGTGCGCCTGACCTGCACCGATTCGGTTCTGCAAGGTTTGCTGTTACCGGCGCTGGCGCAGTTCATGCCGTCCTACCCGGCGCTGACCCTCGAATTGAGCACCTCCAACGACTTTGCCAATCTGAGCCGGCGCGACGCCGACATTGCGTTGCGCCTGACTCGCACACCGCCTGAGCATCTGGTCGGTCGACGTCTGGCGGATATTTCCTACCGGGTTTGCGCCAGCGCGGCGTATCTGAAATCGGTCGATGCGCACGACCTGGCGTCGCTGACCTGGATCGCGCCGGATGACTTTCTGCCCGACCATCCCACCGTGGCGTGGCGGCGTCAGCAATTCCCCGGCGTGACGCCCGGTTATCGCTGCAACAGCATGCTGTCGGTGACCGAACTGGTGCGCGCCGGACTGGGTGTCGCGGCGTTACCTGACTTTTTGATCGGCGACCAGCTGCAACCACTGACCGGCCCTTTGCATGGATACGACACCGCGCTCTGGTTGCTGACCCGCCCGGATTGCCGAGCGTTGCGCTCGGTGGTGACGTTGTTTGATGAATTGGGGCGGGCGCTTCGATTGCCTTGACCGATTGTTAAGTCTTCGACTGATCGTGGTTCAACACGTGTTGATGCACTTCCGAGGTCAGGCTTTCGATGCGTTCAGTCAGGCTCTTGGTCATTTCCGTCAACCGGGTGTTTTGTTCGAGCAATTCCATGAGTTGCGCGGTGTTCTTCGCCGCTTGTGCCTGGCGTTCGCTATTGGCCACCGCGAGGGATTCCCGGTGCAAGGCGTCGGCGTCTGACTGGGCTTTGTCCCGCGCGGCCTGACGGGTCTGGGCCAGCAGAATCAGGGGGGCGGCATACGCGGCTTGCAGGCTGAACGCCAGGTTGAGCAGGATGAATGGATAGACGTCGAAGTGGGTCACGCCAAAAACGTTAAGGCAAATCCAGAGCGCCACGATCAACGTCTGGGCGCCCAGAAAGGTCGGCGTACCGAAGAACCGCGCAAACGCCTCGGCGCGCAAGGCAAACTTGTCAGTGCCGAACGTAGGTTCCAGGTGCGCGTGAGGGCGGTGAAAGCGCAGGTGATCGACGGGAGCCGCGGCAGTGGTGTCTTTAGGCTTGGTGGTCATGATGCTCTCTGCGTGATGCTGGGAAATAGCGTCACTATAGCCCTCACGCCAGTTTCATTCTGAAACACATTTCAGTGTTTATTTTCAGAGTGACCGGTGGGGATGGGCTAGGCAGAACGTGTCATTTTTTGCACCCGGATTCAGCACTGGTAGCAGGCCAGGAACATGTCCAGCGCCGACTCCACCACGGTGTTCTGCATCTCCTCCGCCAGTGGAGGCAGTCCCATGGAAATCTGCGGCCAGAACGCAAAGGACTTGAGCATTCCCTGGATCTGTTGCGCGGCAAATTGTGGGTCGACCTGTTTCAGGCGACCGTCGGCCTGAGCGGCGCGAATCCACACCGTCAGTCCTTCTTCACGCTCGCCCATTCGCTCGACCATGTTCTGCGCGCGCTCGGGGGAATGGATGGTGGCAGCAATCGCGACCCGCGCCAGGTCGAGAAAATTGTCATCGCCCAGCATCTGCAACTTTGCCTTCAACATCAGGCGCATTTGCTCGCGCAGTGGCTGATCGTGGCGGTAGGCGGTTTCCTGCTCGTCCGTCACCCGCGCCCACAATTGATTGAGGATTTCGGCGAACAACTCTTCCTTGCTCGGGAAGTGGTTGTACACCGTGCGCTTCGACACGCCGGCGGTGGCTGCGATCTTGTCCATGCTGGTGATGTCGAAACCGTTGGCACGGAATTCGGCAATCGCCGCCTGAATGATGGCTTCGCGTTTACGGTCGGTGAGTCGCTGTGGAGCTGTCATAAGTACGCTTCGGCAGGAGGCAATGGAGAATTACACTTGGTAGTTTACTTGTGAACGGGTTTGATGCAACCTTGAAACTACACTGTGCAGTGTAATGTTTTGTTAATCCTGCACCGTCAAGAATAGAGTCTCCGGCTGATGCGTGCGTGCCTTGGCCATTTATTGTCCCACCGTGGAAAACCACCATTTGCGGTTTTTCTGGAGTCACTCAGTTATGGCCACGTCAATGTCCTCAACGGAAAATGCTGCCCCCACACCTGAAGCGTCCCGTCAGGTAGAAGGGTTCTTTCGCAACCATTCTCCCGTGCAGCGTGAAGGCTTTCGCAAGATGTTGCGCATCATGTGGAACATGATCTTCCACAAACCGAGCGACACCCGCCCGAAAGCACCTGTGCCGGTGCAAGCCTTGACGCAAGCCGCGTTGATCGCGGCTCCCAACCACAGCGTTTACCGACTCGGTCATTCCACCGTGCTGCTGAAATTGCGAGACAAGTTCTGGATCACCGACCCGGTCTTCGCCGAGCGCGCCTCGCCGGTGCAGTGGGCCGGCCCGAAGCGTTTCCACCAGCCGCCAATCAGCCTGGAACAATTGCCACCGATTGAAGCGGTGATCCTGTCCCACGATCACTACGACCACCTCGACTATGAAGCGGTGCTCAAACTGGCGGACAAGGCCAACTACTTCCTGACCCCGCTGGGTGTGGGCGACACGTTGATCAAGTGGGGCATCGACGCCAGCAAAGTGCGCCAACTGGATTGGTGGCAGGACACCGAAGTCGACGGCATGCAGTTCATCGCCACGCCGTCGCAACACTTTTCCGGGCGCGGCCTGTTCGATGGCAACAGCACGCTCTGGGCTTCGTGGGTGATGATCGACGGCGACACGCGGATCTTCTTCAGCGGCGACAGCGGTTATTTCGACGGCTTCAAACGCATCGGCGAACAGCACGGCCCGTTCGACCTGACCCTCATGGAAACCGGCGCCTACAACGTCGAGTGGCCTCACGTGCACATGCAGCCCGAGCAAACCCTGCAAGCGCACATCGACCTCAAAGGCCGTTGGTTATTGCCGATTCACAACGGCACCTTCGACCTGTCGATGCACGCTTGGTATGAACCCTTCGACCGGATACTGGCGTTGGCCTGGGAGCGCAATGTGTCGATCACCACCCCGCAAATGGGCGAGGCGTTCAACGTCATGTACCCGCAGCGGGGGAGCGCCTGGTGGTCAGGAGTGGCAGAAGAAAGTGAGCAGATCGCCGCTCAGAACGCTTGATCCTCTGCCGCCGGGCCGCTCACTCTGGAGCGGCCCACGATCTTCGCCACCGTCAGATCGCTAACGTGACCGTCGAGAATTTCATCCAGCTCCGACGACAACAGCCCAAGCCTTTTCGCCGCTTCAGCCTTATCCAGCTGACCGGTATCGAGGAGCATCCCGACCTTCATCAGGCATTCGGCCTTGGCCCTCATCTCGCCCACATCGGCATCCCCCGAAGACGGATGACCGCGTCGGTTGTATTCATCGAATCCATTCATCAGCTGACACCTCACTCGACCATCGCATAGTCCGCCCGACCCACCGGATCAGGCGTCGACCCTCGCACATTCATTCCTCGACCCGGCGCAAAACCGGGGAAGAACACCAGACCTTCCGATTCAAACCGATACGCCAACGCCAGCCGCGTGACATCCAGCACATCGCGCTCGGCCTCAAATCGTTGAATGGCGTCCACGGAGACACCGGATTCCTGCGAAAGCTCTTCCACACTCCAACCCAGCATCGCTCGGGCCTGGGCACAGTGGGCGGGGGTGAACTGGAAAAGGGCGATACGTTCCAGGGTGATTTTCATCGCAAGAGAGGCCATGGTGTTCTCCGGGCTCGAGAGTGCTAATCCAAAAAGTACTGTGATTTTGTACAGTTGTTTTGCGCCCGGATCAAACTCAATTTTTGATTTTTGCTATTTCGTGGCGTTCATCCAGACGGACGGTGCCTGTCCCAACACGCGGCGAAACATGGTCGAGAATGCCCCCGGGCTGTCATAACCGAAGTCCAGGGCTATGCGCGTCACGGGGGCGCCCGCCGCTAACCGGGCCAGGGCCAGTATCACGCAGGCCCGTTGCCGCCATTGGCTGAAGCTCAGCTCCGTCTGTTGGCGAAACAGCCGATTGAACGTGCGCAGGCTGACGTGCAATTGATCAGCCCATTGCTGCGGCGATTGATGAGCATCGGGACGCTGCAAGAACCCTTGGCACAACTCCAGCAACCGCGCATCGACCGGTAGAGGAATATGCAGCGGCAAGTGAGTGCTGCGGACCAGCTCATGCAGCAACAAGTCGATCAGCACGCCATCGCGCCCGGCCTCGTCATACGCCAGCGAGATCTCCACCGCCTCCATCAATAAGTGCCGCATCAACGGCGACACACTGATGACCTGGCAACGCGCCCCCAGATCAACCACACCCGGTTCGATGTACACACTGCGCGTGCTCACCCCCAGCATCATTACCTCATGCGCCACACCCGCCGGAATCCACACCGCCCGTTGCGGTGGCACCACCCAATCGCCGTCGTGCGTGCTGACCTGCATCACGCCTGTTGCTCCGTAGAGGAGTTGTGCCCGCCGATGTGTATGACGAGGCAACAAATGCCCGTGGGAATAGTCCGTGCCGATGGCCACTACGGGCCGGGGTGTTTCATCCAGCAGATCAATCGAAACGTTGCGCATCTAGCGGCTTCCGGCAATTGGCGTAAACACGAACATTATTGGCTGACTTGCTGAAGCCGGCCAAGGCACTTCGTTCTATCGTCGAGCGCTCTCAATCAACGGACGACGCACGATGTTTTATCTATTGCTGGCATTTTTCGGCTGCATGACCGGCATCACCGCCGTGCTGTTTGGCTTCGGCGGCGGCTTCGTTGTGGTGCCATTGCTGTACCGCTTGTTAACCGCCAGCCACAGCAGCGATGACCCGATCGGCCAATCGGCGATGCACATCGCCGTGGCGACTTCGACCTGCGTAATGATCGCCAACGCACTGATCGCCACCCGAAAACACCACCGCGCAGGTAATCTCATTCGCCATTACCTGTGGCCGTTGGGTGGCTTCATCGGCTTGGGCGCGACGGTCGGCGCCGTGGCCGCGACGTGGGTCAGTGGCGAACTGATTCGTTACGCCTTCATCGCCTACCTGGCCGTGACCATCGTGGATTGCCTGTTCAGACGCGGATTTCTGACGGCGTCCGACACTGCAATTCCACGGCGATTGGGGAGGGTAGAACAGTCTGGCGGCGGTATAGGAATCGGCATGATTGCCACGTTTCTTGGTGTAGGCGGCAGCGTCATGACCGTGCCACTGTTGCGGCGATGCGGGTTGAGCATGAGTCACGCGACGTCCATGGCCAATCCGCTAAGCCTGCCGGTGGCGTTGGCCGGGACAGCGACATACATGGCAATGGCGGCGTTCGCCGAGTTTGATCTGGGCACGTGGTTTGTGGGTTATGTGGATCTGCTGGCGTTTGCGGTTTTGACGATGGGGTCGTTGGTGGGGATTCGATTGGCTGCGCCGTGGATTGGGCGGATACCGGATCTGGTCCATGCGAGGGTTTATATTGGGTTGCTGGTGTTGGTGATGGTCAGCATGATGCTGAGTTAAAGCGTGCAATGACCTCGATTCCCCTGCGCAACCCGGCCATAATCCGCGCCGCTAAGCTTGCGCCGCGTATCCTCTGTCCGGCGCTGCTCCGACTTATTCAGGGATTGAACGATGCTCAAAGGATTGCTACGCCTGGCGCCAGTGGCCGCGCTGCTAATTATGCTGGGTGCTACCGCCCACGCCGAGGACGGAAGACGCGTCTTCACCGGCACTCTGGGCAAGATGCCCATCGTTATGGAATTGGAAACTGCTAGCGCGGAAAACATCAGCGGTCGCTACTTCTATCAAAAATACCGCAAGGATTTGACTCTCCACGGCATTAAGAATGGAGAGATGTTGGTACTCGATGAAGGTGAACAGTCTTACGGAGACAAACTACCTCTGCCCAAAATTCGTCTGCATATCGAGCCCAACCGGTTATGGGGAGATTGGAGCAACGACGAAGGCAAGACGCTGAAGATAGAACTGGTGGAGGCCAAGCAGCCTGTGATCCCTGCCAGTACTCTTCCTTACTTGGTTAAGCTCCATGAATCTGAGCCTTACGAATATCGACGTCTTCAAGGTGTGCAACTCAAACGAGGAAAGACCGAAACGTTCAATGGCTACTCACTGCAATGGTGGAGCGAGCCGCAAACAAAGTTGACGATTTTTGAGATTGTTTCTGGCTACACCCCCGAAGCGCGCGAACGTATCAATCAGGTATTGATGGGGCGTTTGTGGCAGGAAGTAGTGGGATATTACGAATGCTTCGCCGGCAGTGGAGGGGCGTTCTATATCCAAACGATCAAACCGTTGTTGATTACACCTGCGGTCATCAGCGTGGACGTCAGTACTGAGGTCAACTGTGGCGGCCCGCACCCGGATAACAGTGAGGCTCCAATCAATCTGGATGCCAAGTCTGGTAATTCTCTGACGCTTGAGGATGTGCTCTGGGTGGGCCGGGGCAGCCCTCTGCATTACGAAGAGGGAAATAACGAACAGTCCTCTGGCGCATTCAATGCGTATTCCGAGTACCGCAGCAAAGAATTTGCGCCTTGGCTTGTTGGGCAGTTACGTGAGCTTTATCCCGATCAGATGTTGCCCGGTAGCGATGAGAACTGCGCTTACAACGAAGAAGATCATTGGCAATTCCCCACTTGGTATTTCACAGAAAACGGAATCAAGCTAGGGCCCAACTTCTCCCACGCGGAGGCCCCGTGTGCGTATGTCGACTGGAGCGTTCTGCCCTACAACGTCGTCAAGCAACACCCCGGCGGCGTGGCGTTGCAACTGCCCTAAGGCTGCATCTACCCAAGGAGGATTTGATGTTCAATGGATTGTGTCGCCTGACCGGCGTTTTCGTATTGGTGTGCTCAATATTTTCTAATGATCTCTGGGCCGATAACGTCATGCAGGTCTACACCGGAACCTTGGGCAAAGCGCCGATTGTGCTTGAAGTGAACCCCAGCTCCGGTGACGGCCGTTACTTCTACCAAAAGTATCGTCAGGACCTGATGCTCAGCGGTACGAAGGAGGGGCAGGAACTTGTCTTGGGGGAGGGCGAAGACGAGGATGAACCTCGCCCGAGCATTCGCCTGCGACCCAAGGCAGAAGGTTTGTCTGGCGAATGGACCAGTCCCAAGGGCAAAGTCCTGAGGATAGAACTTCAGCAAGCCAGGCTTGTGGCGGTGCCTGCCGGAACCTTGCCTTTTCTCGCTCAACTTCACGACAAGTCGCCATACGAATACCTTCGCCTGCAAGGCATGAAACTCAAACAAGGCCAGACCCAAGACTTCATGGGCTACACGCTGCGATGGTGGAGCGAACCGCAATCCGGGATGTCGTTGTTTGAAGTGGTTTCGGGTTACAGCGCCGGAGAGCTTCAGCGCATCAATCAACAATTAATGGGGCGATTGTGGCAGCAAGTCGTCAGCTTTCACGACTGCCTCACCCAGCCCGGCATGTACGTCTACAGCCAAAAAGCCGATCCGCTATGGATGTCACCCTCGGTGATCAGCGTGAACATCACGGCCGAGTACAACTGTGGCGGGTCGTATTCGGATGAGAGGGACATGCCGTTCAATCTCGATACCAAGACCGGAAAGACCCTGGCGCTGGAAGATGTGCTTTGGATAGGGCAGGGCGAACCTCAACATTTCGAACTAAGTCAGCTCGACGACAAGGCTTCCTATGATGCTGATCACGCCTATTCCGAATACCGCACCAAAGAATTGGCACCGTGGCTGGTAGGCCAATTGCGTACGCTCTATCCCGAGGAAGTCACCACCACGACCGACCGTAATGATGGCTGCGTCTACGCTGAAGAGCAGCCGTGGATATTCCCCGCCTGGTACTTCACCGACCAAGGCATCAAGTTGCTGCCTTCCTTTGCTCACAACCAAGCCATGTGCCGAAACGTGGAATGGAGCGTCCTGCCGTACAACGTGATCAAACAACACCCCGGCCACATAGCATTGAAGTTGCCCTGACGCTGGATTACTTATCCGCCAACCCCGGCGCCTCCCGAATAATAAAGTGATCCAGGTTCTCAATATTCGCACTGAACACCCCGAACGTCTGCTCGGGGTTTTTCTTGCTTGGCACCTGCTTCAACTCCGGCGTCACGCCATAGAAGAAGCAATACAACTCGGCCTCGCTGTCGATGGCGTGCTTGATCTCTTCCAGGAACGCTTTGCGCTTGCGGTAGTTCTCGATCAACTTCTTGCTCAAGTAAACGTTCACCGAATAAGGCTTCTTCTTCGCCTCGTCCGCCTGCTTGAACCAGACCTTCTGCTCGAAATCGATACGAAAGCTCTGGGTGTAATCCCTGATCTCCTTGATCTTGCCCCAGTAAATCAGCCCCTTGTTGTCCGTCAGGTATTCAATCTTCTTGAAGAACGACCCATAAGGCGCCGTGTGCTCGCCAATCTTCAGCGGCATGCGCTTGAGCAACTCCTTGTCTCCGTAGTTCGAGACAAAACATTCCACCGGATGCGCGAAGACACTGGTCTTGTCCGGCGCTGTTTCACGACTCGGTTGCTCCGTGTGACTGTCCACCGAAGCGGCTTGCGGGGCATCGCGCATCGCATCCGCTGCCACCACCGGGTTCGACGGCTTACGCACATACTGACGCCGAGTCAGCAACAACTCCGACGGGAAATGCTCCTCGCGACTGTCATCCGTTTCCGCACCGTCCGCGTCCAAACCTGACGCCGGCGTCTTGAGACTGGCATAAGGACAATCCGCCACATGCCGCGTGCTGGGCGTGTTCTTGAAGTGCGGGGTGCGAACGTAATTGACGTTCTTGGCGTTGAACGTGGTCAACACATTCGCCGCATCGAACGCCGCCCTGCATGCGTCATTGGGACATTGGAAGTGTTCTTTGGCGGAATCGAACTCCATGGTTTCGTCGAAATTCAAATCCCGCACGTCATAGATCGACAGCTTGTCGTCGAGACTGAGGCAGTAGGCGAGGTCGAATTTCATGGTGGGCTCGGGTCCTTGAGTGGGGAAGGGTATTAATAGCGGGAGGCGGGGTGGGTTGCACTGAATGTTTTCAACACACCGTAAACCCATCACACGTCAATTTTGACTGGTGGTTAAAAAAAGAATGAGATCGGATGGAAACGAAACCGAGCAGGCTTGTTCAATGGCTGTAATTTGCACCTTCGTCAATTGGTAGTCATACACGTAGTCCTCTTGATCCTTCCAGCCCATCAATACCGCGAGTTCCTCGCTTTTGATCGGAAGCACGTGCTCATAAGAAGCAAAGTCGTCTCCCTCATTGATACCCATCACCGTGTGCTTCATGGCTCTACCGTCCTCGTTGGGTCTGCAGGTTTTGTCTGATTGCCTGATGCGTGATCAAACTCGCCCAAGTGTTTTCCGCGTTTGTTGTATTTCTCCACTGCGCCGTGCTGGAAGTCCCATTCGTAAATTGTGCCTTTTTTATCCTTCCAACGAGGACGTAGGCCCCCGCCCTTCATGCGGGTTTTGCCAGGGGCCCATTTTGCATCCGGGAAGGCCGGCAAGGTATGTGGCTTCGGGTAGTAATGATGAGAAATACTGACAACGACATAGACCGGCCTTACCCCCGAATCAGCCGGAAACACAAGAATGAAATCCTTGTACTCCGGCGGATACACCGGATTCACAATGATGCTGTCAGCCGCTTTCGTCGGCGGGTAAACCCAAATTTGCGGCGCTTGCGGGGCAGCCTCCAGCGCCGGAATGCCCAGGATGTCGGAACCATCCACTGCCGGTGTCCAGATCAGTTCAATGCCGTCACCCAGGTCAGCCACCTGCTGGCTGGCACGCAAGGTGAACTGCGCGACATCAACCATTTCCCAATCGCGATTTTTGCCGGTGTAGAAAGCGTATCCCTGAGGCTACCGTCAGTCTGTTGCTCGACTCGCAGGCGAACGCGGGTGCGGGCCTGTTTGAGCGAACGGAGTTGGTCTTCGCTGTAAAGCGAGCTGTCGCCCAGACTCGATGGTGTGACCAGCGCAACAAGGCCAACCAGCGCTTCTGCGACGGAGCCTGCGGCGAATGCCGAGCCGGCCAAGGCGAGGGAGCCCAGACCGACGGGAATCGCTGTGCCACTGATCTTCTTCAGTGGCACAGCACCTGATTCGTCCGCTTTGCGAGCAGCTAACAGAATCAGGTTCGGATGGTGACGTCATGCCCATCACCGGAGGGTTGTCACATTGGGTTTCATTGCTTGGAGCAAGTCCCCATAAAGTACTCTAAACCCTCTGGGAAACTGATGCCCAGAAGTCTTGATAGTGCCATTACCTGATCTTCGTTTAAAAGTAGCTCTCCTGGTTCCACTTCATTAAGTGGCTTCGATTCAATCAAATGCGCAACTTTCTCATTGAGTTCACTTCCTTCGATATCCAGCTCAAACTGCAAGGAGTCGTCCTGCTTGTCATCCGGATAAAAGCCAGTTATTAAAAGGTAGCGCATGCTGTAATCCTTAATTTCTTGAGGTTTTTCTGCCTGGTTTCGCAGGTTTTGTTTGGTCGCCTGTGATGTGGTTGAACTCGCCTAAATGGATTCCGAGTTTGTCGTATTTTTCCACAGCATTACTTTTGTAGTCCCATTCATAGATTCGCCCCTTACGGTCAACCCAACGAGCGCGCTTCCTTCCTCCCCCTTGAACAGATGACTTCGACTTTACGCGGGTTGTATCTGGGAATGCGGGAAGCGTTTTCGGGTGGTCATAATACGAATGATCACTGGTTTGACTGAGAACAATGTATACCGGCCTAATCCCGGAATCAGCCGGAAACACAAGAATGAAATCCTTGTACTCCGGCGGATACACCGGGTTCACAATGATGCTGTCAGCCGCTTTCGTCGGCGGGTAAACCCAGATATGCGGCGCTTGTGGTGCAGCCTCCAGCGCCGGGATGCCCAGGATGTCGGAACCATCTACAGCCGGTGTCCAGATCAGTTCAATGCCGTCACCCAGGTCAGCCACCTGCTGGCTGCCGCGCAATGTGAACTGCACGACATCAACCATTTCCCAATCGCGATTTTTGCCGGTGTAGAAACCATATCCTTTGAGGCTGCCGTCAGTCTGTTGCTCGACCCGCAGGCGAACGCGGGTGCGTGCCTGTTTGAGTGCACGGAGCTGGTCTTCGCTGTAAAGCGAGCTGTCGCCCAGACTCGATGGTGTGACCAGCGCAACAAGGCCAACCAGCGTTGCTGTTACGGCGCTCGCCGCGACCAAGGGAGCAGCGGCGAATGCCGAGCCGGCCAGGGCGAGGGAGCCAAAACCGACAGGGATCGCTGTGCCGCTGATCTTCTTTAGTGGTATAGCGCCTGATTCATTGGCTTCGCGAGCACCCAGCAGAATCACGTCACCGTAGTCTTTCAGGCTATCGGTCGGCACCATCCCTGAGGGATTCGAGTAATCAATGATGGCGTCCGGCAGCTTGCAGGACTTGGCGAAGACACATCCGGCTTGAGTGGGCCTTTGCTTTTCTGCGATGACCTGACGGCTCCGTTCGAAAGCTTCTTGCCTGGCCAGCATGGCCTCATAGGCTTTTTGTCTGGCGTCCCGCTCGGCCAATTCAGTGGCAGTCATGTAGCGGCAGGTGACGTGATGCCCATCACCGGAGGGTGGGTTCTGAATCCGCGGAATGTCCTTGTTGCCAGTCACTGATCATCCTTTCGTTATCCATCGGCAGCCCCGGAAAAGGGGCAGCGCGACGTTAACTAACGTGGCTGATCGTGGCTGTAGGACGAGTCCTGGATGACTCTAAGCGTTTTCTCTTTTTATTGGGACGGCAGCGCAATCCTTACGACTCGCTGCCTTCGTGCGCATAAGTTTTCTAGGCTCAATCACTCAAGCTTCAACCGTTCCACCTTCTGAAACAGTGAAGCAGTGAACTCATCCCGATCACTTGAATGGTGACAACGGCGATGACAATTCGGGCACAGCGCCACGGCATTGCTCGGGCGATCCGAACCTTCCTGCGCCAAATGCTTAACGTGATGAACCTCAAGAAACGGCCTACCGTCCTTTTCAAACGGCGCCGGTTTTCCGCAACCTTCGCAGATACCCTTGGCCTCTTTCCGCACCCAGGCTCTAACCTCAGGATCGCGTACAAAAGAGTTGCCCGAGCTCGGCACTTGTTGTGGTTTCACAATCCCCTTCGGCTCGCCCTTGAGTGGTTGCTTTTCAAGTTTGGTTGCACGTTGTTCCAGCGTTGCCTCATCGGCGGTCGGGGCAAAGTCTTCCGGCGTTAAAGTACTCGGCGCGTTCAGCGCTTCACGAATGCTGCGCGCAACATTCGCGCCGACATTCTTGGCGGGTTTGTATCCCGCAATGCGAGCTCGACCCAGCTCCTCCAGCACGGTAGAGATGTTCTGCATTCGAAACTCAACCGACCCTTTGGTCCGACCGGCTAAGGCTCCCTCACGCAAGATGCGGTTCTCCTCAGTCTTAACGACTTTCTGACCACTCTGCTCGCGGGACAGCATGCTGAGATAGGCGTCAACCGCAGCCTGAATCTCAATGTCAGTCCAATCGCTATTGCTCTTTTCCGTATCCATACAATCGCCGAGGGTTGAAAACCCTCGGACGATACTGAGTGGCCATTACGCCTGTCTACGAAAATTCCTACAGAAAATACCGACGCTTCTTTCAGTTGGTCCTACAAAGGCTAACTAACCGAATGCTTTGAAGACTGAAGAGCCTCCAAAACCTTCCGCCACCAAGGCTTAATCACCGGCACTCGCCGCCGAGTGCGATTCAGCAACAGATAAGGCATGTCCCGAAGCCGAATCCAGCCTTCATCCTGCCAATGCAACAGACTCAACGACATCTCCGGCCAATCCAACAAACTCAACATTGGTCGATCAGAATTTTTTGACGGTGCCGCATCGCGCAAAGCCGGCACTACTTGATGAGTCAGCCACTCGCGCAACAACCGATTCCCAGGCGCGTAGTGGTAAACCAACAATGCATACGCACCGGACTCGCTGATCATCAAGCGTTTTTCCGGTTGCCCGTGGTAATCGATCAGCAACGTGTGCCTCTGATCTTCATCGAGTTTGCTGACGACCCGATCATTCAGATGCAAGCCCATCAATCGACCAAAATCGCGGGCGCAGAACCATGGCTGGTTTTCCAGGAGGAGGGCATGAAGGACAAGATTGTGGCGGGAGAAGGCCATTACCGAGAAGGGATCAGACATGGCTGATCACCAGAATTTCCAGAGTACGGGGTTGGTCAAGTTTAGGCATATCCATTACCTCTACGTTTAGATTTTGGAGGGCCTGAACCCAACGTAGAGTGGACTTAAGAAATCCCAACGAACACAGCCAGCACGCATCTTAACGACACGAATCACCTAAAGGTGATTGCGCATCTGAGCGATTGGCCAAGCTTTCTACGTTGGGCGTTTCTTAGGCACCTGCAATGGAGCTTAGTGGTGCTTTGAGTGGACATCAATGCGGAAGCAGCTGTAAGTGCTGTAGGAGTTCTGACGCAGTAGCGTAGGGGTGAAAGGTAGGAATTCATTCCCCAATAAAAAAGCCCCGATTAGATCGGGGCTTTTGTTTTTTCGACTTGTCGATTCAGGCAGCAATCGTCAAATCGTGGCGAGCGAGACTATTAGTCCCAGCTAAGCGCACCACCAGTTTGGTATTCAATTACCCGAGTCTCAAAGAAATTCTTCTCTTTCTTCAAGTCCATAATCTCGCTCATCCAAGGGAACGGATTCGTAGTCCCCGGATACTCTTCCTTCAACCCAATCTGAGACAAGCGACGGTTAGCGATGAACTTCAGGTAGTCCTCCATCATCGACGCGTTCATGCCCAATACGCCGCGAGGCATGGTGTCACGTGCGTATTCGATCTCCAGCTGAGTGCCCTGCAGAATCATCTGCGAAGCTTCTTCCTTCATTTCGGCATCCCACAGGTGTGGGTTTTCGATTTTGATCTGGTTGATCACATCGATGCCGAAGTTCAGGTGCATGGATTCGTCGCGCAGGATGTACTGGAACTGCTCGGCGACGCCGGTCATTTTGTTGCGGCGGCCCATGGAGAGGATCTGGGTGAAGCCGCAGTAGAAGAAGATGCCTTCCAGAACGCAGTAGTAGGCGATCAGGTTGCGCAGCAGCTCTTTGTCGGTTTCGACGGTGCCGGTTTCGAACTTCGGATCGGAGATCGAACGGGTGTATTTGAGGCCCCAGGTGGCTTTTTTCGCGACCGATGGGATCTCGTGGTACATGTTGAAGATCTCGCCTTCATCCATGGCCAACGATTCGATGCAGTACTGGTAGGCGTGGGTGTGGATCGCTTCCTCGAAAGCCTGGCGCAGGATGTACTGGCGGCATTCCGGGTTCGTGATCAGGCGGTACACGGCCAGGACCAGGTTGTTGGCAACCAGGGAGTCGGCGGTGGAGAAGAAGCCGAGGTTGCGCATGACGATGCGGCGCTCGTCGTCGGTCAGGCCTTCCGGGTCTTTCCAGAGGGCGATGTCGGCGGTCATGTTGACTTCTTGCGGCATCCAGTGGTTTGCGCAACCGTCCAGATACTTCTGCCAGGCCCAGTCGTACTTGAAAGGCACGAGTTGGTTAAGGTCGGCGCGGCAGTTGATCATGCGCTTTTCGTCGACGGCAACACGGGCGGAGGCGCCTTCGAGTTCGGCGAGGCCTTCGGCGATGTCGAGGTTGTCCAGGGCAGCTTTGGCACGGGCGATAGCGGCAGAGTCGTTCGCGGTAACGGCGCGAGCTTCTTGAGCGGCGACACCACCAGCGGTGTCGAGTCGGTCCATGTTGGCTTCAGTCGCGTGGCCGGCGTTGGCGCCTTTTACCACGGTCTCGCCGCTGTCTTCTTTGTCGAATTCGTCCCAGCTCAGCATGACGTGTCGTCTCCTGCGTGAGGGCCAGATGCCCGTGTGAAAACTCTATGGTTGGTTTTTCACACGACCTTACTGGCCGCGTTGGATAGCGTTTTTTGCAGCGGTACACGCAGGCAAATAAACATAATTTTGTACGGGGTTCCGAGAGCCTCTGAGGGGCGCAGAAATCGGTGAGGACTTCGGCGTGGGCTTCAGACTGGCTGTTATCCCTGTAAGGGAATATTGCAGGCCCGTTTAAGGCGGCATTATAGGGAAATTTTTGCGGCAGTGGTGGGGCGAATCCGCGCATGGAGCGGTCGAGAAGGCGGGTTTTTCGGTCGGAGCGAGGGTTTATAGGGCTTTGGCTGGATATCGCGGGTGAAGATTTTTTTTCATAAATTTTGGTGAACAAATTTTTTGTTCAAAAAATAGCCAAAAAAAGCGGTTTTTCACTACATGTTGTGTTTTGAATCGGTTTTCGGTGGCTCCAGACACAACTAAGCCCGACCGAAGTCGGGCTGTAAGTCACGCTCGGTGATCAGCTGAAGCGAGCGGCACCAACGCGGTCAGCACCATCGGCAGCAACCTTGGCGGCGCCAGTGTGATCAGAACCATCGGCAGCGACTTTGGCGGCGCCAGTGTGATCAAAACCGTCAGCGGCGAGTTTGCCTGCACCGATGTGGTCGGCGCCATCAGCGGCGAAGGAGGCCGAGCCGGTGTGGTCGTAGCCGTCAGCAGCGACAGCCGATTCAGTGGTGAAAGCCGCCGAGCCGGTGCGGTCGTAACCGTCAGCAGCGAAGGTGTTGGCAGCCAGGACAGACAGGGTCAGGGCGAGGATCAGTTTGGTTTTCATGATAGTGGCTCCAGGTTCGTGGGCGTTTTATGCCTTGGGTGTGGAATTCATACTACGCCGACAAATTTGATTAAAAAGCGCAAATAAATGCTTAAAACAATCGTAAAAATCGATCTATACGGTTCGGCGCTTCATCTGCCTGAAACAGCGGGCGGATGGGTCGAACCGTTTAGGAAAGTGCCGGGTGATTAGCCGTTAGAGCAGCCGTTACCCATGATGCTGTAGCGAAGAATATGGCGTTGACCGTTGGAGTCGTCGTATTCCATTTTCATTGGAACGACGCCACACACATCCGGGACTTCACTCATGGAGATAACTTTGGCGATGTCCAGGTGAGTGGAGTAAGTGTATTCCTCGATGGCCGGTTTTTGCTGCGCAACATCAGTCGGAGCCTCGTCTGCCATGGCGGTTACGCACAGACTGCTGAGGGCCAGAACTAATAAAGCTTTCATTTCTTTTTTACCTTTTAGAGGTCGAGTGGGGTCACGCAACCTTTTTGGGGTTGCGTGTGGAACTTGATCACTGGTTGGTTGATTAACTGCCTTCGTGGGGGCTGCAACTTGGTTAATCAGGGTTTGCCTTGTTGGCGAGGCAGATTTTAGGCGTGGGGTCTGCATTCATATAGGTGGGCTTTTGATAAACACCTTTGACAGATTTCGTAACAATCACCGATTAACGTTGTAGAAGTCGGTTTGTTGGCTGAATTACGACGTGGTTTTTCAAGCGCGCCGCGTCATCGTTTTTCGCGGACAAGTCACGTTCCCAGTGGGCTGGCGGGGTGTTTGGGACGTGCGTTCCAGGCGTGTCCGGGGCTTATCACGATAGTTTGTAGGGGCTTGTTACTACCATCGTCGAATGGTTCTATAGGCCCGGCCCGGCTACAACAGGGTCATACAAAAACAACTATTCCACCGAGGTAAGAAAGATGAGTGCGGCTTCCCTGTATCCCGTTCGTCCCGAGGTTCTGGCCAACACGCTGACTGACGAGGCGACCTACAAGGCGATGTACCAGCAGTCTGTCGTCAACCCGGACGGCTTCTGGCGCGAACAAGCCAAGCGCCTCGACTGGATCAAGCCTTTCACCACGGTGAAGCAGACGTCCTTCGACGATCACCATGTCGACATCAAATGGTTCGCCGACGGCACCCTGAACGTTTCCTACAACTGCCTCGACCGCCATCTGGCCGAGCGCGGCGATCAAATCGCGATCATCTGGGAGGGCGATGACCCTGCCGAGAGCCGCAACATCACCTACCGCGAGCTGCACGAACAAGTCTGCAAGTTCGCCAACGCCTTGCGTGGCCAGGATGTGCACCGCGGCGACGTGGTGACTATCTATATGCCGATGATCCCCGAAGCCGTGGTCGCCATGCTGGCGTGCACCCGGATCGGCGCGATTCACTCGGTGGTCTTCGGTGGCTTCTCGCCGGAAGCCTTGGCAGGCCGCATCATCGACTGCAAATCCAAAGTGGTGATCACGGCCGACGAAGGCATTCGTGCCGGCAAGAAGATCCCGCTCAAGTCCAACGTCGATGACGCGTTGACCAACCCGGAAACCAGCAGCATTCAAAAAGTCATCGTGTGCAAGCGCACCGGTGGCGACATCAAGTGGAACCAGCATCGCGACATCTGGTTTGAAGACCTGATGAAAGTGGCGGGCGCGGTTTGCGCGCCGAAAGAAATGGGCGCTGAAGAAGCGCTGTTCATCCTTTACACCTCCGGTTCGACCGGCAAGCCAAAAGGTGTCCAGCACACCACTGGCGGTTATCTGCTGTACGCGGCGATGACCCACGAGCGCGTGTTCGACTACCGTCCGGGCGAAATCTACTGGTGCACCGCCGACGTCGGCTGGGTCACTGGCCACACTTATATTGTCTATGGCCCTCTGGCCAACGGCGCGACCACGGTGCTGTTCGAAGGCGTGCCGAACTACCCGGACATCACGCGGGTGGCGAAGATCGTCGACAAGCACAAGGTCAACATTCTCTACACCGCGCCGACCGCGATTCGCGCGATGATGGCGTCGGGCACTGCCGCTGTAGAAGGCGCCGATGGCAGCAGCCTGCGTCTGTTGGGTTCGGTCGGTGAGCCGATCAACCCGGAAGCGTGGGATTGGTACTACAAAAATGTCGGCCAGTCCCGTTGCCCGATCGTTGATACGTGGTGGCAGACCGAAACCGGCGGCAACATGATGAGCCCGCTGCCGGGTGCTCACGCGCTCAAGCCGGGTTCTGCGGCACGTCCGTTCTTCGGCGTGGTGCCAGCCTTGGTGGATAACCTGGGCAACATCATCGAAGGCGCTGCCGAGGGCAATCTGGTGATTCTCGATTCGTGGCCAGGCCAGGCGCGCACGCTGTACGGCGACCACGATCGTTTCGTCGACACCTACTTCAAGACTTTCCGTGGCATGTACTTCACCGGTGACGGCGCCCGTCGCGATGAAGACGGTTACTACTGGATCACCGGTCGCGTGGATGACGTGCTTAACGTGTCAGGCCACCGCATGGGTACCGCCGAAATCGAAAGCGCGATGGTTGCTCACCCGAAAGTCGCCGAGGCCGCCGTCGTCGGTGTGCCGCACGACATCAAGGGGCAGGGCATCTATGTCTACGTCACGCTGATCAGTGGCGAAGAGCCGAGCGAGCAGTTGCGTCTGGAGCTGAAAAACTGGGTGCGTAAGGAGATCGGCCCGATTGCATCCCCTGACGTCATCCAGTGGGCGCCAGGCTTGCCGAAAACCCGCTCGGGCAAAATCATGCGCCGCATCCTGCGCAAGATTGCGACGGCCGAATACGATGGCTTGGGGGATATCTCCACCCTGGCGGATCCGGGAGTGGTGCAGCATTTGATCGAGACGCACAAGACCATGAATGTTGCGTAAGTAACAATTCTTGAGTCATCGAAGCCCCGCCAGGCATTGCGCCTGGCGGGGCTTTTTATTACCTGGGGTTGATCGTTCCCACGCTCCGCGTGGGAATGCATCCAGTGACGCTCTGCGTCACACGTTGGAAGGGACGCAGAGCGTCCCGGGCGGCATTCCCACGCGGAGCGTGGGAACGATCAGGACGATCAGGACGATCAACGTTGATTTCCAACCAATATTTATCGGCTCACCTGTCAGCCCATTCCTACTGTTACCCACCACCCTTCAAGTAACTGAATGTGTAACCGCTTGAACCGATACGGGGCATTGAGAAACGCATCGCCCCATTCCCGGGCCTCTGCAGCCACCCAGAAAAATAAGACACAACGCTGCGCTTGCCGGATTAGAAGGGTTTGCCAATAATAGGCCCGCAATTTGCAACATAGATCGGTTCACTGTCTTTTGCTCTTGCATGAAATTGCAAGGCTGTCAACGCGCCCAAGCGGCTTTCTCGGTGCTTCTGTAATTAGTTGTCGCATTGAAGAAATATCGGCTTCGGGCCTGTCGTTAGAATGCCGATCACTCGCTCGTTGTCGCCCGCGTTGAAAATAACGCGCGATTCCTACAACGCAGCATCGCTTTTCCGGTTCCACTCATTCGCATATTGGGCTGTCGCTCACTCTGCCGTTTTAGCCCTTTACCGATGGAGTCCCAAGATGAAGAAACTCGTGCTGCTTGGCGCCCTGGCACTGTCCGTGCTGTCTCTGCCAACCTTCGCCGATGAAAAGCCTCTGAAAATTGGCATCGAAGCGGCTTACCCTCCGTTCGCCTCCAAAGCGCCGGACGGCAGCATCGTTGGTTTCGACTACGACATCGGCAACGCCCTGTGCGAACAGATGCAGGTCAAGTGCGTGTGGGTCGAGCAAGAGTTCGACGGTCTGATCCCGGCACTTAAAGTGCGCAAGATCGACGCGATCCTGTCGTCCATGTCGATCACTGAAGACCGCAAGAAATCCGTGGACTTCACCAACAAGTACTACAACACCCCGGCTCGCCTTGTCATGAAAGCCGGTACTCCGGTCAGCGACAGCCTGGCTGAGCTCAAGGGCAAGAACATCGGCGTGCAACGTGGTTCGATCCACGAGCGTTTCGCTCGCGAAGTCCTGGCCCCGCTGGGTGCCGAGATCAAGCCTTACGGTTCGCAGAACGAAATCTACCTCGACGTGGCCGCTGGCCGTCTCGACGGCACCGTGGCAGACGCTACGCTGCTGGATGACGGTTTCCTGAAAACCGACGCCGGCAAAGGTTTCGCCTTCGTTGGCCCGGCCTTCACCGACGTCAAATACTTCGGCGACGGCGTGGGTATCGCGGTTCGCAAAGGCGACGCGTTGAAAGACAAGATCAACACCGCGATCGCTGCCATTCGCGAGAACGGCAAGTACAAGCAAATCCAGGACAAATACTTCGCCTTCGATATCTACGGCAAGTAAGACGTCCAAGCGACAAGTCCGAAATGGCGCAAGCAACAGGATCTCTGAGGTTTGCGCCATTTTTTCATCCCAACATTCGAGGACCTGAATCATGTTGAAAGGCTACGGGGCTGTCATCCTCGATGGCGCATGGCTGACGCTTCAGCTCGCCTTGTCGTCCATGGCCCTGGCCATCGTTCTGGGTCTGATCGGCGTTGCATTGCGTCTGTCACCGGTTCGCTGGCTGGCATGGCTGGGCGATCTGTACTCCACGGTGATCCGCGGTATTCCCGATCTGGTGCTGATCCTGCTGATTTTCTACGGCGGCCAGGATTTGCTTAACCGTGTCGCACCGATGCTTGGCTTTAACGATTACATCGACCTGAACCCGTTGGCCGCCGGTATCGGCACCCTGGGCTTCATCTTCGGTGCGTACCTGTCGGAAACCTTCCGTGGCGCCTTCATGGCGATCCCCAAAGGTCAGGCAGAAGCCGGCATGGCGTACGGCATGAGCAGTTTTCAGGTGTTCTTCCGGGTCTTGGTGCCACAGATGATTCGTCTGGCGATCCCGGGCTTCACCAACAACTGGCTGGTATTGACCAAGGCGACTGCGCTGATTTCGGTGGTCGGTCTGCAAGACATGATGTTCAAGGCCAAGCAGGCGGCAGATGCCACCCGCGAGCCTTTCACCTTCTTCCTCGCAGTGGCGGCGATGTACCTGGTGATCACCAGCGTCTCGTTGCTGGCATTGCGTCACCTTGAGAAGCGCTACTCGGTAGGCGTAAGGGCGGCTGATCTATGATCTTCGACTACAACGTCATTTGGGAGGCCTTGCCGCTGTACTTCGGCGGCCTGGTGACCACCCTCAAATTGCTCGCGCTATCGCTGTTTTTCGGCCTGCTGTGCGCCTTGCCGCTCGGCTTGATGCGCGTGTCCAAGCAGCCGATCGTCAACATGACGGCCTGGCTCTACACCTACGTGATCCGCGGCACCCCGATGCTGGTGCAGTTGTTCCTGATCTACTACGGTCTGGCGCAATTCGAAGCGGTACGTGAAAGCTTCCTGTGGCCGTGGCTGTCCAGCGCAACGTTCTGTGCGTGCCTGGCGTTCGCGATCAACACCAGTGCCTACACCGCTGAAATCATCGCCGGCAGCCTGCGCGCCACGCCGAACGGTGAGATCGAAGCGGCCAAGGCGATGGGCATGTCGCGCTACAAAATGTACAAGCGCATCCTGCTGCCGTCGGCCCTGCGCCGGGCGCTGCCGCAGTACAGCAACGAAGTGATCATGATGCTGCAGACTACCAGTCTGGCGTCCATCGTGACCCTGATCGACATCACCGGTGCCGCGCGCACGGTCAACGCCCAGTTCTACTTGCCGTTCGAAGCCTACATCACGGCCGGTGTGTTCTACCTGTGCCTGACCTTCATTCTGGTCAAACTGTTCAAACTGGCCGAGCGCCGCTGGCTGGGCTATCTGGCCCCGCGGAAGCACTGATATGGAACGCATCGATCATTCATTGCCGTGGAGCCACCTGGGCAGCGAACGCCAGATTTCGGTGTTCCGCTTCGGTACCGGCGAGCGCAAGGCCTACATTCAGGCCAGCTTGCACGCCGATGAGCTGCCGGGGATGCGCACGGCCTGGGAGCTGAAAAAGCGCCTGACCGAACTCGAAGCCCAAGGCTTGCTCAACGGTGTGATCGAACTGGTGCCAGTGGCCAACCCACTGGGCCTCGGTCAGCTGTTGCAAGGCAATCATCAAGGGCGTTTCGAAGCGGGCAGCGGCAAGAACTTCAACCGCGATTTCGTCGAGCTGAGTGCGCCAGTGGCCGCTGCGCTCGACGGGCATCTGGGTGATGATCCGCACGCCAACATCCGCATGATTCGCCAGGCCATGAGCGATGCGCTCGACGCCTTGCCGCCGGCCGCGAGCCAGTTGCAAGGCATGCAGCGCATCTTGCTCAGCCACGCGTGCACCGCCGATGTGGTGCTGGATCTGCATTGCGATGCCGAGGCGGCGCTGCACATGTATGCCTTGCCGCAGCACTGGCCGCAATGGCGTTCCCTTGCCGCGCACCTGGACGTGAAAGTGGGGCTGCTGGCGGAAGATTCCGGTGGCAGTTCCTTCGATGAAGCCTGCTCGCTGCCGTGGTTGCGCCTGTCGCGTCAGTTTCCCGATGCGCAAATCCCGCTGGCTTGCCTGGCAACTACCATTGAATTGGGTGGTCAGGCCGACACTGGCCGCGCTGAAGCCTGTGCTTATGCCGAAGGCATTCTGGCGTTCCTCGCCGAGCAAGGGCTGATCAGCGGCGAATGGCCAAAACCTGCGCAGGAAGCGTGCGAAGGCCTGCCGTTCGAAGGCACTGAATTGCTGTTTGCACCGCACCCGGGTGTGGTGAGTTTCCTGCGTAAACCCGGTGAATGGATTGAAGCCGGCGACGAGATTTTCGAAGTGATCGATCCGTTAGCGGATCGGGTCAGCACGGTGTGTGCTGGTACGTCCGGGGTGCTGTTTGCCATTGAACGGCTGCGTTATGCCCAACCCGGTTTCTGGCTGGCCAAGGTGGCGGGGCGCGAAGCGCTGCGTCACGGGCGCTTGCTCAACGACTGACTGACTGTTTTTGTGAGAACCGACCGCATGTACAAACTTGAAGTCCAAGACCTGCATAAACGCTATGGCAGTCACGAAGTGCTCAAGGGCGTGTCCCTGAAAGCGGCGGCTGGCGATGTGATCAGCATCATCGGCTCCAGTGGCTCCGGCAAAAGTACCTTCCTGCGCTGCATCAACCTGCTGGAGCAGCCGCACGCGGGCAAGATTCTGCTCAACAACGAAGAGCTGAAACTGGTCGCCAACAAGGACGGCGCCCTGAAGGCCGCCGACCCGAAACAGCTGCAACGCATGCGTTCGCGTCTGTCGATGGTGTTCCAGCATTTCAACCTGTGGTCGCACATGACCGCGTTGGAAAACATCATGGAAGCGCCGGTTCACGTGCTTGGCATGTCCAAGGCTGAAGCCCGTGAAAAGGCCGAGCACTACTTGAACAAGGTGGGCGTGGGCCACCGCAAGGACGCCTATCCGGGCCATATGTCCGGCGGCGAGCAGCAGCGCGTGGCGATTGCCCGTGCGCTGGCGATGGAACCTGAGGTGATGCTGTTCGACGAACCGACTTCCGCCCTCGACCCGGAACTGGTCGGCGATGTGTTGAAGGTGATGCAGGCCCTGGCGCAAGAAGGCCGGACCATGGTGGTGGTCACGCACGAAATGGGTTTTGCCCGTGAAGTGTCGAACCAGCTGGTGTTCCTGCACAAAGGTGTCGTTGAGGAAAGCGGCAACCCGCGTGAGGTGCTGGTCAATCCACAGTCCGAACGCCTGCAGCAATTCCTCTCGGGTAGCCTGAAGTAAACCGAACTCCCGTTGCGCACCGGGATAGTGCATGCTTCGCAACCTAAAGGCTGGCCCCTATCCCCTGTGGGAGCGGGCTTGCTCGCGAAAGCGGTGGTTCAGTCAACATCGTTGTTATCTGAACCACCGCTTTCGCGAGCAAGCCCGCTCCCACAATGGATCTGTGTTGGTTTCGAGATATGCGTTCATTTACGGGCTAGCATTGGCCCATGCCTTCATCACTGTTTCGTTTCGGATTGCCCGCCATGACTGCCCATCGAATTGGTTTCCTGATTTGGCCCAGCACTAAAGCACTGACGCTTGCGCTGGCTGAGGAGGCCTTGCGTGTTGCCCAGCGTGTGCATCCGGACGTTGTCTACGAACTGTCGTTTTTACAGGCCGAACCGCCGACCGAAGGCGCCTGGCAATTGCCGGGTGAGCCGTGGGCCGGCAAGCTCGAAAATTTCCAGAAACTGTTTTTGCTCGCCGATGAGCCGCCGACCACTCTCGCGCCGGCGCTCAGCAGTTCGTTGAAGCAGTTGGTGCGAGCCGGTTGTGTGATTGGTGGTTTGTCGGCCGGTGTCTACCCATTGGCTCAACTGGGTTTGCTCGATGGCTACCGCGCCGCCGTGCATTGGCGCTGGCAAGACGATTTCGCCGAACGTTTCCCGAAAGTCATCGCCACCAGTCATCTGTTCGACTGGGATCGTGATCGCCTGACCGCGTGCGGTGGCTTGTCGGTTCTCGACTTGCTGCTGGCGGTGTTGGCCCGTGATCACGGTGCTGAGCTGGCCGGTGCGGTCTCCGAAGAACTGGTGGTCGAGCGCATCCGCGAAGGCGGCGAGCGCCAACGCATTCCGCTGCAGAACCGCCTCGGTTCCAGCCATCCGAAGCTCACGCAAGCCGTGTTGCTGATGGAAGCCAACATCGAAGAGCCGCTGACCACCGACGAAATCGCCCAGCACGTGTGCGTATCCCGTCGGCAGTTGGAACGGATTTTCAAGCAATACCTCAATCGCGTGCCGAGCCAGTACTACCTGGAACTGCGCCTGAACAAGGCCCGGCAGATGTTGATGCAAACCAGCAAGTCGATCATCCAGATCGGCCTGTCGTGTGGCTTCTCGTCGGGGCCGCATTTCTCCAGCGCCTACCGCAACTTCTTCGGTGCCACGCCGCGAGAAGATCGCAACCAGCGGCGCAGCAGTAGCCCGTTCGAGTTGTCATCGGTGCCATCGGAACGAGGCTGACGGCGAATTTATTCGTCTACTTCGGACCCTTCCGTGGACGACATTTGCATCTCGCCTCGATTGATCACCTCTTCCACGCCGAAATCCATGCCCGTCTTTTCGAAGTAGCTGATCATCCGCAGCAGCGCTTCTTCAGCAAACGGATTGCCCCGTAAGTTTATGGTTTCCGCTACTTCCAACGGCAATTCCATAAACTCGCTCGGGATGTCGGCGATTGCGTTGTCGCTCAAATCTGCCCAGTCGAGCAGCGTTAGCGAAAACAGGCCCTCGGGTATGGTCGTAATACCGGTTCTCGAGAGTAGAACGGTCGCAAGCTCTGTCATTTGGCTCAAGTCAGGTGTGCGCGCCAGCGGGTTCAGGCTCAAGTCGAGATAATCGAGCTGTTCCATTCCGGCCAATGCGTTAACCGAGTTGGCAGACAGACTGACGCGACAGTCGGGCAGTGACAGTGAGCGCAATTGACCCATCTTGAATACCGCTTCGGGAATGTCGGCGATGTCGAAGTCACGCAGCCTCAAGCTTTTCAGATTGGGGAAGGACTCCAGGAAACGCCCGACCCGAGTCACGCCATCAGCGCTTCGCAGCTCCAGTGCGGACACATGACTGAAGTCGGCGCTGAGTGGCGGAAGTTCTCCATGGATGGGCTGATCGAAGACAAACTCATACGTTGGCTCAAGCGAATCATTGAAGTCATCCAGTTCGGACTCTTGCCGCCAGCACCGCTCCAGCACTCTCGCGAATTCGTCGCGGTTGGCATGTTCGGCAAACAACTGGAAAGCATTGAACGGTTCGCCGGTCAGCGGGTGCAGGGGCGGCAAGTCAGCGGTCCAGGCTGCCAGATCATTGTTTAGCCGAGCGAGCTCCGTTTCCAGACGGGTCAGCTCTATGCGGCCATCTTCCAGCGTGCCCGGCAAATCGTAGACAAACTCGCTGGCCTGTTCGATCTCCCGGGTCGGGTAGAGCGCCCTGACGCGCTGGATATCGGCGTCCGGGGCATTGACGCCCACATCGAAGGTGGTTTCCAGGTAATGAAGTTTGATGAGTTGTCGTGCCCTGTCGGTCAGCGGGTTTGATGACAGGTGCACACCGCGTTTGTCGTACAGCGCGCTGTCGAAAAAACCGGGCGGCAGTTCGGTGATGCCGTTGTTCATTAACAGGAGGGTGTCGAGTTTCGGGTGGCGCAGTGCGCTGCCGGGGATGTCGATCAAGCCTGTTTCGCTCAGGTCCAGGTGCACCAGTTCTGGAAACGAGTCGATGTTGGGAACCGTATCGAAAGGATTTCGGTGCAGGTCCAGCATCACCATTTTTTTCAGGGGGGACAGTTTTGACCAGGCGAGGGCGTCAAACCTGATGGCGCAATCGTTGAGCACCAATGCGTCGAGGTTGGCCATTTTGGGGATGGCGTCGGGCAGGGTGGTCAGGGTGAAACGGCGCAAATCGAGGCGACGCAGATGAGTGAAACGCTGCAGGAAATTGTGAATTCCTTGTTCCGCACGACGGCCCTCAAGCGACAGCAGTGAGACGTGGCTGAAGTCGGCCGTCAGTGTTGGCAGATCGCCCAGGATCGGTTCATTGAACCGCAATGCGTAGCGGGGGCCGATGCCTGGTGCGTCCAGGTCCGGTTCCGATTGGCGACGCCAGCTGCGCTGGATTTCCTGGGCCAGCAATTGACGATTTTGCAGTTCGACCTGCCGTTCCAGGTCCGTCAGCGCAAGCCTGGTTTCGGGGTGGATGGTGGGCGCGTCGTTAATCCATTGGTGCAGGTCTTGATGCAGTCGGGCAAGTTCGCGGCTCAGGCGGGACAGCTCGACGCGAGCGCCATCGGGATGTTGCTGCAAGCGAGTGACCAGCGTCTGCAGTTCCTGTGGAGCAAGGTCGGGATAGACCTCGCGCACCCTGTCATCGAGCGAGGGCGAATTGGGGTCAACGCGACCGTAACCATCAGCCCCGCCCGGCAGGCGCATGGTCGTCGGGTCGTAGTAAGGTTTTCGCTGCGGATGTTTCGCAAACACGCTCCGTAGAGCCGGTTGGTTCTGTGCGTGCTCGGCGATGTGCTGTTTGAAAGCCAAGCCGTCTTCAAGGGAAAAGCCCAGCGTAGTGCGCCCGGAATCCGGCAGTGCCTGAAGAATGGCCTGATAAAAATCGACGGGCACATCAGAGACTTCATGGACCTGGTAACTGCCGTCATCTGCGTGCACCAGCGTTCTGACGAGGGTGGCGTTTTCCTGGCCGATGCTGTCGCGCAAGGTCCCTTCAGAGGAATATTCCCTGACCTCGATGCGCAGCCCGAGCGGCCAGCCGGGTAACGACTCGAGGCTATGCAACGCCAGTCGATGGGTGTCCGTTGTGTCCATGCCCTCTAGATAAAATCCCTCAAACGCCCGGGCGCCGCGCACCGCCTCCATGGCTTTCACCGCCACATCCTTGAGGCGCTGCGGCACACGACCATTCTCCAGTTGCATCAGCTCGGTGCCGGTTGTGTTGCTCACCAGTTCTTGTGCGATGTCTGTCGGCAAACCTTGAGCGCTTCCTTGCACCAGTTGAACGTGTGGGTCGTCGGTTTTTTCAAGCTCACGGTAGCGCGATTCGAACAACGATTTGCGCTGGTTGAGGGCCTGGTAAAGATCGGGGGGATCGCCAAGGGGCTGCTCGACGATGGCCTGAATCTCGCGGTCGATTTTGAAGCGCTTGATGGTGTCGGTCAGTAGCGAAGGCGGGCGTTGGTTCTCGACATGCGTCTCGCGCAGCACATTGTCGTGGAAGCCGCTGATCTGCAGGATCTGTTCGCGCTCGGTATTGCTGAGCGACTCGACGCTGTGGCCGAGGCGCCGCATAACGGTTTCCCGGTCCCATGCCAGAGGTTGCTCCAGAGTGGTCTGCCAGGCGCCATGCCGGTTGTGCCGCAGGGGCGGTTGATAGGCGTCGGGTCGGTGCGGATGCTCAATCTGAAACTGCGCTGTTTCACTGTCCGGCTTGACGCTATAGAGCTTGCCCTCAAGGTGCAGCAACGTCTTGCCCTGATGCTGATACAAACCCAGGTGATCGGGTGTGGCGGCAGTGGGCAAGTCGACGGATTGTTCGTACGGTGTCAGGTCCGGCTTCCAGTATCGGGTGTTGCCTGCCGGAGTAGCGACCGCTTTGAGTGGCGAAAGCAGCGCCACGGTTTCGCTGGACAGCAGACGGCTGAATGCACCCGCCGCCATGGCGCCGCCGACTGCGAATGTCCCCACCTCAACCACGGTTTCGACGAGCGTCATCAGTTGTTCGAAGGCTGCTGTTTTCAGACCTTCGGCCCAATCGATGATGCCTTCAAATGTTTCGTCGAGTACCTGATAAGCCATATAGGAAAGCATCACCTCTCCCAGGAAAGGCACAAAAGGCAATGCAACGAACGATGCCACTTCAAGAATCGATTTGGCGATACGGCTGAAGGCGTCCCACGCCGCCCATCGTGCGTTTTGGTCGGCACGAGCGGTCGAGACCGCGAGGGTGCGTGCGTCGTTAAGGATTTTGTTCAGTTGTTGCTGATAGAGGTGAATCCACAGGCAGCTGTTGATCGGGCTCAGCGAAAACTGCAGGTTCGGCTTGTCGACGGGCGTGTCGCGCCAGCTTGGCCGTGGGTCGCCGCGAGTGTGCTCATGCCAGGTCACGCCGCTAAGTCGGCGGTTGAGGTCGGCGAAAAATTCACCTCGTTGCCCATGATCGACAAATCGGCTGAAGAAGGTCTGGTAGGCGGGGGAGCGCAGTTTGCGGGTCAGGTCCGCCATGAACGACAAGGTGTCGGGGTACTGTTTGAGCGGATGTTCCGGGTCGTCGGGAATGTAGACGACGATTCGCGATGCTTGCGATTTGAGATCGAGTCGCGGGGCAAAAATGACGATTCCGGTCAGCACCGAGGACATCACTTTCAGGTCATTGGCGTGTAGCCGCCAGTTGCCCAGCATCACGTTTTTTTGGCCCTCGACGATGGCGAGAATCGAACGATACGCATCGGCCGGCAGGTCTTCGCGAACGTGAGCCAATTGCAGCGCGGAGCGAAGGGCCGCTTTGTGCGTCGCGATGACACTCGACTTCAATACCGCGCCGGCCACGGGGTTGGTAAACCCCAGGTTGTCTTTGAGGTGCGCTTCGTACTGAGCGCCGATATCCAGCTCCCTGCACAACCGGGTGAAGTCCTGAATGGACAGTCGGGGTTTGATCGTCGGCAACGTATCGAATTGCCCGGTGGACGAAGGTTTGGTGATGAACGTCGAGACGGATTCATAAGCATCCGACGCAGTCTCCGAGTCCTCGAAATTGTGCAGCGCCGCATCGAGCAGTGAAACCGTCCAGGTGCGGGCAGCACCAGTCTTGATCGCGAACCATGGCGTGGTTTGCGGGATGTACAGGCGCAGGAAGGTTGTCTCGACGTCCAGCTCCAGGCCGAAGCGACTCTTTAATGCATCACTCAGGAGGGGTTTGGCGAAGTCTCGGGCGTTTTGCAGCTTATCCAGCATCGACTCCAGCTTGTTGCGCTGAGTCCAGTGTTGCGCGCTGGTGGCTTTCAATGACAGCAACTGTTCGCGGGTGGCGGTGGTGTGCCATTCGGGCACTGCCACTGAAGCGCTTTTCAGTGCGCCTCGCGTTGCCGGTGATGCTTTCAAGACCCAGTCGGGCAGATTGTTGAACGCATGTTGGAAATGCGCGTCTGGTTGAGCCATTGGCTCCGGTTCTTGCTGATTCATGCGCTATTCCCTTAGCGGCTGGATGGACGCCAAGCAAAACAAACGATGAAGCACCGTGTGCGGTACATATTTACCGCACCGGTCGACAAGCCTGCCTATAACCTGTGCCGGCGGTTTAAACTGCGCCTTTGCGACCCTATATGTCGCATTGCCGTAAACCCGGGAAAAACCGGGGTTTGCGCTATAAGAAGTTGTCGCTTGGCGGCAAGGCCGGGCTGAAAACTGTCCTTACAATCCTCACCAAGCTCGCCAGTTCCCGGCGAGTGTTCCTCATCAGGAGACTCCGATGTCCGTTGAGCACGCTGCGGTAGAACGCGCCGATTTTGACCAGGTAATGGTTCCCAACTATGCGCCTGCCGCATTCATCCCTGTGCGTGGCGCCGGTTCCCGCGTTTGGGACCAGTCCGGCCGCGAGCTGATCGACTTCGCAGGCGGGATTGCCGTCAACGTATTGGGTCATGCGCATCCCGTGCTGGTCAGTGCCTTGACCGAACAGGCGAACAAGCTGTGGCACGTGTCCAACGTGTTCACCAATGAGCCGGCCTTGCGCCTGGCACACAAGCTGGTCAACGCCACTTTTGCCGAGCGTGCATTCTTCTGCAACTCCGGCGCCGAAGCCAACGAGGCCGCCTTCAAGCTGGCCCGTCGCGTCGGTTTCGATCGGTTCGGCAGCGAGAAGTACGAAATCATCGCCGCACTCAACAGCTTCCACGGTCGTACCCTGTTCACCGTGAACGTCGGTGGCCAGTCGAAGTATTCCGATGGCTTCGGTCCGAAGATCACCGGCATCACTCACGTGCCGTTCAACGATCTGGCTGCTTTGAAAGCCGCTATTTCCGACAAGACCTGCGCCGTTGTCCTGGAACCGATCCAGGGCGAGAGCGGTGTCATCCCGGCCGAACTCGAATACCTGCAAGGTGCCCGCGATCTGTGCACCGCGCACAACGCACTGCTGATTTTCGACGAAGTGCAGACCGGCATGGGCCGCACGGGTCACCTGTTCGCCTATCAACATTACGGCGTGATCCCGGACATCCTGACCAGCGCCAAGAGCCTGGGCGGCGGTTTCCCGATCGCGGCAATGCTGACCACCGAAGACCTGGCCAAACACCTGGTCGTCGGCACCCACGGCACCACTTACGGCGGCAACCCGCTGGCGTGCGCTGTTGCTGAAGCGGTGATCGACGTGGTCAACACCCCTGAAGTGCTGGCTGGCGTCAAAGCCAAGCACAACAAGTTCAAGGCTCGCCTGGAGCAGATCGGCGAGAAGTACGGCCTGTTCACCAAGGTTCGCGGCATGGGCCTGTTGATCGGTTGCGTGCTGAGCGATGCCTGGAAAGGCAAGGCGAAGGACATTTTCAACGCCGCCGAACGTGAAGGCCTGATGATTCTGCAAGCTGGCCCGGACGTGGTGCGTTTCGCGCCAAGCCTGGTGGTTGAAGACGCGGATATCGATGAAGGTCTGGACCGCTTCGAACGCGCTGCCGCCAAACTGACGCAAGCCTGATAGACCCTTCGACGCCTGACCATTCAGGCGTCGATCCAAATTTTTTATGCCGGACCGGATCAAATGTGGGAGCGGGCTTGCTCGCGAAAGCGGTGGGTCAGACAGCGATAATGTCGACTGATGCACCGCTTTCGCGAGCAAGCCCGCTCCCACGTTAGTCCAAGTGCTTGCAATGACTGCCGGTTATTTTTCCTAAAAGAGTTTTTCGAGAAAAGGAGTGACACCATGCTGGTGATGCGCCCCGCGCAAATGGCTGATCTGGGCGAGGTACAGCGTCTGGCTGCGGACAGCCCGATTGGTGTCACTTCCTTGCCGGATGACGTTGAACGCCTGAGCGACAAGATCGCAGCAAGCGAAGCCTCGTTTGCCGCCGAAGTCAGCTTCAACGGCGAAGAGAGCTACTTCTTCGTGCTTGAAGACACGGCCACCGGCAAACTGGTCGGCTGCTCGGCGATCGTAGCCTCGGCCGGTTATTCCGAGCCGTTCTACAGCTTTCGAAATGAAACCTTCGTGCACGCTTCCCGCGAGCTGAAGATTCATAACAAGATTCACGTGCTTTCCCAGTGCCACGACCTGACCGGCAACAGCTTGCTGACCAGTTTCTACGTGCAGCGCGAGTTGGTCGGGTCGCCTTGGGCGGAACTCAACTCCCGTGGTCGTCTGCTGTTCGTGGCCAGCCATCCGGAGCGTTTTGCCGATTCCGTGGTGACCGAGATCGTCGGCTACAGCGATGAGAATGGCGACTCGCCGTTCTGGGATGCCATCGGCCGCAACTTCTTTGACCTCAACTACGCTGAAGCCGAGCGCCTGTGCGGCCTGAAGAGCCGGACGTTTTTGGCCGAGCTGATGCCGCATTACCCGATTTACGTGCCGCTGCTGCCGGACTCCGCTCAAGAAGCGATGGGCCAGGTGCACCCTCGTGCGCAAATCACCTTCGACATCCTGATGCGCGAAGGCTTCGAGACCGATCACTACATTGACATTTTCGACGGCGGCCCAACCTTGCACGCCCGTGTTTCGGGGATTCGTTCCATCGCCCAGAGCCGCGTGGTGCCAGTGAAAATCGGTGAGGCGGTCAAAGGTGTCGGTCGTCAGTATCTGGTGGCCAATGCCCAGTTGCAGGATTACCGCGCCGTGTTGCTTGAGCTCGATTACGCGCCAGGCAAACCCGTGACTCTGGATCTGGAAGCGGCCGAAGCCCTGGGCGTCGGTGAAGGTGCGAGCGTGCGCCTGGTGGCGGTTTAACGCCTGCTGCTATGCCTGGAAAGAATGCCTAGTAAGCAACAGTGTTTCGCGGGTGGCGCAAGCGGCCCGTCTGAGGAGATAGCATGATCGTTCGTCCCGTACGCAGCAGCGATTTACCCGCTCTGATCGACCTGGCCCGCAGCACCGGCACCGGCCTGACTACGTTGCCGGCCAATGAAGAGCGTCTGGCCCACCGGGTTGGCTGGGCCGAGAAGACCTTTCGCGGCGAAGCCGGGCGGGCCGATGCGGACTACCTGTTCGTACTCGAAGACGATAACGGGCGCGTGGTCGGCATTTCCGCCATCGCCGGCGCTGTCGGCCTGCGTGAGCCCTGGTACAACTTCCGCGTTGGCCTCACGGTCAGTGCCTCGCAAGAGCTGAATATCTACCGCGAGATACCGACGCTGTTCCTGGCCAACGACCTGACCGGCAACTCGGAATTGTGCTCGCTGTTCCTGCACGCCGATTACCGCACGGGCCTCAATGGCCGCATGCTGGCCAAGGCGCGGATGCTGTTCATCGCCGAGTTCCCGCAACTGTTCGGCAACAAGATCATCGCCGAAATGCGCGGTGTGTCCGACGAAGCAGGGCGCTCGCCGTTCTGGGAAAGCCTGGGCCGTCACTTCTTCAAAATGGAATTCAGCCAGGCCGATTACCTGACCGGCGTGGGCAACAAGGCGTTCATCGCCGAACTGATGCCCAAATTCCCGCTGTACACCTGCTTCCTGTCGCCGGACGCGCGCAATGTCATCGGTCAGGTCCACCCGGACACCGAGCCGGCCCTGGCGATGCTCAAGAGCGAAGGTTTCAGCTATCAAGGCTACGTCGACATCTTCGACGCCGGCCCTGCGGTCGAGTGCGAAACCGGCAAGATCCGCGCGGTTCGCGACAGCCAGGCACTGGTGTTGGCCATCGGCACGCCGGGTGACGACGCGACGCCTTTCCTGATTCACAACCGCAAGCGCGAAGACTGCCGGATGACCGCCGCGCCAGCACGTCTCGCCGCCGGTACGTTGGTGGTCGATCCACTGACCGCCAAACGTCTTCAACTCAATGCCGGCGATCAAGTGCGCGCCGTTGCGTTGTCTGCTGCTCGGGAGTCGAAATAATGAATTCGCTATACATCGCAGGTGAATGGCTGGCCGGTCAGGGCGAAGCCTTTCAATCGCTGAACCCGGTCACCCAACAAGTGCTGTGGGCCGGCGAGGGCGCAACCGCTGCTCAGGTGGAATCGGCCGTGCAAGCCGCGCGTCAGGCGTTCCCGGGCTGGGCCCGTCGTACCCTGGACGAACGCATTGCCGTGCTTGAGGCCTTTGCCGCGGCACTGAAAAATAACGCTGACGAACTGGCGCGCTGCATTGGCGAAGAAACCGGTAAACCGCTGTGGGAATCGGCAACTGAAGTGACCAGCATGGTCAACAAGATTGCGATCTCGGTGCAAAGCTACCGCGAGCGTACTGGCGAGAAGAGCGGCCCGTTGGGCGACGCCACCGCTGTGTTGCGCCACAAGCCGCACGGCGTGGTCGCGGTGTTTGGTCCTTACAACTTCCCGGGCCATTTGCCGAACGGTCATATCGTTCCGGCGCTGCTGGCCGGTAACAGCGTGCTGTTCAAACCGAGCGAGCTGACCCCGAAAGTCGCCGAGCTGACGGTCAAGTGCTGGATCGAGGCGGGCCTGCCGGCTGGCGTGCTGAACCTGCTGCAAGGCGCTCGCGAAACCGGTATCGCCCTGGCGGCGAACCCGGGCATCGACGGTTTGTTCTTCACCGGGTCGAGCCGTACCGGCAACCATCTGCACCAGCAATTTGCCGGTCGTCCGGACAAGATCCTCGCGCTGGAAATGGGCGGAAACAACCCGCTGGTGGTCGATCAAGTGGCAGACCTTGATGCCGCCGTTTACACCATCATTCAGTCGGCCTTCATCTCTGCTGGCCAGCGTTGCACCTGTGCGCGCCGCTTGCTGGTGCCGCAAGGTGCCTGGGGTGATTCGTTGCTGGAACGCCTGGTGGAGGTCAGTTCGACCATTGAAGTCGGGGCTTTCGACAAGCAACCGGCGCCATTCATGGGCTCGGTGATTTCCTTGGGCGCTGCCAAAGCCCTGATGGATGCGCAGGAACAGTTGATGGCCAATGGCGCCGTGGCGCTGCTGGAAATGACTCAGCCTCAGGCGCAAGCCGCGTTGCTGACCCCCGGCATCCTGGACGTGACGACCGTGGTCGATCGCCCTGATGAAGAGCTGTTCGGTCCATTGCTGCAAGTGATCCGCTACGCTGACTTTGAAGCGGCGATCGCAGAAGCCAACGACACCCAATATGGTCTGGCGGCCGGTTTGCTGTCCGATTCCGAAGCGCGTTATCAGCAGTTCTGGCTGGAAAGCCGCGCCGGTATCGTCAACTGGAACAAGCAACTGACCGGTGCAGCGAGCAGCGCGCCATTCGGCGGCATCGGCGCCTCGGGCAACCACCGCGCCAGCGCCTACTACGCTGCAGACTATTGCGCGTACCCGGTGGCATCGCTGGAAACCCCGAGCCTGGTGTTGCCTGCTGCTCTCACGCCAGGCGTGAAGATGGCGTAACGCCTATCGCCAGCAGGCTGGCTCCCACAGGTTCGTTGGTGTTCACACATTTTGTGTACTACCCGATCACTGTGGGAGCCAGCCTGCTGGCGAAGGCCGCGACCCGGTCGCACTGAACAGTTACTGAAGCCTATAACAACAGATTCTCGTGGAGCCTCGCTGATGAAATCCTATGAAGTCAATTTTGACGGTCTAGTGGGGCCGACCCATAACTACGGCGGCCTGTCCTACGGCAACGTCGCGTCCCAGAGCAACAGCCAGCAATCTTCGAACCCGAAGGAAGCTGCGCTGCAAGGCCTGGCGAAGATGAAAGCGCTGATGGAAATGGGCTTTCAGCAAGGCGTTCTGGCACCGCAAGAACGTCCTGACGTCGCTGCGCTGCGTCGCTTGGGTTTCAGCGGCACCGACGCACAAGTGATCGAGCAGGCAGCGAAAGACGCGATGCCGTTGCTGGTCGCCAGTTGCTCGGCGTCGAGCATGTGGGTAGCCAACGCCGCCACGGTCAGCCCGAGTGCCGACACGGCCGACGGTCGCGTGCATTTCACCGCTGCGAACCTCAATTGCAAATACCACCGCAGCATCGAACACCCGACGACCAGCCGAGTGCTGGGCGCCATGTTCGCTGACCAGAAGCATTTCGCTCACCACGCCGCATTGCCGGCCGTGGCGCAATTCGGTGATGAAGGCGCTGCCAACCACACGCGTTTCTGCCGTGAATACGGTGAAGCCGGCGTCGAATTCTTCGTGTTCGGTCGTAGCGCATTCGACACCCGTTACCCGGCGCCGCAGAAATACCCGGCGCGCCAGACCCTCGAAGCCTCGCAAGCGGTCGCCCGTCTGCACGGTCTGAGCGAGAGCGGTGTGGTCTACGCCCAGCAGAACCCTTCGGTGATCGATCAGGGCGTGTTCCACAACGACGTGATCGCGGTGGGTAATGGCGAGGTGCTGTTCTATCACGAGGACGCGTTCCTCGACACCGAACAGATGCTCGCTGAACTGCAAAGCAAACTGGCCAAGGTCGGCGGCAAATTCCAGTCAATCTGCGTGCCGCGTTCCGCGGTAACCGTCGAAGACGCCGTTCGTTCCTACCTGTTCAACAGCCAACTGCTGACGCGTCCTGATGGTTCGATGCTGTTGATCGTGCCGGAAGAGTGCCGTGGCAATGAGCGTGTCTGGCAATACCTGCAAAGTCTGACCAGCTCCGGTGGCCTGATTCGCGAAGTGAAGGTTTTTGACCTGAAACAAAGCATGCAAAACGGCGGTGGCCCGGCTTGCCTGCGCTTGCGCGTTGCTTTGAATGAAACCGAACTGGCGGCCGTCAATCCAGGGGTTATCATGACGGCACCGTTGTACGGCACCCTGACCGAATGGGTCGACAAGCACTACCGCGACCGCATGACCGAAAATGATCTTGCGGACCCGCAATTGCTGCTTGAATGCCGGACGGCACTGGATGAACTGACGCAAATCCTTAAACTGGGCGCGGTTTATCCATTCCAGATTAATTGAAAGTCGAGAGCGTAAAGACATGAGCGATACCCTGCAGCTGATCCTTGAAGACACCGACGGCACGCAACTGGAAACTTCCTGCACCCGCGTCGCGGTCATGTGGCAAGGCAAAGAGCTGTGGATCCAGCAAGATGGCCGTGGCCAGTTGCTGATCGGCGTGGACGTCGAAGAGGGTGATGCCGAATACGCTAACCTGCTGCTGCGCCCATTGGCGACTAATCTGGTAAGTCTGCAACTGGAAATGGAACCGGCTGAAGTCGGTGACGAAGACCATGTGCACGGCCCGGATTGCGCACACGACCACTAAGGAAACCGCTCTATGCTCGCCCTCGGCAAACTGCTTGAACTGACGCTCGCCGGCCGCGAACCGGCGGAGAAGACTCAACTGACTGTCGAAGGCGTACGCATGCGCTGGTTGAGCGAAGGTGCGCTGGAAGTCCGACCACCCGAAGCTCGCGACAATGGCCTGGACCTGCTGCTGTCAGCCGGTATCCATGGCAATGAAACAGCGCCGATCGAGTTGCTCGATCGCCTGTTGCACGACATTGCCCGCGGCGATATCAAGCCGCGCGCCCGTATTCTGTTCCTGTTCGGTAACCCTGAAGCCATTCGCAAAGGCGAGCGTTTCGTTGAGCAGGACGTCAATCGGCTGTTTAATGGCCGTCACGAACAAACCAGCGGTTCCGAAGCCCTGCGCGCGTGTGAACTGGAACGGTTGGCCGCGAGTTTCTTCAGCTTGCCGGACCGCAACCGTCTGCATTACGACCTGCACACGGCGATCCGTGGCTCGAAAATCGAGCAGTTCGCGCTGTATCCGTGGAAAGAAGGTCGCCAGCATTCACGCGTAGAGCTGGCTCGCCTGCGCGCCGCCGGCATGGAAGCGGTATTGCTGCAGAACAAACCGTCCATCGTCTTCAGCTCCTACACCTACGACAAGCTCGGTGCCGAGTCTTTTACCCTTGAGTTGGGCAAGGCGCGGCCGTTCGGGCAGAACGAAGGAGTTAACGTCTCGCTGCTGGAAAAGCGTCTGCAGCAGATTATCGAAGGCAACGAACCGCCGATGGCTGATGACGACCTCAATGGTTTGCAGCTGTTTAGCGTGGCCCGGGAAATCATCAAGCACAGCGATAGCTTCCGCTTGAACCTGCCAGCAGACATTGAGAATTTTTCGGAATTGGATGTGGGTTACGTGCTGGCCGAAGACATCGCCCAGACCCGCTGGATCATCGAAGAGCAGGGCGCGCGGATCATCTTCCCCAACCCCAAGGTCAAGAACGGCTTGCGTGCCGGCATCCTGATCGTGCCCACCACCGACGAAAACCTCGCCTGAATTCGCCGCAAACCAATGTGGGAGCTAGCCTGCTGGCGATAGCAATGTGTCAGTCACCCTGGTTGTCGACTGATACTCCGCTATCGCCAGCAGGCTAGCTCCCACATTTTTGTCCGGTGTTTAGACGGCTACTGCGCGATGTTCTGTGCGACGCAACGCACGCATCTTGTGCAACGTATCCGCACACGTCTTCGCCGCTTCCTGACCTTTATGCACGAAATGCTCGAAGAAGAACTTCTGATGTTCTTCGCCGGCATGGAAGTGATGAGGGGTCAACACCACCGAGAACACCGGCACTTCGGTTTCCAGCTGAACCTGCATCAGGCCGCTGATCACCGACTGGGCGACGAATTCGTGACGGTAGATGCCGCCATCGACCACCAGGCCGGCAGCGACGATGCCGGCGTATCGGCCGGACTTGGCCAGCAGCTTGGCATGCAATGGAATTTCAAAGGCGCCGCCGACTTCGAAGAAATCGATGTCCGACTCCTGATAACCCTGCGCAATCATTTCGGTGACGAAGCCTTTACGGCTCTGGTCGACAATTTCCTTGTGCCAGCAGGCCTGGATGAACGCAACGCGCTCGCCCTGATGGTTTTTGCTTTTGCTATCGATTGCGGTGGGTTGCATGTTCTGACTCCTGTTTATGTATAAAACAGGGCATATGAATCGAATGGGATTTAAGGGTACGCACGCTCGCACGAATGCCTGCGGACGGCCCTTTGGCGCCAATCCCGTTCTCTCTTCATCCGGACTATGACCGTCGGCCCCGGGATCACACCGGGTCTGCTGACCTTGTCGCCAGCACAGCCATTGCCGTGTCTGTCGCCAAGCGCTCGCGGGCTATGCGCATTGCGCGCAATTACCGCCGGTGGGGAGTTGCACCCCGCCCTGAGAACGTTTTTGCCGCCAGATTGTTAGGCGGCGAAGCGTTTTTAACACATATTTGTGGGCGGCGCACCGCTGCTTTCTGATGATTGATATCGATATTTTCACTGATACGGCGGGTCTTTTCCGTGCTCAAGGGTTGATTATTCATCGTCATGACCGCAGTACTTCCTTCCTGAAAGGGATTTTCCCCTGCTTACCGAGGCCAGATTCATGAGCGTTATCGATCTTCGCAGCGACACCGTCACCCAACCGACCGCAGGGATGCTCGACGCGATGGCCAACGCGGCCACCGGGGACGACGTTTATGGCGAGGATCCGACGGTCAATCGTCTGGAAGCGGAACTGGCAAAACGTCTGGGTTTCGCCGCGGCGCTGTTCGTGCCGACGGGCACCATGAGCAACCTGCTGGGCCTGATGGCTCACTGCGAGCGCGGCGATGAATACATCGTCGGCCAACAAGCGCATACCTATAAGTACGAAGGTGGCGGCGCGGCGGTGCTCGGTTCGATCCAGCCACAACCGCTGGAGGTGCAGGCCGACGGTTCGCTGGACCTGGCACACGTGGCGGCGGCGATCAAGCCGGACGATTTCCACTTCGCCCGCACGCGCCTGCTGGCGCTGGAAAACACCATGCAAGGCAAAGTGTTGCCACTGGAGTATCTGGCGCGGGCCCGCAGCTTCACCCAGGAACATGGCCTGGCCTTGCACCTGGACGGTGCCCGGTTGTACAACGCGGCGGTGAAATTGGGTGTTGATGCGCGCCAGATCGCCCAGTATTTTGATTCTGTCTCGGTCTGCCTGTCCAAAGGTCTGGGCGCGCCGGTTGGTTCGGTGTTGTGCGGTTCCGCCGAGCTGATCGGCAAGGCACGGCGTCTGCGCAAGATGGTCGGCGGCGGCATGCGCCAGGCCGGCATTCTGGCGGCGGCGGGGCTGTACGCCCTGGACAATAATGTCCAGCGTCTGGCCGATGACCATGCCAATGCTCAATTGTTGGCCGAGGGGCTGCGCGCGGCGGGTTACGAAGTCGAGCCGGTGCAGACCAACATGGTCTATGTGCAGATGGGCGACAAGGCTGAGGCGATCAAGGCGTTTGCCGGCGAACGCGGGATCAAGCTGAGCGCCGCAGGTCGATTGCGAATGGTCACGCACATGGACGTGAGCCGTGCTCAAATCGAGCAGGTTGTCGCGACATTCGTCGACTTTTCTCGCAACTGATCGCGTCAGCGGTCCAATTGACCGTTTCTATCGTATAAACACGCTGTACCCCGCGCGCTGGGCCGATATAATGCGGCCCTTTGCCGTCGCTTCGTCTGTTGACGTTTCGAACAGGCCTTTGGCCGCAGCCTCCGTGGAAGAACCTAATGAAAAGCGCAGAAATCCGTGAAGCCTTCCTTCGCTTCTTCGAAGAGCAAGGCCACACCCGTGTAGCCTCCAGCTCTTTGATTCCGGGCAACGACCCAACCCTGCTGTTCACTAACGCGGGGATGAACCAGTTCAAGGACTGCTTCCTGGGCCAGGAAAAGCGCGCGTACACCCGCGCGGTCTCCAGCCAGAAATGCGTGCGCGCCGGCGGTAAGCACAACGACCTGGAAAACGTCGGTTATACCGCTCGTCACCACACGTTCTTCGAAATGCTGGGTAACTTCAGCTTTGGTGATTACTTCAAGCGCGACGCGATCACCTACGCGTGGAACTTCCTGACCTCCGAAAAGTGGCTGAACCTTCCCAAGGAAAAGCTCTGGGTCACCGTTTACGCCAGCGATGACGAGGCGTACGACATCTGGACCAAGGAAATCGGCGTTCCGGCCGAGCGCATGGTTCGCATCGGCGACAACAAAGGCGCGCCTTACGCTTCCGACAACTTCTGGACCATGGGCGATACCGGCCCATGCGGTCCTTGCACCGAGATTTTCTACGATCACGGCGCCGACATCTGGGGCGGCCCACCGGGCTCGCCGGAAGAAGACGGCGACCGTTACATCGAGATCTGGAACAACGTCTTCATGCAGTTCAACCGCACCGCCGATGGCGTGTTGCACCCGCTGCCAGCACCGTCGGTCGATACCGGCATGGGCCTGGAGCGGATCAGTGCCGTGCTGCAGCACGTTCACTCGAACTATGAAATCGACCTGTTCCAGAGCCTGCTGAGCGCATCGGCCAAGGCCATCGGTTGCACCAACGACAATCAGGCTTCCCTGAAAGTCGTGGCCGACCACATTCGTTCGTGCGGCTTCCTGATTGCCGACGGCGTGCTGCCGTCCAACGAAGGCCGTGGCTACGTGCTGCGCCGGATCATTCGTCGCGCCTGCCGTCATGGCAACAAACTGGGCGCCAAAGGCAGCTTCTTCTATCAGATCGTTGCAGCCCTCGTTGCCGAGATGGGCGAAGCGTTCCCTGAGCTGAAATCCCAGCAGGCGCACATCGAGCGCGTCCTGAAAGCCGAAGAAGAGCAATTCGCCAAGACCCTGGAGCAGGGCCTGAAAATCCTCGAGCAGGATCTGGCCGAACTCAAAGGCGACGTGGTGCCGGGCGATGTCGTGTTCAAACTCTACGACACCTACGGTTTCCCGATGGACCTGACGGGCGACATCGCTCGCGAGCGCAACCTGACCATCGACGAAGAAGGCTTCGAGCGCGAGATGGAAGCCCAGCGCGTCCGTGCTCGTTCCGCCAGCTCCTTCGGCATGGACTACAACAGCCTGGTCAAGGTTGACGTGGCCACCGAATTCACCGGCTATCAAGCGACTAAAGGTTCGGCGAAAGTCGTTGGTCTCTATAAAGATGGCCAGTCGGTCGACGTGCTCAGCGAAGGCGAAGAGGGTGTGGTCGTCCTGAACCAGACGCCGTTCTACGCTGAATCCGGCGGTCAGATTGGCGACTGCGGTTACCTTCAGGTCGGCAACGCGCGCTTCGACGTACGCGATACCACCAAAACCGGCGGCGCTTTCTTGCATCACGGCGTGCTGGCCTCGGGCAGCCTGACCATTGGTGCGCCGGTAGAGACTCATGTTGATGCCGAAGTGCGTCACGCCACGTCGTTGAACCACTCGGCGACTCACTTGCTGCACGCCGCACTGCGCCAGGTGCTGGGCGATCACGTCCAGCAGAAAGGCTCGTTGGTCGACAGTCAGCGCCTGCGCTTTGACTTCAGCCACTTCGAAGCCATCAAGCCTGAGCAATTGAAGGCGCTGGAAGACATCGTCAACGCCGAGATTCGCAAGAACTCCGAAGTTGAAACCGAAGAAACCGACATCGAAACCGCCAAGAAAAAAGGCGCCATGGCGCTGTTTGGCGAGAAGTACGGTGACAACGTGCGCGTACTGAGCATGGGCGGCGATTTCTCCGTCGAACTGTGCGGCGGTATCCACGCCAACCGTACCGGCGACATCGGCCTGCTGAAAATCATCAGCGAAGGCGGTGTAGCCTCTGGCGTACGTCGTATCGAAGCGGTCACCGGTGCTGCGGCATTGGCATACTTGAACGCTGCGGAAGAACAACTCAAGGAAGCGGCTAACCTGGTCAAGGGCAGCCGCGACAACCTGATCGACAAGCTGTCGGCTGTGCTGGAGCGCAACCGTCTGCTGGAGAAGCAACTCGAGCAGTTGCAGGCCAAGGCTGCCAGCGCGGCGGGCGACGATCTGTCGGCTTCCGCTCTGGACGTCAAAGGCGTGAAAGTGCTGGCCGTGCGTCTGGACGGTCAGGACGGCAAGGCGCTGCTGGCGCTGGTCGATCAACTGAAAAACAAACTCGGCCGCGCAGTGATCCTGCTCGGCAGTGTCCATGAGGAAAAGGTCGTTCTGGTTGCAGGCGTAACCAAAGACCTGACTGGCCAACTCAAAGCCGGTGATTTGATGAAGCAAGCCGCTGCGGCAGTGGGCGGGAAGGGCGGTGGTCGTCCAGATATGGCGCAGGGCGGTGGTACTGACGCTGGCGCACTGGATGCCGCATTGGCCCTTACCGTTCCATTTGTAGAGCAGGGTTTATAAGGCAGTGTGTCCGGCCCGCAGTCTAGTGGCGGGCCGCAACGCTGTTTGAGTGATTATTTGGGCGCCCTTCATGGGCTGAGGCGGCTTTGAAATGGCTTTGATCGTACAGAAATTTGGAGGCACCTCAGTCGGTACTGTCGAGAGAATCGAGCAGGTCGCCGACAAGGTTAAGAAATTCCGCGATGCCGGCGATGACCTGGTGGTTGTGCTGTCTGCAATGAGCGGCGAAACCAACCGTCTGATCGATCTGGCCAAGCAAATCAGTGGCGACGGCCAACCGGTTCCGCGCGAGCTGGACGTGATCGTCTCCACCGGTGAGCAGGTGACGATTGCGCTGTTGGCGATGGCGCTGATCAAGCGCGGCGTGCCAGCGGTGTCGTACACCGGCAATCAGGTGCGGATTCTGACGGACAGCGCGCACAATAAAGCGCGGATCTTGCAGATTGATGACCAGAAGATTCGCGGTGATCTGAAGGCGGGTCGTGTAGTAGTTGTCGCCGGTTTCCAGGGCGTCGACGAGCACGGCAACATCACCACCCTCGGTCGTGGCGGTTCCGACACCACCGGCGTGGCGCTGGCGGCAGCCTTGAAGGCTGACGAATGCCAGATCTACACCGACGTCGATGGCGTCTACACCACCGATCCGCGAGTTGTGTCCGTGGCTCAGCGCCTGGACAAGATTACCTTTGAAGAGATGCTGGAAATGGCCAGCCTCGGTTCCAAGGTGTTGCAGATCCGTGCGGTGGAATTCGCCGGCAAGTACAACGTTCCGCTGCGCGTACTGCACAGCTTCAAGGAGGGTCCGGGCACCCTCATTACTATTGATGAAGAGGAAACCATGGAACAGCCGATCATTTCCGGCATCGCTTTCAACCGCGATGAAGCCAAGCTGACCATCCGTGGCGTGCCAGACACCCCAGGCGTGGCGTTCAAGATTCTCGGCCCGATCAGTGCCGCGAACATCGAAGTCGACATGATCGTGCAGAACGTTGCGCACGATAACACCACCGACTTCACCTTCACCGTGCACCGCAACGACTTCCAGGCTGCACAGACCGTGCTGGAAAACACTGCTCGCGAGATCGGTGCCCGTGAAGTGGTTGGCGACATCAAGATCGCCAAGGTCTCGATCGTCGGCGTCGGCATGCGTTCCCACGCAGGCGTGGCCAGCCGTATGTTCGAATCGCTGGCAAAAGAAAGCATCAACATCCAGATGATCTCGACCTCGGAAATCAAGGTTTCCGTGGTGATCGAAGAGAAGTACCTGGAACTGGCTGTGCGCGCCCTGCACACAGCTTTCGAACTGGACGCTCCGGCCCGACAGGGCGAGTGATGCGTTTTGCCAAAGGGCGCGGTCTGACCGCGCCCTTTGTCTTTTTTGAATGGCGCGACCCAGGAACTGTTCTTTTGCTCGCGCTGGTCAATACTCAGGCATGTAGGCCGCGATCGTTCAGGTTGTAGGTCGAGTGCCTTTTTTTTGCAGACTGCTGTCCCTGAAATGAAATGCGTGAGGAGAAAGGTATGCTGATTCTGACTCGTCGGTGCGCAGAAAGCCTGATTATTGGTGATGGCGAAATCACCGTGACCGTGCTCGGCGTTAAAGGAAATCAAGTGCGCATCGGTGTCAACGCCCCGAAAGAGGTTGCGGTCCACCGTGAGGAAATTTACCTGCGTATAAAGAAAGAGAAGGACGAAGAACCAAGCCATTAATTTTTATCGTTTTTTATGTTTGCAAACGGGGAAGAAGCTGGTTAATATACGCCCCGTGTTGCGGAGAGCTGGCCGAGTGGCCGAAGGCGCTCCCCTGCTAAGGGAGTACACCTCAAAAGGGTGTCGGGGGTTCGAATCCCCCGTTCTCCGCCATTATTTGCGTAGTACGTTGTAATCTGGCTTTTTCGGTAAGTGTTTGAAATTACTAGAAAAAGTGCTTTACATAGAGATTAAACGGCCTATAATGCGCGGCAACAAATGCACTCGTAGCTCAGCTGGATAGAGTACTCGGCTACGAACCGAGCGGTCACAGGTTCGAATCCTGTCGAGTGCACCATTTAAGAGTCAGTTGCAGTAATGTGAATGACTTGGCTTCAACCAGTTGTGATCTGGTCTAAAAACACAAATGCACTCGTAGCTCAGCTGGATAGAGTACTCGGCTACGAACCGAGCGGTCACAGGTTCGAATCCTGTCGAGTGCACCAAACACCAAAAAGCCCGCGTTTAACGCGGGCTTTTTGCCGTCTGGGATTTGGCTTTTCCTTTAGTACATCCTTTCTCATCGAACTCCACGTTTGCGCTACGACCTCGCTTGATGTCGTAGCGGTAGCTCGTGGCTGAATTGCGAACGCTGACCTTGTCTGGCTTGCCAAGGGCGCTCTCGACGTCCTGCTGGCTCATGCCGGCGATGACCCGTTGATTGATGATCGCTTCGCGCCGCTCCCTGGCGCTGATCAGGTTTCCACATTTATCTTCGGTCTTGCCGACAATGACCGGTTCTCTTCTTTTTACTTTCGTGTCAGTTTTTTCGCGATTGTCGGCTTCCGGCATGACAGCCACTGTGCTGCTTGGCGGGAGTGCGCGGACATCCTGCAGCGAGAGGTTTTCTCCGGCTGTACAACTGAGAGTGGTGAACGTAATGCGCCCGTCATCGGCTTCGCAGCGGTGAATTGTCTGTGCGTTCACGCAGGGCGGCAGACAGAGCAGGATGCTCAGCAAAAAATAATGTGAATGAGATGGCATTTGGCGTCCTCCATGACGGTCCAAGCCAAAGGGTAGTCGCTGCATTTTTCAACGGTGGTGTGTTTTCTTTTCAGAATGAGTCGTCGCAGTTTGAGAGATCAGGACTGCACTCAGCTTTGTCTTGCAACCGCTTGTTTCAGCCACGATTTTTTAACGTTTTAAACCGTCGGGCGGTGTATCATTGCGCCCGTCAGCCCCGCCGGGGCTTGTGGAATACCTCCATGGACTTACCCAGTAGTTACTCAGTATCCCGTTTTTCCAATCATGAATTGACTGATTGATCCTTCCGGCGTGCCCCGCTGCTGGGAGTGGAGTTCGCCTATGTCCGATGTTGAAGTAAAGAAAACACAAGAAAGCTTGCAGGACCGCCTTGCTCAAGTCATTGAGCTGCTGCAACGCCAGCGCGTGGTCGAAGACCTGACTCACCGCCAGGAAGGTCCGCATCACGACCGTGTCGAGAACCTGGTTCACCGGCAAAACCTCGTCGAGCTGCAGCGCAAGCTCGATGATCTGCACTCCGCCGACGTCGCCTACATCCTTGAAGCCTTGCCGCTGGACGACCGTCTGACGCTCTGGCAACTGGTCAAGGCTGATCGCGACGGCGACATCCTCCTCGAAGTATCCGATTCGGTTCGTGAAACCCTGATCGCCGACATGGACGATCACGAGCTCCTGGCTGCGGCCAAGGACATGGACGCCGACGAACTCGCTGACCTGGCCTCCGAGCTGCCGCGAGACGTCGTCCACGAGCTGATGGAAACCCTCGACACTCAACAACGCGAGCGCGTGCGCTCCGCGTTGTCCTATGACGAGGAGCAAGTCGGTGCGCTGATGGACTTCGAGATGGTGACCATCCGTGAGGACGTCAGTCTCGAAGTGGTTTTGCGTTACCTGCGCCGTCTCAAGGAATTGCCTGGCCACACCGACAAGTTGTTTGTGGTCGACAACGACGGCGTGCTCAAGGGCGTGCTGCCAATCAAGCGTTTGCTGGTCAACGATCCGGAAAAGCAGGTGTCGGAAGTCATGGCCAGCGACCCGGTGAGTTTTCACCCGGACGAGGACGCTTACGACGCGGCTCAGGCATTCGAACGTTACGACTTGATCTCGGCCCCTGTGGTCGACAAGAACGGCAAGTTGATCGGCCGTCTGACCATCGATGAAATGGTCGACCTGATTCGTGAAGAGAGCGAAAGCGAAGTGCTCAACATGGCGGGTCTGCGCGAAGAAGAAGACATCTTCGCCTCGGTCTGGAAATCCCTGCGCAACCGTTGGGCCTGGCTGGCGGTCAACTTGATCACCGCATTTCTCGCCTCCCGGGTAATCGGTCTGTTCGAAGGCTCCATCGAAAAACTGGTGGCGCTGGCGGCATTGATGCCGATTGTGGCGGGGATCGGTGGTAACTCGGGCAACCAGACCATTACCATGATCGTTCGCGCCATGGCGCTTGATCAGGTGAGCACCGGCAACACCTCGCGCCTGATGCGCAAAGAGTTGGCCGTCGGTTTGATCAACGGACTGGTGTGGGGTGGCGTGATCGGTATCGTCGCCTATCTGTTGTATGGCAGTTGGTCCCTGGGGGTGGTGATGACTGCCGCCATGACGCTTAACCTTTTGCTGGCGGCGTTGGCAGGGGTGTTGATTCCGATGACGCTGGCGCGGCTTGGGCGCGATCCTGCGATGGGGGCCAGTGTGATGATCACCGCCATGACCGACAGTGGCGGCTTCTTCATCTTCCTCGGGCTGGCGACAATATTCCTGCTGTGAGTTGAATGCCCATTAAGAACCCGCCAATCGGCGGGTTTTTTGTGGTCGAATTTCAGGCAAAAAAAAGCCAGCAATTACGCTGGCTTGAACTTTCGGGTTGAATCAGGAAGCGTCTGCGGCCAATTCGGCATCATGCGCGATCAGCGAAACAAGAGCGTTTTGCTGGCGGTGGGAGAGCTGGCGGAAACGTTGAAGCAATTCGCGTTCGTGCAAAGACAGCTCCGGGCTGTCCAGGCGCATGCTTAATTCTTCGCCCAGTGCGCCTTCCTGAATAAGACTCTGCTCAAGGCGCGCAATGATTTCGGAGTTCATGCTGCGATGATGATTGCGAGCCACCTCGGCAATGCGTTCACGCATTCCGTCTGGCAGACGTACGACGAACTTGTCAGCCGTACGGCTGGAATAAATTGCCTGTTTCAATGGGCGCATATATTTAACCGGTTAGTTCAGGGGAGCGGTTCTCGGGATTGGCCGCAGGATGTCAAATAGGACAAGCACTATGGCCAAATGTTCAACCTGAATTGATAGAGGCTCGCATCATGCCTCAAAGAAGCCAGATCATTGGCGTCAATTCTGTGACAAATATTGAACTGGATAAAGGCGTTATGCCAGCACCAATTATCAGAAATGCGGACTGGTTTGAAAAGTTTGCTCCAGTGCCATTTCGCTGATCGCGTCCTTTGCCCGACAGGTGGTGTCCAAATACGCCTGAAGGTGCATGCTATGCGGATTCGATCCGTGGTCCTTACCTTAACAGGATAGTGGCAAATGGCCGATTTACTAGTGGCGCATGCGCACAGAGGGATGATTCAGGATGGATGGCAGGCTGATTTATTTGATGGGGCCCTCCGGATCAGGCAAGGACAGCCTCATCGAAGCGGCGCGAAAACCCCTTCAGTCGCTTGACTGCGAAGTGGTAAGGCGGGTCATCACGCGCTCCGCCGAATCCGTGGGCGAGGACGCCATTGGCGTCAGCCATGAAGCGTTCGAGCGGCGTCGGCAGGCGGGTGAGTTCGCGTTGTCCTGGAATGCCAATGGGCTGGATTACGGTATTCCGATCCAGATCGATCATTGGCTCAAGGAAGGTCGGCAGGTATTGGTCAACGGGTCTCGCGGCCATCTGGCCGAAGCGCTGCAGCGCTATCCCACGCTGCTGCCAGTGCTGTTGACGGTCAAGGAAGAGGTACTTCGCGAGCGACTGTTACGGCGTAATCGCGAGAGCTTTGTGCAAATTGAAGAGAGATTGCGCCGTAACGCGCTATTTACGGCAAGCGATTGCGTCGGTGACGTGCAAATTCATCTGCTCGACAACTCTGGCGAGCTGGCCGTCACCGTTGAAAACCTTCTGAAGTTGATCACGGTCAGCGCAGAACCGGATCGAACTTGAATTTGCGACCGGCAATCAGCGCCAGCACGAACAGCGCGCTGAAAACGCCGCAAGCAATCAGCGGCAGAGTTACAACCGCGTCCTGAATCAATGACAGATGAAGAATGCCGCTCAGTAGGGCAAGGATCAGAAATCCTGCGGCTGATTTGGACATGCTGTGCTCCTGATAGGGGTAAATCAAAATACCAAGCGTTCGGAAGACTGTGTTGCTGGCGGATCGTATTGCTGGCTTACGTCTTGACCAACAAAGACACGCTGATCGCTCATGACGGCCAATTGCGGGGCTTTTTGCAGTTGTAGGTAATGAGGCATGCGTTGGGCGACGACCTGGACAGCACCGTTCTCGGGGGCAAAATGAAATCCCAACAGAATGGCCAGGGCGATCGCATTCGAGAGTAATAGGGCGCTGTTCATGAGGCTGACCTCCGTTGTTCTTGAGAACAGCTAAAGCAGCCCGCGTGCCAACAGTCTAAAGGCTATTAAATCCTTTAAAAACAAGCAATTAAGTTAATGTTGCGAAAGCCGGTCATTGCAAATTGCAATGATGGCACTTTGCGAGGATGCAATTTGCACGGTAAACAAAAGCTACGGTGTCGAGGGGCGTCTGCCTACACTTAAAAAGCCCAAGGACGACATGACAAACGCAGGTCTGCCCGTTAACATGCACGCCGTCTATCGCACCGCATTTTTTGCGGGGCGACTTGTGTCTCAGTAGCTCAATTGGATAGAGCATCCCCCTCCTAAGGGGAAGGTTGGCAGTTCGAACCTGCCCTGGGACACCACATTGATTTCAGCCTCGCGCTGCAAAACGAAAGCCCTGCCGGAAACCTTCTTCCGACAGGGCTTTTTTGTGTCCTCAAAACCGACGATCTACATGGAAAGTCTTTGATTGCTGTGCCTTACTCCAGAGACAAAACAAGGAGCGAAGCAATGCGACGCAGAGGCGCACAGTTCTGGCTATGGACCAACACCCGGTTGCCTCTCCACACCCACGAAGAAGTGCTCAGCGACGGCGTACAGGTCGAAGTCCAGGCGCGGGTGAGTCATACAGGCGTCACTCAGGTGTTTATCGGGATATATGCCGACAGTGGTTGGGCGATTTGCGAAGAATTTCATGACCGCTGTGTCGGTGAGTTTTACTGCACGGCGTTAAAGTGGGGGGCGCGGCGAGCCAGAGAGCTGGTGGCCGATACTCGGGCGTTTGTGGCGCCGCATCGGGTGCAGCTGACGTTGGACCCGGTGATCACCGATGAAAAAACGCTGGCTCTGCGACGGATGGAAATGACCGAGCGTGAACGTCTGAAGATCCGCACCGACGACGCCTGGTTGGAATACGTGGCAGCGAAGGAGGCGATGCTCGATTTGATGCGCGCGCCCAAAGTCGATCCCGGGGTCTGGGCGGACCATAAAGAGCGACTCAGGCAAGCAATTGATCGGCGCATCAGCGTGCAACGCGCCTATTTGTGTTGAGTCATTTGCCCATCGATACGCTCTTGGAGCGTAGTGCCTCAATGGTTTCGATCAACTCCTCGTAGGACACCGGTTTTCCCACGTGCTGGTCAAAGCCCGATTGCCGGGACTTTGTAATGTCGTTGTGGGCGCCATAGCCCGTCAGCGCAATGGCCGGCACATCCTTGGCGAGCGGTAGCTGACGTAACGCGCTCATCAGCTCGTGACCGCTCATGACCGGCATGCCAAGGTCCGAAATGATGAGGTCGAAATACATGCTTTTCGCTGCATCCAGAGCTTCCACCGGGCGGTCGAAGGCGATGACTTCGGCGCCTTCCATTTCCAGCAGAACTTTCAAGGTTTCCAGCACATCGGCAGAGTCATCGACCAGCAGAATGGTCAAACCGTTCAGCCTTCCGCTAGCTTCATCGTGCTGCGGGGCAGGGTAAGCCTCGCCATCCGTCCTGGCCATCGGCAGGCAGACGCTGAACGTACAGCCTGCGCCCAGCCCAGGTGAGCTGACTTCAACCGTGCCTTGCTGTGCTTCTGTCAATTGGCGCACCAGCGACAAGCCAATGCCCAGTCCCTCGCGGTGGTGCGAAGCGTGCTGCTTTTCAGCCTGCCCGAACAGGTCGAACACGTGCTCGAGGTTCTCGGCGGCGATGCCTGTGCCGTTGTCTTTGACGTCCAGTCGCACCTTGTCACCGTCCTGGCTGGCGATCAGTTGCACGCGACCTGTGGGCGGGGTGAATTTCAGCGCGTTGTTCACCAGGTTCCAGATGATCTGCTCCAGGCGCGTCGGGTCGGCGTGAACCATCAAAGGCTGCGAAGGCACTTCAAGCTCGACCGTGGTTTCGTGCTGTTCGTTGAGCACGACCGTATGAATGTCGCGCAGCACGCTGACCAGGTCTACGGTGACCGCTTGCAGCTTGAGCTTGCCGGTTCGCACCCGTGCGACATCCAGCAGATCGTCGATGATCCGCGCCTGGCTGTTGACGGCATCGCAGATCGTGTTGACGGCCTTGGCCGCCGGGGCCACAGACTTGGTCACCGGCAACCGGCGCAGCAGCTCGGCGTTGAGCTGGATCAGGTTCAAGGGATGCTTGAGTTCATGGGACATGACCGCGAAGAACTCATCCTTGAGGTAGCTGGTGTTGCGGGTCTCGGCCAGTGCCTGACTCTGTTCTTCGTGCTGGCGCTTGTGGCCGGTCAGGTCGCGGGCGATTTTCACGTAGCCGCGCAGATTGTCGCCCGTGAGTAGCGTCACCTCGCCGCTGCAATAGAAGCGGCTGCCATCCTTGCGCTGGTACCAGCGTTCGTCTTCGCTGCGACCTTGGGTGCGGACCCTCTGCAGCTCGGATTTGGGGATGCCGGAGGCGCGGTCTTCTTCGGAGAAAATGAAGTCGTAATAAGCGCCTTCAGCCTCGGCCTTGCTGTAGCCGAAAATCAACTCGGCGCCTTTGTTCCAGCTGGTGATCACACCTTGTTCATCGAGGGTGATGATTGCGTAATCGCGGGTGCTTTCAGCCACCAGGCGCATGCGTTCTTCGCCCAGGCGCAGCTCTTCTTCGGCGGCGCGGCGCTTGGTGATGTCGATGAAGGTCAGCACCGTGCCGTCGATGTGGTCTTCGCTGGAGCGGTAAGGCAGAAGACGGGCGATGTACCAGCGATTGTCGGTGCTGCTGATTTCACGTTCGATCATGTTCAACGATTCGAATACCAGCGCGGCATCTTTGGCCAGGTCGTCGTATTGCAGGCGATGGGTGATATCGAGCAAGGATCGCCCGGTATCCACCGGCAACATACTGAAGATGTCCGTAGCGCGCGGCGTAAACCATTTGATCCGCATACCCCGGTCGACAAACACCGTGGCGATGTCGGTCGAGGCGATCAGGTTGGTCAGGTAGTCGTTGATCTTGTCGGTTTCTTCAACTTTGGTCTTCAGCTCGTAGTTGACCGTCAACAACTCTTCGTTGATCGACTGCAGTTCTTCCTTGCTGGTTTCCAGCTCTTCGGTGGCCGAGCGCAGTTCTTCGTTGATCGCCTGCATTTCTTCGTTGGAAGCCTTGAGCTCTTCGCTGGAGACTTCCGATTGTTCAATGGTGTCCTGCAAATGCAGTTTGGTGCGTTGCAGTTCCCGTTCAAGGTTGGACAGGACCTGGCTTTCGGTTTGCAACAGGGTCGTTGCTTCCTGTTCGGACGGGTCGATTTCGGCTTCTTCGAAAATCACCAGGACAAATTCGCCTTCCGACTCGTCGTCCTTATAAGGCTGCGCCAGCAGATCGATCCTGTAGCGTCGATTGTCGCGCGTGATAGGCACCGCGCGGGATTTGACCGCCAGGCCGCTTTGTTGAACCTGGAACAGCGTGGTGCGGATTTCCAGGCGCAACTCAGGAAGGATCAGCGTCAGCAGGTTGCGTGACAACTCACCGCCCACATAGCGCAGGAAACGTCCGGCGCTTTCGCTCATGTGCAGGATGTCGGCGTTGGCATCGACAATCATGCTCGGTGGCGCTGTCCGTTCCAGGGCGCGCTGATGAATGTCACTGAAGGACAGCTTGCGCTGCACCGCGTTTTGCGGGGTCTCGCGGGAAACATTGGAGCGCACGTAACCACCACGCGGCATGGTCGGAGTACGACGGCTGTTGGCGGTACCGGTCTTGGCGCGGAAGATTCGGTTGCGCTTGTCCACCGGGGCGAATAGCTCGTGGCACGCGTCCGCGCTTTCGGAGGAGCCCAAAAACAGAAAACCGCCCGGGCGTAGCGCAAAGTGGAACATCTGCAGAATTTCGCGTTGCACTTCGCGATCCAGATAGATCAACAGGTTTCGGCAAACGATCAGGTCGATTTGCGAGAAGGGCGGGTCGGACAACAGGCTGTGTTTGGCAAACAGGACTTTTTCGCGCAGCTCCTTGCGAATCCGGTAGTGGTCATCTTCCTTGACGAAATAATTGCGCAGGCGCGTTGGCGGCACATCGGTCACGATTGCTTGCGGATACAGGCCTGCGCGGCCGACGCTGATGGCACGTTCGTCGATGTCGGTGGCGAACAATTGCAACGTGGCTTTGCTGGAGTCGAGTTGCAGCTGGTCACTGAGCAGCATCGCCAGGCTGTAGGCTTCCTCGCCCGTGGAGCAGCCCGCCGACCAGACGCGGATTTCTTCTTTTTCGGGGTGCGCCGACACAGCCGCGCTAACCAGTTGCGGCAGCACGTCGCGTTCCAGGGCCTCGAACGCTTCGCGATCACGGAAGAAATTGGTCACGCCGATCAGCATGTCGCCCAGCAGGGCCTTGGTTTCTTCGGGGTTGTTTTGCAGGTAGTGATAATAGGCCGCGAGGTCAGGTTGGGCCGTGACCTGCATCCGGCGCTCGATACGCCGCAGCACGGTTGCGCGCTTGTAGTGCTTGAAGTCGTGACCGGTGCCGGTGCGTAACTGGATCAGGATGTCATGCAGCAATTGCTCGGCGATCGCCGCGTCGCGCTCGGACACGGACGCAAAGGATTGCAGTTCCGGGTCGTTGGCGGTGGGCAAGCTGATTTCCTGGGAGTTGTGCCACAACTCCAGCAGCTTCTGCGGCATTTCCACCACCGGCAACACCAGGTCGACCATGCCCGTCTCGATGGCGGCGCGGGGCATGCCGTCGAACTGGGCATCTTCCGGCGCCTGCGCCATGGTGATCCCGCCGTGTTCCTTGATGCGCGACAAACCGACCGCACCATCGGAGCCGCTGCCCGACAGCACCAGACAGAACGCGCGCTCGCGGTGCACTTCGGCCAGGTCGCGGAAGAACAGGTCAATGGAGGCGTGTCGGCTCTCCTTCGGGTCGTTGTTGCTGACCTCCAGCACACCGTCGCTCATCGTCAGCCGTTGGGCCGGGGAAATGACGTAGATGTGGTTCTTCTCGATTGGCACCGTTTCAGTGACTTGGCGCACCGGCATCCGGGTCGATTCCTGGATGATCTTGTCCGCGATGCTCTGGTGGTCGGGCGACAGGTGAAGAATGATCACGAACGCCATGCCGTTGTCGTGTGGCATGTGTTCGAAAAACAATTTGATGGCTTGCAGTCCGCCCGCCGATGCGCCAATGCCGACCACCGGAAAGTCCAGGGTGCTGGGGCTCAAGGCTTTTCGCTTGGGAGCGTTGGCCGAGTGGGGGGGAGTGCTGGTCATTTCTGCTGCCTTAGCCGGCGTTAGGGGCATTGAATTCAAATAGGTCTGAACGGGCTTTAATAAAGCAGGATAATCCCGTTTTTCAATAGCGCCTTCAAATATTTAGAGGCACTTTGCTGGCATGCGTTCTCAAGTGAACGGCACTGCTGGCCGATAACCCGATCGGTCATGGTCTTCTCCTTAAACTGCCTGGAAATCTTCGATGCTGTCGTATCACCAAAAGCGTTTTCTGATCGTCGATGATTTCTCGGACTTTCGCAGTTCCGTCAGGTCCATGCTGCGCGAATTGGGGGTCAAGGACGTCGACACCGCGGACAGCGGTGAACAGGCGCTGCGCATGTGCTCGCAGAAGGCCTACGACTTTATCCTGCAGGATTTCCACCTCGGCGATGGCAAGAAAAACGGTCAGCAGGTGCTCGAAGATTTGATGGTCGAGAAGCTGATCAGCCACGAAAGTGTGTTCGTCATGGTCACCGCCGAAACCAGCCAGGCGATGGTGCTCAGTGCGCTGGAGCATGAGCCCGACGCTTACCTGACCAAGCCGTTCAACCGCTCGGGTCTTGCGCAGCGCCTTGAGCGTCTGGAACAACGCAAGAACCTGCTCAAGCCGATTCTGCAAGCGCTTGATCGCGGCAAGCCGATGGAAGTGCTCAACGCCTGTATCGAGTTGTGCAAAAAGGACATCCGTTATTCGCCGTTGTGCCTGCGTTATCGTGCGGATGCGTTGCGTGACTTGAACCAGAACGAAGCGCTGGAACGCCTTTACGACGGCATCATTGCTGATCGGCCTTTGCCTTGGGCGTTCGCCGGGCTGGGCAAATTGCTGTTCAAGCGTGGTCAGGTCAGCCAGGCCAAAGGCGTCTACGAAAAAGCCTTGAAGGTGTTTCCGATGATGCCGGCGCTGTATGACGGCATGGCCGACGTGCTGGTGGCTGAAGGGGACAACAAGGGCGCACAGAAGGTGCTGGAAGAGGCCATTCGCCTGTCGCCGCTGGCGGTGCGCCGGCAAGCGCAGTTGGGCAAGCTGGCGATGGCCAACGAAGATTTCGAAACGGCATCGAAGGCTTATCGCCAGGCCGTGTCCCAGGGCGCTCAATCACGTTTCAAGGATGCCGAAAGCAACCTGGGCCTGGCCCACGCCTTGATCAGCAAAGGCAGCGAGAAAGGCCTGGATACCCGCACCCGGCTGGAGATCAACACGACGCTCAGCCAGGTGGCCAAGGAGAACCCGTCTGACCCGGGCCTGCAAATCCGTGCGCGGCTGATGAAAGCCACCAGCCTGTTGCTCAACGACGCGGAAACCGCGGAAAAGCTCACCGAGCAAGCAATGATGCGCCTGGACGGCATGGAGCAGTTCATGAGCGCCGAAGCGGCGCTGCTGGTGGCCAAGCAGCTGCAAATGCTCGGGCAGGCCAGTGCCGGTGCGTCGATGTTGAAGAACTGCGCGGAAATCTACGGTGACGACCCTGTGGTGATGCAAGGGATCGCCAAATTGACCGATGATCCGACGATTCTGAATTCAGGCAACGTGGCCTCCGATCTCAACCGCCAAGGCGTGCAGATATACAAGACCGGCAACCTGGTCGAAGCCCGGGCGGTGTTTCGCAAAGCGCTGGCCCTGCAACCGAAAAACATTAGTATCGCGCTCAATATGGCGCAGTCGTTGTTGCACGGCACGGACACCAGCGTGCCTTCGCCCGAGCTTGAAGAATGTCGGGCCTGCCTGAAGCAGGTCGGCATGATGCCCGACACCGACGCGCGTTATCCGCGCTACCAGAAACTGAAAATCAAGGCGTTCAGCGGATGAGCCAAGAGTACCCGGCACTGGATTTCTCCACGGTGATTGCCTCCACCGTGCACGACATGAAGAACTCGCTGGCCATGCTGATGCAGGCTCACAGCCAATGGATGGGGCGCTTGCCCAACTCTGAGCGGCAGAGTCCGGAGCAGGGCGTCATCGAGTTCGAGTTCGCTCACCTCAACGGCATGCTGGTGCAGTTGCTGGGGCTGTACAAGCTGGGCGTCAATCAGATGCCGTTGCAGCCTGCCTACCATGAGCTGGATGATTTCATCGAAGCGCAACTGGCCGCTCATCAAGAAGTGTTCGCCAGTCGCGGCATCGTCGCGACCTATGAAGTCGACCCCCTGTGTCCCTTGGGGTTCTTCGACCGGGAGCTGGTTGCCTCGGTGCTGGCCAACACCATCAACAACGCCATTCGTTACGCCCGCCAGTCGCTGCTGATCAGTGTCAGCGACGAGGCCGGTCAGTTGATGCTGACCATCAATGACGATGGCGATGGTTATCCCGTCGAGATGATCGAGCGTCAGGCCGACTATGTGCAGGGCATCAATCACAGCAGCGGCAGCACAGGCCTGGGCTTGTATTTCGCCGGCCGGATCGCCGCCTTGCATCAGCGCAATGGCGTGCAAGGGTGCACCCGGATCAGCAACGGTGGCCCGTTGGGCGGCGGTGTATTCAGCCTCTATCTGCCCTGACGTTTCTTTTTGTGTGTGCTGCTTGAAATTCCGAACAGGCGGAGCCTATTTTGTACGGGTCGCCGTTCGCGGCTTGCACCACTACAAAGGATTGCGTCATGACAACCGATGGCCAGCGTTCACTCGCGCAGCGATTGACGGGCATTGATGAGATTGAATGTGTCACGCCGGACTTGAATGGCGTACCGCGCGGTAAGGTGATGACCGCCGAAGGATTCCTTGATGGGCGGCGTTTGCAGATGGCGCGGGGTGTGCTGCTGCAATGCATCATGGGCGGCTACCCGGCAGCACGGTTTTACGGCAGTGACGACGGCGACCTGGCGCTGGTGCCTGATCCGGCGCAGATCCATCGCCTGCCCTGGAGTAATCCACCGCGAGCGTTGGCCATTTGTGACGCCGACGAGCTGACCGGCGAACACTCGAACCTGTCGACCCGTGGCCAGCTCAAGGCGGTCATCGCGCGTTACGCGGCCCTGGGCCTGGCGCCAGTGGTGGCGACCGAGCTGGAATTCTTCGTGTTCGCGCCCAATCCCGATCCAACCCAGCCGTTCCAGCCGCCGCTGGGCCTGGACGGTCGACGCGAGGACGGTCATTCGGCGTTCAGCGTCAGTTCCAACAACGGTTTGCGGCCGTTCTTCAGTGACGTCTACCAATGCATGGCGGCGTTGGGCCTGCCGCGCGATACCTTTATGCACGAGATGGGCGTCAGCCAGTTCGAGATCAACTTGCTGCACGGCGATCCATTGCTGCTGGCCGACCAGACGTTACTGTTCAAGCATCTACTCAAAGAAGTCGCGCTCAAGCATGGCTTGACCGTGGTCTGCATGGCCAAACCCCTGGCGCACACGCCGGGCAGTTCGATGCACATTCACCAGAGCATCGTCGAGATCGGCAGCGGGCGTAACGTGTTCAGCGACGAGGCCGGGCAGCCGACCGCCACCTTCCGTCATTTCATCGGCGGCCAGCAGGCCTGCATGGCTGATTTCACCGCGCTGTTTGCACCGAACGTGAACTCCTATCAGCGCTTGTGTCATCCCTACGCGTCACCGAATAATGCCTGCTGGTCCCACGACAACCGAGCCGCCGGGTTGCGCATTCCCGCCAGTTCGCCGGCCGCTCGTCGGGTCGAGAACCGTCTGCCGGGCGCTGATGCCAATCCGTACCTGGCGATCGCCGCCAGCCTTGCCGCCGGTTTGCATGGTATTGAGAACGAACTGGAGCCGAGCGAGGCGATCCAGGGCGAATTCCAGGTGCCGGATAATCTTTCGTTGCCGTGTACCTTGCATGCCGCTCTTGAACGTCTGAAACGTAGCCAATTGGCGAAGGAACTGTTTGGCAATGAGTTCATCGAAGGCTACGTCGCTTCGAAGACCATGGAGTTGACCAGCTTCTTCGATGAAATTACGCCCTGGGAGCGCCGTGTCCTGGCTGCTCAGGCCTGACGATTTATCGTCTACGGTCTATCTTTTCGGATAGCCCGACTCTCACTGCAAGGAGCCGCTCGGAACGCCGATGCGCCAAATCTGGAAACCTTTTCGAGCGCTTTATTTTGCCTCGCTGATGATGTTGATCGGCTCTGGCTTGCTGAGTACGTACCTGGGCTTGCGCCTGGCGGCCGATCACGTCGACAGCCTGTGGGTCGGTGCGTTGATGGCGGCCAACTATTTTGGCCTGGTGCTGGGCGGCAAGATTGGCCACCGGCTGATTGCCCGGGTCGGACACATTCGAGCCTATTCGGCCTGCGCCGGTATCGTTGGCGCGGCGGTGCTCGGCCACGGCCTGATCGACTGGCTGCCAGCCTGGATATTCCTGCGGATCATCGTCGGCCTGGGCATGATGTGCCAGTACATGGTCATTGAAAGCTGGCTCAACGAGCAGGCTGAAGCTTCGCAGCGTGGCACGGTGTTCAGCGGCTACATGATCGCCTCCTACCTGGGGCTGGTGCTGGGTCAGCTGATTCTGGTCATGCACCCGGCGCTGGGCCTGGAGCTGCTGATGCTGGTCGCCTTGTGCTTCGCGCTGTGCCTGGTGCCGGTGGCCCTGACACGCCGGATTCACCCGGCACCGTTGCATCCGGCGCCAATGGAGCCGCGGTTCTTCATCAAGCGTGTGCCGCAGTCTTTGAGTACGGTGCTGGGGGCAGGGCTGATCATTGGCTCGTTCTACGGTCTGGCGCCGTTGTATGCCTCGCAGCAAGGGTTGTCCACCGAGCAGGTCGGTCTGTTCATGGGTAGCTGTATTTTTGCCGGACTGGTGGTGCAGTGGCCGTTGGGCTGGCTGTCCGACCGTTATGACCGGGCATTGTTGATCCGCTGTTTTGCGGTGGTGCTGGCCCTGACTGCGTTGCCGCTGGCCATCATGCAGCAGGTGCCGCTGGAGATTTTGTTTGTCGCCGGGTTCTTCTGTTCACTGGTGATGTTCTGCCTGTATCCGCTGGCGGTGGCGTTCTCCAATGACCATGTCGAAGGTGATCGTCGTGTCTCGCTGACTGCCATGTTGCTGGTGACCTACGGCGTTGGCGCCAGTATCGGGCCGTTGGTGGCCGGTGTACTGATGAAGCTGTTTGGCAGCCACATGCTCTATGCCTTCTTCAGTTTCTTCGCGTTGGTGCTGGTGTGGCGCATCCGCCCCAAAGCGGTCACCAACCTGCATCAGGTCGACGATGCGCCGCTGCATCACGTGGCCATGCCGGACAGCATGTCCAGTTCGCCGCTGGTGGCGTGCCTCGATCCGCGTGTCGATGAGCAGGTGGTGCAAGACCAGATGCAGAGCCCGATCAGCCCCGAGCCGGAGCCTGAACCGGAACCGCAGGCGGATCCGCCACCTGAAGATCCGGACGCGGGCCGCGAGCAGAGTTTTACCGAGGCCCGGCCATAGGCCAAGGCATAAAAAAACGGGCAGTCACCGCAAGGGACTGCCCGTTTTTTTGTTGAAGCGTCGTATTACATGTCGTCTTTGTCGAAACGTCGTGCTTCGCGTTGCAACTGATAGACGAAGCGCTCGACTTGCCGCTGCACCAGTCCGCTCATGTTATGGAAGCGAACACCGGCAAAGGTAGTGGAGATCTTCTCTTCGAAGTGCAGGTAACGCAGCTCGACCGGTGCGGTCATGTTGCCAAAGGGCAGGGCGGCGACGAAGCGGTCATAGACCTGGCCCAGTTGCAGGCTGCTGGTGATGTCGCCTTCAAAACGCAGCTTGCAGCCGGTGGCCGAGATGTCCAGCAGCTTGCCGCCCAGGCTCGACTTGAGTTTGTCGCCACCCAGTTCGACGCTGACCAGTTGCGCCAGTTTCAACGCTGCACGGAACGCATTGCGGCGCTGGTGATAAACCACTTCAGCGGGCAGGGGGCCACGATAGCAGCGAGTATCGCCGGACTCATCGATGGTCAGCGCGCCATTGCTTTCCCAGGCGATGCGCACACCGTCGTGGAAGCCTTCAACTTTGTACGGTTCTCCGGCCAGCAGAAACCGTTCTCCGTCACGCGGGATCATTTCATCCAGGGCGATCATGTTGCGGTCGCGATCAACGTCCACCAGATAGCTCTGAAAGCGCTGGGTGCGCTCATGGAACGTGATGATCAGTGGGTCATGGCTGTCCTGAAGCTGGCGCAGGTTGCTGGAGATTTCCAGAGGTGTGGTAAGCACCTTGGGTGGCTGCGGGGCGTCTTCCGCGCTTTGGGTATTGAACACGGTTAATCAATCTCCAGGCAAAAAATGACTACGGCGAGCCAGCATTTTGCCAGCATGTTTCGTGTCTTGATAGGGCGTGTCGATGCAAAGGCTCAAGCCTGACTGAGCGGGCGCGGCTTCGCAAGCTTGGCGGTGGATCCGCGAGCATCATAAAGTGCGGGTGGTTCGCCGCCGGTGAGGATTTTCAGCTGATTGGCCGTGGCGGCCTGCTGAACCAGAATGGACTGGCCGTTACTGGCGTTCGCAGCCTGGCACTGAGCCAGGAGGTCAGTCAGTACATCGCTCTGTGCCAGCAACTGTTCGCCAATGCTGGAATGGCTGGCAAGTTGCTCGAGGCCTGTGCGATCGAGCGGCAGGTTGAGGCTGGCGAGGATTTCACTGCGCTTGCGGCCATGCTGGTCAAGCAAAACGATCAGTGCCTGTTTCTGCGCGAGAATATCCTCGAGCAGTTGCATGTCACGACCATGCAAGGCGAGGGACTCGGTTTGCAGTAACTCCAGCAAGTGTTGCGCCGGGGCAAAGTCGTCGATGATCAGTTGCAGTAAATTAGTATCGTGCATGGCTGGCCTTGGGGTTTAAGCGTCCAAAAGCCTGGCGCAGGCAATGGCCTAGCGCTGGGCTTCGAAGTTGAGCAGTTTGCTGGCTACACGGTTGCTGTCGACTTTATAGCTGCCATCGGCGATTGCTGCTTTCAACTCTGCCACGCGGGCGTTGTCGACGGCAGGCTGATCGCGCAGCTTGTCAGTGACCTTCTGCAACTGTTGAGCCTCATTGCTGAGGTGTACCGATTCCCCGCTTGTGACGGTACTGGCCTGTTCGGCCGGGGTATTCAGCGGCGCGGATTTGCCGGCTTCGGCGGTTTCCTTCGCGGCGCTGGTACGCGTACTGCCGGTAAGTGGCGAGGAGCTGTTTAAACGGCTGAAATCGATGACCATGATAAAAAACCTCTGGGTATTTGGACGCTTGCCATGTTTTCGGCTCTCCCTGCAAAAACTTTAGGCCCATTTATCAATGAGCGTGCAAGTGCCAGTGCTTGTCCTGCCTGGGGCACAGTTTAGGGAACAGCCGGGCAACACGCCATCTCTTCACCCATAGAGCCAGAGATATCTACATAGCCACTTCCACTTGGCCTGGCGCGATCACCTGCGCCTTGATGACCCGGTTGGAATTAAGGTTTTTCACTCGAATCTGTTCACGCAAGCCGCCGTTGGAAAGCGCTTCGCCGGGCATGCGCACACTGAGCGTACCACTGCGCGCGGTAATCACCACTTGGTCGCCCTTGCTGATGACTTCCGCCTGTTCTAGATGGACCAGCGTCAGGACCTGATCGGCGACCGTTGGTCGGGTAAGTTTTTGTCCAATGGCTTGATCCAGCGCGGTGAAATAACCCTGGTTGATCAGACTGATATCACGTTCGCGCAGCATTACGTCGCCGGGTTCGATGATACCGGCGCGCTTGAGCGGCCGAGTGGTCGTGACAACGTCCCGAAACAGGCGGACTTGAGCGGGTACGAACACGGTCCAGGGCGATGAGCTATCACAGCGAACCTTGACCGTGACCCGTCCGATCGGAGTCGCCGGGCTCTCCAGAGTGGCTGTCAATTCCTTGTCGCACATGGGCATATGCATACGTGGATCGAGTCGGTTGACTTCGATTTCGTAGCGGCCTTCGGTTTGACTGGTAGCCAAATAGTCTTCTACGGTGAACTCAAGAAAGCCCTGAGTGACGCCGATAAGCATGTCAGGCAAGGTAACCGCGTCAGCAAGGGCAGGGCTGCCAGCGTTGAACAGGCAAACGGCCGATATCGCACAAAGCAATTTGCGGAAAGTTGATGTCAGGCGTCGGAAAAATGTCGGTTCTGTGTTCATAAGAGTTAAAAAGCAAGCGCCGTGCCGTTTAGCAATGAATGGGCGTCGCAACACACTTAAGCGTTGGTGTAGGAGTTCTGTGCATGGCTGGTGTAATGGATTCGGTAAACCAGCGCACGCAACTGGTGGGGCAGAATCGCCTTGAGCTGTTGTTGTTCCGTCTTGACGGCCAGCAGCTGTATGGGATCAACGTGTTCAAGGTTCGTGAGGTGCTGCAATGCCCCAAGCTGACCCTGATGCCCAAGTCCAGTCCTGTCGTGTGCGGTGTAGCAAATATCCGAGGGGCGACCATTCCGATTCTTGATCTGGCAATGGCAACCGGCTCCGGCGCGCTTAAGGATCAGAGCAATCCGTTTGTGATCATCACGGAGTACAACACCAAGACCCAGGGTTTCCTGGTGCGCTCGGTGGAGCGCATCGTCAACATGAACTGGGAGGAAATTCATCCGCCTCCCAAGGGCACCGGGCGCGATCATTACCTGACCGCTGTGACTCGGGTCGACAATCAGCTAGTCGAAATCATCGACGTCGAAAAAGTGCTGGCGGAAGTGGCGCCGACACCGGAAGCGATTTCGGTCGGCGTGGTGGATGTCGAAACCCAGCACAAAGCGTTGTCGCTGCGGGTCTTGACGGTCGATGACTCATCGGTGGCGCGCAAGCAAGTGACGCGCTGCCTGCAAACGGTCGGCGTCGAAGTGGTGGCGTTGAACGACGGTAGGCAAGCGCTGGAATACCTGCGCAAGCTGGTCGACGAGGGCAAGAAGCCGGAAGAAGAGTTCCTGATGATGATTTCCGACATCGAGATGCCGGAAATGGACGGGTACACCCTTACGGCGGAGATCCGCGCCGACCCGCGCATGCAAAAGCTTCATATCATCCTGCATACTTCGTTGTCGGGCGTATTCAATCAGGCGATGGTCAAGAAAGTCGGTGCTGATGACTTCCTTGCCAAATTCCGCCCTGATGACCTGGCATCCCGGGTAGTCGACCGGATCAAAGCAGCAGATATCAGCTAGGGGCCTTTTGTCCCTGGCGGTTCAACACGATTTAAGAGGCGGTATCTTTGTCTACGGGTAATTTGGATTTCGAACAGTTCCGGGTATTCCTGGAAAAAGCCTGTGGCATTTTGCTCGGTGAAAACAAGCAATACCTGGTCTCGAGCCGTCTCAACAAACTGATGGAACAGCAGGGTATCAAGTCGTTGGGTGAACTGGTCCAGCGCATTCAGACCCAGCCGCGCAGTGGTTTGCGCGAGATGGTGGTGGATGCCATGACCACCAACGAAACCCTGTGGTTTCGTGACACCTATCCGTTTGAAGTCTTGAAGAACAAGGTGCTGCCCGAAGCGATCAAGGCGGCCCCCGGTCAACGTCTGCGGATCTGGTCGGCGGCGTGCTCGTCGGGTCAGGAACCGTATTCGCTGTCGATGTCCATCGATGAGTTCGAGCGGGTCAACATGGGCCAGTTGAAAATGGGTGTGCAGATCGTTGCCACTGATTTGTCCGGCACCATGCTGACCAACTGCAAGACCGGCGAGTACGACAGCCTGGCCATCGGCCGTGGCCTGTCGCCCGAACGCCTTCAGCGTTATTTCGACCCCAAGGGGCCGGGACGCTGGGCCATCAAGGCGCCGATCAAGAGCCGCGTGGAGTTTCGCTCGTTCAACCTGCTCGACAGCTACGCGGCCCTGGGCAAGTTCGATATCGTGTTCTGCCGCAACGTGTTGATCTACTTTTCCGCCGAGGTGAAGAAAGACATCCTGTTGCGCATTCACAGCACCCTCAAGCCCGGCGGTTATCTGTTCCTCGGCGCCTCCGAAGCGCTGAACGGTTTGCCGGATCACTACCAGATGGTCCAGTGCAGTCCGGGGATCATTTACCAGGCGAAGTGATGGGTTGGCGGCACACATGAAAACGGGAGTCCTCAGGGGCTCCCGTTTTTTTATGCCTGATGATTTCCCACACACACCCCAATCCAAATGTGGGAGCGGGCTTGCTCGCGAAGGCGTCGTGTCAGTCGACATCTGCTTTGATTGACACTCCGCCTTCGCGAGCAAGCCCGCTCCCACATTCGAATAGGTGCTGCCGGTGGGAAAGCGGCAGAAAAGCGGCAGACGGCGGAAACCGGTTGCCGCTTTTCTGGCATTGCCGCCTTGCCACCGCCCCGCAAAGCCCCGGTTTACGGGATTTTTTGAATTGGCACGCCGCTTGCTATGTCTCTGTTACGAAAATCAGGTCACCCGAAGGTTTCCCGACATGAGCATCAGCTTCGATAAAGCGCTCGGTATCCACGAACAAGCCTTGGGCTTTCGCGCCCAGCGTGCCGAAGTCCTGGCCAACAACATTGCCAACGCCGATACCCCGAACTACAAGGCTCGGGATCTGGAGTTCTCCAAAGTGCTCGCTGCACAGAACGAGAAAACCAACGGCGGCACCTTTGCCTTGAACATGACCAACAACCGTCATATCGAAGCACAAGGCCTGGGTAACGGCGACGAATCGCTGATGTATCGCACGCCGATGCAACCGTCGATCGACCAGAACACCGTGGACGCTCAACTGGAACAGTCGAACTACGCGGAAAACGCGGTCGGTTTCCAGGCCAGCTTCACCCTGCTCAACAGCAAATTCAAAGGGCTGATGTCAGCCCTGCGCGGAGAGTAATTCATGTCTCTATCCAGTGTTTTCAACATTGCCGGTAGCGGCATGAGTGCCCAGACCACTCGCTTGAACACCGTGGCTTCGAACATCGCCAACGCCGAAACCGTTTCGTCGAGCATCGACCAGACCTATCGCGCCCGTCACCCTGTGTTCGCCACCATGTTCCAGGGCGGCCAGAGCGGCGGCAGTGATTCGCTGTTCCAGAACCAGGACGCGGCCGGTCAAGGCGTACAAGTGCTGGGCGTGGTTGAGGATCAGAGCAACCTTGAGGCGCGTTACGAGCCGAACCATCCGGCGGCCGACGCCAAGGGCTACGTCTACTACCCGAACGTCAACGTCGTGGAAGAAATGGCCGACATGATTTCCGCCAGTCGTTCGTTCCAGACCAACGCCGAAATGATGAACACCGCCAAAACCATGATGCAGAAGGTCCTGACCCTCGGTCAGTGATAAGGGGCGACTCAGATGAGTGTTACCGATTCCACCAGCAGCCTCAGCGTCAATGACATTCTGGCGAACTCTTCCGTCAAGTCCAGCAGCTCCACGTCGGGCGGCATTGCCTCCGCGACCAACAGCGCGACGGGCGGTAAAGCGCTGGGCAAGGATGCGTTCCTGCAATTGCTGGTCACCCAGCTCAAAAACCAGAACCCGCTCGACCCGCAGGACAACAGCGCGTTCGTCGCCCAGTTGGCCCAGTTCAGCAGCCTGGAAGGCATCACCACGCTCAACAGCACGGTCAGCTCGATTGCCGGCAACTACAGCTCTTCGCAAGCGCTGCAGGCGTCGTCCCTGGTCGGCCGTTCCGTGATCGTGCAGACCAACAATATCCAGGTCGATGATCCGACCAAGGCCGTCAACGGCTCGGTCAACCTGACGTCGTCCATCGCCAGCGGCACCGTGACCGTTGCCGACAGCACTGGCAAAACCATCAGAACCATCGATCTGGGCACCCGTGCGGTCGGTAGTTCCAGCTTTACCTGGGATGGCAAGGACTCGAGCGGCAATCCCGTTCCGGTCGGCGCCTACACCATCAAGGCCAGTGCACCGGTCAACGGCACGGCGACGGACCTGGCGGTTTACCTGCCGGCCACCGTCAACAGCGTGACCCTGAGCCAGACCGGCGGCGAGCTGACGCTCAACCTGGCGGGCCTGGGCCCCGTCGCCCTGTCCAAAGTTCAAACCATTGGTATATAGAGCCGACTAACCCGGCACAAAGGAGTGGAATATGTCTTTCAATATCGGCCTTAGCGGTCTCTATGCAGCCAACAAACAACTGGACGTGACCGGTAACAACATCGCCAACGTCGCGACCACCGGTTTCAAATCCTCCCGCACTGAATTTGAAGACGTCTACTCGGCGACCAAACTCGGCAGCGGCGGCAAAGTGGTCGGCAGCGGCGTGCGCCTGGCCAACGTGTCCCAGCAGTTCACCCAGGGTGACATCAACAACACCGGTAACGTGCTGGACATGGGCATCAACGGTTCGGGTTTCTTCGCCTTGAGCAATAACGGTTCGGTGTCCTACACCCGTAACGGTACGTTCAAGGTCGACAAGGACGGTTTCATCACCAACACCGATTACACGTCCCGCCTGCAAGGCTACGGCGTGGATGCCAACGGCAAGATCATCAACGGCGTGTTGACTGACCTGAAACTGGACACCTCGAACCTGGCGCCGAAGTCGACTTCGGCCGTGGCATCGACAATCAACTTGAACTCGACGGCTCCGGTCATCGACGATACCGTCCCGGCGGGCAAGTTCGACCCGACACTGACGGCGACCTACACCAAGTCGTTCAGCACTCCGATCTATGACAGCCAGGGCAACCAGCACACCATGGATCAGTACATGGTGAAAACGGCTGGCAACACCTGGAAGGTTTATACCCTGGTCGATGGTCGTAACCCGGATGCTACCGGCAGCGACCCGAAAGTCACTGCCCCGGTCGCTTCGACACTGTCGTTCGACTCTGGCGGCAAGTTGACTCAGGTCAGCACGCCCCCTGGAGTCATCAGCACTGACTTGAAGCTGAACAACTGGGTACCAGGCACCGTGACCAATGGCGTCTGGACAGCCAACGGTGCAGCCGCCAACCCGGCAGGCGTAACCATTTCGTTGGCCAAGACTACCCAGTACAACGCTGACACCGCCCGTTCCATCCCGACTCAGGACGGTTACGCCACTGGCCAGATCACCAACCTGACCATCGACGGCACCGGCACCCTGTTCGCCAACTTCAGCAACAACCAGAGCAAGGCCATCGGCCAGGTTGCGCTGGCCAGCTTCACTAACGAACAAGGCCTGCAAGCGATTGGCGGTACCAGCTGGAAAGAGACTTACGCCTCGGGTATCCCGGGCTATGACGCTCCGGAAACCGGGACCCTGGGCTCCATCCAGTCCAACTCCCTGGAAGAGTCCAACGTCAACCTGACCAACGAACTGGTCAACCTGATCAAGGCGCAGAGCAACTACCAGGCGAACGCCAAGACCATCTCCACCCAGAGCACCATCATGCAGACCATCATTCAGATGACCTGATGCGGGTTAGCGCTGCATAAAGAACCCCTCGCAAGAGGGGTTTTTTTTTGCCGGGATTATTTATGTGGTGCCGAAGTTTTGGTGGTATGTGCAGGCCTCTTCGCGGGCAAGCCCGCTCCCACAGGCGACCGGGGTGGCCCAGAGAAATGCGATCACAGTGGGAGCGGGCTTGCCCGCGAAGGCGTCAGCCCGGCCGCCACTTTCCTTGAGGTAAAAGAAAACCCCCGACAGTCCAGAGGACTGATCGGGGGTTTTCGAGTCAGCGCCTTTCAGCGCTCACCGGTTCAGCTTATTGGCAAGCTTCGCAATCCGGCTCGTCGATGGCGCAAGCCTTCGGTACTGGAGCAGGACCGGCTGGAGCTGCCAGGACCGAATCTTCACCGTGGTTGCCGCCGCTGGAAACAGCGTTCAGTTTGCCGGTGTTGATGGTCGACTTCTCGGTGCTGGTCGCGGCCAGGGCACGGAGGTAGTAAGTGGTTTTCAGACCACGGTACCAAGCCATGCGGTAGGTCACGTCCAGCTTCTTGCCCGAGGCGCCAGCGATGTACAGGTTCAGCGATTGAGCCTGGTCGATCCACTTCTGACGACGGCTGGCCGCGTCAACGATCCACTTGGTGTCCACTTCGAAAGCAGTCGCGTAGAGCTCTTTGAGTTCTTGCGGGATGCGCTCGATCTGCTGCACCGAACCGTCGTAGTACTTCAGGTCGTTGATCATGACCGCGTCCCACAGACCGCGAGCCTTCAGGTCGCGAACCAGGTACGGGTTGATCACGGTGAATTCGCCCGACAGGTTCGATTTCACATAGAGGTTCTGGTAGGTCGGTTCGATCGACTGCGATACGCCAGTGATGTTGGCGATGGTCGCGGTCGGTGCGATGGCCATGATGTTGGAGTTACGAATGCCTTTCTGTACACGGGCACGAACCGGTGCCCAGTCCAGGGATTCGTTCAGGTCAACGTCGATGTACTTCTGGCCACGCTGTTCGATCAGGATCTGTTGCGAGTCCAGCGGCAGGATGCCTTTGGACCACAGCGAACCCTGGAACGTCTCGTAGGCGCCGCGCTCGTCGGCCAGGTCGCAGGAGGCCTGGATCGCGTAGTAGCTGACCGCTTCCATCGACTTGTCGGCGAACTCGACGGCAGCGTCGGAACCGTAAGGAATGTGCTGCAGGTACAGCGCGTCCTGGAAGCCCATGATGCCCAGGCCGACCGGACGGTGTTTGAAGTTGGAGTTCTTCGCTTGCGGCACCGAGTAGTAGTTGATGTCGATCACGTTATCGAGCATGCGAACGGCGGTGTTCACGGTACGTTCCAGCTTGGCGGTGTCCAGCTTGCCGTTGACGATGTGGTTCGGCAGGTTGATCGAGCCCAGGTTGCAAACGGCGATCTCGTCCTTGTTGGTGTTCAAGGTGATCTCGGTGCACAGGTTCGAGCTGTGGACCACGCCCACGTGCTGCTGCGGGCTGCGCAGGTTGCACGGGTCTTTGAAGGTCAGCCATGGGTGGCCGGTTTCAAACAGCATGGACAGCATTTTGCGCCACAGGTCTTTGGCCTGGATGGTCTTGAACAATTTGACCTTGCCTGGGTATTCGGTCAGGGCTTCGTAGTACTCGTAACGCTCTTCGAAAGCCTTGCCGGTCAGGTCGTGCAGGTCCGGCACTTCGGATGGCGAGAACAGGGTCCACTTGCCGTCATCGAAGACGCGCTTCATGAACAGGTCAGGGATCCAGTTGGCGGTGTTCATGTCGTGGGTACGACGACGGTCATCACCGGTGTTCTTGCGCAGCTCGATGAACTCTTCGATGTCCATGTGCCAGGTTTCCAGGTAGGCACAGACAGCGCCTTTGCGCTTGCCACCCTGGTTAACGGCGACGGCGGTGTCGTTCACCACTTTCAGGAACGGTACAACGCCCTGGGATTTGCCGTTGGTGCCCTTGATGTACGAGCCGAGTGCACGAACCGGTGTCCAGTCGTTGCCCAGGCCGCCAGCGAATTTGGACAACATGGCGTTGTCGTGGATCGCGTGGTAGATGCCGGACAGGTCATCCGGCACGGTGGTCAGGTAGCAGCTCGACAGCTGTGGACGCAGGGTGCCGGCGTTGAACAGGGTCGGGGTCGAGGACATGTAGTCGAAGGACGACAACAGGTTGTAGAACTCGATCGCACGGTCTTCCTTGTTCTTCTCTTCGATCGCCAGGCCCATGGCCACGCGCATGAAGAAAATCTGCGGCAGTTCGAAGCGGATACCGTCCTTGTGGATGAAGTAACGGTCGTACAGGGTTTGCAGGCCCAGGTACGTGAACTGCTGATCGCGCTCGTGGTTGATCGCCTTGCCGAGTTTTTCCAGGTCAAACGTGGCCAGGATCGGGTTCAGCAATTCGAACTCGATACCCTTGGCGATGTACGCAGGCAGGGCCTTGGCGTACAGGTCGACCATTTCGTGGTGGGTCGCGCTTTCGGCAACGTTCAGGAAGCTCAGGCCTTCGGCACGCAGGGTGTCCATCAGCAGGCGGGCGGTCACGAACGAGTAGTTCGGCTCACGCTCGACCAGCGTACGGGCGGTCATCACCAGGGCGGTGTTGACGTCGGTCAGGGCCACGCCGTCGTACAGGTTTTTCAGGGTTTCGCGCTGGATCAGGTCGCCGTCGACTTCTTCCAGGCCTTCGCACGCTTCGGTGACGATGGTGTTCAGGCGGCCCATGTCCAGAGGAGCAAAGGTGCCATCGGCGCGGGTGATGCGGATCGACGGGTGAGCGTTGACGGCTTCTTCGGCCGGGGCGTGGGCAGCGCGTTCTTTCGAACGGCCGTCACGGTAGATCACGTAGTCGCGAGCCACTTTCTGCTCGCCGGCACGCATCAGGGCCAGTTCAACCTGGTCCTGGATTTCTTCAATGTGGATGGTGCCGCCCGATGGCATGCGACGCTTGAAGGTCGCGGTGACTTGTTCGGTCAGGCGGGCAACGGTGTCATGGATTCGCGACGAGGCGGCAGCGGTGCCGCCTTCAACTGCGAGAAACGCTTTGGTGATCGCGACGGTGATCTTGTCATCGGTGTAAGGAACGACAGTGCCGTTACGCTTGATCACGCGCAGTTGACCAGGCGCGGTGGCGGACAGATCCGAAGTCGAATCAGCGGCCTGCGGCAAGGTGCCCTGCGGGTTCTCGCGAGTTGTGTCGGTTTGCATGGGGGGTTGTCTCCACATTCTCTATGTTTGTTTGGGCACCATCACGGTGCCCACCGTTCTGTCCTGAAGCACTACAACCGACGAGATGCCGGGTATAACAACTTCGAGACAGTAGGAAAAAGGCTAATGATGCCGCTTCCTTGCCGAAGTCTTTGGCCGCGAGCCTGGGCTCGAAGCCGGATTCCTTTCAGGGGTGCCAGTTATGACTGCAACACCCGTACCGTTCTGACCGTTCAGGCCTGGAAAAACGGTGCCATCCGCGCACGCGGTTTGGGCTTGTAAATTCGTGCTTGGTTCAACCTGCAACACGCAATAAAGCGCTTGAGTTTCAGGTCTGAAATGTGGTTGGGCTTTTAAGCTAAAACCCTACATGTAGGGTTTTTTTCGCGCCGAGGTACAAGATAATGCGTTTTGGAGGGTGTTGCAACGTACTACCTGTGGATAAACCTGTGCGTAAATTGTGTGTGAAACGTGGAACGGGCGTGTAGGCCGCGACCTAGCTGGAGCGAACCGTTTTCCACTGATTTTCAGCGATTGAAAACAGTCATTCGGATTTTTAAGGGCGCGAACCCTATCACAAAAAATCCGCTTGTCCGAACGCATCTGTCGGCTTGTGTTCTCGGCGTTCGGCGTTTATACAATCGGCCAGTGCGTACGCATTCTTATCCTCCCCAATCATTACAAAAAGACGGGCGGATCCTTCCTTATAAGTGTTGTTGGCAAGCAGAGGTCACCGTGGAGCAAGAAGCCTGGCAGGTATTGATTGTGGAGGACGACCAGCGTCTGGCCGAACTGACCCGCGAATATCTGGAAGCCAACGGCCTGCGCGTGTCGATCGAAGGCAATGGCGCGCTGGCCGCTGCGCGCATCATCAACGAGAAGCCGGACCTGGTGATCCTCGACCTGATGCTGCCGGGCGAAGACGGCCTGAGCATCTGCCGCAAGGTACGCGACAAATATGACGGCCCGATCCTGATGCTCACCGCCCGCACCGACGATACCGATCAAATTCTTGGCCTCGACCTGGGTGCCGACGATTACGTGTGCAAACCGGTGCGCCCGCGTCTGTTGCTGGCGCGTATCCAGGCGCTGTTGCGCCGCAGTGAAGCCCCTGAGGTGGCCCCGGAAAAACAACGGCGCCTGCAGTTCGGTCCGCTGGTGGTGGACAACGCGCTGCGCGAAGCCTGGCTCAATGACAGCGGTATCGAACTGACCAGCGCCGAGTTCGATCTGCTGTGGTTGCTGGTGGCCAACGCGGGCCGAATCCTGTCCCGGGAAGAGATTTTCACCGCGCTGCGCGGCATCGGCTATGACGGCCAGGACCGCTCCATCGATGTGCGCATCTCGCGCATCCGGCCCAAAATCGGCGACGACCCGGATCATCCGCGATTGATCAAAACCATCCGCAGCAAGGGTTATCTGTTCGTTCCGGAAGCCTGCACCCCGTGAACTCGATCTTCCTGCGCATCTACGGCGGCATGTGCGCGGCGCTGATTCTGGTGGCTGTGCTGGGCGTGCTGGCGTTGCATTTGCTCAATCAGGTGCGCAGCGAGCAATACCGCGAGCGCCTGGCCCACGGCACTTTTTCGCTGATGGCCGACAACCTGCAACCGATGAACGATACCGAGCGCCATCGGGCCTTGCTGGTGTGGGAACGTTTGCTCGGCATTCCATTGGCGTTGAACACCTTCGCCCAGACCGACCTCGACCTCACTCAGCGCACCCGCGTGCTGCGTGGCCAGGCATTGGTAGAACAGACCGGTCCGCATGCGGCGAAGGTTTACCGTCTGGTCAGCGAGAAGGAACAGCTCGTTCTCACGGGTGAAGTCCAGCAGATCAGTGAGCAACTGGCGCGGGCCACCATTTATCTGTTGGCCGACGAACTGGTGCGCGTACCGGTGGCCGAACAGCCCAAGCGTCTGGCGCAATTGAAGAAAGACAAAGGTTTTGGTTTCGACCTGCGCCTGGTCACCGTCGACCAGGCGGACATGGACGAGGACCAGAGCCGCCGTATCTCCGAGGGCGACACGGTGATGGCGCTGGGCAAGGGCGGCGATTCGATCCGGGTGTTTGCCGGCATGGTCGGCACACCGTGGGTGCTGGAAATCGGCCCGCTGTATCAGATGAATCCGTATCCGCCGGAATGGCTGGTGCTGATCGCGGCCCTGGGTTTGAGCCTGATCGGTTTGATCGTCTATCTGTTGGTGCGTCAACTGGAGCGCCGCTTGCGTGGCCTCGAAGCAGCTGCCACGCGCATCGCCAAGGGCAGCCTGGAAACCCGTGTGCCGGCACGTGGCGCCGATTCGGTAGGGCGCCTGGCCTCGGCATTCAACGGCATGGCCGAGCACTTGCAGCAGTTGCTGGCGATCCAGCGGGAGCTGGTGCGCGCGGTGTCCCACGAATTGCGCACACCGGTGGCGCGCCTGCGTTTCGGCCTGGAAATGATCGGCTCGGCCACCACGCCGCAGGCACTGGAGAAATACCTTGAAGGCATGGACCATGATATCGAGGACCTCGACAAACTGGTCGACGAAATGCTGACGTACGCGCGGCTGGAGCAGGGCTCGCCGGCGCTGAATTTTCAGCGGATCGACCTGGATGCGCTGGTGACTCAGGTGATCGAGGAGCTGGCGCCATTGCGCGCCGATGTCACCGTGCAGCGTGGTTTGTGTTTGTCGGCTGCCGATTGTGATGACGCCTGGGTTGAAGCCGAGCCGCGCTATCTACACCGGGCGATGCAGAACCTGGTGAGCAACGCCATGCGCCATGCTTCGTCGCGGGTGACCGTCAGTTATCAGGTTGGGCAACAGCGTTGCCGAGTGGACATCGAAGATGACGGGCCGGGCGTGCCGGAGTCGGCGTGGGAGAAAATCTTCACGCCGTTCCTGCGCCTCGATGACAGCCGAACTCGCGCTTCCGGTGGGCATGGTCTGGGCTTGTCGATCGTGCGACGGATCATCCATTGGCATGACGGGCGGGCGTTGATCAGCAAGAGCAAAAGCCTGGGCGGGGCTTGTTTCAGCCTGAGTTGGCCGAGGAATCAGGAGAGGCGCTGAGATTGTTGGTGTTCTTTAGGGCCTCATCGCGGGCAAGCCCGCTCCCACAGGGATCTCAGGTGCTGCGTAGATCGTGTGGGAGCGGGCTTGCTCGCGATGAGGCCAGTACACGCACCGAAAATCCTCAGGCCTTGATGCTTACCAGACTCAACAGCTGCCCATCCTTGATCCCAAACTGCGCGTCCAGCTCAGTGCCGTTGCGCCACTCGGCAGACAAATCCGTCAGCAAACGCAACCGCACCTCGCCAGCCTCACTCCACTCCAGCACTTCAGCGTGCTCAAAATAAAAACGCTGCTGGACAATCGGATACAGCGCCTTGAACAAGCTTTCCTTCACCGAAAACGTCAGCGTCACCAGCAACGCCAACTGATCGCGAGCACCGGCTGCCATGCGCTGCATCTCCGCCGGTATAAGGATTTCCCCGGCCAGGCGTTCGGCCCGCTCTGGGTTGAGCAGGTTTTCCAGGTCCATCCCCAAACCGCGCCAATCACTTTTCTTCGCCACAATCGCTGCCGCACGGCCGGTGCTGTGGGTGATGGAGCCGCTGATATGCGCAGGCCACACCGGGGCGCGGTCTTCACCGATGGCCGGGATGAAACTCAGCCCTTCCAACTGTTGCAACGCGGCGCGTGCACAAACACGCCCGGCGAGAAACTCGGCCTGACGCTTGGCGACCGAGCGCTGGATGCTCGCTGGCGGCTCGATGGCGCTGCGCTGGAAATCATCGCTGGCCAGTTGCGCGGTATCGAAGTGAGTGCTCAACAGCACGGTATCGGGCAGCACAAACGGCAGCGGCCAATGGGCATCGAGTGGGGTGCAGCAGACGGGCAGGGCGGGGACGGAATTCATGTCGGGCATTTTGCCGGGTTGCTCTCGGGCTGGGTAGTGCAAAGGTTCAAACCGAGGCGCGGCCATCGCGGGCAAGCCCGCTCCCACATGGATTTGTGTTGCAACATAGATCCAGTGTGGGAGCGGGCTTGCCCGCGATGGCCGCGCCTCGGTCTGTCCGATCAGCCAAAAATCTTCTTGAAAAACGCCTGCATGTCCGCCCAGGATTTTTCATCCGCCGATTTGTTATAGCCAATGTCCGGCCCGCCGTGATCGCCATGGCTCAAGCGATCTGCATCCGGATTGCTGAACCCGTGCTTGGCGCCTTCAAGGCTGACGAACTTGTAGTCAGCCCCGGCCTTGTCCATTTCAGCCTTGAACGCCGCCACATTGTCCGCCGTCACCATGCTGTCCAGAGCGCCATGCTCCACGAGGATTTTCGCCTTCACGCTCCCCGGTGTCGCTGGCGTCTGGGTGGCCAGCGCGCCGTGGAAGCTCACGACACCGGCCAATGGCACGCCTTGGCGCGCCGCATTCAGCACCACGCCGCCACCGAAGCAGTAACCGATGGCGGCGATTTTATTCGGGTCGGTCTGCGCCTGTTTCTTCAGCAAGTCGAGCCCGGCCTTGAAGCGCGCACTGGACGCGGCACTGTCTTTAACCGCCGCCTGCATGAAGGTCATGGCGTCTTTGGGATGTTCGGTGTTCTTGCCATCGCCATACATGTCGATGGCCAGGGCGCTGTAGCCCAGGCCGGCCAGGTCGCGGGCGCGGCGTTTGGTGTAGTCATTGAGTCCCCACCATTCGTGCACCACCACCACGCCAGGTCGTTGGCCTTTGATCGCGTCGTCGTAAGCGTAATAGCCGATCAGGTGGGTGCCGTCAGGGCTCTGATAGGGGATTTCCTGAGTCTTGATCGCGGCTTGGCTAAGCCCGCTCAAGGCCAGTAATAGGAGGGCGAGGCAAACACGCATGGTCGGATCTCCTGCAATAAAGTCATCAAAACCGTCGGGTGGATGTGATTCAGCTTAGGTTCAGAGTGCGTTCAGAGTGCGTTCAGAGTGCGTTCAGGGTGGTGTGCGTAAGCTTGACCAGTGTCCAAAAGCTAATGGCGCATGAGGAAATGCCCAATGGCTCGCTTAAAAAGCTGCTTGCGGCCTTCACCGTCTCGGGCGTGAGCACCACTGTTTTTGCCAACGGCGACAATTTCGCCAGCCTTACTCTTGGACAGACCAGCGACAAGATTAAAAAGTCCCACACCCGAACGACAACGTGTCGGTCTCGGACAATGGCATTAAACTGCATCAGGAAAACCTGCTGGGGCAGCTACGATCTGTCCTGCCCGGTGAGGATTGCGCGGCTTACCTGACTGGCGAAACCATGCTTTGGAGATGTTGATTTGCCTAGGAGCGCGTTATGAAACTGCTGGTCGTTGAAGATGAAGCGCTGTTGCGCCATCACCTGCAAACCCGCCTGACGGACAGTGGCCATGTGGTCGAATCCGTGGCCAACGCCGAAGAGGCGCTCTACCAGACCGAGCAGTTCAACCATGACCTGGCGGTGATCGACCTCGGCCTGCCGGGCATGGGTGGGCTCGATTTGATTCGGCAGCTGCGTTCACGCGGCCATACCTTCCCGATCCTGATCCTCACTGCACGAGGCAACTGGCAGGACAAGGTCGAAGGCCTCGCCGCCGGTGCCGACGATTACGTGGTCAAGCCGTTCCAGTTCGAGGAGCTCGACGCACGCCTGAACGCCTTGCTGCGCCGCTCCAGCGGTTTTACGCAGTCGACCATCGTCGCCGGACCGCTGCTGCTGGACCTCAATCGCAAACAGGCCACCCTCGACGAACAACCGCTGGCCCTGACCGCGTACGAATACCGGATCCTGGAATACCTCATGCGTCATCATCAGCAAGTGGTGGCCAAGGATCGCCTGATGGAGCAACTCTACCCGGACGACGATGAGCGCGATCCGAACGTCATCGAAGTGCTGGTCGGCCGTCTGCGCCGCAAACTCGAAGGCCCGACCGGTTTCAAACCAATCGACACCGTGCGTGGCCTTGGCTACCTGTTCAATGAGCGCTGCACTTGATTCGATCCCTTCGTGTCCGTTTGATGCTCGCCGCCACTTTGCTGGCGGTGTTGTTCATGCTGGCGTTGCTGCCCGCGATGCAGGGCGCGTTCAGCCTCGCGTTACAGGATTCCATCGAGCAGCGCCTGGCGTCGGACGTGACCACGCTGATCTCCGCCGCGCGGATGGAAAACAACACCCTGCAAATGCCCGTGCAGTTGCCCGATGAACGCTTCAACCTGACCGACAGCCGCTTGCTCGGCTACATCTACGACCGTGAAGGGCATCTGGTGTGGCGTTCCAGAGCCACCCGCGAAGAAATGCTCAACTACAAACCGCGCTACGACGGACTCGGCAGCGAATTTGCGCGCATTCGCGAAGCCAATGGTCAGGAGTTCTTCGTCTACGACGTCGAAGTCAAACTGCTCGGCGGCAAAAACGCGGCATTCAGCTTCGTTGCCCTGCAACCGGTGCGCGAATACGAAGCGACCCTCGAAGGCTTGCGCGAAAATCTCTACCTGGGTTTCGGCGCCGCGTTGCTGGTGCTGCTCGCCTTGCTGTGGATCGGTTTGACCTGGGGTTTGCAGGCCTTGCGCCGGCTTAGTCAGGAACTCGACGAAATCGAAAACGGCGCGCGCGAAAGCCTCAGCGAACAACACCCACGCGAACTGCTGCGCCTGACCGGTTCCCTCAACCGTTTGCTACACAGCGAACGGGAACAGCGCAGCCGCTACCGCGACTCCCTCGACGACCTGGCCCACAGCCTGAAAACCCCGCTGACCGTGCTGCAAGGCGTCAGCGAAGACATGGCCAAACGCCCGCAAGACCGCGATCAGGCGCGGGTGCTGCAAAACCAGATCGAACGCATGAGCCAGCAGATCAGCTATCAACTGCAACGTGCCAGCCTGCGCAAAAGTGGTCTGGTGCGCCATCAGGTGCGCCTGCGCCCAGTGTTGAAAAGCCTGTGCGACACGCTGGACAAGGTCTACCGCGACAAACCCGTGCGCGTCGCTTTCGATCTGCCGGACCCGTGTTACGTGCCGATCGAGCAGGGAGCCTTGCTGGAAATGATGGGCAACCTGCTGGAAAACGCCTACCGCCTGTGCCTGGGCGAAGTGCGCATCAGCGTGCGCGAAACCCTGAGCGGCGTTGAGTTGTGCGTTGAAGACGACGGGCCGGGCGTACCACCGGATCAGCGGGCACGGATTCTCGAGCGCGGCGAGCGACTGGACCGACAACATCCGGGGCAGGGCATTGGCCTGGCGGTGGTCAAGGACATCATCGAGAGCTACAGCGCCAAGCTGACGCTGGGGGATTCGCCGATGGGCGGGGCGGCGTTCCGGATTCATTTTCCGGTGGTTTGACCCCCGTCACTGATCGTTCCCACGCTCTGCGTGGGAATGTAGCCCGGGACGCTCCGCGTCCCTTTCCAGAGCCGGAACGCGGAGCGTCCGTTGAGGCATTCCCACGCGGAGCGTGGGAACGATCATCAAGCGGTGCTTAAACCTCGATCGCTACCTCAACTCGGCTGGCCACGCCTGTGAATCCTTGGCGTCGGCGAGCGTGATGTTGAGTAATTTCGCGGGTTTGATCGAGGGTTCCCATCGCCACACGGTGTTGGGGATTCAGCAAGTCGTGATGCTCGGTGAGCTGGCGGTGAACCGGATGCTGGACAGGCTCGATCCGCAGAATGCGGCTGGCTAACTGATCGTTCCCACGCTCTGCGTGGGAATGCAGCCCGGGACGCTCCGCGTCCCTTTCCAGAGCTGGAACGCGGAGCGTCCCTTGAGGCATTCCCACGCAGAGCGTGGGAACGATCAGTGGGCCTTCAGTTCTCTTGCGCGCGGTACGCCCCTGGCGTCACCCCGGTCCATTTCTTGAACGCCCGGTGAAACGCCGAAGGTTCGGAAAACCCCAGCTGCTCGGCAATCTGTTGCAACGACAGGTCCGCACGCCCCAGATGATAAATCGCAATGTCCCTGCGCAACTGATCCTTCAATTCCTGAAAGCTTGATCCTTCTTCACGCAAGTGCCGGCGCAAGGTCTGCGGACTGATGTGCAGGTGTGCCGCCACGGCTTCGAGGTCCGGCCAGCGCGAACTGTCGCGGCTGAGCAAGCGGCGCAACTGGCTGCTCAGGCTGTCGCCGTCATCCGGGCGCGAGAGCAGGTCGGCGGGGGAGTGTTCGAGGAAGTGCTTGAGGGTGCGCTCGTCCTGTAACAACGGCATGTTCAAGTAACGACTGTGAAACAGCAGGCTGCTTTGCGCCGAGGAAAAAACCATGGGGCAGGGGAACAGCAAGTCGTATTCCGCGCCGTGCTCCGGCTTTGGATAACTGAAGGTCGCCTGTTCCAGCCGGATACGCTGACCGATCAGCCAGCTGCCGAGACGATGCCATACCATCAATTGGCTTTCGGTCAGGAAATGGTCCGGGTCCTGGAACTTCGAATCGTCGAGGCTCAGGCGGATCATTTCATCTTCGCGGGTCAGGGTCAGACGCGGACCGTCGGGGAATAGGCTATAAAACAATAAGCCGCGATGAAGTGCTTTTTCCAGATTGCGGCAGTGAATCACCGCATGGCACATCATCGCGAACGTGCCGGTTTTGCTGGGCACCGGCCCGAAGCCGAGGTATTCGTCGTCCAGTGCCAGCCACAAACCCTGGATCAAACGGGTGAACTGCTCAGGGGCAATACGCGCGCGCGGCTCATCCAGCAACTCGGGGCTGATGCCCAGTTGTTGCAACAGATTGGAACAGTCATATCCGAGGCGTTGCGCGCCACCGAGGGCGGCTCGGGCGAAATGACTGGCGATGGTGCGTTCGCGCATAGGAGGCAGGTCCGTCCATTGAACGGCGGATGGTAGCCGCGGTGCGCGGCGATGAACAAGGCGGATATCCGCCAAATTGCAGGATGAGGTCTGGTTGATGGGCGGAAACCCGCCACATTGTTCTCGCCGATGGGTGGTATGAAAAAGCTGTAACCCCTGATGTCAAAAGGCTTGCGGGGATTTTGCAGAAGGTGGCACGGGCCTTGCGATACAACCGGCAGATGCTTGCCGATGCGCAGCTCGACAAAACAAATCCCTCCAGTGCAGGAGGGTTCGCAATTGAAGTGTTCAGGGCAACAGATGGATGTTGTCACCGGGCACTCTTGAGGAACTTTGCAATGACGACTCGTCAGCCACTGTACAAATCCCTGTATTTCCAGGTGATCGTTGCCATCGCCATCGGCATCCTGGTCGGTCACTTTTACCCACAGACCGGTGTGGCCCTCAAGCCGCTGGGTGACGGGTTCATCAAACTGATCAAAATGATCATCGCCCCGATCATCTTCTGCACCGTTGTCAGCGGTATCGCGGGCATGCAGAGCATGAAGTCGGTCGGCAAGACCGGCGGTTACGCGCTGCTGTACTTCGAAATCGTGTCGACCATTGCATTGCTGGTCGGTCTGGTTGTAGTCAACATCGTGCAGCCGGGCGCCGGCATGCACATCGACGTGACCACGCTGGATGCCTCCAAAGTCGCTCAATACGTGGCGGCCGGTGCTGATCAAAGCGTCGTTGGCTTCCTGCTGAACGTGATCCCGAACACCATCTTCGGCGCATTCGCCACCGGCGATATCCTGCAAGTGCTGATGTTCTCGGTGATCTTCGGTTTCGCCCTGCATCGCTTGGGTGCCTACGGCAAGCCGATCCTGGACTTCATCGATCGCTTCGCCCACGTCATGTTCAACATCATCAACATGATCATGAAGCTCGCGCCACTCGGTGCCTTGGGCGCCATGGCGTTCACCATCGGTGCCTACGGCGTGGGTTCGCTGGTGCAACTGGGTCAACTGATGGCCTGCTTCTACATCACTTGCATCGTGTTCGTACTGGTCGTGCTGGGCGGTATCGCTCGCGCTCACGGTTTCAGCGTACTGAAAGTGATTCGCTACATCCGTGAAGAACTGCTGATCGTGCTGGGTACCTCTTCTTCGGAATCGGTACTGCCACGCATGCTGATCAAGATGGAACGCCTGGGCGCGCAGAAATCCGTGGTGGGTCTGGTGATCCCGACCGGTTACTCGTTCAACCTCGACGGTACTGCGATCTACCTGACCATGGCGGCGGTGTTCATTGCTCAGGCAACCGACACCCACATGGACATCACGCACCAGATCACCCTGTTGGTGGTGTTGCTGCTGTCCTCCAAAGGCGCTGCCGGCGTGACCGGTTCGGGCTTCATCGTATTGGCCGCTACCTTGTCCGCCGTTGGCCACCTGCCGGTTGCCGGTCTGGCGCTGATTCTGGGTATCGACCGCTTCATGTCCGAAGCTCGCGCACTGACCAACCTGGTAGGTAACGCTGTTGCTACCCTGGTTGTGGCCAAGTGGGTCAAGGAACTGGACGTTGACGTGATGCACGCAGAACTGGCTTCTGGCGGTCGCGGTATCTCCGACGAACGTGTTGAAGACGACCTGGGCGTAGCCGAAGGCGCTACCCCAAGCAACGTCAAGTAAGACTTGCTGCAATGAAGAAACCCGCTTCGGCGGGTTTTTTCATGCCCGGGATTTGAGCATAACGGTCACAGCCGCTGACACTTCAGGTGATTGCTGCAATGCCATTGCCTGCCTAGGCTTGAAGCATCGCTCACGGAGATTGCTCATGCTCGGTCCACTGGCATCACTCAAGGTTATGGATTTCTCGACACTGCTGCCGGGGCCGTTTGCCTCGTTATTGCTGGCGGACATGGGCGCCGAGGTATTGCGCATCGAATCGCCGACCCGCATGGACCTGCTACGGGTATTGCCGCCGCACGATCAAGGCGTGTCCGCCAGCCACGCCTACCTCAATCGCAACAAGCGCAGCCTGGCGCTGGACCTCAAGCAACCCGAGGCGCTGGAGGTGATCAAGCAGTTGCTGGCGGACTACGACATCGTGCTGGAGCAATTCCGTCCCGGCGTGATGGAACGGCTGGGGCTGGGGTATGAAGCGTTGAAGGCGATCAATCCGAGGCTGATCTACGTGTCGATCACTGGCTACGGGCAGACAGGCCCCTACAAGGATCGCGCCGGCCATGACATCAATTATCTGGCGTTGGCAGGGTTGGCGAGCTACACCGGTCGCGCCGACAGTGGGCCGTTGCCGCTGGGCATGCAGGTGGCGGACGTCGCTGGCGGCTCGCTGCATGGGGTCATCGGCCTGCTGGCGGCAGTGATCGCTCGGCAACAATCCGGGGTGGGGCAGCACCTGGACGTGAGCATGACCGACTGCGCCTTCAGCCTGAACGCCATGACGGGTGCCGGTTACCTGGCCTGCGGCGTGGAGCCGGGCAGGGAAGATCAAATGCTCAATGGCGGCAGCTTCTACGACTATTACCGCTCGCGGGACGGGCGCTGGTTGTCGGTGGGCAGTCTGGAGCCGGGTTTCATGAAGCAATTGTGTACCGCGCTGGGCCTGGAAGAACTGTCGGTGCTGGGCTTGTCGCCTCAGCCAGCCCAGCAAAAGAAGCTCAAGGAAGCGCTGAAAACTGAATTCGAGAAGCACGACTTTACCGAGCTGTGCTCCCTGTTTGCCGAACTCGATGCGTGTGTCGAACCGGTATTGAGCCTGAGTGAGGCGGTGCGGCATCCGCAGCTCAAGGCGCGCGAGCTGGTGACGGAGGTGCCGCGTGGGGATGGTTCGACCCAGCCACAGATGGCTTGTCCGTTGAAGTTTTCAGATGGATTGCCAGAACCCCGGCATGTTGGCGCGTCGCTGGGGCAGCATACGGATCAGGTGCTGGGGGAGTTGGGGTTTAGTGCTGAGCGGATTGAAGCATTGCGAGCTGCGAAAGTCGTAAGTTGATCGTTCCCATGCTCCGCGTGGGAATGCATCCCGTGACGCTCCGCGTCACAGTGGACGCAGAGCGTCCATGGCGGCATTCCCACGCAGGAGCGTGGGAACGATCATCAAATACGACTATTCGACCCGCATCTCCCCGCTAAACACCAATGTACTGCGGCATCTGCGGCACAAATACCGCCGTCCTTGCCGCACCAGGCTATGGCGCTGGGCGGAAAACGGAAAGTCGCTGTCGGCGCACGGGCATTTGTAGATATAGCGCGTCACGCTTCGGCGTTTGACGTCGTAGGTGTGGCAGCGGTTGGGCGGTAATTCATACACGCCGCGCATGATCAATTGCCACTCTTCGCCGTGCGGCTGGATGCGGTCGCCGAACAGTTGATGGGCGATCAGGTGTGCGACTTCATGGGCCACGGTCTGCTTGAGGAAGTCTTCGGTGTTTTCCCGGTACAGCTGAGGATTGAAGCGCAGCAGGTTCTCGTGCAAATGCGCGACACCGGCTTTTTGACCGCGCAGCTTGAGGCTCACCACGGGGCGTTTGAAAGAGCGTTTGAAAAAGGATTCGGCGAGTTGGTAACAGTCTTCGACGCGGGTATTGAGTTGCTCGGGCATGCTTGATGGATCTCCAGAGACGTCGAGTATGCCGCAACGCCGGGGCCTTGCGAATCGTCGATGTGCCGAGTGGTCGTCACCTTCTTTGTGCTTGGTCATTAGAAGGCCGCCTTGCGGCGGCCTGTATTGGCAGATCTGGTTATTAGTGGGTGAGTTGCTAATTGGTATAGACCGGCCCCACGCCGAGTCCCCAGACAATAACGGTAAACGCCATGATGGCCACCAGCACCACCAGGCCTACGGCTAGCACTGAACTGGAAAACAGGAATCCCTCGTCCGATGGAATGTTCATGAAGGTTGGTAAGCCCACATACAACAGGTAAACGGTATAGCAGATGGCCGCCGTCCCGACGATCATCCCCAGCCACATATGTGGATACAGCGCCGCCAGACCGCCAATGAACAGCGGTGTCGCGGTATAGGTTGCAAACGCAACACAACGGGCCAGACTCGGATTGGCGTCATACGTGCGGGCCATCCAGTGGATGAATGCGCCCATCACCGCGACACCGCCGAGCATCGCCAGGTACGACATGATCGTCATCCATAGCGCGCTTTCATGGGTCAGCATCACCGGTGCCCGGCTGCCAATGACCCAGCCGACCTGAGTGGTGCCGATAAATGCCGACACGGCAGGGATCGCTGCCAGAATCAGCGTGTGAGTCAGGTACATGTGGCTGATGCTTTCCTCTTGGTCGCCACGGATTTGTTTCCATTCCTGGTCGGGGTGGGTGAAGAGCCCCACTACGTGATGGATCATGCCAGTCACTCCTCTTGTTTTTACCGTCGCCCCCCAGTGGAGCGCTTACAGGCCAAAGTGGCCAAGTAAGTAATAGGTCTGGATATGTCAGCGACCTTATGTCGCAGTATAGAAAGGTCTTTACGGCGCAGGTGCAGGGGCGTTAGAGCAAATCGCGCTGTAAACAGACCTGTTAATCGCTGCGGGGTCTGTCACCACAATCCCTGTGGGACGGGCTTGCTTGCGAAAGCGGAGTGTCAGGCAATATGGTTTCGACTGACACTCCGTCTTCGCGAGCAAGCCCGCTCCCACAGTGGACGGTGGGCCCTTCGCCCACGGAGCGTTTTTGCGTAAAATGCCGGCCTTTCGTCACACTCACGGATTCGCGTCATGGGCACACTCACGGTCAACCAGAACAAACTGCAAAAGCGCCTGCGCCGTCAGGCCGGTGAAGCTGTTGCCGATTTCAACATGATTGAAGACGGCGACAAGGTCATGGTCTGCCTGTCCGGGGGCAAGGACAGCTACACCATGCTCGACGTGCTGCTGCATTTGCAGAAGGTCGCGCCGATCAAGTTTGAAATCGTGGCCGTGAACATGGACCAGAAACAGCCAGGCTTCCCCGAAGAAGTGCTGCCGGCGTACCTGAAAACCCTGGGCATCGAGTACCACATCGTCGAGAAAGACACCTATTCGGTGGTCAAGGAGCTGATCCCGGAAGGCAAGACCACCTGCTCGTTGTGCTCACGCCTGCGTCGCGGCACGCTCTACACCTTCGCCGACGAAATCGGTGCGACCAAAATGGCCCTGGGGCACCACCGCGACGACATCGTCGAGACGTTCTTCCTCAATATGTTCTTCAACGGCTCGCTCAAGGCCATGCCACCCAAGTTGCGCGCCGACGATGGCCGCAACGTGGTGATCCGTCCGCTGGCCTACTGCAACGAAAAAGACATCCAGGCGTACTCGGACTTAAAGCAATTCCCTATCATCCCGTGCAACCTCTGCGGTTCTCAGGAAAACCTGCAGCGCCAAGTGGTCAAGGAGATGTTGCAGGAGTGGGAGCGCAAGACCCCGGGACGCACCGAAAGCATCTTCCGCAGCTTGCAAAACGTCATCCCGTCGCAACTGGCGGACCGCAACCTGTTCGACTTCACCAACCTGCGTATCGACGAAACCGCCGCGTCGCGGTTCGTCAATGTCGTGAACCTCTAAACACAATCACTGTGGGAGCCAGCCTGCTGGCGATGGCGGTGGGTCAGACACATCGTTGTTGACTGACCCACCGCCATCGCCAGCAGGCTGGCTCCCACATGGGTCTATTTCACTTATTCATCTGGAGAGGGCATGCGCGATTACAAGTGGCTGCACGAATACTGTCTGAACCGCTTCGGTTCGGCAGCTGAACTGGAAGCCCATCTGCCCGTTCCCAAGACCCCGGCGCAATTGCGCAAGATCAGCGATGATCGCTACCTTTCGACCATGGCGCTACGCGTGTTCCGCGCCGGCCTCAAGCACAGCCTGGTGGATGCCAAGTGGCCGGCCTTTGAAGAAGTGTTTTTCAAGTTCGACCCGGAAAAAGTCGTGCTGATGAGCGCCGAGCACCTGGAGCGCCTGATGCAGGACGCGCGGATCATCCGTCACTTGGGCAAGCTCAAGAGCGTGCCGCGCAATGCGCAGTTCATTCTGGATGTGGCCCATGAAAAGGGCAGCTTTGGCGAATTGATCGCCGACTGGCCGGTGACCGACATCGTCGGCTTGTGGACCTTTCTGAAAAAACGCGGGCATCAATTGGGCGGGCTGTCGGCGCCGCGCTTCTTGCGCATGGTCGGCAAGGACACGTTTGTACCGAGCTACGACGTGGTCGCAGCGTTGAACGCGCAGAAGATCGTCGACAAGGTGCCGACCAGTCTGCGCGATCAGGCGTTGGTGCAGGATGTGTTCAACCAGTGGCATGAACAGAGCGGCGGTCGGGCGATGAGCCAGATTTCGATGATGCTCGCGTACACCGTCAATCATTAAGACCGAGTCGCGGCAATCGCCAGCAGGCTGGCTCCCACATTGGATCTGTGGCGTACACAGGTTCCCTGTGGGAGCCAGCCTGCTGGCGATTGCAATCTGTCAGGCAGCGGAAGTCTCGCCTTCGCCGGCGAGCTTGCGATTCAACTGAAACCGCCACCGCACATACAGCAACGCCGAGCAAAACACCGCCAGGCTTGCGCCCATCTCCAGCAAACCGAACAGCTGCCGGTTCGGGTCATACGCGGCCAACGCGCCCTTGATGAAATACAGGTTCACCACAAAACACATCCACGAATGCCCGCGTGCGCTGCCGACTATCATCCCCGGCGCCAATAACAGCAGGGGCACCAGCTCGATCAGCAGAATCACCCACGGCCGCGCGCCATGCAGGTCGGCGACCAGCAGGTAGTAGACGCACAACAACCCCACCAGTCCGAAAAAGCACAACAGGCTGACAACCCGCATCGCTCGGACTCGAGGTTCGAGCCATTCGATGGCGGGCAGAATCTTCGGCTTCTTCGCCATGTCAGCCCTCCAGCTTCAGTGCAGTCTTCGCCAGCCGCAGGCCCAGCGCCCGGCACAGCGCGACTTCATGCTGATTCAATCCCTGTTTGCCATCGGCCCCGGCGTGATGGCTGGCGCCGTAAGGCGTGCCGCCGCCCCGGGTTTCCAGCAGGGCCGATTCGCTGTAGGGCAGGCCGGTGATCAGCATGCCGTGGTGCAATAACGGCAGCATCATCGACAGCAGTGTGGTTTCCTGGCCGCCGTGCAGGCTTGCGGTCGAGGTGAAGACGCCAGCCGGTTTGCCCACCAGGGCGCCGGTCAGCCACAGGTTGCTGGTGCCATCGAGAAAGTACTTGAGCGGCGCCGCCATGTTGCCGAAACGGGTTGGGCTACCCAGGGCCAGGCCTGCGCAGTTTTTCAAATCGTCGAGGCTGGCGTACAGCGCGCCTTCGTCGGGAATGTCCGGCGACACGGCTTCGCATTCGGTGGAGATCGCCGGCACGGTGCGCAACCGCGCTTCCATTCCGGCCTGTTCGACACCACGGGCAATCTGCCGCGCCATTTCATTGGTCGAGCCGCTACGGCTGTAATACAGAACCAGAATGTACGGTGCGCTCACGGCAGCAACTCCAGCACATTTTCCGGCGGACGGCCGATGATGGCTTTATCGCCGACTTCCAGAATCGGTCGCTCCATGAGTTTCGGGTGGGCGGCGATGGCGGCGATCAATTGCGCCTCGCTCAGGCTGGCGTCGGCCAGGTTGAGGGTTTTGTACTCCTCCTCACCAGTGCGCAGCAGTTGCCGGGCGCTGATGCCGAGCTTGGTCAGCAGACTCTGGATTTGCGCGGCGTCCAGCGGCGTTTCCAGGTAACGGACCACGGTCGGGGCCAGGCCACGGGCTTCGAGCAGTTCGAGCGCACCGCGGGATTTCGAGCAGCGCGGATTGTGATAAAGCGTCAGATCGGTCATGTGCGGGTCGCATCTTGCGTAAGGTGGCGGCTATTCTAACTGGGCAGCGCGTAATCCAGAACCTTGCGAGGCGATGGGTCGCAGGCGCATTCAATTTTGAACAAGGAACACGACATGACAAGGCGACTGGCAGCGGCATTGGCAATCATTGGCGCGTTGATGCTGGGGGGCTGCGGCAACGACTATGGCATCGACCAGAACGGTCACAAAGTCGCCGCCGAACGCCTGGACAAGCAATGGGTGGTGCTCAACTACTGGGCCGAATGGTGTGGCCCGTGCCGGACGGAGATTCCGGAGTTGAATGTGCTGGCCGAGCAGTTGAAAGACAAAAAGATCGGTGTGTTCGGGGTCAATTTCGACAATGTGCAGGGTGAAGAGCTGAAAAGCGCCAGTGAAAAACTGGGGATCAAGTTCACGGTGCTGGCGTCGGACCCGGCCGATCTTTTTGAATTGCCACGCAGCGAGGCGCTGCCGGTGACGTACATCATCGATAACCGGGGCAAGGTGCGTGAACAACTGATGGGCGAGCAGACAGCGGCGGGGGTAATGGCCAAGCTAGAGGCGTTGCAGGCGAAGAACTGAAAGCAAAGGATGATGATCGTTCCCACGCTCTGCGTGGGAATGCCGCCCGGGACGCTCCGCGTCCCTTCGCAAATCGTGACGCAGAGCGTCACAGGATGCATTCCCACGCAGAGCGTGGGAACGATTAGCACGCCTCGACGTGGGAACGCTCAGCAGGATCAGTCAGAGGCTCAACCCTCTTCCAGCCACCAGCGCAACGGCTTGCCCTCGGCCGGCCAGAAACGCATCTGCTCGATCGGCGATACGTCCCAGCGCTGCACCCCTTCCAGCGCCTGCAAGAAGCGCTGTTCCTGCTCCATGACTGCCGGCGCACACAGCTTGCGGGTGCTGCCGATCTTGCCGAAGCTCAGCTTATCGCCATCTATCGTGTACGGCGCGAACCAATGGTTGCAGCCGCCGTTACCGTAGGCCCGACCGTCATCACCCAGGGTGATGGTCAGGTGGCTGTAATCCATCAGCGGACGTTCGCCGATCCATTCCAGAATGTAGCTGCGATTTTGTTCAAGTTGTACCGGCTCGGCAGCGCAGCCCATCAGGCTGGCACCAACGATTGCGGGTAGAGCAAGGCGTTTCATTACGCGGGCTCCTGGCATTTCGGGCACAGGTGCTTCTCGCCAACGGTGGTCCAGCCCAGCTCGGCAATCCGCGCGGTGGCCGCCGGTTTTTCAGCCTTGTTGCCCAGCTTGGCGTCGACCGCGAACTCGAAACTCAGCTCTTTGGCGCAGCTGTCGCAATTGACTTTCCAAGTGTGGATCGCCAATTCGCCAAACACCGGACCACTGGCCACTGCGACCCATTGGCCTGGCGGATTGATCAAGTGGCGAACCGTTTCAACGGTCAGGCGCATGGACAAGTCCTTGGCACCTTTGAGGGTCACGACCAGCACGTCATTATTACGAATCGAGCCGCCGTTGCCGGTGACTTGATAGCGCCCCGGCACGAGGGCGCGGCATTCGGTGAGGGTGTGTTGCGGGTTCATCAGGCTGTAGCGGAAATCGTGTTCGACCATGGGTCCTCCAAATATGCGCGGTATGCTATCACGGGCCTGCACGCAGCATGGCGCGGGCAGATGACCTTCGATCAGGTTCAAATTACCCACCGACTCATGGCAAACTGCCGCTTTTGCATCTCTAAGGAACGGACATGGCGTTAATCGAATGTTATGAGTGCAAGCAGAGCATCAGCTCCACGGCGCCTGCTTGCATTCATTGCGGTGCCCCGGCGGGAACGGTGCAAGCGACCACGTCGACGCCAGCGCCTGCAGCAGCACCGCTTTCTTTCGGGCGTTTGCCGGCGGATGAGAAAGTGGCGAGGGTGACCCCGGCTGCATTTGGACGCAAACGCAAAACCCAGGGCCCGGCCGAGGTTCAGGCCGCGACACCAACACCTGTTCTCAACGGGCCGCGTCCGGTGGAGCTCTGGCTGAAACTGATGATTTTCTTCATGCCGCCGTTTTTTGTCTGGTTCCTGCTGCGTCGCGGGCATTCAGTGGGGCAGCGTTTGCTGGGCTTCGGCTGGCTGGGGCTGATGATCCTGTTGTCCAAGGCCTGATAGCAATCAACCCTCGACCCTATTCTGCGGCGTCCCGGCGGCCCAGGCTGCGATGTTCTGCAAGGTCGTCGCGGCAATCGCCGCCAAGGCTTCGCGGGTCAGGAAGGCCTGGTGCGCGGTGATGATCACGTTCGGAAAGGTCAGCAACCGCGCCAGCACATCGTCCTGCAACGGCAAGTCGGAACGATCCTCGAAGAACAGCTGCGCTTCTTCTTCATACACATCCAGCCCCAGATAACCCAGTTGACCGTCCTTCAGCGCATCGATCAGCGCTGGCGTATCGACCAGGCCACCACGCCCGGTGTTGATCAACATGGCGCCGGGCTGCATGTGTGCCAGTGATTCGCTGTTGATCAAGTGTTTGCTCTGCTCATTCAGCGGGCAGTGCAGGCTGATGATCTGCGACTCGGCCAACAGTTGCGGCAAACTGAGGTAGCGGGCGCCAAGGGCCTCGACCTGGGGATTCGGATAGGGATCGTAGGCCAGCAACTGACAGCCGAAGCCGTTCATGATTTTGGCGAAGGTCGCGCCGATCTGCCCGGTGCCGACCACGCCGACGGTCTTGCCCACCAAATCGAACCCCGTCAGCCCGTGCAGGCTGAAATCACCTTCGCGAGTGCGGTTGTAGGCGCGGTGCAAGCGGCGATTGAGCGCCAGGATCAGCGCCACCGCGTGCTCGGCCACGGCATGCGGCGAATAGGCCGGGACCCGCACAACCGAAAGTCCCAAGCGCTTTGCCGCTGCCAGATCAACGTGGTTATAACCGGCCGAGCGCAGGGCGATCAGCCGTGTGCCGCCCGCCGCCAAACGTTCGAGCACCGGGGCGCTGAGGTCATCATTGATAAAGGCGCAGACCACCTCGTGAGCATCGGCCAGCGCCACCGTGTCGAGGCTCAGCCGTGCGGACTGAAACTGCAGTTCAATACCGGCGGGTAGATCGCAGCTCAAAAAGCTGTCGCGGTCGTAGGTCTGGCTGCTGAATAGAATCGTGCGCATACGGTCCTCCTGGATAACTCGATCACGCTTTATTAGGAGCTGTCGTGCCTTGGCGAGGCTGCGATCTCAGCAAAAAGCAAAGCAAGATCAAAAGATCGCAGCCTCGTTTCACTCGACAGCTCCTACAGGGGGGAGTCTAGCGATTATGGCTTCAGCGCCATTGCGCTGCATCAAGCGTTGATACGGGCGTGGGCGGCCAGGCGGTTGATCGCGCGGTCGAGTTCTTCCAGCGCGCCGGTGGCTTTGGGATCCTGTTGCTTGAGCAGGGTTTCGCTGCGCTGGCAGGCGGCACGCAGTTGCGGCACACCGCAATAACGCGTCGCGCCATGCAAGCGGTGAACGCGCTCGATCAGGGCGTTGTGGTCGTTGGTCTCACGAGCAATGCGAATCGCCTCGCGATCCGCTTCCAAAGACGCCAGCAACATCGCCAGCATGTCCGCCGCCAGATCGGCTTTGCCGGCGGCCAGGCGCAAACCTTCGTCGTGGTCGAGCACTTGCAACTCATGAGCGATGCCGAGGCTGTCGCTGGATCGCTCCGGTCCGTGATTGCGCAACGCCAGGCCGGTCCACTTCAGCACCACCTGCGCCAGTTGCCGTTCGCTGATCGGCTTGGTCAGGTAGTCGTCCATGCCGCTTTGCAGCAGGGCGCGTTTTTCGTTGGCCATGGCGTGGGCGGTGAGGGCGACAATGGGCAACGGCGTGCAGTGCCGTTCGGTTTCCCATTGGCGAATCGCTTCGGTGCTTTGGCGTCCGTCCATGCCGGGCATTTGCACGTCCATCAGCACCAGATCGAAGGTTTCGGTTTGCACTGCCTTGACCGCCGCGTAACCGCTTTCCACCGCAAGTACCTTGGCGCCCATGTCTTCGAGCAGGGTTTGCACCAGCAACAGGTTGGCCGGGTTGTCGTCGACGCACAGCACTTTTGGCGCGCGGCTCGACACCGGCTCGCCGGGCTCGCTGCGCTGCTGGCGCGGGTTGACCAGGTCGGACAATGCCCGACGCAGTTTGCGGGTGCAGGCCGGTTTGGCCTGAAGCTGGCTGTGTGGATTGGGCACCGAGAGGTGAAACAGCGTCTGTTCGGTGGTCGGGCACAGCACCAGCACTTTGCAGCCCAGGTGTTCAAGGTCCCAGATGTGCTGGTTGAGGCGCTCGGGCGGCATGTCGTTGCTGGTGATGCCGAGCACCGCCAGGTCGATCGCCTGATCGGTCTGATGCGCGCCGGTCACGCCATTGGCCAGGCTTTCCAGAGTATTGAACGGCGTCACCGCGAGGCCGCAATCTTCCAGTTGATGCTGCAACGCCTGACGCGCCAGTTCATGGTTTTCCAGCACCGCCACGCGGCGCCCGAGCAATGGCGGGCCGGGCAGGTCTTCGGCATCATCGCGGGTTTTGGGCAAACTGAGGCTGATCCAGAATTCCGAGCCTTCTCCCGGCGTGCTGTCGACACCGATCTCGCCACCCATCTGTTCGATCAACCGCTTGGAAATCACCAGCCCGAGGCCGGTGCCCCCCGGCTGGCGCGACAGCGAATTGTCGGCTTGGCTGAACGCCTGAAACAGCGCACGCACGTCCTGGTTGGACAGGCCGATGCCGGTGTCCTGAATGCTGATGCGCAGTTGCACGCTGTCTTCATGCTCTTCTTCAAGCATGGCGCGGGCGACGATGGTGCCCTCGCGGGTGAACTTGATCGCGTTGCTCACCAGGTTGGTGAGGATCTGCTTGAGCCGCAGCGGATCGCCCACCAGCGACAGCGGCGTGTCGCGGTACACCAGGCTCACCAGTTCAAGCTGTTTGGCGTGGGCGGCCGGGGCGAGGATGGTCAAGGTGTCTTGAAGCAGGTCGCGCAGGTTGAACGGGATGTTGTCGAGCACCAGTTTGCCGGCCTCGATTTTCGAGAAGTCGAGGATCTCGTTGATGATCCCCAGCAGGCTGTCGGCGGATTTCTCGATGGTGCCCAGATAATCGAGCTGGCGTGGGGTCAATTCGCTTTTTTGCAGCAAGTGGGTGAAGCCGAGAATACCGTTGAGCGGCGTGCGGATTTCATGGCTCATGTTGGCCAGGAACTCGGATTTGATCCGGCTCGCCTCCAACGCCTCCTTGCGCGCCAGGTCCAGCTCGATGTTCTGGATCTCGATGGTTTCCAGGTTCTGGCGCACGTCTTCGGTGGCCTGATCGACGCTGTGCTGCAATTCTTCCTGAGCATTTTGCAGAGTGCCGGCCATGCGGTTGATGCCGGACGCCAGCTCATCCAGCTCCTGGCTGCCAAGCGGTGGCAGGCGGGTTTCCAGGTGGCCATCCTTGAGTTGCGCCACCGCCAGTTTGATCTGGCTGATCGGTCGGTTGATCGTGCGGCCCATGCGCAGCGCCAACAGCGCCGCACCGGCCAGGCCAGCGCCGATCAACAGCAGGCTGGCGAACAGGCTGCGGTAACCGCGCAGCAGCATGCCGTTGTGGGACAGTTCGAGTTCGACCCAGCCCAGGAGCAGATCGGCTTCTTCGGGAATCAAGTCACCGGCCAGGTTGCGGTGTTTACCGAACACCGGCAGCAGATAACGCGTGGCATCGTTGCCACTGCGGCGCAGCATCTGCGAGCCATTGCCCATGGGCGCCTGATTGAGCATGGTCGGGCCGGCATGGGCCAGCGGCGTGCGGTCGGGGGCGAGGAAGGTCACTGCGCGAACGTCGGCGGTTTCCAGCGACTGCGTTGCGATACGCTCCAGCAGCTCACTGTCCTTGTGGCTCATGGCCGGAGCGACCAGCGGCGCGAGCTGTTCGGCGATCATTTCACCGCGCTGCATCAGTTGGGTTTGCAGGTCCGATTGCTGCATCCAGGTGAAATAGCCGCCCAGGACCAACGCCATCAGGGTGGTCGGCAACAGGGTCAGCAACAGCACGCGGCCTTTAATTCCCAGTTTCGTGAGCACGCATCTCTCCTGCATCCAGCTATTGATTGACCTGCGCGTACATCCGGCACGCGCCACTTGGGCAGTGTAGCGATTTGCATGCGGGCAATCTTCGTAAAATTGATGTCGTCATTCGTCGAGCGTGTCGGCGCTTTAGCCTCATGGGTAAACCTTGGGTTGCCCATCGGCAGGCAATCTTGAATAATCTCCAACTGAGAATTATTTGCAGATACTCATGACTCCCATCGCTGTTAGCCATCCCCGAATCCTGTCCATCGAAGACGACCTGGTGCTTGGTGCTTACGTGCACGAGCATTTGGGGCGCTGTGGGTTTCAGGTGACCTGGTGCCAGAACGGCCGAGAGGGCCTGGCCATCGCGCGCGCGCAAACCTTCGATGTGGTGTTGATGGATATTCTGCTGCCGGGGCTGGACGGGCTCAACGTGCTGACGCAATTGCGACAAAGTCATTCCACCCCGGTGGTGCTGATGTCGGCGCTGGGCGCCGAGGCGGACCGCATCAGCGGTTTTCGTCTGGGGGCCGACGATTACTTGCCCAAACCCTTCAGCATCGCCGAGTTGCGGGTGCGCATCGAGGCGATCCTGCGCCGGGTGGCGCTCGATCGTCGACCGCAACCGTCACCGATTACACCTTCCCTGGATAGCCTGCGTTTTGACGATGAGCAGTACGAGGTTTTCTACGGCGAGCATGCCGCCGGCCTGACTCGCAGCGAGTACCGTTTGCTGGAAACGCTCAACCGCAATGGCGACGAAGTCCTGAGCAAAGCCTTCCTTTATCAGCACGTGCTGCAACGCGGGTACGCGGCCCATGACCGCAGCCTGGACATGCATATCAGCCAGATCCGTCGCAAGCTCAACACCATCGGTTACACCGAGCGCAAAGTGCGCACGGTCTGGGGCAAGGGTTACGTCTTGAGTGCCGGCGATGAAATGGTCTGACCTGCCTGGCCGGCATTCACTGTTCTGGAAACTGGCGTGCCTGTTGGTGGCGTTCTGTCTGTTGATGATCTGGCTGAGCTGGTCCTGGGGTCGATACATGGAGCAGAAGAACCTGTTCCTCTCCGACGAGGCCCGGGGCACGCTGACCCGCTACGCCGCCGAAGCCGAGCATGCCTGGAATCACCGCCAGAACGCAGGCATCGATGCCTGGCTGCAGGAGCTGGGCACGCGTGAAACCACGTGGGTCGGAGTCATCGGCGGTGATTTGCAGTCCTTGAGCAGCTACCCGCTGACCGACAAGGAAGTCCAGCGCCTGACCTTTTTGCGTGGGCTGGATTGGCCAACCAGTCTCCATACCAAGGGGCTGCCCTGGTTGAGAATCCCTTTTCCAAACGACCCCGCGGTCGGCAGCCTGGTGATCGAATTGCCCCAGCGCTTCATGCCCGGCCAATACCGGGTGTTCTGGCGCGTGATCACCAACGGCATCATTCCGGGTTTGTTCACGTTATTGCTGTGCATCGGTCTTTATCGGCTGCTGGTCGTGCCGTTGAACAGCTTGCGTGAACAAGCCAACGCCTGGCGCGTCGACCAGTTGAATGTGCGCCTATCGAGCAACACCACCAATCGTCCGGATGAACTGGGTGAGCTGGGCCGGGCGTTCGATCACATGGCCGAACGACTGCAAAGCAGCGTGGCCCTGCAACAGCAATTACTGCGCGACCTGTCCCACGAACTGCGGACGCCGCTGAGCCGATTGCGGGTCGCCAGCGAAAGCGAGCAGGGGCTGCCGCAATTGCGTGAGCGTATCGGTCGGGAAGTCGATGGCATGCAGCGACTGGTGGAGGACACGCTGCAACTGGCCTGGCTCGACACCGAACGCGCACCGCTGCCCGACGACGGGATCCAGATTCAGGCGCTGTGGGAAATGCTCACGGAAAACGCCTGCTATGAAACTGGCTGGCCGGCCAGTCAGTTGCACTGCTCGGTGGATTCCTCGTGCTGGGTTCGCGGCCATCTCAATACCTTGGCGCAGGCGCTGGAAAACATTCTGCGCAATGCCATTCGTCATTCCCCAAGTGGCGGCATCGTCCGTCTTGACGCTGAGCGCGATGGCGACTTCTGGCAGGTGTGGCTGGAGGATGAGGGCGGCGGGGTGGCTGACGCGGATCTTGAGCGGATCTTCAGTCCGTTCATTCGCCTCGACGGCTCGCGGCCGGGGAATGGCGGGTTTGGCTTGGGATTGAGCATTGCCAGGAATGCGGTGAAGCGTCAGGGCGGGAGCCTTTGGGCCGAGAACACCGGGACCGGGTTGCGGTTGCATATGCGGTTGGTGGCGGATGATGACGTTGCCAGTGATGACGCCATCGCGAGCAGGCTCACTCCCACAGTGGATGTGTGCCGGCCACAAATCGCGTAACCCGTCTGGATCCCTGTGGGAGCGGGCGAGTTGGAACGTCAGTTCAAAGCTGCCTTGTCCGAGCGCAGTGTGACCCCTCCGTCGAATGTCTTTGCGGTGCTGAAGCACACTCACCCCTGTAGAGCTGGCGATATCCGTGATGTCTGCATGGTTGAGTTTCCATACTTGCCATGCAGGCAAATAGTCAATTTTTATGTAGGGGGGGCTAAACTGTTTCTAAGTGCGAAGCACAATAAAATGACATGCGTGACGCCGATAGTAGATGGGTTTTTAACAAAATACCTTCAAATGATTTTTAATTCATCACTCCGCAGTTCGTTGATTTCAGTAATATCAAAAAACACTTCAATGCCAAGTGCTAACTCCAAGTCACATGTCGTTAATCCTTGCATGGTTAGTCCTTGTTTAAGAGGGGTGGGTTGTGAGGGTGTGCTGTGTTATCTGAGGAGGGTTTGCTTGATTATTAATAGTATTATTATGGGGAGTATGTGGAGTAAGAGAAAGGTTGTGCATAAACTTTGGCATACTCCCCAGCGTAAGCGCAGTAACTTGTAGATTCCATAGCAAAAAAATAAAAAAATGGTGATTTTAAAGGCAGACATGAGTGCGCTAGACATAGTACCTCCTGCAAAATGTATTCCCAGTGCTTGCATGTTCCATCCATCACTTGATTCTCGAGGGTTAAGGCCAGTCATGGGATTTACCTGTGCTAAATATGAGGTTGAATGGGGGGTGGTTACCAATCTGCCATGAGCCAGATGGGTAGTAGTTGTTTAACGAATCAATCGTAAGTTTAGACTTTGGCGTGATATGGAGGGGTGGCGATTGTGATTTCCATAGATGATTTTTAAATCCTATAAGGGTATCTTGTTTTTTAATTTCGGCCGTGAACAATTTAGCCTTTGATCTGGCTGCTTTTTTACGAATGCCTGAAGAGTCATGATCGCGTACGGTGAAGTAGCTTGCACCAAGTGATAATTTATTTGTTTGTTGGTTAGTCTTTGGAAAAGTGATGTCAGGACTTGGGATTCCCTTGTTGTCATAGAAGTTGTTATCTCTTGCTGTTTCAGTTCGGAGGCTGTTCAATTAAAGTATCAACGTACTGCCTGGGGTGGTGGCTGCACCATATCCCCTTGGTTGATAGATAAGCACGCTGCCAAAGCGGTTTTCGTTTTTCGCGTTAGTAACTTCGGAACGAAATAAAGCCGAGTTTTCGGACATTGATTTAGAGTCTTCAGGAAGTTTGGTGGTGCTTTACCTCGCCAGTAGCGTGGAGTGCGACCGAAAGACTATCAATGAAACTTATTACTCACCAGTTCATCGACGCCACCAAAACCTGCGGGAAATATCCTAGGAGGATGTCCCGAAACATCGTCCTGTATTACAGAATCGTCGAGCGCAAGCCGTGTTCCTACAGGTCCATTACTCTTTTGTGTAGGATTTCTCCTCGGCCCACTCGCCCGCTTATTCCCATAAGCCATAAGCACCGCACTTTGCGTGATATGGCCTGCGCACGTTTGCCGGTATGATAGGCGCCCCCGCAGTCTGGATTGCGAATACGCCATGACCTTGCAGTACCCAACCATCGCCGATTGCGTCGGCAACACTCCGCTGGTCCGTTTGCAGCGCCTGCCTGGCGCCACCAGCAACACCCTTTTGCTCAAGCTCGAAGGGAATAACCCGGCGGGTTCGGTCAAGGACCGTCCGGCGCTGTCGATGATCACCCGCGCTGAACTGCGCGGGCAGATTCATGTCGGCGATACGCTGATCGAAGCGACCTCGGGCAACACCGGGATCGCCCTGGCGATGGCCGCGGCGATCAAGGGTTACAAGATGATCCTGATCATGCCGGACAACTCCAGCGCCGAGCGCAAGGCCGCGATGACGGCGTATGGCGCCGAGCTGATCCTGGTCACCCAGGAAGAAGGCATGGAAGGCGCTCGCGATCTTGCCCAGCGCATGGAGGCCGAAGGCCGGGGCAAGGTGCTGGACCAGTTCGCCAACGGCGATAACCCCGAGGCGCATTACACCACCACCGGCCCGGAAATCTGGCGTCAGACCGAGGGCACCATCACGCATTTCGTCAGCTCGATGGGCACCACTGGCACCATCATGGGCGTCTCGCGCTACTTGAAAGAGCAGAACGAGAACGTACAGATCATCGGCCTGCAACCGATGGAAGGCTCGGCGATTCCGGGCATCCGTCGCTGGCCGCAAGAATACCTGCCGAAGATTTACCAGGCTGATCGCGTTGACCGGATCGTCGACATGGCGCAAAGCGAGGCCGAAGACGTAACCCGTCGTCTGGCCCGCGAAGAAGGCATCTTCTGCGGCGTTTCTTCGGGCGGCGCGGTGGCCGCGATGCTGCGTCTTTCCAAAGAAGTTGAAAACGCGGTGATCGTCGCGATCATCTGCGACCGAGGCGACCGTTACTTGTCGACCGGCATTTTCGACGCGCCCAACTGATGGCCAAGCAAGAGAGAGGCCTGCGCTTCCAGCCCACCGGCGGTAGCAAGGCCCCGCAAATCCCGACCGGCAAAAAGCAGCGCTTGAGCATCGAGCGCCTCGCCAATGACGGTCGTGGCATCGCGTTTTTCGAAGGTCGCACCTGGTTCGTCATCGGCGCATTGGCGGGTGAAGAGGTTGAGGTGCGCGTGTTGGGTGCCCGCGGCAAAGTCGTCGAGGCACGCACCGAGCGTGTATTCCAGGCCAGCGAATTGCGTCGTCCGGCGCCGTGTCCGCATGCCGGTCGCTGTGGCGGTTGCAGCGTGCAACACCTGCCGCACAACGAACAACTCGCCCTCAAGCAGAGCATGCTCGCCGAGCAACTGTCGAAGGTCGCCGGCGTTGAACCCCAAGAGTGGGCGGCACCGTTGAGCGGACCGGAATTCGGTTACCGTCGTCGCGCCCGCGTGGCGGTGCGCTGGGACATGAAAGCGAAAAAACTCGAAGTCGGTTTCCGTGCGGCGGGCAGTCAGGACATCGTTGCAATCAATGAATGCCCGGTGCTGGTTCAGCCCTTGCAGCCCATCATGACCGGCTTGCCGGAAATGTTGCGGCGCTTGAGCAAACCGCAAGCGCTGGGCCATGTGGAGTTGTTCAGCGGCTCGTCATTGGCGGTGTTGCTGCGGCACATGGCGCCGTTGTCCGATGCCGACCTGACCATTCTCAAGGAATTCTGCGCCGCCCATGAAGCCCAGCTGTGGTTGCACGGGGAAGGTGAACCGCAACCGGTCGAGGCGGGGCAATCCCTGGGTTATCGCCTTGAGCAGTGGGACTTGAACCTGGCGTACCGGCCCGGAGATTTCATTCAGGTCAACGCCGGTGTCAACGAAGCGATGATTGCCCAGGCACTGGACTGGTTGAAGCCGACAGCGCAGGAACGGGTTCTCGATCTATTCTGTGGGTTAGGCAACTTCGCCTTGCCGCTGGCCAAAGCCGTTCGCGAAGTGGTGGCGGTCGAAGGCGTGCAAGCGATGGTCGAGCGGGCGGCCGAAAATGCGGCTAGCAATAATCTTCATAATGCGCATTTTTTTCAGGCCGATTTATCCCAGCCTTTGACCGATGCCGAGTGGGCGCGCGAAGGCTTTTGTGCGGTACTCTTGGACCCACCGCGTGACGGTGCTTTCGAGGTCGTGCGCACGCTGGCATCGCTGGGTGCCAAGCGGTTGGTGTATGTGTCGTGCAACCCGGCAACGCTGGCGCGCGACACGGTTGAATTGATCAAGCAGGGCTACCGGTTAAAACGTGCCGGGATTCTCGATATGTTTCCTCAGACGGCACATGTCGAGGCCATGGCGTTATTTGAAGCGAGCTAGGACGGCTCGTCTGGTCCGACTGGCCGCCCGTGCAGCTCTCGCATTAGCCCCGTGAGGGCAATCGGGCAATGAAGGTCAGCGAATTGACGCATTGAATCTGCGTCGTAGGGAAGGTAAGCAAGATGGTACAGGTGAGAGCACACCAGCCGATCAACACCGACGGCAGTATCAATCTCGAGGCTTGGCTCGATCATGCGGTCAGTGTCGATCTGGCACTGGATCGCGAAGCCTTGAAGGAAGCGTGCGAGTTCGCTCGTACGTCTGAACAACAAGCCAATGCGGCGAAAAACCTGTGGTCCGAAGGGACCTCCAGTTTCCGCACGGGCCTTGAGATCGCCGAGATTCTCGCCGACCTCAAACTTGATCAGGATTCGTTGGTCGCGGCGGTCTTGTACCGCGGCGTGCGCGAAGGCCAGATCGAACTGCCGGCCGTGAGCCAGCGCTTCGGTCCGGTGGTCGCCAAACTTATCGACGGCGTGTTGCGCATGGCGGCGATCAGCGCCAGCCTGAGCCCCCGTCAATCGCTGGTGCTGGGCACTCAGGGCCAGGTCGAAAACCTGCGCAAGATGCTCGTGGCGATGGTCGACGACGTTCGCGTCGCGCTGATCAAGCTGGCCGAACGCACCTGTGCGATCCGTGCGGTGAAAACCGCCGACGATGAAAAGCGCAATCGCGTGGCCCGTGAAGTCTTCGACATCTACGCACCGCTGGCTCACCGTCTCGGTATCGGTCATATCAAGTGGGAGCTGGAGGACTTGTCCTTCCGTTACCTCGAGCCCGATCAGTACAAGCAGATCGCCAAGTTGCTCCACGAGCGGCGGCTGGATCGCGAGCGCTTCATCGCCGATGTGATGAGTCAGCTGAAGAATGAGCTGACCGCTACCGGCGTCGACGCCGACATCAGTGGCCGGGCCAAACACATCTATTCGATCTGGCGCAAAATGCAGCGCAAGGGTCTGGAGTTCAGCCAGATCTACGACGTGCGTGCCGTGCGCGTGCTGGTGCCGGAAATGCGCGATTGCTACACCGCGCTCGGCATCGTCCACACCTTGTGGCGGCACATCCCGAAAGAATTCGACGACTACATCGCCAACCCGAAAGAGAACGGCTACCGCTCGCTGCACACCGCAGTGATTGGCCCCGAAGGCAAAGTGCTGGAGGTGCAGATCCGCACCCACGCCATGCACGAGGAAGCCGAGCTGGGCGTTTGCGCGCACTGGCGCTACAAGGGCACCGACGTCAAATCCGGCTCCAATCACTACGAAGAGAAAATCTCCTGGCTACGTCAGGTGCTCGAGTGGCATGAAGAGCTGGGCGATATCGGTGGTCTGGCCGAGCAGCTGCGTGTCGATATCGAACCGGACCGGGTCTACATCTTCACCCCGGACGGCCACGCCATCGACTTGCCCAAGGGCGCGACGCCGCTGGACTTCGCCTACCGTGTGCACACCGAAATCGGTCACAACTGCCGTGGCGCGAAGATCAACGGGCGCATCGTTCCGCTCAACTACAGCCTGCAAACCGGTGAACAGGTCGAGATCATCACCAGCAAGCACGGCACGCCGAGCCGAGACTGGCTGAACCCGAACCTGGGTTACATCACCACGTCGCGGGCGCGGGCGAAGATCGTTCACTGGTTCAAGTTGCAGGCTCGCGATCAGAACGTCGCAGCCGGCAAAACCTTGCTCGAGCGTGAGCTGAGTCGCCTCGGTCTGCCAGCGGTGGACTTCGACAAGCTGGCCGACAAGGCCAACATGAAAACCGCCGAGGACATGTACGCGGCGTTGGGCGCCGGCGATTTGCGCCTGGCGCAACTGGTGAACCTGGCGCAGCAACTGGTCGAGCCGGAACGCGGCAACGAACAGCTGGAACTGATCCCGCGCAAAGCCACCGGCTACAAACCGGGCAAGCGTGGCGACATTCAGATCCAGGGCGTCGGCAATCTGATGACGCAAATGGCCGGCTGCTGCCAGCCGTTGCCGGGCGATGCGATCGTCGGTTACATCACCCAGGGACGCGGCGTGAGCATTCACCGTCAGGACTGCGCCTCGGTGCTGCAACTGGGCGGGCGCGAGCCGGAGCGGATCATTCAGGTCAGCTGGGGCCCGGTGCCGGTGCTCACCTACCCGGTGGACATCATCATCCGCGCTTACGACCGTTCCGGTTTGCTGCGTGACGTGTCGCAGGTGCTGCTTAACGAGCGGATCAACGTGCTGGCGGTCAACACCCGCTCGAATAAAGAGGACAACACCGCGTTGATGTCCCTGACCATCGAGATTCCCGGACTGGATGCACTGGGGCGGTTGCTGGGACGGATTTCCCAGTTGCCGAACATCATCGAAACCCGGCGTAACCGGACACCTTGAAGATGTACCCGTGTGGGAGCTGGCCTGCCAGCGATGCAGGCACCTCGGTCTTTCAGTAGCGTCGAGGTGATGCCATCGCTGGCAGGCCAGCTCCCACAGGTTTTTTGTAGAGACTGATTGATGTATTCACTCGAAGACTTATTGCACTTGATGAACCGTCTGCGCGACCCGCAATTCGGTTGCCCGTGGGACATCAAGCAAACCTACGCCACCATCGTCCCGCATACCCTTGAGGAGGCCTACGAGGTCGCCGATGCCATCGAGCGCGGTGACTTCGATCACTTGCAGGGTGAGCTTGGTGATTTGCTGTTCCAGGTGGTTTATTACAGCCAGCTGGCCCGGGAAGAAGGGCGCTTCGAATTCGCCGGGGTGATCGACAGCATTACGCGCAAGCTGATCCGTCGTCATCCGCACGTGTTTCCGACCGGCGATCTGTACGCGCCACTGGATGTCCCGCGCCTGAGTGAAGAACAGGTCAAGCAGCGCTGGGAAGAGATCAAGGCTGAGGAGCGCGCCGAGAAATCTGTCACGCCGCAGCAGCTGTCATTGCTCGACGACGTACCCGCCGCGTTGCCGGCGTTGTCTCGTTCGGCCAAATTGCAAAAGCGCGCAGGGCAGGTCGGTTTCGACTGGCCGCACGCCTTGCCGGTGCTGGACAAGGTGCGCGAAGAGCTCGATGAAATACTCGAAGCCATGGCCGATAACGATCCGGTAGCGATTGCCGATGAAGTCGGCGACTTGTTGTTTTCCGTGGTCAATTTGGCGCGTCATCTGAAGGTCGATCCGGAAACTGCATTGCGTGGCGCCAACAGCAAGTTCGAAAGACGCTTCCGTTTTATCGAACAGGCATTGCGCGACACCCATCGTCCCATGGAAGATTGCACCCTCGAAGAGTTGGACGCCTTGTGGGGCGAAGCCAAACGTCAGGAAAAGAATGTGTCCAGCTGCGGTTGAGCAGTGGCCTAAGTGAGAAATAAGCACCATGAGCATTTCCCTTCGCGACCAGTTGCTCAAAGCAGGGCTGGTCAACCAGAAGCAGGCGAAACAGGTCGGCAAAGAGAAGCAGAAGCAGCAGCGCCTGGCCCATAAAGGTCAGATCGAACTCGATGACTCGCAGCAGCGTGCGGCCCAGGAAGCGATGGCCGAGAAGGTCAAGCGTGACCAGGAGCTGAACCGTCAGCAACAGGAGAAAGCCGAGGCGAAGGCCCGTGCGGCCCAGGTCAAGCAATTGATCGAAGTCTCGCGCCTGCCGAAGCTGACCACCGAGGACTACTACAACTTCGTCGATGACAAGAAGGTCAAGCGCATCTGCGTCAACACCCTGATGCGCAACAAGCTCAGCAACGGTTCGCTGGCGATCGTGCACCATGCCGGCGGCTATGAAGTGATCCCGCGTGAAGCCGCTCTGAAGATTCAGGAGCGCGATCCGCAGCGTATCGTGCAGATGAACGTGAAGACCGAAGACGTCATCGCCGAGGACGATCCGTACGCGGCCTATCAGATTCCTGATGATCTGATGTGGTAAGGCTGTAGAGACCGCAATCGCAATAAAGACAAACCCCGCTCATGGCGGGGTTTGTCGTTTTCAATGCTGTCATTGCTTATGCGGATCGGAGCTCTCGTTGTTGCTCCAGTTTTTCCAGTTCGGCCTTGTAGCTGTGGGCATCGGTCTCGGAGTGGAACATCCCCACCAGCATGTCTTGTTGATGTACGTCCCAGATGCGGATACCGGCGGCTACGCCTTCATGGGATTTATGTGAATCGTCGCGTTCAGTTACTTTTACAGTCATCTGCTAGCTCCAATCTCTGTTATCTGCAGCAAGGCATGTGCAGGACTCCGTTATAAGTTTTGTTAGCCTGCTAAGTAAATAACCGGATTTTGTAATGGACAATTGCCAATTCTGCAAAAGTCCTGCAGCCCTTCAAGCCCGCGGCATTCGGTCGCAGGGCGTTGAGTTTCCTGACAAAAGCTTCATGTTTTCATTGAAGAAAACCCGGCTCGAAGGCGACCAAAATCCCCTGTGGGAGCGAGCTTGCTCGCGATGGCGGTGTATCAGGCAACAATGATGTCGACTGACACTCCCTCATCGCGAGCAAGCTCGCTCCCACAGGTTTTTGTGTTTTCCTTGCGAAAAAAAAACGCCCCGAACCAGTCGGGGCGTTTTTTGTGCTGCGAGACGGCGGAGTATTACTTGCCGGTCCAGCGCTTCAGTACCAGCGTGGCATTGGTGCCACCGAAGCCGAAGCTGTTGCTCATCACGGTGTTGATAGTGGCGTCTTCGCGCGTCTTGGTCAGGATCGGCATGTCTGCCACTTCCGGGTCCAGTTCGTCGATGTTGGCGGAACCCGCCATGAAGTTGCCTTCCATCATCAGCATGCAGTAGATCGCTTCGTGAACGCCGGCGGCGCCCAGGGAGTGACCCGACAGGCTCTTGGTGGAGCTGATGGCCGGAGCCTTGTCGCCGAACACTTCACGCACACCTTTCATTTCCATGACGTCGCCGACCGGAGTCGAGGTGCCGTGGGTGTTCAGGTAGTCGATCGGAGCATCGACGGTGGACATGGCCATCTGCATGCAGCGGATGGCGCCTTCGCCGCTTGGAGCGACCATGTCGTAGCCGTCGGAGGTCGCGCCGTAGCCAACGATTTCCGCGTAGATCTTCGCGCCGCGAGCCAGAGCGTGTTCCAGCTCCTCGACCACGACCATGCCGCCACCGCCGGCGATGACGAAACCGTCACGCTTGGCGTCGTAGGCACGGGAAGCTTTTTCCGGGGTTTCGTTGTACTGGCTGGACAGTGCGCCCATGGCGTCGAACAGGAACGACTGGCTCCAATGTTCTTCTTCACCGCCGCCAGCGAACACGATGTCCTGCTTGCCCATCTGGATCTGTTCCATGGCGGTACCGATGCAGTGAGCACTGGTGGCGCAGGCAGAAGCGATGGAGTAGTTCAGGCCCTTGATCTTGAACGGGGTGGCCAGGCAAGCGGAAACAGTGCTGCTCATGGTCCGCGTGACGCGGTATGGGCCAACGCGCTTCACGCCTTTCTCGCGCAGGATGTCCAGCGCTTCCATCTGGTTCAGCGTGGAGGCACCACCGGAACCGGCGATCAGGCCGGTACGCGGGTTGGAGACTTGCTCTTCGGTCAGACCGGAGTCGGCGATAGCGTCTTTCATGGCCAGGTAGGCGTAAGCCGCCGCGTGGCCGACGAAGCGATAGATCTTGCGATCGATCAGCTCTTCGAGTGGAAGGTCGATGGAGCCGGAAACCTGGCTACGCAGACCCATTTCAGCATATTCCGGGTTGAACCGGATGCCAGGGCGGCTTGCACGCAGGTTAGCGGAGACGGTCTCTTTGTCATTGCCCAGGCACGAAACGATGCCCAGACCAGTGATAACGACGCGGCGCATGCGGATAACCCTTAGAAGTTGTCAGTGGAGGTGAAAACGCCGACCCGAAGGCCTTCGGCGGTGTAGATCTCGCGGCCGTCGACACTGACCGAACCATCGGCGATGGCCAGGTTCAGCTTGCCCTTGAGCACGCGCTTGATCTGAATGTTATAGGTGACTTTCTTGGCGGTCGGCAGGACCTGGCCGAAGAATTTCACTTCGCCCGAACCCAGCGCACGACCACGGCCCGGCAGACCCTGCCAGCCGAGGAAGAAGCCGACCAGTTGCCACATGGCGTCGAGGCCCAGGCAGCCTGGCATTACCGGATCACCTTCGAAGTGGCAGGCGAAAAACCACAGGTCCGGAGTGATATCCAGCTCGGCGACCAATTCACCTTTGCCGTACTTGCCACCCTCGGCACTGATATGGGTGATGCGATCCACCATCAGCATGTTCGGGGCGGGCAGTTGTGCGTTACCTGGGCCGAACAGCTCACCGCGACTGCAGCGCAGCAGGTCTTCCCGAGTAAAGGCGTTTTGTTGGGTCATGCGAGCTCCTCAATAGTCCCATGCGGCAGGGTGGGGCAAATCTTCCCGGCCGATCGAGGCGTTCATGCCTCGAGTCAGCAGCCTACTCATAGACTATTGCGTTGTGGTGAAAGTCACAGCACCAAGGACATGAATGTACACTTGTGCACTGAAATTATTATTCAAGCCCCTTTTCGGGCTTGTTCGGGTGCCTAAGACTGCCGCACTTTCGACTTTCACGCCAGTCGCAGATGGTCGAAAGGCCTGCACTACTGCACCCAGCGCTGCAGAATTTGCTGCAGATCCGTGCGTTTGAACGGCTTGGCCAGGTAATCGTTCATTCCTGCCGATAAACATGCTTCCCGGTCGCCCTGCAAGGCGTTGGCGGTCAGGGCGATGATCGGCAGGTCCACGCAGCCCGGCAACTGGCGAATCTGGCGAGTGGCTTCATAGCCATCAATGATCGGCAGCCGGCAGTCCATCAGAATCGCTTCGAAAATCAGGCTTTCGGCACTGAGCACCGCTTGCGCGCCATCGGTGGCGACGCTGACAGTAAAGCCCAGGCTGCGCAACATTGCTTCAATGACGGTCTGGTTGACCGGGTTGTCTTCCACCAGCAGCACATTGCGCCCTTCGCCATGGCTGTCTCCGGTCAGGGCGCGCGGCAACCGCTCCGGCAACGACTGCTTATAAAGCGCCAGCGGAATTTCCAGGGTAAACACCGACCCCACGCCTTCCTGGCTCTGCGCACGCAAGGTGCCGCCCATGCGTTCGGCCAGGGTGCGGGCAATCGGCAGGCCCAGCCCGGTGCCGCCGTAACGCCTTGAAATAGAGCTGTCGGCCTGCTGGAACGCGTTGAACATCAATTCCAGGCTTTCGGCCGAGATGCCGATCCCGCTGTCGCGCACGGTGCAGGTAAACCACAGCAATTCATGGTCCAGCGACTGCCACTGCGGCTCGATGCTGACTCGGCCGTGCTCGGTGAATTTCAGCGCATTGCCCACCAGGTTGACCAGAATCTGCCTGATTCGTGTGGGATCGCCCTGGACCTGCAACGCGCGCATGTCCTCGGGAATCGTCAACGCCAGGTCGAGCCCGCGTTGCGCCGCGCCATGCGAAAAGGACTGAGCGCAGCTGCTGATCAGGTCCGCGAGGTTGAACGGGATGTGTTCCAGCTCCAGTTCCGAGCGCTCGATGCGCGAGAAGTCGAGAATGTCATTGATCACTTTGAGCAAGTGTTCGGTGGACTCCGAAGCCAGCGCCGCATATTCCACCTGCTCCTCGGTCATGTCGGTGGTTTCCAGCAGTTGCAGCATTCCGAGCACGCCGTTCATCGGAGTGCGCAGTTCGTGGCTCATCATCGCCAGGAAGTCAGACTTGGCGTTGTTGGCTTTTTCCGCTTCTTCACGCGTCTTGATCAACTGTGCCATGGCCTGATGCTGTTCGCGGCTGGCTTGTTCGAGGCCGTGGGCAAGATTATTGATGTGTTGCGACAGCGCGCCCAGTTCGGTGTCGTCGACTATCGGTAGGGGCTTCTTGTAGTCGCCCTGCTGAATCGCTTTCACGGCGTGGCCAATGTCGCGAATCGGCTGCGACAAGCTGCCGGCCAGGCGTCGGGCCACCAGAAAGGTAAACAGCAGGGCGAACAAGGCGAGGATCCCGGCCTTGAACAGGATTTCCTGCTGGCGCTGGCTGAACGCATCATTGGACAAGCCGACAATCACCCGGCCCAGATAGTCCTCGGGCGGCGCGGTGTTGGCCGCTTTGTTGCCCTGGAAAAAATCAGTGTTCAGGGCGATCCGTTGCAACCGTACCGGTGCCTGGAACACTTCGACCTGGTGTGAACGCGTGTGGGTTTCCGACGGTTGCTCGACATACACCAGAATCCGGTTGGCGCTGTCCTGGACTTCCAGAAAGCGCACGTTGGGCGTGGCCAGCGTCGCCTTGAGCAAGCTTTCGAGGACGTCGTTGTTGCCTGAAATCACCCCGTATTCCGTGGCCGGTGCCAGCTGGTTGGCGATCATCTGACCGGTGTGATTGAGTTCCTGACGCAGGTCCTGAAGGCGCACGAAGGTGAAGAAGCTGATCAGCAGCAGCGTCAGCAACAGGGCAGGGCCGAGGCTGATCATCTGCGTGCGGGTGTTGATGTCCCAACGGCGTCGGAAGGTCATGGACGGTTTTCTCCTTCAGCCAACTGGGTGGCGACAGACGCTTCATTCATCGGCTCAATACCTAATGAACGAGCCACCTGCGGGTTGCTTAAAACTTTGAAGTGTTGCGGATAGAGCATGCGTGGCCAACTGCTGGGTGAACGGTCGAGCAATTCGTTGAGCACCGCCAGCCAGTCATGTTGATCGCTGTAGGTGCTGGCCAGGCTGCCGGCCTTGACGAATGCGGCGTTGGGGCCGATCAGCGCCAGTTGCCGCGTATAGCTGCTCAGCAGTAGGTTTTTCGCGGTTTTGGGGTTGTACACATTGGGATCGTCGAGCCCCAGCAGCACGTCGCTGCTTTTCAACAGGGCCTGCAAGGGGCGACTGTCGCTGGTGTTATCCCAGCGCTCGGTGACCAGTTCAAGTCCCAAAGTCTGAGCGGCCAGATGCAGTTCTTGCAAAAGGAATTCACTGTGACTGTCGTACAGCACGCCGACCCGATGGGCCTGGGGCAGGATGAGCCGGATCAGGCGCAATTGACGATCCAGTGGCGGATCACTCCAGAGCAGACTCAAGTGCGGCGGCAGGTGAGTGCCGAAGCGTTGGTGGGCCTGCAAGCGGCTGATGCGCAGGACCAGCGTCGCCGGGCCTTGGGCGTCTTGCAGGCGCCAGTCGAGACTCGGCAGATCGAGCAGGATCAGCCGGGTGCTGACTGGCAGCTTGCCGGGGACCGGAAGACTCGCCAAGGTCTGGAAACGCACGGTGTCGGCAGGGCGCAGTTCACTCAGTGCGTGGGCGAAAGATTGCACGCCGGGGCTGTCTTCGGCGCCGGTTAGCAGAATGTCGGCAGCCTGTGTTGGCAGGCAGCCAAGCAGGCCAGCCAGGAGCAGGCACAACCCTGCCAGCAGACGGCCAAGGCTTGGCGACTTCCGTGACAGGCGACGCGGCATTTAAAACGTCAGCTCCGCGCTGAAGTAGAGCACCCGGCGCTTGTCATAGTTGTTCTCGAACATGTCCGGCGAGCGGACGGCTTGCGAATACACGGCGCCCAAGCCGTGGTGCGGGGTGATCAGATAATAGTTGACGGCGACCCGTGGGGTCAGCGAGCTGCCAGTCAATTGCGTGTCTTCGAACATTGCTCCGCCCTGCAGCAACCAGTGTTCGGTGGCCCGCCACTCGAGTTGGCCAAATGTCCGCCAGGTGGTGTCGTCGAGCGTGCCGTTAAAGCAGGTCTCGGATTCTGCCCGGTCGTAACGATAGTTCATGCCGCTGACCAGTCGCAGGCTGTCGGACAGGCTGAGAGTGTCCTGCAATTCGAGGTCGTAGCGCGACTCCCGGGTGCTCTGGTCTTGTCGAGGAACAAGTCACCGGGCAGCGCTGGCGAGCTGAAAATCAGTGCCAGGACCAGCGGCGAGCGAGGTGAAGGAGTGCCTAACGACACGAAACATCCCTGATAGCGATTAGTTGGCGCGCATGTTAACCGAGCGCTACTACTTTTCCAGTCACGATGAAGGCATTTTCCTCGTGTTTGTTGGTCTTCTTCCTACAAATACCGGTAATTGATGCGGGGACTGGCCGCCACTGGGCCGCTCCGTATAATGCCGACATCGCCACTGGTATGGATTAACGGATTACATATGACTGAACAGCGCCCAATTGCGGTCCTGGGAGGCGGAAGTTTTGGTACCGCCGTGGCCAATCTACTGGCCGAGAACGGGCATCAGGTCCGGCAGTGGATGCGTGACCCTGAACAGGCCGAGTCCATTCGGGTCAATCGCGAGAACCCGCGTTACCTCAAAGGCATCAAGATTCTGCCGGCCGTGGAGCCGGTGACCGACTTGCAGGCAACCCTGCAAGCCTGCGACTTGTGTTTTGTCGCACTGCCGTCCAGCGCGCTGCGCTCGGTGCTGGCCCCGCATGCCGAGCTGTTGAGCGGCAAATTGCTGGTGAGCCTGACCAAAGGCATCGAAGCCCACACGTTCAAGCTCATGAGCCAGATCCTCGAAGAAATCGCACCGCAAGCGCGCATCGGCGTGTTGTCCGGGCCGAACCTGGCCCGTGAAATCGCCGAACACGCGCTGACCGCCACGGTGGTGGCCAGCGAAGACGAAGAACTGTGCCAACGGGTCCAGGAAGCGCTGCACGGCCGCACCTTTCGTGTCTACGCCAGTGCGGACCGCTTTGGCGTGGAGTTGGGCGGGGCGTTGAAGAATGTGTACGCGATCATCGCCGGCATGGCGGTGGCGCTGGGCATGGGTGAAAACACCAAGAGCATGCTGATCACCCGCGCACTGGCGGAAATGACCCGATTTGCGGTCAATCAGGGCGCCAACCCGATGACGTTCCTGGGGCTCGCCGGTGTCGGCGACCTGATTGTGACTTGCTCCTCACCCAAAAGCCGTAACTATCAGGTCGGTTTTGCCCTCGGTCAGGGCTTGAGCCTTGAGGAGGCGGTGACCCGCCTGGGCGAAGTGGCCGAAGGCGTGAATACACTGAAAGTGCTCAAGGCCAAGGCTCAGGAGGTCGGCGTCTATATGCCGCTGGTCGCCGGATTGCACGCGATCCTGTTCGAAGGGCGCACGCTTGATCAAGTGATTGGGCTGTTGATGCGCGGCGAACCGAAAACCGACGTCGACTTTATTTCGACCAGCGGTTTCAACTGAGTACGCATTCCAAAAGGAGCAGGAGATAGCTATGAACGATCCGAAAACAGAATCCGGTTACGAATCCATCTTGCTGCGCGTGCTGTGGATGATTGTCTTCTTGCTGGTCTGGCAAGTGGCGCAGTTCATCCTTGGCGCGGTGGTGCTGGTGCAACTGATCTATCGTTTGATTTATGGCGCCCCGAGCGCCAGCCTGATGAACTTCGGCGACAGCCTGAGCCAGTTCCTGGCGCAGATCGGTCGTTTCGGCAGCTTTCACAGCGACCAGAAGCCCTGGCCGTTCGCCGACTGGCCGACGCCGCGTACTCCGGAAGGTGAAGCGCCGCACGTCGTGGCGCCTGCGCCACATCCGGCCCGAGATGAGGAGCCCAAGCTATGAAACTCTGGGTATTGCGTCATGGTGAAGCCGAGCCACACGGTTCCAAGAACCACGATTCGGAACGGGCATTGACGGACAATGGTCGTGAAGAAGTGCTGCGCAGCGCTGCCGAGCTAATTGGCAAACCGCTTACCGCGATCTATGCCAGCCCGTATCGCAGAGCGCAGGAAACCGCTCAACTGGTGCGAGAAGCACTGGGTTTCGAACCGGAGATCCGCACTGTCGAGTGGCTCACCCCGGAAATCGACCCGGACAAGGTGGCCGAGCAGTTGGTGTCAGTGAGTAACGTTCTTTTGGTCAGCCACAATCCGCTGGTGGGTCACTTGCTCAGCTATCTGCAACATGGCGCTGGATATCCTCCGGAGAAGGTCGGTACTGCCGGACTGGCCGAGCTTGAGGGCAATGAACTGTTGATTGGATCGATGAAGCTCAACGGCATCAAGCACCCTTAAAGGCAAAAAGATCGCAGCCTCGTTGCACTCGACAGCTCCTACAAGGAACACAAAACCGTGTAGGAGCTGTCGAGTGCAACGAGGCTGCGATCTTTCAATCTTGTTTTTGCAATAAATAGTCAACCAAGCAACCGCTTGGTTGACTACGCTTGCTCCAGACCAAAAAAAGGAGCGAGTCGCATGCCTGCTGCTGTTCGTTTGCCGCTGGACGTCTTCTACGAGCGCGAAGCCCGTCATCCCCGCCAGCGTTTTCTGGTCCAGCCCACGGGCGGCGGACACGTCGAGACCCTGACCTGGGCCGACGTCGGCCATCAGGCCCGCTGCGCTGCGCACTGGCTGCGAGCCCGCGAACTGCCCCAAGGCAGCCACATCGCCCTGATCTCGAAAAACTGCGCCCACTGGATCATCGCTGACCTGGCGATCTGGATGGCTGGCCACGTGTCGGTGCCGCTGTACCCCAACCTCACAGCCGAGTCCGTGGCGCAAGTGCTCGACCACTCCGAAGCGGCGCTGGCGTTCATCGGCAAGCTCGATGACTGGCCGAGTATGTCCCGCGGTGTCAGCCCTGATCTGCCGACCATCAGCCTGCCGTTGCACCCGCCCGGGCGCTTCGATTTCAGCTGGGACGATCTGCAAAAAAGCTCGCCGATCCAGGACGACCCCAAACCGGCGGCCGATCAGTTGGCAACCATCATCTACACCTCCGGCACCACCGGCCTGCCCAAGGGAGTGATGCACAGTTTCGGCAACCTGGGATTCGCCACCACGCATGGCACCCAGTTGTTTGGCCTCAATGAATCGGACCGTTTGTTGTCCTATCTGCCGCTGTGCCATGTTGCGGAGCGCATGTTCGTCGAACTGGCGTCGATCTACACCGGCCAAACCGTGTTCTTTGCCGAGAGCCTCGACACCTTCCTGGCAGACTTGCAGCGCGCGCGCCCGACCGCGCTGTTCGGTGTGCCGCGCATCTGGACCAAGTTCCAGATGGGCGTGTACAGCAAGATCCCGGCGAAACGCCTCGACTTCCTGCTCGGCCTGCCCTTCATTGGCAAGCGGGTCGGGCACAAAGTGCTCGCGGGGTTGGGGCTGGATGCGTTGCGCATCGCCTTGTCCGGCGCCGCGCCCGTACCGCAGACCTTGTTGCTGTGGTACCGCAAGCTGGGGCTGGATGTGCTGGAGGTCTACGGCATGACCGAGAGCTGCGGGTATTCCCATATCTGCCACCCTGGCGAGAACAAACCCGGCTGGATCGGCAAACCCTGCCCGGAGGTCGAAGTGCGGATCGCCGAATCAGGCGAGGTCATGGTGCGCAGTGGCGCGACCATGCTTGGCTATTTCAAGGAACCCGGGAAAACCGCTGAAACCATCACCGAGGATGGCTTCCTGCGCACCGGCGACAAAGGCGAGCAAGATGCCGAGGGCAACCTGCGCCTGACCGGGCGACTGAAGGAAATCTTCAAGACCAGCAAAGGCAAATACGTTGCCCCGGCGCCGATCGAAAACCGTCTGGCGGTGCATTCGCGGATCGAACAGGTGTGCGTGGTGGGCGATGGCTTGAGTGCGCCTCTGGGGTTGTGTGTGCTGTCGGCGGTCGGCCAGCAGGACGCCAGCGGAACGGCGCGGGCCGGGCTGCATTCGAGCCTGGAAAAACTGCTGGAGGAGGTCAACGCTGCGCTCGACAAGCACGAACGCCTGCGCCGGTTGGTGGTGGTCAAGGACAGCTGGGCGGTGGAAAACGGCTTTCTGACGCCGACGCTGAAGATCAAGCGCAACGTGATCGAGGCGGCTTATGGCGCGCGCTTCGAAGAATGGAGCGAGCGCAGCGAGGCGGTGCTGTGGCAGGATTGAGCCACGAACAAAATCCAATAAAGGAAAGCAACGATGAGTCTGTGGCGTACTACTCCCAACATCGAGCAGTTGAACGCAATCCAGAAAAACACCATCGGCGAAGTGCTGGATATTCGCTTCGAAGCCTTCGACGAAGAGTCCCTGACCGCCAGCATGGTCATCGACCACCGCACTCACCAGCCTTACGGGTTGTTGCACGGCGGCGCGTCGGTGGTGCTGGCAGAATCGGTCGGTTCAATGGCCAGCTACCTGTGCATCGATGCGAGCAAGTTCTATTGCGTGGGCCTGGAAATCAACGCCAACCATTTGCGCGGACTGCGCAGCGGGCGGGTGACCGCTGTGGCCAAGGCGATTCACATCGGGCGCACGACGCATGTCTGGGATATTCGCCTGACCAGCGATGAGGGCAAGGCCAGTTGCGTGTCCCGGCTGACGATGGCGGTGGTGCCGCTGGGTGAGAATCCGCCGGCGCGTTGATGTTTATTAATTAAAAGATCTGCGCGATATCTCCTACCACCATTCCTGGCAGTTATGGTCATTGCCGTAGGGCGTGGTCTTACGGACAATCAGCCTTTGTTTTCGTTGATGGATCGACCGGTATGTCGCAACAGATCTTTTTCGCCCACGCCAATGGCTTTCCTTCGGGGACCTACGGCAAGTTGTTCGCGGCGCTGGCGCCCGAGTACCAGGTGACGCATCTGGAACAGCACGCCCACGACCCGCGTTTCCCGGCGGACGATAACTGGCACAACCTGGTGGACGAACTGATCCATCACCTCAAGCAACAACCGGAACCGGTGTGGGGCGTCGGCCATTCCTTCGGTGGCGTGTTGCACCTGCACGCAGCGCTGCGTTGCCCAGAGTTGTACCGCGGTGTGGTGATGCTCGATTCGCCAGTGCTGACCCGCGCCGATCAATGGGTGATTCGCGCCGCCAAGCGCTTCGGGTTTATTGATCGCCTGACGCCCGCTGGCCGTACGCTGGGGCGGCGGGAAGAGTTCGCTGACCTGGAAGCGGCGCGACTCTATTTCGCCGGCAAAACCCTGTTCCGTGGCTTTGATCCCGAGTGCTTTGACGCCTACCTGCAACACGGTTTGCAAAAGGTCGGCGACAAGCTGCGTCTGCGCTTCGACCCGGCCACGGAAATCAGCATCTATCGCGGCGTGCCGCACACCAGTCCCGGCCGTGCCCGGCAGTTGAAAGTGCCGCTGGCGGTGGTTCGCGGGCACAAGAGCCGCGTGGTCATGCGTCATCATGCAAGCTCGGTTGGGCGCATGCCGCTGGGTGAGTCCCTGACGATGCCCGGTGGTCACATGTTTCCCCTCGAACGTCCACAGGACACCGCCACGCTGCTGAAAAACCTGTTCAGCCGCTGGGAAGGTCGTCGTCAACAGGATTGCGCATGAATCACGTCGTCGAAGAAGTTCGCCTGAGCCTGCCGCACATCGAACTGGCGGCGCACTTGTTCGGCCCCGAAGACGGTTTGCCGGTGATTGCCTTGCACGGCTGGCTGGACAACGCCAACAGCTTCGCCCGGTTGGCGCCGAAGCTCAAAGGCCTGCGCATCATTGCGCTGGACATGGCCGGCCACGGTCATTCCGGGCATCGACCGCCTGGTGCCAGTTACGCGATGTGGGACTACGCCCATGACGTGCTGCAAGTCGCCGAACAGCTTGGACTGAAGCGATTTGCCCTGATGGGGCATTCCATGGGGGCGATCGCTTCGTTGATCATCGCCGGCTCAATGCCCGAGCGCGTCACGCACCTGGCGTTGATCGACGGAGTCATTCCTCCTACAGACAAAGGCGAAAATGCCGCCGAACGCATGGGCATGGCCCTACAGGCGCAACTGGATCTCCAGGAGAAGCGCAAACCGGTCTACACCACGCTGGACCGTGCCATCGAGGCACGCATGAAAGGCCTGGTGGCGGTCAGTCGCGAGGCTGCCGAACTGTTGGCCCAACGTGGACTGATGCCCGTGCCGGGCGGTTACACCTGGCGCACCGACAACCGCCTTACGCTGCCATCGCCGCTGCGTCTGACAACCGAACAGGCAATGGCCTTCGTCCAGCGGGTCAGTTGTCCTGCGCTGTTGGTGGTTGCAGCCGACGGCATGCTCGCCAAACATCCCGAATTGCTGGAGCGTCTACCCTTTAGCCGTGAACAGCTGCCTGGCGGCCATCATTTGCACCTCAATGATGAACCCGGCGCCGACCTTGTCGCAGACTGTTTCAATCGGTTCTTCGCCGTTCCTTGACTTGCGCCGGGCAACTGTCGAGGCTGGGCGGGTTGAAATGGGAGACAACCATGATAGATCTCTACACCGCTGCGACCCCGAATGGCCACAAGGTCTCTATCGTGCTCGAGGAACTCGGCCTGCCCTACACGGTGCATGCCTTGAGTTTCGACAAAAAGGAACAGAAGTCCGAGGACTTCCTCAAGATCAATCCCAATGGCCGGATTCCGGCGATTGTCGACCGCGCCAACGGTGATTTCGCCGTATTTGAATCTGGCGCGATCCTGATTTACCTCGCAGAACTCAGCGGCAAGCTGATGCCCCAGGACCCTAAAGGGCGCTCGGTGGTGTTTCAGTGGCTGATGTTCCAGATGGGCGGAATCGGTCCGATGCAGGGCCAGGCCAATGTGTTTTTCCGCTATTTCCCGGAAAAGCTTCAGGGCGCCATCGATCGTTATCAACATGAAACCCGTCGCCTCTATGAAGTGCTCGACACGCGCTTGCAAGCCGTGGAGTTTCTGGCCGGCGAGTACAGCATTGCCGACATCGCCACCTTCCCGTGGGTCCGCGGCCATGAGTGGTCCGGTGTCTCGGTGGAGGGCCTGACGGCCTTGCAGCGCTGGATGGCGACCCTGGAGGCGCGTCCGGCGGTGCAGCGTGGTTTGCTGGTGCCGGAGCGTACGGATGAAGCCAGTATCATCAAGGGTGCCCAGGCCATGCTGATCCGATGAGTCTATTCATGCGTTCATTCAGTGTGCTGGCGCTGTGTTGTTTCAGTCCCTTGTTGTTTGCCGCCGATGTCCCGGGCAGTCAGGACTTGCCGATCGTGCCGCGTCTGGCCGATGCACAGATCGTTGACTATCGCCCGGCGGTGGAACTCGAGCGGATCTATCCGCTGGGCTCGATCCGCAAGATCAGCGGCCAGCTACGTTTCGACGGCCAGGTCAGCGCCCGCGGCCAAACCACATCGGTGACCTACGAACTGCCGGCGGAACACACCTCCACGGAAGCCTTTACGGCCGCCCGCGAAGCCTTGCAAAAGCAGGGCGCCGAGCTGCTGTTCTGGTGCCAGGCGCGCGATTGCGGCGAAAGCAGCCTGTGGGCCAATGAAGTGTTCACCAACGCCAAACTCTACGGGGCCGACGACCAGCAGGCGTACTTGCTGCTGCGACTGGCCGCGCCACGGGACAACACGCTCGTCGCGCTTTACGGGATCACGCGCGGCAATCGCAAAGCGTATCTGCATGTCGAACAATTCGACGCCGCAGCCCCGCTGGGCGATTTGCAGCCGACGTCGGCGACCCTGCTGCGACAACTCAAAAGCACGGGTGAACTCGATTTTCCCAAACTGAGCGCCGATCCTGATGAGACCTGGTTGCGTTTGATTTCCCGTGGGTTGAATCTGGACACCACGTTGCGCATCAGTGTTTCAGGGGCCAAGGCCGAAGCCTGGCGTCAGGCGCTGATCGGGCAGGGCGTGCGTGCGGCGCGGATGGAAACCGGCACAGCCGAAGGCTCTGGCCTGCGCATCGAACTGTTGCGATAAGCTTCACAGGCGAACGCGCACCTGGCGTTCGCCTACTTTTGATTGACTGACTTTTCTCGAGACTCTAAATGCCCAATAACGATCGGCTGTTGGTGCAGATTCTGCTCCTGGTGCTGTTTGGCGCGAGCTTCTGGGTGATGGCGCCGTTCTGGTCGGCGCTGTTCTGGGGCGCGGTGCTGGCGTTTGCCAGTTGGCCGTTGATGCGTTTGCTGACCCGCTGGCTCAACGGTCGTGAATCCCTTGCCGCGGCGCTGCTGACCCTCGGCTGGATGTTGCTGGTGGCGGTGCCGCTGGTATGGCTGGGCTTCAACCTGGCAGATCATGTGCGCGATGCCACGGCATTCATCAAGGATGTACAGGTCGACGGTCTGCCTGAAGCACCGGTCTGGCTGGGCAGCGTTCCCCTGGTTGGCGCGCGGCTGGTGGTGATCTGGAACAGTATCGACCAGCAGGGGGCGGCGGCGATGGTGGCCGTCAAACCTTATCTGGGGCAGGTCGGCAACTGGTTGCTGGCGCGCAGTGCCCAGATCGGTGGCGGGATTCTGGAGCTGACGCTGAGCATTGTCTTCGTGTTCTTTTTCTACCGGGACGGGCCGCGATTGGCGGTATTTGTTCATGGCTTGCTGGAGCGGCTGATCGGTGATCGCGCCGGTTATTACATCGAGTTGGTGGCGGGGACGGTGCAGCGGGTGGTGAATGGGGTGATAGGAACCGCGGCGGCGCAGGCAGTGCTCGCGTTGATCGGCTTCCTGATTGCCGGTGTGCCCGGGGCGTTGGTGCTAGGCATCGTGACGTTCCTGCTGAGCCTGATTCCGATGGGGCCACCCTTGGTCTGGATTCCGGCCACCGCGTGGCTGGCCTGGAAGGGCGAATACGGAATGGCGGTGTTCCTCGGGATTTGGGGGACATTCATCATCAGCGGCGTCGACAACGTGCTGAAGCCGTACCTGATCAGCCGCGGCGGAAATTTGCCGCTGGTGATCGTGTTGCTCGGCGTGTTTGGCGGGTTGATTGCTTTCGGCTTTATCGGATTGTTCATCGGGCCGACGTTGCTGGCGGTCGCGTACAGTCTGTTGACTGACTGGAGCAAGAGTCAGGCGCGGGTAGAAGATCGCCGGCCTTAAGGTTTTTCGTTGAGGTTCCGGGCCTCATCGCGGGCAAGCCCGCTCCCACAGTGTTGCGCGGTGTTCACACGTTATGTGTTTTCATCCGGATTCCTGTGGGAGCGGGCTTGCCCGCGATGCTTTTGACTCAGGTCGACACGTTCAGGTACTTGCCCACACTCGCCACGTTATCGAGCGAATACTGCTTGCTCAGGTTGGCGATCATCTTGTTCAGCGCGTCATTGACGTTGAACTGATCGGTGGAACTGTCGCTGGTTTTCTCGCGACCGGCTTGCAACGCAGCCTTGAGTTCATCGCTACTGACGCCACCGCTGCTGTCGCTGTCCAGCGCTTTGAGTAGCGCAGCGCTGGTGTCTGTGCTGGTCGATGACGTGCCGTTGCTTGCCTGCAGCGCGCTGCTCAGTTCAGTGGCGGTCACGCTGCCATCGCTGTCGGTATCGAGCTGGCTGAACAGCGCGTCGCCGGACACCTGTTGGGGCGGTGGTGGAGGCGGCGTCAGGCTGGCGGCCAGTTCATCCTTGCTGACGGTGCCGTCTTCGTTCTTGTCCAGTGCCGAGAAGATCTGTTTGCTGTCGGCACTGCTTCCGGCGTTGCTCAGGCCGCTGCTCAGTTCATCGCTGCTGAGGGTGCCGTCACCGTTGGCGTCCAGGGCGCTGATCAGTGCGTCGGCCAGTTCGGTGCTCGGAGGCTGGTCATGCTGTGATGGCGGCGGCGGAGCCATTGCGGCCATTTCTTCGCTGCTCAGGTTGCCGCTGCTGTCGCTGTCGAGGTTGGCGAAGTTTTTGCTCAGGCTGACCAACAGGCCATCGTCGGCTTTCTGCGACAGCGCGCTTTTCAATTCGTCCTGATCCACCGCCCCGTCGCTGTTGCTGTCGAGCTTGGCGAACAGTTCTTTCTGGAATTGCTGGCTGCGGGCGCTGTTGGTTGTGGCGGTGCTGGCGCTGGTGGCGCTGGTATAGGCGGTGTAGTTGCTGACGCTACCGATCATTGGACTCACTCCCTGGAATGGAAAGCCGGTGGGTACACCGGCTTATGCAGCGTCAGGGGGCAAGTTGTCGTCGGTATGTGGAATTTGTACCGAGTGGTACACAGATCTCAGGTCATTCAGGTGCGGGGCAGGCGGATGACGGCGGTCAGGCCGCCACCGGGGGTTTCTTCCAGACTTAATTGCCCTCCCAGCCGTTCCGCCGCTTCGCGGGCGATGGTCATGCCCAGGCCGACACCACCGGAGTTGCGGTTACGCGATCCCTCAAGGCGAAAGAACGGTTCGAACACCGCCTCACGTTTATCCGCGGCAATACCCGGGCCGTGATCGATGACCCGGATCACCAGAAGGTCGCGATTGTCTTCAAGTGTGATCAGCGCCTGTCCGGCATAGCGCAAGGCGTTGTCCAACAGATTATTGATGCATGAGCGCAAGGCCATCGGCTGCACTTGCAGCGGCGAGCAGTGGCCGCTGGCCTGGACGTCGGCGCCCTGGTCCTGGGCGTTTTCGCTCAAGGATTCCACCAGCGCTTGCACATCCATCCACTGCCGCGCCTCACTGGTGCGCTGCTCGTGCAGATAAGTGAGAGTGGCATCGAGCATGCCGATCATGTCGTCCAGGTCCTGGCGCATCTGGCCCTGCAACTTGACGTCGTCGATTTTCTCCAGCCGCAGCTTGAGGCGAGACAGCGGCGTACGCAGGTCATGGGACACCGCGCCGAGCATCCGCGAGCGCTGCTGCACTTGTTCGATGATGCGTTTTTGCATCAAGTTAAAGGTGTAGGCCGCTTGCCGGGCTTCTCGTGGCCCGGACTCCTCGAGCGGTGCGCTGTCGAGGTTTTCACTCAGGCGCTCGGCGGCGTCGCTTAAACGCTGGATCGGCCGACTGAGCAACTTGGCGCCGTACCAGGCGGCAATGATCAACGAGACACACTGGAAGGTCAGCGGCACCAACGGGCCGCCGAACCACGGTCGCGGTGGCCGGTTTTCGAAGCGCGGGCCCATCGGTGGACGCTGCCCCTCGATGCCTTGGGAAAACCCGGGCGGCGGTGGGGGCGGGGGAGGCCCGTAATGGTGAAACCAGGCAAACGCCAACAAGTGCGCCAGGATGATCGCCAGCAGCAGCACGCCAAACAGACGGCCGAACAGCGTATCGAAGCGCGCCCGCATCAGCCGATGTCTCGTGCGTCGAACAGATAACCTTCACCGCGAACGGTTTTGATCAATTGTGGGGCTTTGGGGTCATCGCCCAGCTTCTGGCGCAAGCGCGAGACCAGCAAGTCGATGCTGCGATCAAAGGCTTCGATCGAGCGACCGCGGGCGGCGTCGAGCAGTTGCTCGCGGCTGAGTACCCGGCGCGGACGTTCGATGAACACCCAGAGCAAACGAAATTCGGCGTTGGACAGCGGCACGACAAGGCCATCGGCCGCGATCAGTTGGCGCAGCACGCTATTGAGGCGCCAGTTGTCGAAGCGAATGTTCGCACGCTGTTCAGTGCGATCGTCACGCACCCGACGCAGAATGGTCTGAATCCGCGCGACCAGTTCACGCGGTTCGAACGGCTTGGCCATGTAGTCGTCGGCGCCCAGCTCCAGGCCGATGATCCGGTCGGTGGGTTCGCAGCGTGCGGTGAGCATCAGGATCGGAATGTCCGATTCGGCGCGCAGCCAGCGGCACAGCGACAATCCGTCTTCGCCAGGCAGCATCAGGTCGAGCACCACCACGTCGAAATGCTCGGCTTGCAGTGCCAGGCGCATCGCGGCACCGTCGGTGACGCCGCTGGCGTGAATGTTGAACCGGGCGAGATAGTCGATCATCAGCTCGCGGATCGGGACGTCATCGTCGACGATCAGGGCGCGAATGCTCCAGCGCTTGTCGTCGCCGGGCGCTTTTTGATCGTCGTTCAAGGGTGCTGGGGTGCTGTGCATGCGTGCGTTCATCTGCCAGGTAGGCTGCCAACCACAAAGATAGGCTGCGAGGTTGTGGCTTCAGCATAGGCGTCCGGCCCGGAGGCGGGAAGTGCTGTAAGGACGTGTTGCGGCTGCCGAAGGTAATGATGAAGGGTGTTGTGGGCGTGTCGGGTGTGTATCAGGCTCGACACAATCGGCGCAGCAGCTAGTCTTGCCTGAGTCTTCGGGACGATTTACCGATCATCGGGTCCCGCAGCCGCGTTGGTTCCGCTACAATGCGCGCCGATTTCGTCCTGCCTGAGAGCCCGCACATGTCCGTCTGCCAGACTCCTATCATCGTCGCCCTGGATTTCCCCACCCGTGACGCCGCACTGAAGCTGGCCGACCAGTTGGACCCGAAACTGTGCCGGGTAAAAGTCGGCAAGGAACTGTTCACCAGCTGCGCCTCGGAAATCGTCGGCACCTTGCGCGACAAGGGCTTCGAAGTGTTCCTGGACCTCAAGTTCCACGACATTCCGAACACCACCGCCATGGCGGTGAAGGCTGCAGCGGAAATGGGCGTGTGGATGGTCAATGTGCACTGCTCCGGCGGCCTGCGCATGATGGCGGCCTGCCGTGAAGTGCTCGACCAGCGCACCGGCCCCAAGCCGCTGTTGATCGGCGTGACCGTGCTGACCAGCATGGAGCGTGAAGACCTGGCGGGTATCGGCCTGGATATCGAACCGCAGGAGCAGGTGCTGCGCCTGGCGGCACTGGCAGAAAAAGCCGGAATGGACGGTCTGGTGTGCTCGGCTCTGGAAGCTCAGGCCTTGAAATCGGCTCACCCTTCGCTGCAACTGGTGACCCCGGGGATTCGCCCGGCGGGCAGTGCGCAGGACGATCAACGCCGTATCCTGACGCCGCGTCAGGCGCTGGCTGCCGGTTCCGATTATCTGGTGATCGGCCGTCCGATCAGCCAGGCGGCCGATCCGGCCAAGGCGTTGGCCGACGTTGTGGCTGAAATCGCCTGATCTAACACCGAAGATCGAGTGTGGGAGCGGGCTTGCTCGCGAAGGCGGCGTGTCAGGCAACATTGATGTCAACTGACACTCCGTCTTCGCGAGCAAGCCCGCTCCCACATTGGTTTTGTGGCTACCTCGAACGCCGGGTTAGACCTTCAGTACGAGCTTCCCGAAATTCTCGCCGCTGAACAATTTCATCAGCGTCTCCGGGAACGTCTCCAGTCCTTCAACGATATCTTCCTTGCTCTTGAGCTGCCCCTTGGCCATCCAGCCGGCCATTTCCTGTCCGGCGGCGGCGAACTGCGCCGCATAGTCCATCACCACAAAACCTTCCATCCGCGCGCGATTGACCAGCAACGCCAGGTAGTTGGCCGGTCCCTTGACCGCTTCCTTGTTGTTGTACTGGCTGATGGCGCCGCAGATCACTACTCGCGCCTTCAAATTGATGCGGCTCAGCACCGCGTCGAGAATATCGCCGCCAACGTTATCGAAGTACACGTCGACGCCTTTCGGGCATTCACGCTTGAGTCCGGCGTGGACGTCTTCGTTTTTGTAGTCGATGGCGCCGTCGAACCCCAGTTCGTCGATCAGGAACTTGCACTTGTCCGCGCCGCCTGCGATGCCGATCACGCGACAGCCTTTGATCTTGGCAATCTGCCCGGCAATGCTGCCCACTGCACCGGCCGCGCCTGACAGCACCACGGTGTCACCTTCTTTGGGGGCGCCGACATCGAGCAGGGCGAAGTACGCGGTCATGCCGGTCATGCCCAGGGCGGACAGGTAACGCGGCAGCGGTGCCAGTTTCGGATCGACCTTGTAGAAACCCCGTGGCTCGCCAAGGAAATAATCCTGCACGCCCACGGCGCCGTTGACGTAGTCCCCGACTGCAAAGCCGGGATTGTTCGAGGCAACGACTTTGCCTACGCCCAATGCGCGCATGACTTCACCGATACCGACCGGTGGAATGTAGGACTTGCCTTCGTTCATCCAGCCACGCATGGCCGGGTCCAGGGACAGGTATTCGTTTTTGACCAGGATCTGACCCGCGGCCGGTTCGCCGACCGGTACTTCCTGATAGGTAAAGGTCTCGCGGGTCGCCGCGCCCACCGGTCGTTTGGCGAGCAGGAATTGGCGATTGGTCTGGGTAGTCATGACAGGCACTCAAGATGAATGAAGCCTTGTTGATAGACCTTCATGATCGAAGCCGCAAGTTTGGCTGATGCGGCGAATGCACATCAATCCAGTGCAGTGATAGTCAGTGCGGCAGTTCTATCACTGCAACTCATGGTCACCCAACCGGGCCTCTGATAGTGCTGCCGTGCCGAAAGCCCTGTGCCTAGACTGGGAACACGCGATCCCCCGCATTCTTCTTCCAGAGGACATAACAATGAGCATGACGTTTTCCGGCCAGGTCGCTGTTGTGACAGGCGCTGCCAATGGTATTGGCCGCGCGACCGCCCAGGCATTCGCCGCTGAAGGCTTGAAAGTGGTGGTGGCCGACCTCGACACGGCCGGAGGCGAAGGCACCGTAGCGTTGATTCGTGCGGCGGGCGGCGAAGCGACCTTCGTGCGCTGCAACGTCACGGTGGAAAGCGAAGTCAAACATCTGATGGACGAAGTGGTGAAAACTTACGGCCGTCTGGACTATGCCTTCAACAACGCGGGCATCGAGATCGAGAAAGGTAAATTGGCCGACGGTACCCTCGACGAGTTCGACGCGATCATGGGCGTCAACGTCAAAGGCGTCTGGTTGTGCATGAAGTACCAGTTGCCCTTGCTGCTGGCCCAAGGCGGCGGTGCGATCGTCAACACGGCTTCGGTAGCAGGTCTTGGCGCTGCGCCGAAGATGAGCATCTATGCGGCATCGAAACATGCGGTGATCGGCCTGACCAAGTCAGCGGCCATTGAGTACGCCAAGAAAAAGATCCGCGTGAATGCGGTCTGCCCGGCGGTGATCGACACCGACATGTTCCGTCGAGCCTACGAAGCGGACCCGAAGAAGGGCGAGTTTGCCAACGCGATGCACCCGGTCGGGCGCATCGGCAAGGTCGAGGAAATTGCCAGCGCCGTGCTCTACCTGTGCAGCGACGGCGCGGCGTTCACCACCGGTCACTCGCTGGCGGTGGATGGTGGCGTCACGGCGTTCTAAAAACCAGGACTTGCCGAGTAGGAAAAAGCCCGCCTCCGTGCGGGCTTTTTCATGGTCGCGGGAAAGGGCCCGGCAATGTGTTTCAAATGGTTAGAACCGAGGGTTTTGGCGGCGTTGTCGCACAGCCGATCCGGCATACCTGTGATTAACTGTTTCCCGCAAATGGACAGGAGTTTGCTTGCTCATGGAATTGAGAATTGATCGACAGGCATTGGTGCCGGTCGTACAGCAAATCGTCGACGCGTTGGCCGGCTGGGTGCGTCATAACGAGTTGATGCCGGGAGCGCGTCTGCCTTCGGCGCGGCACATCGCAAGGGTCAATCTGCTCAGTCAGTCTTGCGTCGTCGAAGCCTGCGAACGCCTGGTGGCTGAAGGCGTCCTGGCATCGCGTCATCGCGCCGGTTTCATTGTTGCCGTTCCTGCGCCGGTCGTTCAGGAGCAACAGGATTGCCCGTGGTTCGAGGGGGCAGAGGTGAAGCGCGGCTTTACTACGGGCGAACTCAAACTGGGTTGCGGCGGATTGCCCGAGAGCTGGCGTGAAACGGACGACCTGAGCTACGCGATCCGTCAAGTCAGCCGTACCGACATGGCCGGATTGTTCAGCTACAGCACCTCCCTGGGGTTGCCGGCGTTGCGCCAACAGATTCGCAAACGCCTCGAGCTGCTCAGCATCGAAGTCGACGAGAGCCGCATCCTGACCACCGCTGGAGCCAGTCACGGCCTGGACTTGATCGTGCGCACCTTGCTCAATCCCGGGGATTGCGTGGTGGTGGAACGTCCGGGGTATTCGCTGTTGTTCGATCTGCTCAGGCTGCACGGCGTGCAGATGATCGAGGTGCCGCGAACCCCACTAGGGCCCGATGTGGAGGTGCTTCAAGCGCTGTTGGCGAAGTACAGGCCTCGTGCGTTATTCATCAACAGCTTCCACCACAACCCGACAGGCAGCAGCCTGACACCCGTTGTGGCGCGGCAGATTGTGCAACTGACCAAGACCCATGGCGTGCTGGTGATCGAAGATGACGTCTACGCGGACTTGCACAGTGGTCCCGGCACACGCCTCGCCGCGTTGGGTATCGATGATCACGTGATTTACGTCGGCAGCTATTCCAAAACCCTCAGCAGTTCGTTGCGACTCGGCTTTGTAGTGGCCGGTGCCGGGGTTATTTCGAAGCTGGCCGAGGTCAAGATGATCAGCAGCATGGGGGCCTCAAGGTTCGGCGAGTCGGTGCTGGCCTGTCTGTTGGCCAGTGGCGCCTATCGCAAACTGGTTCAACGCTTGCGCCTGCGTTTGAACACTGACAGGCAGGCTGCCCTGCAAGTGCTCGAGGACGCCGAATGGGAGGTCTTCGGCAAGCCGGATGCAGGCTTGTTCATCTGGGCGCGATCACGGATGTCCGACTATGCTCAGGTGCGCACGCTAGCCCGGCGTTTTGGTGTGTTGCTGTCTTCTGCCAGCGCATTCAACCCCGGCGGCGACGCTGGTGACTGGCAACGTATCAACGTGGCATATGCCTGTGATCCTCGTGCCCGGGCATTTTTTCAGGCCACCGCTCTGAATCGACCTTAAACGTTCTGAAAACGACGTGGGCGTAGCTTTTTGCCATTATTCCGACGCCAGAGACTTGTGTTGGCGTATGCCCATTGCGAATCTGCGACAACAGACTATGTCAGGGGACTAAGCGCAATGATTTCGGCCGTGCAAGGACGTTTTGCCAACCTCGGTATGGCGAAAAAAATGGGTGTCGGGTTTGTATTGGTGCTGCTGCTGACAGCACTGGTGGCAGCCATCGGCGTATGGTCCCTGCAAACCATCAGTCATCGCTTCGACGGGCTCAAGCAGATGTCCTCGCTCAACAGCGGCTTGCTCAAGGTGCGACTGCTGGAGCAGGAGTACGCCTTGCACGGCAATCCGAAAACCGCAGATGCGCTGCGCGAAGGTGTAGACGCCCTGATCGCCCTGGCGAATCAACTCAAGGCTCAAACGGCCGCCAATGTGCCGGTGATGAACGACGTCGAGCAGTCTCTGGGCGCTTATCGCAAGGCGTTCGACGAGTTCGTCTCGCTGAGCCAGGCCAAGGACCTGGCGCTGGAAATGGCCAGTTGGTCGGTGTCCAGCGTGGCCAATAACCTTGATGTGCTGCAGTCCGGGCTGGCTGATGACGGCGCCTATACCTTGAAACAGTCCGAGGGCAAGGACGGCGGGCAGTTTATCGAACAGGCCAGTCAGGTCAGCCAGGTGTCGCGGTTGATGCTACAGGCCATGAACGAAGCGCGTGTGCGTCTGGACCAGAGCCGCAAGGGTGACGACAGCGCAGGCCAGGGCAAGATCGAGCAGGCCGATCAGGCGCTGGCTCAGGCCGAGCAGTTGAAAAGCACGGTCAAGGATGAGGGCTATCTGACGGTCCTTAATGAAGTGTCTGGCCACATCGGCGGTTTCAGCGAAAAACTGGCTGAGTACACCGGCTTGTTGGCCCAGGAAAAAACCGTCTATGAGCAATTGCACCAGCGCGCCGAGCAGGTGATGGCGCGGGTGGATCAGGCCTATGTCGCCGAAGACCAGTCGATGCAGACCGAACTGAAAAAGAATTCAATGCTGATCATCGGGTCCTCTGCACTGGCGTTGCTGGTGGGGTTGATTGCGGCCTGGGTGATTACCCGTTTGATCGTGGCGCCGCTGCGCAGTGTGATCCGTGTTGCTCAGCAGATCGCCGCCGGCGACTTGAGTGCAACGGTTGAAGTGACTCGCCGCGACGAAATCGGCCAGTTGATGCAGGCGATGCAGCAGATGGGGGCGGGCCTGAGCACCATTGTCAGTGGCTTGCAGGCTGGCATCGAGCAGTTGGCGAACTCGGCACAGTCGCTGTCGGCGGTGACCGAGCAGACCAACCTTGAGGTCAGTAGCCAGAAGGAAGAAACCGAGCAGGTCGCCACGGCGATGAATCAGATGACGGCGACGGTGCACGATGTTGCGCGTAATGCCGAGGAAGCTGCGCAAGCTGCACAGACGGCCGATGGCAAGGTTGAAAGCGGCCAGCAGGTGGTGCGTCAGAGCATGGCGCGGATCGAGCAGTTGGCGGATTCGGCGACGTCGGCCAGTTCAAGTATCGAAAGTTTAAGTGCGGAAATTCAGAACATTGGCACGGTGCTCAGTGTGATCAAAAGTGTTGCCGAGCAAACCAATCTGTTGGCGCTCAATGCGGCTATCGAGGCGGCACGGGCCGGTGAGCAGGGCAGGGGGTTCGCGGTGGTGGCTGATGAGGTTCGGGCGTTGGCCAAGCGGACTCAGCAATCGACTGAGGAAATCGAGCGTCTGGTAAGTGCCTTGCGTTCGGCGGCGCAGTCGTCGGTGCAGCAGATTCAGAACAGTGGTGAGTTGGTGAAGCTGGCGGTGAGTGACGCTTTGCAGACTGAGAGTGCGTTGGGGAGTATTGCGGCGGCGGTGTCGTTGATTCAGCAGATGAACCAGCAGATTGCGGCGGCAGCCGAGGAGCAGAGTTCGGTGGCTGAGGAGATTAATCGCAGTGTGACGAGTATTCGGGCGAGTGCGGATCAGTCTTCGTTGGCGATGCAGGAGAATGCGGCGTCGAGTATTGAGCTGGCGCAGTTGGGGGTTGAGTTGAAGGGGATGGTGGGGCACTTTCGGCTCTGACCATTTGCGCGGTGTAGTGGCGGCCTTTGGGCCGACCATATTCTCTTGGATGTACCAGGCCCAACTGTGGGAGCGAGCTTGCTCGCGATGGCGGCTTGGCAGCCGACCATTCTCTTTCAGTTGTACATATCCATTTCTGCGGTAACGGCTGCTTATGGTTTCGCTCTTACAGCGACTCACTTTTCCAAACGCCGAAAAGTAAGCAAAAGGCTTCGCCCCAGCGTTCGGCCCCTCGCTTAGGCTCGGTGTTCCTTCGCTCCGGCATTCATCTGGGGGCATCGCCTCCGGTCTGCTTCGCGACGACCTCCTCTCGATGTGTGCGGCTTCGCCGCACGGCGCTGCGCGCCAGCCCCCCAGATAAACGCCTCCACTCAGCCTGCCGAAGGGGCGGATGGATCAAGATCAAAAGCAGGCGAGCTACCGCTCGGCCTATTGAGTGGTGAAGAGCGGGCGGGGTAGACACCGGTCCATTGTGGCAGCTGGCCTGCCGGCGATGGCGGCCTGCCATCCAACCAATCTCTTGCAGGTGTACACCAAACCCTGTGGGAGCTGGCCTGCCAGCGATGGCGGCCTGACAGCCGACCAATCTCCTGCAGGTGTACACCGAACCCTGTGGGAGCTGGCCTGGCAGCGATGGCGGTCTGCCAGCCAACCAATCTCTTGCAGGTGTACACCGAACCCTGTGGGAGCTGGCCTGCCGGCGATGGCGGCCTGACAGCCGACCAATCTCCTGCACTCGATGTGTTCGACTTCGTCGAACGGCGCTAAGCGCCTGCCCCCCCGAGAAACGCCTCCACTCAGCCTGCCGAAGGGGCGGGTGGATCAAGATCAAAAGCAGGCGAGCTACCGCTCGGCCTATTGAGTGGTGTAGAGCGAAGCGTGTACGCCGATCTATTGTGGGAGCTGGCCTGGCAGCGATGGCGGCCTGACAGCCGACCAATCTCTTGCAGGTGTACATATCCATTTCTGCGGTAACGGCTGCTTATGGTTTCGCTCTTACAGCGACTCCCTTTTGCAAACGCCGGAGTGCCGGCCCAGCCCAAAGGAAGCAAAGGTCTTTGCCCCGGCGTCCGGCCCCTCGCTGGGGCTCGGTGTTCCTTCGCTCCGGCATTCATCTGGGGGCATCGCCTCCGGTCTGCTTCGCGACGACCTCCTCTCGATGTGTGCGACTTCGCCGCACGGCGCTACGCGTCTGCCCCCCAGATAAACGCCTCCACTCAGCCTCCCGAAGGGGCGGGTAGATCAAGATCAAAAGCTGCAGGCGAGCTACCGCTCGGCCTGTTGAGTGGTGAAGAGCGGGGGTACACCTCGATTTACTGTGGGAGCTGGCCTGCCGGCGATGGCGGCCTGCCAGCCAACCAATCTCCTGCAGGTGTACACCGAACCCTGTGGGAGCTGGCCTGCCGGCGATGGCGGCCTGACAGCCGACCAATCTCTTGCAGGTGTACACCAAACCCTGTGGGAGCTGGCTTGCCAGCGAAGACGGCATGCCAGCCGACCAATCTCCTGCAGGTGTACTCCGAACCCTGTGGGAGCGAGCTTGCTCGCGATGGCGGTCTGCCAGCCAACCCAGTCTCTTCGGATGTATTTCCCATTCAAATCCAACCCAAAAAAAAGCCACCTTTCGGTGGCTCGATTAATTCTTCCGATCAGTCGTAGATCACTTTCTTCTTCCAGTCTGCGTCCGCCTCGACTTCTTTGAGGCCTTCGTTCAATTGGTTTGTTTCGCTTTCAACCGCTGCGATGTTGTCCATCACCATGGCGTTGGCGCGGGCCAGGAGTTTTTCCAGGTATTCGAGTTGTTCGGCGTAGGCCTGGGGTTCCTGTTGTTTGCGCAGGTATTGCACGCCGCGTTCGAAAGCAAGACGGGCCTGGCCTGGCTGGTTCTGTTGCAGGCATTGCTGGCCAAGGTTGTTGAAGAACTCGATGTGCAGCAGCACCAGTATGTGGCGCACTTCGCGGATCCAGCGCTTGGCTTCGTTGGTCGGCAGGAAGCCGTCCTGGGCGGCGCGGGTGATTTGGCCATGCAGGGCTTCGAGCAGGAAGCGCACGTCTTTGGCTTTGGCTTCGGTCTGGATCGGGGCCGGGGGGTTGTTGACCGGGATTGAGTCGCCTTGGGCGACAAGGGCTTGCAGTTCGCTGACGCGGGCCTTGAGGTTGCTGCTGGTTTTTTCCAGGTTTAGCAGGCGCTGGCAGACGTTCAGTTCCAGGCGAGTCAGCAGCAGCTTGAGCCCCGGCGTCATCAACTGGCCAGGGAAGGTCTCGGTGATTTCACCGCAGCGACGCAGGCGGTCGTTGAGTTCAACCTTGGTACGGGCCTTTTCCAGCTTGTTGTTTTCCACCACATGGTTCATGTAGCCAATGGCGATCAATAGTGCGATCCCGGCTACGACTAGCAGGGTGATCATGAGTGGTGTCACCGGTAAGACCTCTTTATAGGGTTCGCGATCGAGTGTAGTAGCTTGGCATTTGGACGCATAGGACCGCTCGACGAGTTGGATCGGTCGTGGCTCTATCTGTATCGGCCGCGATTGCGCTTATATAAGTGGTGGCAAATATGAAGCAGATTGCCATTACTCCGTTGCCGTCGACTATAACGTCTTGCCGGGTATCGGAATATAGCCACCCAAGGCCGTCAGACGGAAAAGCCCGAATCGCCTCGCAAAGCAGGGCGAAGTCATTGATTTAAATAAATTTATATCAGGGGGTTGACGACCCCTCAATCCATCCATAGAATGCGCGCCACTTACAGCGTAAAGCACACAGCGAAACGCGGTAGGGAGTGAATGTTGTACGTGTGTCCCCTTCGTCTAGTGGCCTAGGACACCGCCCTTTCACGGCGGTAACAGGGGTTCGAGTCCCCTAGGGGACGCCAATGCGGGAATAGCTCAGTTGGTAGAGCACGACCTTGCCAAGGTCGGGGTCGCGAGTTCGAGTCTCGTTTCCCGCTCCAATTTTAAGCAGCGTTGCTTTCGGGCAGGGCTGAGTGAAGCCAGAGCCGACATCTTCGGATGCGGATTTGGGCACTGAAATACACACCATGTGTTTCAGTTAGCGTGTCCCCTTCGTCTAGTGGCCTAGGACACCGCCCTTTCACGGCGGTAACAGGGGTTCGAGTCCCCTAGGGGACGCCATTTGCGGGAATAGCTCAGTTGGTAGAGCACGACCTTGCCAAGGTCGGGGTCGCGAGTTCGAGTCTCGTTTCCCGCTCCATATTTAACGAAAACGCCGCTCAGCAATGAGCGGCGTTTTTGTTTGTGCGTTTTTTACCTTTTGCTGATCGACGCTCTGTCGCAATCAGGTCGATCAAATCGTTGGGCCCACCAGAACAGTGGGCTCAACAAGGCGATCAGAGCGTCGGCAACTGCCCGATACGGCCCATCATTTCGGTCACGATCTGCAGGTCCAGCAGGAACTGGTCGACGGTCTTGAACTCATTGTCGGTGTGCCCCGTGTATTTATTCTCGGGTCTGGCCAAACCAAATTGCACGCCATTGGGCAATTCATGGACCGAAGTGGCGCCCGCGGAAGTACCGAACTTGTGCTCCATGCCCAGGTTTTCGCTGGACACGGCCAGCAAGGCCTTGACCCATTCGCCCTCAGGATTGCGGTACATCGGCTCGGCGATCGAGTAGTCGATTGCAGGAGTGATGTGGGTCTTGTTGCTCCAGGCACTCAGTTTGTTGGCGATTTCGGTCTTGAGCGTTTCCGGGGATTTGCCCTTCGGCACCCGCAGATTAACTGCAAGCTTGAAGACGTTTTCATCCATGGCCACGTAGGTCAGGGAAGCGGTCAGTGGTCCCATGAACGCATCGGAGAAGCCGACGCCCAGATTTGCGCCCAGGTAGTCCAGTCCCCAGTTGTCGGCGGCATAGCGGGCAGCGTCGGTGATGTGGTTGTGCTTGAGCGCGACTTTGCCGTCAAGGCTGTTGATGAAGCCCAGCATCCTGGCCACCGGGTTAACGCCTGACTCGGGCTCGGAGGAGTGGGCTGAAACGCCGGTGATCGTCAGCTTGACGTCTTTGCCGACGACTTTGGCGCTGACCTCGAAGTTGCCGCCATTTTGCTTGGCATACGCAGCGCCAGCCTTGTTCAAGCTGGCAGCCAGGTCGGCAGGTTTCTCGCTCAAAAGGGTGGCCACCGATGTCGATGGAATCTGGTTGGTGGCCATGCCGCCGGTCATCGATATGATTTCAGCGCCTTTGCCATCCGCCTTGCGTTTGGTGAAGTTCGCCATGACGGTGCCGTAGCCTTTCTCGGCAATTACCACCGGATAGCCGCCATCCAGCGCCAGGTTGTAGTTGGGCGTCGGGTTATGTTCGAAGTAATAGGGAATGGCGTCGCCGGTGGTTTCTTCGGTGGTGTCGACCAGCAGCTTGAAATTCCTGGCCAGTGGCAGCTTCTCTTCCTTGATGACTTTCATGGCGTACAGCGCCACCACGATACCGTTTTTGTCATCCTCGGTGCCTCGGCCGTACATGCGGTCGCCGATCAGCGTGACTTTGAACGGATCGAGTTTGGTGCCGTCTTTCAAGACCCAGTTCTCCGGCGTCACGGGGACTACGTCGGCATGGGCGTGAATGCCCACGACTTCGTCACCACTGCCTTCGAGGGAAATTTCATAGACGCGGTTGTCGATGTTGCGGAAGTTCAGGTTGAACGCCTGGGCCAGGCCCTTGATCTTGTCGGCGATCTTGATGAATTCCGGATTGTCGTGCTGGGCAACGCCGTTCACTTGGAAGGTCGGAATGGCCACCAGCTCGCGCAGGGTCTCGGTGGCAGCCTTGCCGTATTTCACTCGCGTATACAGGCCCAGCAGGCGATGGATCTCGTTCTGCTGTTCAGCCGAGAGGGTCTTGTTGTCGAGGAAGGCACTGATGGCTGGATTGAGGTCACTGGTGTTGGCCAGGTCGCTTTTGGCCTCCGGGGCCGGTTTCTTTTTGGTCGGCATACATGCTCCTTTTCAACATGTTATGCCCGAACACAAAAATTCTGACAGTCTCCCCTGAAGGCGCGATAGGGGAGCCTTCAAGCGGGATCTGTCGCACAAAAATGCAAAAGCGACGCACAAACGAAAAAGGCCCGCCAGTCAGACTGAGCGGGCCTTTTGCGTGGGCGCAGGTCTTACATCGACAGCATCAGGCGCCCGGCGAACAGGATCAGAATCACGCCCATGGTCCGTTCAAACCAATGCCCCATGCGCATGAACAGCAAGCGCACCCGGGCACTGGAAAAGAACAATGCGACGATCACAAACCACAACGCATTGACCAAACACATCCATACGCCGTAAAGCGCCTGGATCTTCAGTGGCGTTGTGGCACTGATGATGGTGGTGAAAATCGCCAGGAAAAACAGGGTCGCCTTGGGGTTGGTCGCGTTGGTGAGAAACCCGGTGGTGAACGCCTTCAGCAACGTTTGCTCAATGACCGGTTCGTCGGCGACCTTGTCACCTTCAAGTGCTGACTTGGGTTTGCTGCGCAACAGGCTGACACCTAGGTACAAGATATAGGCGCCACCGATGACCTTGGCCACGGTCAGCAGCCAGGGCGTCGAGTGCATCAGCGCGCCGACCCCGAGCAGGGTGTAAAGCACGTGCACGGAAATGCCCGCGCCAATGCCCAACGCCGTACAGATACCGACAAGCCGACCGAAACGTACACTCTGACGGATGGTGACGGCGAAGTCGGGTCCGGGTGCGACGACTGCCAGAAAGTGAATAGTCGCCAGCGCCAGGAACTCGCCCAGGTAATTCGAAAGCATCTCAACTCCAAAAAGTAAGGGGTGATGCATTGCCGCGATAGCCGACAAAGAACGAAAGGCTCAAGCGCGGCTCTTCCAGCCCCGGCGTCACGGAGTGCATGCGGCGCGAATTGAACATGATGAAATCACCCGGCTCGGGACGAATCTCCAGGGTCGGAGTGCCGAGCAGGTCGGGATCGATGCCGTAACTGTCGCCGCGCATTTCGTCGAACTGGTCCGCAGAAATGTCGTGGTCCCACATCTGCAATGCACCGCCCTCGGTCGGCATGCTCAGGTAGACGTTGCAGGCGAACTGCGCTTCCAGGCTCCTGGCCTGAAAACTGTCCGGGGCGTCTTTGGCGAATATGTCGTGATGGGCAAGGAAGCAGACCCCGGGTTTTACCACCCGGGACAGCCCGACATACATTTTGCGACCGTAGAGATTTTCCAGATGCGCACCCGCAGGCCAGGTCTCATCGAGCATGCAGCGCAGGGTGTCGACCGGGGACGAGTAAGGCGCGCAACGGTTGCGCAGTTCGGCGATGTTGCGCGAGGCGCGCTCGAAGTAATCTTCGATCAGCAGTGGCTGGTTTTCCGCTTCATAGAACGCCATGCCGATGCGGCCAATGCTGGGCGCGTTGATATAGCCTTCGAAGCCTGGCGCAAGGATTTTTTCGCCAATCTGCTTCGCCAGCGGCCGGGGCAATAAGCCTTTGACGCGGATCGCGAGGACTTCTTCGTTGGCCAGTTTTTTTATGCACGTCTCATCGAGACGCTCGACGTCAAGCATCATGTTTTAGGTCCATCTATCAGATAGTCAACAGAGCCTGCGAACCCAGGCTCCCCCGGCGTCAGGCGATGACGGGGACGGCATCGCCCAAAAGCTCAATCCACGCTGTAGTGGACTGACAGCGTTCCCTTCTTCAGTGAAAGGGACGTGATCGTGACCGTGCCCAAATCCTTCAGGCTACGTACATGGGTGCCGCCGCAGCCGTAGGCGGGCAGTTCACCGAATCCAATTTCCCGGGAGCCTTCGCGCAAAGACGTCAGGCGTGGCAGGTCATTAGCCACCCATTGCGCGATGCCCTGTTGAATCATCCCGGCATCAACTTCTTTTGCTGACTCGGCCGGTTTGAACTGCACGCGTCCTTCGCCCGGCCAGTGATGAGCCTTGATCGGCATCCAGCCCAGGGCCTGGACAAAATGGCCGATCAGATGCCCGGCCGAATGCATGCGCGAATTGAACTGGCGACGTTGTTCATCAATCCGGATCTGGGTCATGCCCGGTTTAACCGGGCGGTCGACGAAATGAATGATGCGGTCCGCGTCCTGCACCACGCGCAGAACCTGGCTTTCGCCAATCCATCCGGTGTCGTATGGCTGACCGCCTCCTTGGGGGTGAAACAACGTGGCGCGCAGCACCACCGCGAATTCGTTCTCCTGGGGGGTGCAGTCCAGGACTTCCACATTGGCCTTGAGGTCATCACTATGGAAAAAGAGGCGAAGCGTCATATTCCATGTCCTCATTAGAGTTTCTTTTTTTATTATATGAAGCGTGGAATTGCGTGATAATCCGTTCAAACATCAAAGGACTGTTGCGCTGTGAGCATAAATCTTCCACTGCCTCTGCTAGGTGAAATGGCGATTTTCGTCAAGGTTGTCGAGACCGGCAGCTTTTCCGAAGCAGCGCGTCAATTGGGGTCGTCACCCTCGGCGGTCAGTCGCAGCATTTCACGACTGGAAAAGGCGTTGGCCACACGTCTGCTGCAGCGAACCACGCGAAAATTGCGGTTGAGCGATGGCGGCGAGGAAGTGTTCAAGCGTTGCCAGGAGATGGTCAGCGCGGCCAAGTCGGTGATGGAAATCAGCGGGCAGTTCACCCATGAGGCGCAAGGGCTGGTGCGAGTCAGCGTGCCCAAGGCTGTCGGCCGATTTGTGATTCATCCGCACATGCCAGAGTTTTTGCGGCGTTATCCCAAAGTGGACGTGGAGTTGTTGCTGGATGATCGGCAGGTGGACCTGATCGACGACAACGTCGATCTGGCCATTCGCATTACCGATCGACCACCCGCTGGCCTGGTAGGTCGGCAGTTGCTGACCATCGACCATCTACTTTGCGCGACACCGCAATATCTGGCCGAACACGGCACGCCCACCCATCCCCACGACTTGCTCAACCATAGCTGCATCTATTTGGGTGAAACCCCAAGCGATGCGCGCTGGAAGTTCAAGAAGGGCACCAAGGCCGTCACTGTCGGTGTGCGCGGACGCTATGCGGCGAATCACACCGGCGTGCGATTAGGCGCGGTGTTGCAGCACATCGGGATTGGCAGCCTGCCGTACTTCACCGCGCGCTATGCGCTGGAACAGGGCTTGATTGTGCAGGTCTTGCCGGACTGGACCTTTCTGGCGTCTTACCATGGCGGCGCGTGGTTGCTGCATTCGCCAACGCGTTATCTACCGCCGAAGTTGCGGGTGTTTATCGATTATCTGGTGGAATGCCTGGAGAAGGAGCCGACGCTGAGCAAGCCGGGGAAACCGGGAAAGGTTGCGGCGGAGTATGAATTGCCTGAGAGTGACGGGTTGCTCTGAAGACCGCCATCGCGAGCAGGCTCGCTCCCACAAGTGATCAGTGGTGAACACAAGATTTGTAAGCGACCGCAGTCACTGTGGGAGCGAGCCTGCTCGCGATGGGGCCGCCCAGACACCACATCACTCGCAAATGCCACAAAAAAAGGCCCGCATGATCACCATGCGGGCCTTTTGCGTTTCCAGCCTGGAATCAGTGCTTCGGCTCGTCGTTCGACATCGCCAGCAGCTGTTTTTCCTGGTTCCAGTCGAACGGTTCGTCGTTCTGCTCGGCTTCGAAACGACGTTCTTCCAGCGCCTGGTACAAGTCGATTTCATCATCGGGCATGTAATGCAGGCAGTCCCCGGCGAAGTACCACAGCAGGTCGCGAGGGACCAGATGGGCGATTTGCGGGTAACGGGTGATCACCTGGCACAGAATGTCCTGGCCCAGGTATTGGCTTTCGATTGGGTCGACCGGCAGTAATGCACGCAGTTCGTCGAAGCGCTCCAGGAACAAGGCATGGCTTTCTTCGGGAACCTGTTCGGCCTCACCCACGGCGACCAGGATGCTACGCAAGTGGTCAAGCAAGACGAGATGATCGGCAACGACGTTGGACACGAGATAAGTCCTCAAGAGCAAAACGGGCGCGGGAGTATAAAGCCCCCGCGCCCATTTTTACATGATAGTCGACTTGATCAGCGGACCTTTCCGTCGGCCCGCGCCAGCTCTTCCTTGGCGAAATCATCGACGTCGATCACCTTGCGCCGCGCTGCTTCGGCCTCACGCAGGGAATGCGCCTCACCCGCCTGCAATACTCCGGCTTCCAGCGCCGCATCGATCGCGTGTTCCCCGGCAGCCGGTTTGACCTGGCCACTTTTGAGCGCCACGTGCAGCTTTTTCTGCAACGGTTGAGCGGCGTTCAACAGGTTGCATGCGTGTTGGAGCGCTCCGACGGCGTCATCGGCCGATTGCGGACGGTAGCAACCGGCCAGCAACTCTTCGAGCGTCGGATCGCCCTTGGCCCGGCCAATCACTGCGGCCACTTCGGCAGCGAGTTTGTCTGACGGACCTTTGTGGCGACGACCCAGCGGGAACACGATAACGCGCAACAGGCAGCCCAGTACCTTGTTCGGGAAGTTGCTCAGCAACTCATCCAGCGCTCGTTCCGACTGGCCAAGACTCTCTTCCATGGCCCAGGTAAACAGCGGCGCCATATGCTCCGGCGAGTCGAGGTCGTGGTAACGCTTGAGCGCGGCGGAGGCGAGGTACATGTTGCTGAGCACATCCCCAAGCCGTGCCGACAGGCGTTCGCGACGTTTCAGCTCACCGCCCAGCAGCATCATGCTCAAGTCCGCGAGCATGGCGAACGCGGCGGCCTGACGATTGAGGGCACGGAAGTAACCCTGGCTGAGCTTGTTGCCTGGCGCGTGTTCGAAGTGTCCGAAGCCGAGGTTCAGCACCAGGGTGCTGGCGGCGTTGCTCACGGCGAAACCGATGTGCTTGAGCAGCAGGCCATCGAATTCGGTGAGGGCCTGGTCCTTGTCTTCACGACCGGCGAGGGCCATTTCCTTGAGCACGAACGGATGGCAGCGAATGGCGCCCTGGCCGAAGATCATCAGGTTGCGCGAGAGAATGTTGGCGCCTTCCACGGTGATGAAAATCGGTGCGCCATTCCAGCTGCGACCCAGGTAGTTGTTCGGGCCCATGATGATCGCCTTGCCGCCATGAACATCCATGGCGTGGCTGATGCATTCGCGGCCGCGTTCGGTGAGGTGGTATTTGAGAATCGCTGACAGCACCGACGGCTTCTCGCCGAGGTCGACTGCGTTGGCGGTCAGCATCCGCGCTGCGTCCATCATCCAGGCGTTGCCACCGATACGCGCCATGGCTTCCTGAATGCCTTCGAATGCGGACAGCGGCACGTTGAATTGTTCGCGAACCTGCGCATATTGGCCGGTCACCAGGCTGGTGAATTTGGCGGCGCCGGTGCCGACCGCCGGCAGGGAAATCGAACGCCCGACCGACAGGCAGTTCATCAGCATCATCCAGCCCTTGCCGAGCATTTCCTGGCCGCCGATGAGGAAGTCCAGCGGCACGAATACGTCCTTGCCGGAGTTCGGACCGTTCATGAACGCTGCACCTAACGGCAGGTGGCGGCGGCCGATTTCAACACCGGCGGTGTCCGTCGGGATCAGCGCCAGGCTGATGCCCAGGTCTTCCTTGTCACCGAGCAAATGATCCGGGTCATAAGCCTTGAAGGCCAGGCCAAGCAGGGTCGCCACTGGACCCAGGGTGATGTAACGCTTTTCCCAGTTAAGGCGCAGGCCGAGGGTTTCCTTGCCTTCCCATTCACCTTTGCAGATCACCCCGGTGTCGGGCATGGCTCCGGCGTCGGAACCCGCCAGTGGCCCCGTCAATGCGAAGCAGGGAATGTCGTCGCCGCGGGCCAATCGTGGCAGGTAATGGTTGCGCTGTTCCTCGGTGCCGTAATGCAGCAGCAGTTCGGCCGGGCCGAGGGAGTTGGGGACCATCACGGTGGACGCAAGATCGCCGCTGCGAGTCGCCAGTTTCATCGCCACCTGGGAGTGGGCATAGGCCGAGAAGCCCTTGCCACCAAACTCCTTGGGGATGATCAGCGCAAAAAAACCGTTTTCCTTGATGTGAGCCCAGGCCTCGGCGGGCAAGTCCATGTCTTGCCCGATCTGCCAGTCGGTGACCATTGCGCAGAGCTCTTCGGTCGGACCGTCGATAAAGGCCTGTTCTTCTTCACTCAACTGCACCTTTGGATAAGACAGCAGCTTGTCCCAGTCCGGGCGACCGCTGAACAGTTCGCCGTCCCACCACACCGTGCCGGCGTCTATTGCATCGCGTTCAGTCTGTGACATGGGCGGCAGGGTTTTCTGAAACCAGTTGAACAGCGGCGCGCTGAAGTATTTGCGACGCAGGTCGGGCAGCAACAACGGCGCCGCGACGGCAGCGATCAACACCCAGAGAACCAGCAGCAGCCAGCCAGGCGCGCGGCTGAAGGCGCCCATCGCGACGACAAAGACCGCGACGATGCACAGGGCGGGCAGGGGGGCGATGCGGCGGTGCGCCAAATAGGCTATCCCGACAACCAGAACCAGTATCCACAACAGCAGCATATTTAATCCTCCGTGAACCAAGGCAAAACCAACCTTCAGAGCTTAGACGGCATCCGCAAAACAGGGTGGTCGGAGCGAGGTGATTGAATTCGTGGGAAATCATGGGTGAGTTTTGTAGGTTGGGTTGGAAACACGCCCGTTAAATCGTTCGTTTCCTACGCGGCTATACGCCCATGTTTGGCTGAAACGTCGTTATCTCTGTGCTGATGGTCTCGCTAGACTCGTGGCTTCCCCCAGGAGATTGTTCTCATGCACGAGTACCTGACACCCGGTCGCTTCATCGATAGTGACCACCCGTCGGTGGTGGAGTTCGCCGAAAAACATCGCGGTGCCAGTCGCGACCCGCTCGAGCAGGCGATCAATCTCTATTACGCAGTACGCGAAGCCGTGCGCTACAACCCCTACACCTTCAGTCGCGACCCGCAGACCTTGCGCGGCAGTCATGCGTTGGCGACCGGGGAGAGCTATTGCGTGCCCAAAGCCACGCTGCTCGCAGGCGCCGCGCGCCATTGCGGCATCCCGGCGCGTATTGGCCTGGCGGATGTGCGCAACCACTTGTCGACGCCGCGTTTGCTCGAGCTGCTCAGAAGCGATGTGTTCGCCATGCACGGTTATACCGAGCTGTACCTGAACGAACGCTGGGTCAAAGCCACACCGGCCTTCAACCAGAAACTCTGTGAATTGTTCAATGTGGCGCCGCTGGAGTTTGACGGGATCAACGACAGTGTTTTCCATCCCTTCAATCGCGATGGCGAACAACTGATGGAGTACCTGATCGACCACGGCCAGTTCACCGATGTGCCCGAAGCATTTTTTTTCGAGCACCTGGAAAAGTGCTATCCGCACCTGTTCAGCGACACACTGCCCGTGCTCTTGGGTGATATGCAGAGCGATTTGAGCCGCGCCTGATCCGGCGTATGCTGCCTGCGCATTCATCCATAAAGAGGCAGTCATGCTGAAGATCTGGGGTCGGAAAAACTCGTCGAATGTCAGAAAACCATTGTGGGCCGCCGAAGAGCTGGGCCTGGCTTACGAGGCCATCGATGCGGGCGGGGCCTTTGGCGTGGTGGATACGCCTGAGTATCGCGCGATGAATCCCAACGGCCGCGTGCCGGTGATCGAGGACGACGGCTTTGTGCTGTGGGAATCCAACGCCATCGTGCGCTACCTGATGGCTCGTCACGCCAGCGACACGGCCTGGTATCCAGCGGATTTGAAAGCTCGTGCCTCGGCCGACAAGTGGATGGACTGGACCACTTCGAGTTTCGCCGGCCCGTTTCGCACGGTGTTCTGGGGTGTGTTGCGCACGCCCAAGGATCAACAGGATTGGACCGCGATCAACGCCGCAATAAAAGAATGCGATGGCCTGCTGTCGATGGCCGACCAGATGCTGGCGACCCAACCGTACTTGTCGGGTGACGCCATTGGCATGGGCGATATCCCGCTCGGCAGTTTCATTTATGCCTGGTTCGAGATGCCGATCGAGCGTGCGCCGCAACCCAATCTTGAAGCCTGGTACGCCCGACTTAAGCAGCGGCCGGCGTATCAGAAAGCGGTCATGACCGCGTTGACTTAATACTCACTATCGACACACTTGACTGTACTTGTGTGGCGGCGACACGCACCATTGCGCTCAAGTGCCGTGGTTGTATTAGTCGCCGCCCGCCCTTATTTATCCCTTTCTTCCCTTCTTGGTGCGTAATCAGATATGAGTTCCGCTCTGTCCATCCGGCAGCTAACCAAAACCTACGGCAACGGTTTCCAGGCCTTGAGTGGTATCGATCTGGACGTCGCCGAAGGTGACTTTTTCGCGTTGCTCGGCCCCAACGGCGCGGGCAAATCCACGACCATCGGCATTCTCTCGACCCTGGTGAACAAGACCAGCGGCACGGTGAATATCTTCGGTCACGACCTGGACAAGAATCCTGCGCAGCTCAAGCGCTGCATCGGCGTGGTGCCCCAGGAATTCAACTTCAACCAGTTTGAAAAGACCTTCGACATTGTCGTGACCCAGGCCGGTTACTACGGCATCCCGCCGAAAATCGCCAAGGAACGCGCCGAGCAATACCTGACCCAACTCGGTCTGTGGGACAAGCGCGATGTGCCGTCGCGTTCACTGTCCGGCGGTATGAAGCGTCGATTGATGATCGCTCGCGCACTGGTTCACGAACCGCGCCTGCTGATCCTCGACGAACCGACGGCGGGGGTGGACATCGAACTGCGTCGCTCGATGTGGACGTTCCTCACCGAGCTGAACCAGAAAGGCATCACCATCATCCTTACCACGCATTACCTGGAAGAGGCTGAGCAGTTGTGCCGCAACATCGGCATCATCGACCACGGCACCATCGTCGAGAACACCAGCATGAAACAGTTGCTGGGCCAGTTGCATGTGGAGACCTTCTTGCTGGATTTGAAGAACGGCTTGGGCGTTGCACCGCAGTTGATCGGTTACCCGACGCGGTTGCTCGACGGTCACACGCTGGAAGTCCAGGTGGACAAGGCCATGGGCATCACGTCGCTGTTTACCCAATTGGCGCAGCAGAACATCGAAGTGCTGAGCTTGCGTAACAAAACCAATCGCCTTGAGGAGTTGTTCGTGTCCCTGGTGGAGAAAAATCTGTCGAAGGTGGCGGTATGAGTTCCGAGCTGCAACCCAACCTCGTCGCCCTCAATACCATCGTTTACCGTGAGGTTCGCCGCTTCACTCGGATCTGGCCGCAGACCTTGCTGCCCCCGGCCATCACCATGGTTTTGTACTTCGTGATCTTCGGCAATCTGATCGGCAAGCAGATTGGCGGCATGGGTGGTTTCACCTACATGGAGTACATCGTTCCGGGGTTGATCATGATGTCGGTGATCACCAACTCCTACGGCAACGTGGTGTCGAGTTTCTTCGGTAGCAAGTTCCAGCGTTCCATCGAGGAATTGATGGTGTCGCCGGTGTCGCCGCACACCATTCTGATCGGCTACACCCTCGGCGGCGTCCTGCGTGGCTTGATGGTCGGGGTCATCGTGACGATGCTGTCGCTGTTCTTCACCGATTTGCAGGTCCATCACCTGGGCGTGACCATTCTGGTCGTGGTGCTGACGGCAACGATCTTCTCGCTGCTGGGTTTCATCAACGCCGTGTTTGCGCGCAACTTCGATGATATTTCGATCATCCCGACCTTCGTGCTGACACCGCTGACGTACCTGGGCGGGGTGTTTTACTCGATCAGCTTGCTGCCGCCGTTCTGGCAGACCGTGTCCCTGGCCAACCCGGTACTGCACATGGTCAACGCCTTCCGTTACGGTATTCTTGGCGTATCTGATATCAAGATCAGCGTGGCGATTACCTTCATGCTGGTGGCGACCGTTGCGTTGTATATCGGTTGTGCGCGGTTGCTGGTCAGTGGGCGCGGCATGCGTACCTGATCAAGACCGAGTCGCCCCTTTCGCGGGCAAGCCCGCTCCCACAAGACCTCTGGTGTCAGTGCGATTTGTGCTACTCAGCAGATCCCTGTGGGAGCGGGCTTGCCCGCGATGGCGTCAGCCCAGACATTGCAAAAAAAACGGCCTCCAACACTGGAGGCCGTTTTGCATTTCTACATCCGGTTTTTCTTGCGCCGCGTCCATTGCCGCGCAACCCACCAACGCCAATACAGCATGGTCAGGCAATAGGCGAGGGCACCCAGCACCAGCCCTGTCACCACCGATCCCAGCAGGAACGGTTGCCACAGCGTCGACAGCTCGCCGCTGATCCATTCCCAGGTCAACTCGTCCGGCAAATGCCTGGCGGGAACGTCCATCAACCACGCCCCGGTCTGATAGGTGCAGAAAAACACAGCCGGCATGGTGATCGGGTTGGTCAGCCAGACCAGGCTCACGGCAATCGGCATGTTGCCGCGCACCATGATGGCGAGGATGGCGGCCACCAGCATCTGCAACGGAATCGGCAGAAACGCCGCAAACAAACCCACCGCCATGGCACGAGCGACCGAGTGACGGTTGAGGTGCCAGAGGTTCGGGTCATGCAGCAGGGTGCCGAGAAAGCGTAAGGATTTGTGTTCCCTGATGCTGGTCGGGTCTGGCATGTAACGTTTGAATAAGCGCCGGGGCATAAGGCTTCTCGGTCGGTTAAGGCGGCAAGTATGTCTGGATTCCATGAACGGCCCATTCAGACTTTGTGACAATTAATAACCGTGCCTGTGCGATCCGCCCGCTATGACTAGGGAGGGGACTCTCAAGGACGGGCTTATGCGCACAGGGATGATGGCGCTGGCGACGGGTTTGCTGGCGTTGCGTTTTTTACCGGAATTACCGCCGGTCTGGGTTTGGATGTTGCTGCCTGTGGTGGGGCTGATGCTGCTGCCGTTTCGCACGTACGCGCTGGCATTCTTTGTGTTCGGCTTCAGTTGGGCGTGCGCGAATGCACAGTGGGCGCTGGATGATCGTCTGCCGCTGAAGCTTGATGGTGAGACTCGCTGGGTCGAAGGGCGGGTGACAGGGTTGCCGCAGAATGCCGACGGTGTGGTGCGTTTTGAACTGACCGACAGTCAGTCGCGACGCACCCGCCTGCCCAGGCATTTACGCCTGGCCTGGTACGACGGCCCCGCCGTCAACGCCGGCGAACGGTGGCGGCTGGCAGTCAAGTTGAAGCGTCCCGCCGGGCTGCTCAATCCGCATGCGTTCGACTACGACGCCTGGTTGCTGGCGCAACGCATCGGTGCCACCGGGACGGTCAAGGCCGGGCAAAAGCTTGGCGATGCTCAATGGGCCTGGCGCGACAACATTCGTCAACGCCTGCAGGCCGTGGATGCACAAGGTCGAACGGGGGCGCTGACGGCCTTGGTGCTGGGGGATGGCGCCGGGCTGAGTCGCGAGGATTGGCAAGTCCTGCAAGACACCGGCACCGTACATCTGTTGGTGATTTCCGGGCAACACATCGGGTTGCTGGCGGGATTGGTGTATCTGCTGATCGCCGGGCTGGCTCGTTATGGCCTGTGGCCGAATCGTTTGCCCTGGCTGCCGTGGGCGTGTGCGCTGGCGTTCGCCGCCGCGCTCGGTTACGGGCTGCTGGCCGGTTTCGAGGTGCCGGTGCGGCGCGCGTGCGTGATGATCGGCCTGATACTGTTATGGCGGCTGCGGTTTCGTCATCTCGGTGCGTGGTGGCCGCTATTGCTGGCGCTTGACGCGGTGTTGCTGCTGGACCCGCTGGCCAGCCTGCAACCGGGTTTCTGGTTGTCTTTCGCCGCAGTGGCCGTGCTGATCTTCACTTTTGGTGGACGGCTCGGGCCTTGGCGATGGTGGCAAACCTGGACCCGTGCGCAATGGCTGATCGCGATCGGTTTATGTCCGTTGCTGCTGGTGCTCGGCTTACCGATCAGCATCAGTGGCCCGCTGGTCAACTTGCTGGCGGTGCCCTGGATCAGTCTGGTTGTGCTGCCACCGGCCTTGCTGGGCACGCTGCTGTTGCCAGTGCCTTATGTGGGCGAGGGGCTGTTGTGGCTGGCGGGCGGTCTGATTGACTGGCTGTTCAAGGGACTGGCGTTGATGGCGGGCCGGTTGCCTGCGTGGGTGCCAGCAGCGATCCCGCTGTGGAGTTGGGCGCTTGGCACGCTGGGGGCCATTGTTCTCTTGCTGCCCAAAGGTGTGCCGATGCGGCCGCTGGGTTGGCCGTTGCTGTTGCTGCTGGTTTTTCCACCTCGAGAACTGGTGCCTGCCGGCTTGGCCGAAATCTGGCAACTGGATGTCGGCCAAGGGTTGGCCATTCTCGTGCGCACGCGTCATCACACCTTGTTGTACGACACCGGCCCGCGTTTCGGCGATTTCGACCTGGGGGAGCGGGTGGTGCTGCCGTCGTTGCGCAAACTGGGCGTGGACGGGCTCGATATGATGCTCATCAGTCACCCCGACGCGGATCACGCCGGCGGCGCGCGAGCGGTGGCCAACGGATTGCCGGTGACCCGGGTCCTCGGCGGCGATCATCAGGCGCTGCCGGCCGAGCTACAGGCCGAAGCCTGTGAAAGTGGTCGGCGATGGACCTGGGACGGCGTGAACTTCCAGCTCTGGCAATGGGCTGCCGCCAGCGACAGCAATCAGAATTCCTGCGTCTTGCAGATCGAAGCCAACGGTGAGCGATTGCTGTTGACCGGCGATATAGATGTCGCCGCCGAACGGGCGTTGCTCGACAGTCCACTCGCGGTGCCCACCGATTGGCTGCAATCACCGCACCACGGCAGCCGCAGTTCGTCGTCAATGGCGCTATTGACCGTGCTTGAGCCCCATGCAGTGCTGATCTCCCGTGGCCAGGGCAATTCCTTTGGCCATCCGCATCCCACGGTCATGGCGCGCTATCAAAAGCGTGGCATGGCGATCTATGACAGCGCCGACCACGGCGCCATTCGTCTGCAACTCGGACGCTTCAAACCGCCCTGGTCGATGCGTCTGCAACGGCGTTTCTGGCGCGATTCGCCGCCGCTCAGCCAATAACCCGCAGTTATTACAGACCGACCGGATGCGACATCACGGTCTTCGGTGCATCCACCCCCTATGTTAGAGTGGCGCACTTTTTCGAGGGGACTGTCACTGTGTGGGAATTGGTCAAATCCGGCGGCTGGATGATGCTGCCGATCATTCTGAGTTCCATCGCGGCCATGGCAATCGTCGCCGAGCGTCTCTGGACCCTGCGTGCCAGCCGTGTAACCCCGGAGCATCTGCTCGGGCAGGTCTGGGTATGGATCAAGGACAAGCAACTCAACAAAGAAAAACTCAAGGAACTGCGCGCCCACTCACCGTTGGGCGAGATCCTGGCAGCCGGCCTCGCCAACTCCAAACATGGTCGAGAGATCATGAAAGAGTGCATCGAAGAAGCCGCTGCGCGGGTGATTCATGAGCTTGAACGCTACATCAATGCGCTGGGCACCATCGCCGCCATGGCCCCTTTATTGGGGTTGCTGGGTACGGTGCTGGGCATGATCGATATTTTCAGTTCGTTCATGGGCACGGGCATGACCACCAATGCCGCAGTGCTGGCCGGCGGTATTTCCAAAGCCCTGATCACCACGGCTTCGGGCCTGATCGTCGGTATCCCGTCGGTCTTCTTCCACCGGTTCCTGCAACGGCGCATCGATGAGCTGGTGGTGGGGATGGAGCAGGAAGCGATCAAACTGGTCGAGGTCGTGCAGGGTGACCGTGACGTGGACCTGTCCGAGGGCAAAAAAGCGTGAAATTCCGCCGCAAGCAACGGGAGAACGTGGACATAAATCTCGTGTCGCTTATCGACGTGGTGTTTGTCCTGCTGCTGTTTTTCGTCGTGACCACTACGTTTACCCGTGAAACCCAGCTACGTGTCGAACTGCCGGAAGCGGTCAGCGGTTCGCCGGCAGAAGATCAGCAGATCAAGCAACTGGATATCGCCATCAATGCCGAAGGCGCGATCTCGGTGAACAATCAGGTGTTGCAGAAAAACGATCTGGCGACCCTGATGGACGCGTTGCAAAAAGAATCCAATGGCGACACCAACCTGCCGCTGTCCATCAGCGCTGACGGCAAGACCCAGCATCAATCCGTCATCACCGCCATGGACGCTGCGGGCAAGCTTGGTTTCAGCCATTTGCGCATGACCACGGTCGAGGCGGCGCCCGCGCCCTGATGGCCATGTCCGATCGTTTGCTCGCCGCGTGGTACGAAGGTCATCCGGCCCTGAAACTGTTACAGCCACTGGAGTGGCTGTATCGGCGCGTGGTCATGAACAAGCGCAAACGCTTTCTGGCGGGCGAGGGCGAGATCTATCAGCCTCCCGTGCCTTTGATCGTGGTCGGTAACATCACGGTCGGCGGCACCGGCAAGACCCCGTTGATTTTGTGGATGATCGAGCATTGCCAGCGCAGTGGCCTGCGGGTCGGCGTGGTCAGCCGGGGTTACGGTGCGAAGCCGCCGCAGCTGCCGTGGCGCGTCGAGGCGGATCAAGGCGCCGAAATGGCCGGCGACGAGCCGCTGTTGATCGTCCAGCGCACCGGCGTGCCATTGATGATCGACCCGGACCGTAGCCGCGCCGTCAAGGCTCTGCTGGCGAGCGAACCGCTGGACCTGATTCTCTCCGATGACGGTATGCAGCATTACCGCTTGGCTCGTGATCTTGAGCTGGTGCTGATCGACGCCGCGCGTGGCCTGGGCAATCGCCGTTGCCTGCCCGCCGGGCCGTTGCGCGAGCCGGTCGAGCGTCTGCAAAGCGTCGACGCGGTGCTGTACAACGGCGCGGCCAATGATCGCGAAGACGGTTTTGCCTTCCAGTTGCAGCCCACCGAATTGATCAATCTGCACAGCGGCGAACGGCGTCCTCTGGACCATTTCCCCCTTGGCCAGGCGCTGCACGCCGTGGCCGGGATCGGCAATCCCCAGCGTTTCTTCAAAACCCTCGAAACGCTACACTGGCAGCCAGTCCCGCATGCGTTTGCCGACCACGCCGAATACAGCGTGCAGGCCTTGAATTTCACGCCGTCGTTGCCGTTGGTGATGACTGAGAAAGACGCGGTCAAGTGCCGTGCTTTCGCCGGGACCGACTGGTGGTACCTGGCGGTCGACGCTGCGCCATCGCAGGCCTTCGTGGCCTGGTTCGATACACAATTGATGCGCCTGTTGCCAGATCGTCTTCTGCCTTAACCGTTTTTATCCAGGGAATGTACATGGACACCAAATTGCTCGATATCCTCGCTTGCCCGGTCTGCAAAGGTCCTCTCAAGCTCAGCGCCGACAAAACCGAGCTGATCAGCAAAGGCGCAGGTCTGGCCTACCCGATTCGTGACGGGATTCCGGTCATGCTCGAAACCGAAGCCCGCACCCTGACCACCGAAGAGCGCCTGGATAAATGACCACAGCCTTTACTGTTGTCATTCCATCGCGTTATGCCTCGACCCGCCTGCCGGGCAAGCCGCTGCTGTTGATCGCCGGCAAGCCGATGATCCAGCACGTCTGGGAACAGGCTAGCAAAAGCAGTGCCCAGCGGGTCGTGGTCGCCACGGATGATGCGCGCATCGTCGAGGCCTGCAACGCCTTTGGCGCAGAAGTGGTGCTGACCCGTGAAGATCATAATTCCGGCACCGACCGTCTGGCCGAAGTGGCGGCGAAACTGGGGCTGGCGCCTGACGCCATCGTGGTTAACGTCCAGGGTGACGAGCCGTTGATCCCGCCGAGCGTGATCGATCAGGTCGCAGCCAACCTGGCCGCGCACACCGAAGCGCGCATGGCCACGTTGGCGGAGCCGATCGAAGACATTGAAACCCTGTTCAATCCCAATGTGGTCAAGGTCGTCAGCGACCTCAATGGCCTCGCACTGACCTTCAGTCGCGCCACGTTGCCGTGGGCCCGGGATGCATTCGCCAAGAACCGTGAGCAATTGCCAGAAGGCGTGCCGTATCGCCGCCACATCGGCATCTATGCCTACCGCGCCGGTTTCCTGCATGACTTCGTCAGCTGGGGCCCATGCTGGCTGGAAAACACCGAATCCCTGGAACAGCTGCGTGCGCTGTGGCATGGCGTGCGAATTCACGTCGCCGATGCGCTGATCGCACCGCCGACCGGTGTCGACACGGTCGAAGACCTTGAGCGCGTTCGTCGCCTGCTGGAGGCCTGATGCGCGTTTTGTTCGTATGCCTGGGCAACATCTGCCGGTCTCCCACGGCCGAAGGTGTGCTGCGCCATAAACTGCGTGAAGCAGGGCTGGCCGATCAGATCGAAGTCGCTTCCGCCGGCACCGGCGACTGGCATGTCGGCAAGGCGCCGGACAAACGCAGCCAGGCGGCCGCAAAGCTGCGTGGTTACGATCTGTCCGCCCAGCGCGCCCAGCAAGTGACCCGCGCTGATTTCGCCGCGTACGACCTGATCCTGGCAATGGACAACAGCAACCTGCGCCACCTCAAGGCCCTGCAACCGGCCAAGGGCAAGGCGGAACTGGACCTGTTCCTTCGGCGTTATCAATCGGAACTCGATGAAGTGCCGGATCCCTATTACGACGGCGACCAGGGTTTCGAACAGGTGCTGGACCTGATCGAGCGCGCCAGTGATTTGCTGGTGATTGAATTGAAGGGGCGGTTATGAGTTTGCAGGTTCAACCTCAGGTTTCGCTCAAGCCGTTCAATAGCTTTGGTGTCGACGTCAAGGCGCGGTTGTTTGCCGAGGCACACAGTGATGCCGATGTGCGCGAAGCCCTGGCCTATGCGACAGCGCATGAGGTGCCGCTATTGGTAATCGGCGGTGGCAGCAACCTGCTGCTGACGGCCGATATCCCGGCGCTGGTGCTGCGCATGGCCACGCGCGGGATTCGGATCCTGAGCGATGACGGCAATAAAGTCGTCATCGAAGCCGAGGCCGGCGAACCTTGGCACCCGTTTGTGCAACACACCCTGGCGCAGGGTTTGGCGGGGCTTGAAAACCTCAGCCTGATCCCCGGCACCGTGGGCGCGGCGCCGATGCAGAACATCGGCGCCTATGGTGTCGAGATCAAGGACGTTTTCGCCGGCCTGACCGCGCTGGATCGCCAGAGCGGCGAGCTGCGGGACTTCACCTTGGCGCAGTGCAACTTCGCCTATCGCGACAGCGTGTTCAAACAGGAGCCGGGACGCTGGTTGATCCTGCGCGTGCGTTTCACCCTGGACCGCGCCGCACACCTGCACTTGGAATACGGCCCGGTGCGCCAGCGCCTGACCGAGCAAGGCATCGATCATCCGACCCCTACCGATGTCAGCCAGGCGATTTGCAGCATTCGCAACGAAAAGCTCCCGGACCCGGCTGTGCTGGGCAATGCCGGCAGCTTCTTCAAAAACCCACTGGTGCCGGCCGCGTTGGTCGCTCAGCTCAAAATCGAATACCCGGACCTGGTGGCCTACGCGCAGCCCGACGGGCAGATGAAACTGGCGGCGGGCTGGTTGATCGAGCGAGCGGGCTGGAAAGGCTTTCGAGACGGGGATGCCGGCGTGCATAAATTGCAAGCGCTGGTGCTGGTCAACTACGGCACTGCCACCGGCCTGCAATTGCTGAGTCTGGCGCAGCACATTCAGAAAGACATTTCAGAACGATTCAAGGTCAATCTGGAAATGGAGCCGAACCAGTATTGAAGCTACGCTTCAATGACTGATTTCAGAGCCCTACACACCTTCAAATGTGCAGGGCTTTTTTGTTAATGCTGAGTTAACTTAGCCACCTAACGATGCAAGCATTTGCTCCACCAAAGGCCCGATGCAGACCTTCCTGTCCGCATAAGAGAGCCTCATTAGCCTGAGTCGATCTGCGTAATGCCAACCGCCAACCCCAGGCGGCAGATTGCTCGACCCCATAACCTCAATAAATATGCGGGCGTGCCCATGATTACCCTGAAACTCAATGGTCAAGACCATCAACTCGATGTCACCGAGGACATGCCGCTGCTCTGGGCTATCCGCGACGTAGCCGGCTACAACGGCACCAAGTTTGGCTGCGGCATGGGCCTGTGCGGTGCCTGCACCATTCATATCGACGGCGCCCCGGCGCGCAGTTGCATCACGCCGATCGGTTCGGTGGTCGGCCAGAACGTCACCACCATCGATAATTTGCACGTCGACCCGGTCGGGCAAGTCGTGCAACAGGCCTGGCTTGAAACCGCTGTGGCTCAATGCGGTTTCTGCCAGGGTGGGCAAATCATGTCGGCCACCGCGTTGCTCAAGACCCATCCGAACCCCAGCGACGAACAGATTGAAGAGGCGATGGTCGGCAATATTTGCCGCTGCGGCACCTACAACCGGATCAAGACCGCCATCCGCCAAGCCTCCACTCACCTGAAGGAGGCCAAGGCATGAGCCAGTTGCCGAATGATTTTGCGCTGAGCAACCTCAGTCGCCGTGGTTTCCTTAAAGGTGTCGGTGCGACCGGTGCGTTGGTGCTGGTGGCAAGCTGGGGCTGGCAAGACGCTTTCGCTGAAGAAAAAGAGAAAAAGTTCGGCGCCGACGGCATGCCCAATGGCTGGGTCGATGATCCCAAGGTTTACGTCAGCATCGCCGCTGACGGCATGGTGACAGTCGTCTGCAACCGTTCGGAAATGGGCCAGGGCGTGCGCACCAGCCTGACCATGGTAGTAGCCGATGAACTGGACGCTGACTGGGCGATGATGAAGGTGCAGCAGGCACCGGGCGACGAAGTGCGCTTCGGCAACCAGGACACCGACGGCTCGCGCAGCATGCGTCACTGGTACGAACCGATGCGCCGCTGCGGTGCTGCCGCGCGGACCATGCTGGAACAGGCTGCGGCCGATCAGTGGAAAGTCCCGGTCAGCGAGTGCCATGCGCAACTGCACAAAGTGATTCACCAACCCACCGGCCGTGAACTGGGCTATGGCGCCTTGGCCGCTACTGCCGGAGCGCTGGCCGTGCCGGCTCGCGACAGTCTGCGACTCAAGCAACCATCGGAATTTCGCTACATCGGCAAAGAGGGCACCAAGGCCATCGACGGTGCCGACATCGTCATTGGCCGCGCCGTTTACGGTGCCGATGTGCATTTCGACGGCATGCTATACGCCACGATTGCCCGTCCGGCGGTCTATGGCGGCAAGGTTAAATCCGTCGATTCCAGCGCCGCGCTGAAAGTCCCGGGGGTGATAAAGGTCATTCAGATCGAAGGCCGTCCGCTGCCGTCCGAATTCCAGCCATTGGGCGGCGTTGCCGTCGTGGCCAGCAACACCTGGGCCGCAATCAAGGGCCGCGAGGCGTTGAAAATCGAGTGGGATGACGGTCCCAACGCCAGTTATGACTCGATTGCCTACCGCAAGGAGCTGGAAGCTGCGTCCCTGCAACCCGGCAAAGTGGTGCGCAATACCGGCAACATCGACGAGGCCATGAAAGGCGCCAGCAGCACTGTCGAAGCCTCCTACTACCTGCCACACCTGGCACAGGCGCCAATGGAACCGATGGTCGCCATCGCCCGCTTCAAGGATGGCGTGTGCGAAGCCTGGGGCCCGAGCCAGGCGCCGCAAGTTACCCGCGAGCGCATCGGCGAACGCCTGGGCATTCCCTTCGATAACGTCACGTTTAACGTGACCTTGCTGGGTGGCGGTTTCGGTCGCAAGTCCAAACCGGATTTCATCATCGAAGCAGCCGTTCTCGCCAAGGAATTCCCGGGCAAGGCTGTACGTGTGCAATGGACCCGTGAAGACGACATCCACAACTCCTACTTCCATACGGTGTCGGCCGAATACCTGAAGGCCAGCCTGAACAAGGATGGCTTGCCTTCCGGTTGGCTGCACCGCACCGTTGCCCCGAGCATTACGGCGCTGTTCGCGCCGGGCATGAACCACGAAGCGGCGTTCGAGTTGGGCATGGGGTTCACCAACATGGCCTACGCCATTCCCAATGTGCGCCTGGAAAACCCGGAAGCCGCGATCCATACCCGGGTCGGCTGGTATCGCTCCGTATCGAACATTCCTCACGGCTTTGCGATCCAGAGCTTCGTCGATGAGCTGGCGCACAAGGCAAAGCAGGATCCGCTCAAATACCAGATCAAGTTGCTCGGTCCGGACCGCCAGATCGATCCGCGCACCTTGAGTGAGGAGTGGAACTACGGCGAGTCGCCCGAACGTTACCCGATCGACACCGCCCGGATGCGCACGGTGCTGGAAACCGCTGCCAAGGCAGCCGGCTGGGGTCGTGAGTTGCCCAAGGGCCGAGGTTTGGGGCTGGCGGTGCATTACAGCTTTGTCACTTACGTGGCGGCGGTCATTGAGGTCGAGGTCAAGGACGACGGCACGTTGATCGTGCATAAAGCCGACATCGCCGTGGATTGCGGTCCGCAAATCAACCCGGAGCGGATTCGCTCTCAGTTTGAAGGCGCCTGCGTCATGGGCCTGGGCAATGCGGTGCTGGGGGAAATCAGCTTCAAGGACGGCAAGGTCCAGCAGGACAACTTCCACATGTACGAAGTGGCGCGCATGTCCCTGGCACCGAAGGAAGTCGCCGTGCATCTGGTGACGCCTCCAGGCGTGGTGCCGCTGGGCGGTGTCGGTGAGCCAGGCGTGCCACCGATAGCGCCAGCGCTGTGCAACGCGATCTTCGCGGCGACCGGCAAACGCATCCGCACGCTGCCGGTTCGCTTTCAGCTGCAGGGTTGGCAGAAGGCACAAGCCTGATGGACAGCGCAGATCTGAATGTCCTGCGCAGCGTCCTCGAATGGCGCCGTGCCGGTCAGCGGGTGGTGTTGTTCAGCGTGGTCCAGACCTGGGGCACCGCGCCCCGGGCGCCTGGCGCCATGCTGGCATTGCGTGAAGACGGCGTGGTGATCGGTTCGGTGTCCGGTGGTTGTGTCGAAGATGATCTGATTGCGCGGTTGCACGACGGGCGGATTGCGACTGACGGGCCGCCTGTGCAATTGATCACCTACGGCGTCACCCGCGAGGAGGCCGCGCGGTTTGGTTTGCCCTGCGGCGGCACGTTACGTCTGACTGAAGAGCGCGTGGGCGATCCGGAATGGGTGGCGCAGCTGTTGGCGCGCTGCGAGGCCCATGAAATCGTCGCCCGCACACTTGATCTGGAAACGGGCGAAGTGGCTTTGCAGCCGGCGAGCAAGAGCGATGTGCTGACGTTTGATGGCAAGACGCTGCGGGCCATCTACGGCCCTCGTTGGCGGTTATTGCTGATCGGCGCGGGGCAGTTGTCCCGGTACGTCGCCGAGATGGCCCGATTGCTCGATTTCGAGGTGCTGATCTGCGATCCACGCAGCGAGTTCGTCTACGGTTGGGAAGAGCAGCACGGGCGTTTCGTCCCGGGCATGCCGGATGAGGCGGTGCTGACGATCCAGACTGACGAGCGCACGGCCATCGTCGCGCTGACCCACGATCCGCGTCTGGATGACATGGCGTTGCTGACGGCCCTGGACTCCAAGGCTTTCTATGTCGGTGCCCTGGGATCGCGAGTCAACAGCCTCAAACGTCGGGATAACCTGGCTCAGCTAGGCTTGTCACCACAGGCCATCGAACGGTTGCACGGTCCGATCGGTTTGCACATCGGTAGCCACAGTCCGGCGGAAATCGCCTTGTCGCTGCTGGCCGAAATTGTGGCGATCAAGAACGGCGTCGAACTCAAGCAGAAGAAGCCGTTGCAGGAGGTTGTATGAGTGAGCTCATCGGCATCATCGTCCTGGCGGCGGGGCAGGGCAGTCGTTTCAGGCAGGTGGCGGGGACGGACAAGGACAAGTTGCTGGCTGATTGCACGGGCCGGGATGGCGCGGTTCGCTCCGTCATCGAGCAAGTCCTGGTGAGCCTGCCTGCTTCGCTGGGGAAGCGCGTGCTGGTGACCACCGAGGAGCGTCCCCAGGTGATACGCATGGCTCAGGCGTACGGCTTCGAGGTTGTATTGATCGATTCTGCCGGGATGGGCGACAGCATTGCTGCCGGTGTGAAGGCGTGCCCAGAACTTGGTGGCTGGGTGATTGTGCTGGGGGATATGCCGTTTATCCTGCCGTCGAGTATTGAGCGGGTGGTCGCCGGCATAGCTGCTGATTGCGTCACCGTGCCGGTGTACGAGGGCAAGTATGGGCATCCGGTCGGGTTTGACCGCAGTTTTGGACCGGGGTTGATGGCATTGTCCGGCGATCACGGTGCCAAGCCGCTGTTTGCGCAGGGCAGGGTGGTCGAAGTGGCGGTGGACGATCCAGGGGTGTTGTGGGATGTGGATGTCCCGGAGAAATTGCTCTTCAAGTAGCTTCAGCACAAATCCCCTGTGGGAGCGGGCTCGCTCGCGATTGCTGTTTTACATTCAACATTTATGCAAGCTGATCCTCCGCTATCGCGAGCAAGCCCGCTCCCACATTGGATCGCGGTGATTTACAACGGGAATAAAAAAGCCCCGCCTGGATTACCAGGCGGGGCTTTTTAGTGGCCGATGGAATCAGACGAGTGGTTTAGGCTCGTGTTCTTTTTCCAGGGCTTGTTCGTGTTGCTCTACCGCTTCCTGTACGGAGCGTGGTGCTTCTTCGATGACCGACTCGGCAACAGGTGCCGATTCGATCACTTCAGCTGCAACCGGTGCAGGCTCGGAGGCCGGAGCCGGAGCTGCTTCTGCCGGAGCAGCAGCGGCAGCCAGTTCGGCTTCCTTCTTCAGACGCTCTTCTTCACGCTTGCGACGACGCACTTCACGCGGGTCGTTGGGCGCACGGCCGCTTGGGGTCAGGGCGCTGACAGGGGCAGCTTCGACTTGCGGCGCAACAGCTTCAGCCACAACCGGCGCTTCCACGACCGGAGCAGGCTCGGCGGCAGCAACCACTGGCTCGGAGACGATCGCTTCAGCAACCGGGGCTTCATCAACCGGAGCTTGCGCAACAGGTGCTGGAGCTTCGACAGCAACCGGCTCGGCAACCCAGTTGAACGCGGTTTGTTCTTCGCGAACTTCACGGACAGCTTCGGTTACGGTTTCGCTGGAGGTTTCGACAGCTTGCTCGGCGGCGAACACGGGTTCGGCGACCGGTGCGGCTTCCACCACAGGCTGTGTTTCTTCGCGAACCGTGGCCACTTCGATTTCCGGTGCGACGGTGGCTTCGACCGGAGTCGTTGCTTCAACCACAGGTGCTTCGACCGGAGATGTTTCCAGAGTAGCGGCAGTGGCGCGTTCGGCTTGCTCGTGCGCTTGTGCTTCAGCTGGTGCGCTGATCACGGTGCTGGCAACGGCTGCGGTAACAGCCAGGCCGGCGGCCAGATCGGAAGTGCTTGGCGCTTCGTTGCGTTCGGCAGCTTCGTTGCCTTCACCAGCTTCGTTACCTTCGCCAGACTCTTCCGAACCTTCGATCACGTTGCCGTTGGCATCACGCTGACGCTCGCGACGGTTGCTGCGACGACGCTGGCCACGGGAGCGGCGGCGTGGACGATCGCCTTCGGCGCCTTCCTGACCGTCTTCCTGCAGTTGCTCTTCGTTGGTCACCAGTTCTTCTTCGGCAACGGCGGCAGCTTGCTCGGCACGTGGTTGACGTTCTTCACGCGGTGGGCGTGGAGCGCGTTCTTCACGAGGCTGGCGAGCTGGACGCTCTTCAGTGGTAACGGCAGCGGTCGCGACGGCGGCAGCGGCAGCTGGAGTGGCATCCAGAGGCTCACGCAGTTCACGAACCGGACGCTCTTCGCGGTCACCGCGTGGCTTGCGATCTTCGCGTGGAGCGCGCGGGGCACGTTCTTCACGAGGGGCGCGTGGAGCGCGTTCTTCACGAGGTGCACGTTCTTCGCGAGCAACAACTGGCGTTTCTTCGCGGGGTTCGCGGGCTTCACGTGGCTCACGTGGTGCGCGTTCTTCGCGCGGTGCACGTTCTTCACGAGGCTTGCGTTCTTCATCGCGGCGACCATTACGGTTGCGGCTCTGCTGACGACCGTTGCGACGCTCTTCGTTGCGGGCCGGACGCTCGGTGGTCACTGGTTTTTCAACCACAACCGGAGCGACAGGCTCTTCCTTGGTCGCGAACAGGCTGACCAACGATTTCACCAGACCCTTGAACAGGCTTGGCTCTGGCGCCGAGACCGGTGCAGCCACTGGCGCGGCAGCGACGACTTCGGTCGGAACCGGAGCATTGGCGCGGGCCGGAGCGGTCTTGACCGCGGCTTCCTGGCGAACCAGGGTGCGGGTCGCAGCGGCTGGCTGGACTTCTTCGACTTCGGCAGCGGCAGCAGCGATTTCGTAGCTGGACTGGCCGACAGCGGCTTCCGGGCTGTCATCGCGCAGACGCTGAACTTCGAAGTGCGGCGTTTCGAGGTGATCGTTCGGCAGAATGACGATGCGAGCACGGGTGCGCAGTTCGATCTTGGTGATCGAGTTGCGTTTTTCGTTGAGCAGGAACGCAGCCACCGGGATCGGCACTTGGGCGCGAACTTCAGCGGTGCGGTCTTTCAGGGCTTCTTCTTCGATCAGGCGCAGGATCGCCAGCGACAGCGATTCAACGTCACGGATGATGCCGGTGCCGTTGCAACGCGGGCAGACGATACCGCTGCTTTCGCCAAGCGATGGACGCAGGCGCTGACGGGACATTTCCAGCAGGCCGAAGCGCGAGATGCGACCGACTTGCACGCGAGCGCGGTCGGCTTCCAGGCATTCGCGGACTTTCTCTTCCACGGCGCGCTGGTTCTTGGCAGGGGTCATGTCGATGAAGTCGATGACGATCAGGCCGCCGATGTCGCGCAAGCGCAACTGACGGGCAATTTCTTCGGCGGCTTCAAGGTTGGTCTGCAGGGCGGTTTCTTCGATGTCGCTGCCTTTGGTGGCGCGCGCCGAGTTGATGTCGATGGACACCAGGGCTTCGGTCGGATCGATAACGATGGAACCACCGGAAGGCAGTTCGACGACGCGCTGGAAAGCGGTCTCGATCTGGCTTTCGATCTGGAAACGGTTGAACAGCGGAACGCTGTCTTCGTACAGCTTGATCTTGCTGGCGTACTGCGGCATCACCTGACGGATGAAGGTCAGGGCTTCGTCCTGGGCTTCAACGCTGTCGATCAGCACTTCGCCGATGTCCTGGCGCAGGTAATCGCGGATGGCGCGGATGATCACGTTGCTTTCCTGATAGATCAGGAAAGGCGCGGAACGATCCAGCGAGGCTTCTTTGATGGCGGTCCACAGTTGCAGCAGGTAATCGAGGTCCCACTGCATTTCTTCGCTGCTGCGGCCAAGGCCGGCAGTGCGCACGATCAGACCCATGTCGGCCGGGGCAACCAGGCCGTTCAGGGCTTCACGCAGTTCGTTGCGCTCTTCACCTTCGATGCGACGGGAGATACCGCCGGCACGCGGGTTGTTCGGCATCAGCACCAGGTAACGACCGGCCAGGCTGATGAAGGTGGTCAGGGCGGCGCCCTTGTTGCCACGTTCTTCTTTTTCGACCTGAACGATGACTTCCTGGCCTTCGCTCAGGACGTCCTTGATGTTGACGCGGCCTTCAGGAGCTTTCTTGAAGTATTCGCGGGAGATTTCTTTGAGGGGCAGGAAGCCATGGCGCTCAGAGCCGAAATCGACAAAGGCAGCCTCAAGGCTTGGTTCGATGCGAGTAATCCGGCCTTTATAGATGTTGGCCTTTTTCTGCTCGCGTGCACCGGATTCGATGTCCAGGTCGTAGAGGCGTTGGCCATCTACCAGTGCAACACGCAACTCTTCGGGTTGAGTTGCGTTAATCAGCATTCTTTTCATGTAGTACCGTCGGTTTCCGGGCTGCCGGAAACGGCGTTCGGCACACACGACTTCTCATGGTCGGTGTCAGGTGCGTCGGGAGTGGTTGGCCATTCCCGTGTCCAGCGATGTCTGGCCAATTGGGCCGTTATCGCGACGTACGCGTCCTGCTTGCTGTGGCTACTTAAGCACTCAGTCAGGAGGAGGAATCAACCAGCGGCTGTGGACGAGATGAAGCGTCTTGATAAAGCCTATTGCTACACAGTCCAGCGGTTGTGCATCTCCACCCTACACGTATCCCTGATAATTCGGGTGCTGCCGCGCGCAGAATCCGCAGCGGGTTGGCATTTACCGTGAGCTCCGAAGGGGGAGGTCACGCATCATGGCTAATTTAGGCGGTGTTTCCGAAGCGTTCGCTCGAGGTCGTTCGCCGCTGACTGCACTTTGTGAACTGGCCGTGAATATTGGCTCGCAAGGCGAGTGAAAACTCTGCTTTGCGGCTTGATTCAGGCCTCATGTCACCTGCGCTCGTTACAGCTGCAAACTCCACCGTTACGTAGCGAAAGCCCCGTAGGACGGCCTCGCGTCCTGGTGAATTGCGTTGGTCAGGGCCGGTTTTTGACCGTTAGTCCGCTGTCCAGGCCGCTTTTGGCGGCGTTCGCGACTATAGCAGCAATGATTAAGTGCTTCAATTCCATAAAAAATTGTTATCATCCGCGACATGACGACTACTGCCCCTTCGACCCCAGCCGTACAACTGCTGGAGGTCTCGCCGGAATATGCCGGCCAACGTATTGATAACTTCCTTCTCGCTCGGCTCAAAGGCGTGCCCAAGACTTTGATTTACCGCATTTTGCGCAAAGGCGAAGTGCGGGTGAACAAAGGTCGGATCAAGCCCGAATACAAGCTGCAGGCGGGCGATATCGTGCGCGTGCCGCCGGTTCGCGTGCCTGAGCGCGACGAGCCTGTGCCGCTGGCCCAGGGTCTGCTGCAGCGCCTCGAAGCGTCGATTGTCTTCGAGGACAAGGCGCTGATCGTGATCAACAAGCCTGCCGGCATCGCTGTTCACGGCGGTAGCGGCCTGACTTACGGCGTGATCGAAGCCTTTCGTCAGTTGCGTCCCGATTGCAAGGAGCTCGAGCTGGTTCACCGACTCGACCGTGATACCTCCGGCCTGTTGATGATCGCCAAGAAACGCAGCATGTTGCGCCACTTGCACACTGCCTTGCGCGGCGACGGGGTCGACAAGCGCTACATGGCGCTGGTTCGCGGTAACTGGGCGACATCGATCAAGCAAGTGCGCGCGTCGCTCGGCAAGAGCAATCTGCGTTCCGGCGAGCGTATGGTCGAGGTCGACGAGGAGGAGGGCAAGGAGTCCGTGACCGTGTTCAAGGTCCTGCGTCGCTTCGGTGACTTTGCCACCATGGTCGAAGCCAGGCCGATCACCGGTCGGACCCACCAGATTCGCGTCCACACCTTGCACGCCGGGCACTGCATCGCAGGCGATACCAAGTATGGCGATGAAGCGTTCAGCAAGGAAATCCGCGACCTGGGCGGCAAGCGCCTGTTCCTGCACGCGTACATGCTGACCGTGCCGCTGCCCGATGGTGGCGAGCTGAAGTTGCAGGCGCCTGTCGATGAGATGTGGGCCAAGACCGTGGAGCGCCTGAGTGCACCCCTCTGATTACAAGCTGCTGATATTTGATTGGGACGGCACGCTCGCTGACTCCATAGGTCGGATTGTCGAGGCGATGCATGTCGCCTCCGAACGGTCCGGATTTCAGTTGCGCGATGATTTTGCCGTCAAAGGCATTATCGGCCTCGGCTTGCCCGAGGCTATTCGCACCTTGTATCCCGACATTGGCGATGCCGACCTCGTGGCGTTCCGTCAGCACTATGCCGATCATTACATCGCCTCTGAAGCTGTGCCTTCGCCGCTGTTCGAGGGTGTGGTTGAGTCCATGGAGGCGTTTCGCGCCGAGGGTTATCATTTGGCCGTGGCGACGGGCAAGGCGCGTCGCGGGCTGGATCGCGTGCTCAAGTCTCACGGCTGGGAAGATTATTTCGATATCACCCGCGCCGCTGACGAAACCGCCAGCAAGCCCCATCCGCTGATGCTTGAGCAGATTCTGGCGCATTGCAACGTTCGCCCCGAGCAGGCGTTGATGGTCGGCGATTCTTCGTTTGATCTGCAGATGGCGCGTAACGCCGGTATGGATTCGGTGGCGGTCAGCTATGGCGCGCAATCGATCGAGGCGCTGAAGTTGTTCGAGCCGGCACTGGCCATTGACCATTTTTCAGAATTGCATGCCTGGCTGAGTGAGCGGGCTTAATCGTTTTTTGCTGGGGTAAATGTCATGACCGACGAATGGAAAGCGCCCACGAAGGCGAGCGCAGAGAGCGGTGACGAGAAAAGCTGGAAGCTGCTGGAAAAAACCTTGCTGGCCAGTGTGCAGGAGCAGCGCCGGTCTCGTCGCTGGGGGATTTTCTTCAAGCTGCTGACCTTTGTGTACCTGTTTGCCGCGCTGATCCTGTTCACGCCGCTGATGGACATGGAAAAAAGCGCCACCCGCGGCTCCCACTACACCGCATTGATCGACGTGACCGGGATGATTGCCGACAAGGAGCCGGCCAGCGCTGACAACATCGTCGGCAGCTTGCGTGCGGCGTTCGAGGACGAAAAGGTCAAGGGTATTATCCTGCGCATCAACAGCCCGGGCGGCAGTCCGGTGCAGTCGGGTTACGTGTACGACGAAATCGTCCGTTTGCGCGGTCTGCACCCGGACACCAAGGTGTATGCGGTGATTTCGGACCTGGGCGCCTCCGGTGCCTACTACATCGCCAGTGCGGCAGATCAGATCTACGCCGATAAGGCGAGTCTGGTGGGTTCCATTGGTGTGACGGCGGCCGGGTACGGTTTTGTCGGCACGATGGAGAAGCTTGGCGTTGAGCGTCGGACCTATACGTCGGGCGAGCACAAATCGTTCCTTGATCCGTTCCAGCCGCAGAAACCCGAAGAAACCCAGTTCTGGCAGGGCGTGCTTGATACGACTCACCAGCAGTTCATCAACAGCGTCAAGAAAGGGCGTGGGGATCGCATCAAGGACAAGGAGCATCCAGAGCTGTTCTCCGGTCTGGTCTGGAATGGCGAGCAGGCGTTGCCGCTGGGCCTGATCGATGGTCTGGGCAATGCCAGTTCGGTTGCGCGCGATGTGATTGGCGAGAAGGAACTGGTGGATTTCACCATTCAGGAGTCGCCGTTCGACCGTTTTTCGAAAAAACTCGGTGCCAGCGTTGCTGAGCAATTGGCGATGTGGATGGGCTTTCACGGTCCATCGCTGCGCTGATCCTCTGCGGCATAAAAAAACCGGCCTTCGTGGCCGGTTTTTTACATTCGCGCTGTCTGTTTTGCGGTGCTCAGGGTATTTGCACGCCTTCGGCCAGCAGCATGTCGATCAGGCGAATCAACGGCAGGCCGATCAGGCTGGTTGCGTCAGGGCCTTCGGTGCTTTGAAACAGGCTGACCCCTAAACCTTCAGCCTTGAAGCTGCCAGCGCAGTCGTAGGGTTGTTCCGCGCGCAGGTAGCGTTCGATGCGTGCCGGATCGAGCGTGCGCATGTGTACGGTAAAGGGTACGCAGTCGACCTGGCAGTCGCCGGTCTGGCTGTTAAGCAGTGCCAGGCCGGTGAGGAAGGTGACGCTGGCACCGCTCGAAGCCAGCAGTTGTTCGCGGGCTTTTTCGAAGGTGTGGGGTTTGCCGATAATCCTGTCGCCGAGTACGGAGACCTGGTCGGAGCCGATAATCAGATGAGCGGGGTGGCTGGCGGCAAGCGCCAGCGCCTTCTCTTTGGCGAGGCGCTTGACCAGATCAATGGCTGGCTCGCCCGGACGGTGGCTTTCGTCGATATCCGGTGAGCTGCAAATGAACGGCAGCTGCAGGCGGGCCAGCAATTCCCGGCGATACACCGAGCTTGAAGCGAGTAATAAAGGCAGCATGCGCATCTCCAAAAGGCAGGTGCGAATTCTAGCGGAGGCGTGCAAGTGACGGACAGGGCTGAATTTCCTTTGACATGGCTGGGGGCATCCCTATAATGCTGCGCCTATGTTGAATGACCCGATTCCACCTCACGTTGACCCGCGCAAATTGGCTGATCGTGGCACCACCCTTCAAGGTGAATTGCTGCTAGCCGATTTGGAGAGACTCTGCGACCCGCTTTCCGATACTGTCGGTACGGTGCAGGCTAAATTCGTTTTTGAACGAGATGAACGTAAATCTGTGGTAATTCACAGCTTTATCGACACCGAAGTCAAAATGGTTTGCCAGCGTTGTCTTGAGCTGGTCACCCTGCCGATCCATAGCGAATGCAGTTATGCTGTGGTGAAGGAGGGTGCGAATACCCAGTCGTTGCCGAAAGGTTATGACGTGCTGGAACTGGGCGAAGATCCATTGGATCTGCAGTCACTGATCGAGGAGGAGCTTCTGCTCGCCTTGCCCATTGTGCCTGCTCATCATCCGGAAGAATGCCAGCAGCCGGCGGGTCTCGATGAGCCCGAACCGAGCGAGGACGAGGTAACGCGGTCCAACCCGTTCAGTGTATTGGCGCAGTTAAAGCGTGACCCAAACGTTTAGGAGTTAATCAATTATGGCTGTTCAGCAGAACAAAAAATCCCGCTCTGCCCGTGACATGCGCCGTTCGCACGACGCTCTCGAGGCTAGCACCCTGTCTGTAGAAAAAACCACCGGTGAAGTTCACCTGCGTCACCACGTATCGCCAGAAGGCGTATACCGTGGCCGTAAAGTGATCGACAAGGGCGCTGACGAGTAATCCTTGTCTGCTCAAGTCATCGCGATTGACGCAATGGGCGGGGACTTCGGTCCCCGCAGCATTGTTCAGGCCAGCCTTGCTTGTCTGTCTGCTACGCCCTCGCTGCACCTGACCCTCGTTGGTCAACCTTCCCTTCTTGAAGAACTGCTCTCTGGCCAATCGGCTATGGATCGCGCGCGCCTGTCGATTGCTCCGGCATCCGAAGTTATTACCATGGACGAGAAGCCTGCCCAGGCACTGCGTGGCAAGCCCGATTCGTCGATGCGTGTGGCGCTCGAGTTGCTGCGCGATGGCAAGGTCCAGGCGTGTGTCAGTGCCGGCAATACCGGCGCGCTGATGGCGTTGTCGCGGTTTGTGCTCAAGACGTTGCCGGGTATCGATCGTCCGGCGATGGTGGCGGCTATTCCGACGCAGAAGGGGTATTGCCAGTTGCTCGACCTAGGCGCCAACGTCGATTGCAGTGCCGAGCACTTGTTGCAGTTTGCAGTGATGGGCTCGGTGGCGGCGGAGACCCTGGGCATCGTTCGTCCGCGCGTGGCGTTGCTGAACATCGGTACCGAAGACATCAAGGGCAATCAGCAGGTCAAGCTGGCCGCGACTTTGTTGCAGAGCGCTCGCGGCATCAACTACATCGGCTTTGTCGAAGGTGACGGTTTGTACCGGGGCGAGGCGGATGTGGTGGTGTGTGACGGCTTTGTCGGCAATATCCTGCTCAAGTCCAGCGAAGGCCTGGCGACCATGATTGCCGGGCGTATCGAGGCCTTGTTCAAGAAAAACCTCGCGTCAAAAATGGTCGGTGCGCTGGCGCTGCCGCTGATGAAGCGCCTGCAAGCCGATCTGGCGCCTGCGCGGCATAACGGCGCGAGTTTCCTCGGGTTGCAGGGGATTGTCGTGAAGAGCCATGGTTCAGCCGGCGTTCAGGGGTTTCAAAGTGCGATACAGCGTGCGGTGATCGAGATCCAGGAAAACCTGCCGGAGCGTATTCACGGCCGTCTGGAGGATTTGTTGCTTTAGGCGTTTTCGTCGGACAATGCTTAAATGTGACCGCTCAGTTCAATTGGCCATCCAACTGTCAGTTTCTTGCGTCCCCGGAGCGGGACGTCAATTCTCCGACGACAAGATCATTAGGGGCTTGTTACATGTCTGCTTCCCTCGCATTCGTCTTTCCAGGACAGGGTTCGCAGTCCCTCGGCATGCTGGCCGAGTTGGGCGCGCAACATCCGATTGTCCTCGAAACATTCAAAGAAGCTTCCGATGCTCTGGGTTACGACCTGTGGGCACTGACCCAGCAAGGGCCGGAAGAGCAACTCAATCAAACCGATAAGACCCAGCCGGCCATTCTGACCGCCTCGATCGCCTTGTGGCGCCTGTGGCTGGCTGAAGGCGGCGCGCGTCCGGCTTACGTTGCCGGTCACAGTCTGGGCGAGTACAGCGCACTGGTTGCCGCGGGTAGCCTGACGCTGGGCGATGCCGTCAAGCTGGTTGAGCGTCGTGGTCAGCTGATGCAGGAAGCCGTTCCGGCCGGGCAGGGTGGCATGGCCGCTATCCTCGGTCTGGACGATGCTGATGTGCTGGCTGCCTGTGCTGAAGCGGCACAAGGCGAAGTGGTCAGCGCGGTGAACTTCAACTCCCCGGGCCAAGTGGTTATCGCTGGTGCCAAGGCGGCGGTCGAACGCGCCATTGAAGGCTGCAAGGCCCGTGGCGCCAAGCGCGCCATGCCACTGCCAGTGAGTGTGCCATCGCACTGCGAACTGATGCGTCCGGCAGCCGAGCGCTTCGCCGAGTCGATCGCGGCGATTGACTGGCAGGCGCCGCAGATCCCTGTGGTACAGAACGTCAGCGCCGGCGTGCCGGCCGATCTGGAAACCCTCAAGCGCGATCTGCTCGAGCAGCTCTACAAGCCTGTGCGCTGGGTCGAATCGGTCCAGGCGCTGGCTGCCAAGGGCGCGACTCAACTGGTCGAATGCGGTCCTGGCAAAGTGCTGGCCGGCCTGAACAAACGTTGCGCCGAAGGCGTGTCGACATCCAATCTTAATACCCCAGACGCTTTCGCTGCCGCCCGTGCAGCGCTGGCCTGAATCAGGAGAAACTTGCATGAGTCTGCAAGGTAAAGTTGCACTGGTCACCGGTGCAAGCCGCGGTATCGGCCAGGCCATTGCCCTGGAGCTGGGTCGTCAGGGCGCCATCGTTGTGGGCACCGCGACTTCCGCTTCTGGCGCCGAACGTATTGCCGCCACCCTGAAAGAAAATGGCGTTCAAGGCACTGGCATGGAACTCAATGTCACCAGCGACGAATCCGTTGCTGCGGTGCTGGCGAGCATTTCTGCACAGTACGGTGCGCCGGCGATCCTGGTCAATAATGCCGGTATCACCCGCGATAATCTGATGATGCGCATGAAAGATGACGAATGGCATGACGTCGTCGATACCAACCTGAACAGTCTGTTCCGCCTGTCCAAGGGTGTTTTGCGCGGTATGACCAAAGCCCGTTGGGGACGAATTATCAGTATTGGTTCGGTTGTGGGTGCCATGGGCAACGCAGGCCAAGTAAACTACGCAGCCGCCAAGGCCGGTCTGGAAGGTTTCAGCCGTGCACTGGCGCGTGAAGTCGGTTCGCGTTCGATTACGGTAAACTCGGTGGCCCCAGGGTTCATCGACACCGATATGACCCGTGAACTGCCTGAGGCACAGCGTGAAGCCTTGCAGACGCAGATTCCGCTGGGTCGTCTGGGACAAGCTCAAGAGATCGCGTCTGTGGTCGCTTTTCTTGCATCCGACGGTGCGGCTTACGTTACTGGGGCTACAATCCCGGTGAACGGCGGGATGTACATGAGTTAAATGTGACGGATTGCTTCAAAAAAATGTCATACGAGCTGTCTAAAATCCGTTATAAAGCTGCAATCTATTTATAGGCAGAGGGCCGCCGGGTTTGAGGAGTGAAGCTTTCAGTTGAAATGCTGAAAAGTCTTTCTATACACTTACCCACTGGCCAGCTGCCTGAATTTGTCCATTAGGAGTGAAAACAAGGTATGAGCACCATCGAAGAGCGCGTCAAGAAAATCGTTGCCGAGCAACTGGGCGTTAAAGAAGAAGAAGTGGTCAACACTGCTTCCTTCGTTGAAGACCTGGGTGCTGACTCCCTTGACACCGTTGAGCTGGTGATGGCTCTGGAAGAGGAATTCGAGACCGAAATCCCTGACGAAGAAGCTGAGAAGATCACTACAGTACAAGCCGCAATCGATTACGTTACAAACCACCAGGCTTAATAGCTTGTAATCGTTGCTTGCTGTCATGGAAAAACCGCACTGCCATCACGGCGTGCGGTTTTTTCTTTAGGCCTGATGCAAAGTCGTCATTTGAAAAAGGAGAGTGCTGTGTCGCGTAGACGCGTCGTAGTCACCGGTATGGGTATGTTGTCGCCACTGGGCACGGATGTGCCGAGCAGTTGGCAGGGCATTCTGGCTGGCCGCAGTGGCATTGGTCTGATCGAACACACCGACCTTTCTGCCTATTCCACCCGTTTTGGCGGCTCGGTAAAGGGCTTCAATGTCGAGGAATATCTGTCGGTCAAGGAAGCTCGCAAGCTCGACCTGTTCATTCAGTACGGTCTGGCCGCAGGTTTTCAGGCTGTACGCAACTCTGGTCTGGAAGTCACCGACGCCAACCGTGAGCGCATCGGCGTGGCCATGGGTTCAGGTATTGGCGGTCTGACCAATATCGAAGAAACCAGCCGCACGCTGCATGATTCCGGCCCACGACGGATTTCTCCGTTTTTCGTGCCTGGCTCGATCATCAATATGATTTCTGGTTTTCTGTCCATCCACCTGGGTGCACAGGGACCTAACTACGCCATAGCCACAGCCTGTACCACCGGTACGCACTGCATCGGCATGGCGGCACGCAACATCATGTACGACGAAGCCGATGTGATGATTGCCGGCGGCGCCGAGATGGCGGCTTGCGGTCTGGGCATGGGCGGCTTCGGTGCCTCCCGCGCGCTGTCGACCCGCAACGACGAGCCAACCCGCGCCAGCCGTCCATGGGACAAGGGCCGTGACGGCTTCGTGTTGTCCGACGGTGCCGGTGCTCTGGTTCTCGAAGAGCTGGAACACGCAAAAGCGCGTGGCGCGACTATCTATGCCGAGCTGATCGGCTTTGGCACCAGTGGCGATGCCTACCACATGACTTCGCCGCCCGCCGATGGCGCCGGTGCCGCACGTTGCATCACCAATGCCTTGCGCGACGCGAAGATCAATGGCGATCAGGTCCAGTACGTCAACGCCCACGGCACGTCGACTTCGGCCGGCGACCTCGCTGAAGCATGTGCCATCAAGTCGGTGTTTGGCGATCACGCCTACAAACTGGCCGTCAGTTCGACCAAGTCCATGACCGGTCACTTGCTGGGTGCAGCAGGCGCAGTCGAGGCGATCTTCAGCGTGCTGGCGATCAACAGCCAGGTGGCGCCACCGACCATCAACCTCGACGAACCGGACGAAGGTTGCGACCTCGATTTCGTACCTCACACCGCACGTAACATGGACATCGATGTGGTGCTATCCAACTCCTTCGGTTTTGGCGGTACCAACGGCTCGCTGGTGTTCCGCCGGTTCGCTGACTGATGGACAGCTGGGTCGACGGTCAGCCGGCTGACGCTTTGTCGCTGAAGGATCGCGGCCTGGCTTATGGCGATGGTCTGTTCGAGACCATCGCAGTCAAGGGCGGGCAACCACTGTTGCTGGACCGGCATCTGTCGCGTCTGGCCGATGGCTGTTCGCGCCTGGCAATCACTACCGATCTTGAGCTCGTGCGCAGTGAACTGTTGGCCTACGCCAAAGCGTTGGGTGAAGGCGTGCTCAAGCTGATCCTTACGCGCGGTGACGGTCTGCGTGGGTATGCGCCCGATCCCTCGGCTCAGGCCCGACGCATTCTGCAAGGCAATCCTCCCGTGGCTTATCCTGCCGTGCATGGCGATCAAGGCGTTCGCCTGTTCCCCTGCACGACACGGCTGTCCCGCCAGCCACTGCTTGCAGGGCTCAAACACCTGAACCGTCTCGAACAAGTGATTGCCCGCGCTGAATGGCAAGATACGGATCACGCTGAAGGATTGATGCTCGATCAGGCAGGTCGGGTGATCGAGGGCGTGTTCAGCAATCTGTTCCTGGTGCGCGAAGGTGTGTTGATGACGGCCGATTTGAAGCGCTGTGGCGTGGCCGGCGTGATGCGTGCCGAATTATTGTTTCAAGCAAAATCATTGGGGATCCCCACCCAAATCACCGACATCAGCCTTGATCAGCTGCAATGGGCTGACGAAGTCTTTGTCTGTAATAGCGTGTACGGTGTTTGGCCGGTGCGCGCCTTTGCAGCTCTGAGCTGGCCGGTTGGGCCGCTCACCCGTAAACTCCAAACCATTGCCCGCGCGCTACTGGATGCTTGATACGTGAGACGTAAACTCTTGCTGCTGCTGGAAACCGGATTGGTTCTGGCGGGACTGTGTCTGGGCGCTGCCGCCTGGAAAATCCATTCGGCGCTGGAACAGCCGCTGAACATTTCCCAGGAGCAGTTGCTGGATGTGCCCAAGGGCACGACGCCGACCCGCACTTTCTATCGACTCGAAGCCGATGGCATCATCAAGGATGCCTTCTGGCTGCGTGTGTATTGGCGATTCAATCTGAGCCGGCAGCCTTTGCATAAGGGCGAGTACCGCATGCAGCCTGGCATGACCGTCGAAGGGTTGATCGATGAGTGGAAACGCGGTGACATCGTGCAGTACAGCCTGACACTGGTTGAAGGCTGGAATTTCCATCAGGTCCGTGCGGCCCTCGCCAAGGATGAAAAACTCGAGCAGACCCTGAACGGTTTGAGCGATAGCGAAGTGATGGACAAGCTTGGTCACGCCGGGATTTTCCCGGAGGGGCGATTCTTCCCCGACACTTACCGCTTCGTGCGCGGGATGACGGACATCGAGCTGCTGAAAAAAGCCTACGATCGTCTCGACGAGGTCCTGGCCAAGGAGTGGGAACAGCGGGCCGCCGATGTGCCGTACACCGAACCCTATCAGGCGCTGATCATGGCCTCGTTGGTGGAAAAGGAAACCGGTGTGCCACAAGAACGCGGGCAGATCGCCGGTGTGTTCGTGCGGCGTATGGCGATGGGCATGTTGCTGCAGACCGATCCGACGGTGATCTACGGACTTGGTGAGCGCTACAGTGGCAAGCTGACTCGCGCCCACCTCAAGGAGCCGACGCCTTATAACACCTACATGATTTCGGGCCTGCCGCCGACGCCGATTGCGATGGTCGGCCGCGAAGCGATCCATGCTGCTTTGAATCCGGTGGCCGGCAACAGTCTGTATTTTGTTGCGCGCGGTGACGGCAGCCATGTGTTCTCCGATGATCTGGAGGCCCATAACAATGCGGTGCGCGAGTTCCAGCTCAAGCGTCGTGCCGATTATCGCTCCAGCCCGGCACCGGCCTCGGCGCCCGAAACGTCGAATGGTGAAACCCCGAATACCGGCACCCCGGACGCGCAGGCGCCAATTCCGGCAGCGTCCCCTAATCCCGATCCCGAATCTTTGCCTCAAGTAGCGCCACAAGAGGCGCAGAAAGAACCCGCTGCTGCACCCGCTCCGGAACCTGAGCACGCGCCGGATGCCGCGGCGCCGCAAAACCCGCAATGACTTTGATTAAGGACCGCCTGTGACTGGCTTGTTTATTACCCTGGAAGGCCCGGAAGGTGCTGGCAAGAGCACCAATCGCGAATACCTGGCCGAGTGCCTGCGCGCTGCCGGTATCGAGGTTGTGCTGACCCGCGAGCCCGGTGGCACGCCGTTGGCCGAGCGGATCCGCGAGGTGTTGTTGGCCCCAGTCGATGAAGTCATGAACCCGGACACCGAGTTGTTGCTGGTGTTTGCCGCGCGAGCCCAGCATCTGGCTGAAGTGATTCGCCCGGCATTGGCGCGGGGTGCGGTTGTATTGTGTGATCGTTTTACCGATTCGACTTATGCGTATCAGGGTGGCGGTCGCGGCTTGTCGCTGGCGCGCATTGCGACCCTGGAAACCTTCGTCCAGGGCGATTTGCGTCCGGACCTGACACTGATCTTCGATCTGCCGGTGGAAGTGGGTCTGGCCCGCGCCAGCGCGCGCGGCCGGCTGGATCGCTTCGAGCTTGAAGGGCGTGCCTTTTTCGATGCCGTGCGCAGCGCGTTCCTGGCGCGGGCCGAAGCGGATCCTTCACGTTATGTCTTGATCGATGCCGCTCAGCCGCTGGCACAGGTTCAGCGCTCTCTGGATGCGTTGCTGCCACGTTTGCTGGAGCTGACCCGTGGCTGAGGCCTATCCGTGGCAGGACGGCCTCTGGCAGCAGTTGGCCGGGCGCAAGCAACATGCTCACGCCTATCTGCTGCATGGCCCGGCCGGGATCGGCAAGCGCGCGCTGGCTGAACGGTTGATGGCCAGCCTGTTGTGCCAGCGTCCGACTGCTCAGGATGCGTGCGGTGAATGCAAATCGTGCCTGCTGCTCAAGGCCGGCAGTCATCCCGACAATTACATCCTGGAACCGGAAGAGGCCGACAAGGCGATCAAGGTCGATCAGGTGCGTGATCTGGTCAGCTTTGTGGTGCAGACCGCGCAAATGGGCGGGCGCAAGGTGGTGTTGATCGAGCCGGTCGAGTCGATGAACATCAACGCCGCAAACGCCTTGCTCAAAAGCCTCGAAGAACCGTCCGGCGACACCGTTTTGCTATTGGTCAGTCACCAGCCCAGCCGGTTGTTGCCGACCATCAAGAGTCGCTGTGTGCAACAGGCCTGCCCGTTGCCGAATCAAGCGATGAGCCTGGCCTGGCTGGCCAAGGCCCTGCCGGACAGCTCGGAAGAAGAACGCATCGAATTGCTGACCCTGGCCGCCGGTTCTCCGCTGGGCGCAGTCAAATTGCAAACCCAGGGCGTGCGCGAACAGCGGGCGTTGGTGGTCGAAGGGGTGAAGAAGTTGCTCAAGCAGCAACAATCGCCGACTCAACTGGCCGAAGAATGGAAAACCATTCCGCAGTTGCTGTTGTTCGACTGGTTCTGTGATTGGTCGAGCCTGATCTTGCGCTATCAGTTGACCCAGGATGAAGAAGGCCTTGGGCTTACCGATATGCGCAAGGTCATTCAATACCTGGCGCAGAAGTCAGCCCAGGAGAAAGTCTTGAATATTCAGGACTGGATCCTTGCCCAGCGTCAGAAGGTCATGAGCAAAGCCAACCTCAATCCGGCGCTGCTGCTGGAAGCGTTGCTGGTGCAATGGGCATCCTTGCCTACCCAGAAGTGATCGTCTGGGCATAGACTCAGGTCATCAGTAACGGAGGTGCGCATGAATGAAGCCGTCAATCCGGGGCCGCGCAACGGCATTTTGTCCCTGACCATCAAGGACAAGTCGGTGCTTTATGCGGCTTATATGCCATTCATCAAGAACGGCGGCCTGTTTATCCCGACCAACAAGAGCTACAAGTTGGGCGATGAGGTGTTCATGCTGCTGAACCTGATGGACGAGCCGGAGAAGATTCCGGTGGCCGGTAAGGTCGCCTGGATCACGCCCAAAGGTGCGCAGGGCAACCGGGCAGCCGGGGTCGGCGTGCAGTTCAACGACGGCGACAACACTGCGCGCAGCCGAATCGAAACCCATCTGGCCGGAGCCCTGAAGTCCGACCGTCCCACTCATACGATGTAAGTTGCAGCCCTTTTATGCTCGTAGATTCCCATTGTCACCTCGATCGTCTTGACCTTGCCGCCCACGACGGCTCACTCGATGCTGCGCTCGATGCAGCCCGGGAACGCGGGGTTGGTCACTTTCTGTGTATCGGTGTCAGCGTCGACAACGCCGCGGACGTCAAAGCCCTGGCTGAACGTTATGACGATGTCGATTGTTCAGTAGGCGTGCATCCGCTGGATGTGCAGCCGGGTGCTGCGCCGGCGCTTGACTGGCTATTGCACGAACTCAATCACCCGCGTGTGGTGGCGATTGGTGAAACCGGTCTGGATTATCACTACGAGCCAGAAGCGGCAGAGTTGCAGCAGGAGTCTTTCCGTCTGCATCTACAGGCGGCCCGGCAAACCGGCAAGCCCGTGATCATCCACACCCGCGGTGCCCGCGCCGACACGCTGAACCTTCTGCGCGAGGCGGCGTTGCCTCAGGCGGGTGTGCTGCATTGCTTCACGGAAGATTGGGACATGGCCAAAGCAGCGTTGGACATGGGCTATTACATTTCCTTGTCCGGCATTGTCACTTTTCGCAATGCCGATGCGCTGCGTGACGTTGCCAGCAAGGTGCCGGCTGATCGATTATTGGTGGAAACCGACTCGCCTTATCTCGCGCCGATTCCTTATCGCGGCAAGCCGAACCTGCCGCAGTACGTTCGCGAGGTAGCGGAATTTCTGGCAATGTTGCGAGGCGAGTCCTATGAGCGATTTGCCGCGCAAACCACTGAAAACTTCAAGCGTCTGTTTCCGCTGGCGCATGTGAAAGGCTAAATCGCAGGCAAAAAAAACCCGGGTTCTGGGGGGTGAATCCGGGTTAAGACCATTAGGAGTAAAACAAAGGCACGCGGTCCGTTGGTACCTATATCGGCGCGACACTTGGGGGAGATGCCCCGCCGACAGTTGAAGTATTGATCAGTATTGCGCCGAGTCCAGTTTACCGGCCCCGGTTTTTAAACAATTTTGGAATACGGGCGCTTCAGAAGAGTTCTCATCAATGGACGATCCTTTCTGAAATCATCAAGAAACACAGATATGGTCGGATGATCCGTGCATTTTTGCGTAAGTTAGGCATAATACGCGGCTTCGAATTTTGACCCCTACAGACCTTTTCTTATGCATAAAGAACCTCGTAAGGTCCGTGAGTTTCGTCGCCGCGAGCAAGAAATTCTCGATACCGCGCTCAAGCTGTTCCTCGACCAGGGTGAAGACAGTGTCACCGTCGAGATGATTGCTGATGCCGTCGGTATCGGTAAAGGCACGATCTACAAGCACTTCAAATCCAAGGCCGAGATCTACCTGCGCCTGATGCTCGACTACGAGCGTGATTTGAACGAGCTATTGCATTCGGCCGATGTCGACAAGGATAAGGAAGCCCTGTCCCGGGCTTACTTCGAATTCCGCATGCGCGACCCGCAACGCTATCGTTTGTTCGATCGCCTGGAAGAGAAGGTGGTCAAGGGCAATCAGGTGCCTGAGATGGTCGAGGAACTGCACAAGATCCGCGCCTCGAACTTTGAACGCCTGACCTTGCTGATCAAGGGCCGGATCAGCGAAGGCAAGCTCGAAGACGTGCCGCCATACTTCCATTACTGCGCGTCCTGGGCGCTTGTGCACGGCGCTGTTGCGCTGTATCACTCGCCGTTCTGGAGCAACGTGCTGGAAGATCAGGAAGGCTTTTTCCAGTTCCTGATGGACATTGGCGTGCGCATGGGCAACAAACGCAAGCGCGATACCGACACCCCGAGCAGCTGAACCATTCAGTGGTCTTATAGCGCCATGTTTTTACTACATGGCGCAGTACCTCAGGAATATACTCAGGCATAGGACTTGCTAAAACTTGATTTGTGAGTCAAGTTTTGTGCGTTCAAATTCCTTTTGCCGGAGTGATCCATGATCGTTGACCGTCAAGGCAGGCGTTTTCGCAATCTGCGGATCAGTCTGACTTCAGCCTGCAATTACGCGTGTACCTATTGCGTGCCCAATGGCAAGCGCCTGGTGGCTGCGCAGGATGAATTGTCGGCCGAGGCCATGGCGCGCGGCGTGGCTTATCTGATCGAAGCCGCCGGCATTGAGCGTTTGCGCATTACTGGTGGCGAACCACTGGTCAGCCCCAAACTCGAATCCTTCATGACGGCTGTCGGCAAGATGGGCCTGGAAGACATCAGCCTGACCACCAATGGTCAGCTGTTGGCGAAAAAGCTGCCCTTGCTGGTGGATGCCGGCATCCGCCGCATCAACGTTTCCCTCGATACCCTGGATGCCAGCGCCTTTCGCAGCATTGCCCGTGGCGGCGATCTGGCGACCGTGCTCGACGGTATGGACCAGGCCAAGGCCGCCGGCCTGAAAATCAAGGTCAACATGGTGCCGTTGCGTGGCCAAAACCTCGATCAGGTCATGCCGTTGCTCGATTACTGCCTTGAGCGGGGCTATGAGCTGCGCTTCATCGAACTGATGCGCATGGGTCACCTGGCCAGCGATAACAACGCCTTTCTGCAACAGTTCGTCAGCCTTCAGCAGTTGCTGAGCCTGATTGGCGAGCGCTACGAATACCTGCAAGCCGACGCCCCTGTGGACGCTACTGCCGTGCGTTACGAAATTCCAGGGCTTGGGCACTTCGGCGTCATCGCCAACGAAAGCGTTCCATTCTGCCGCACCTGCTCACGGCTGCGCCTGTCGTCCACGGGCTGGTTGCACGGCTGTCTTTCCTCGAGCAACCGTCACTATGTCGGAGACCTGCTGGACAAGCCGCGTCACCAGGCATTGCCGGCGTTGCAGCGCCTTCTGGTCAAAGCCTTGGGCGACAAACAGGAAGTGGCGTTCTCTGGCGGCGCGACCATCATGAAGATCATCGGCGGCTGATGCGTCCTGTGTGGCCCCCATACGCTTGAGCTGGCGCGGAAGCTGCATCCCATGGCCATTCGCCGGTTTTCCGTCACCGGCCTCTGGAGGGTAGGATGCGTAGCCTGGTTTTGCTGCTGGCCGTTTTGGCGCTTGGTGGCTGCATGAATGTCAGCGACATGGCTGAAGGGACTCGCTACCACATGAGCGATGCAGGGCTGTTGGATCACAGCGACAATCACCGGGCCAATAACCTGCGCATTCAGCCGGATTCGTTCATCTACATCGCCCAGGGTGCGTTCGCGCCGCCAGGCAGTGCCTACCCGCGGCCCAACGTAGTCGCTGAAGAAGCCTTCAATGGCTTTATCGAATACTTCCCGATGGTGCGCCGCGCCCGTGCCCCCGAAGGACTCGACCAAGCCATGGGCGAAGCCCGTGCCGCCGGTGCTCATTATCTGCTCTACACCCGATTCGCCAAGGCCGACGACCGGATTGGCAACTCCGATGAATGGCTCGATCAGGAATACGTGGATCGCCTGGGCATCGACAGCGGGGTGATTCAGATCATGTTGATCGAGACCAGCACCCAGTATTTGATTGATACTGCACGCATCAAGAGTCGTGGCGGTTTACTGACGTTCCACGACAACAAGCCAGAAGACCTGATTGGTCCGCCGCTGGCGCAATACGCGCGCGGCCTGATCGGGCTCAGCGACCAGTAATTCAAGGAGAACGCCATGAGTGGCCCGCAAAAAGCCAACGACTTGTTGGGGCAAATCCCCAAAACCAAAGGCTTGCCGCCGGTTCACTTGTGGAACCCCGACTTTTGCGGCGACATCGACATGCGCATTGCCCGCGACGGCACCTGGTATTACCTGGGTACGCCGATCGGGCGCAAGCCGATGGTCAAGCTGTTCTCCACGATCATTCGCCGCGACGGCGATGATTATTTTCTGATCACCCCGGTCGAGAAAGTGGGCATCAAGGTTGATGACGCGCCGTTTGTGGCGGTTACCCTGGAAGTGGAGGGCGAGGGCGAAGCCCAGGTTCTGCGCTTCACCACCAACGTCGACGAGGTTGCCGAAGCTGGCGCCGACCACCCGATTCGTGTGGTCATCGATCCGGTCACGCAAGAGCCCGCGCCGTATGTGCATGTGCGCACCAACCTCGAAGCGCTGATCCATCGCAATGTGTTCTACCAACTGGTGGAGCTGGCGGTGAGCCGCGACATCGATGGACAACGCTGGCTCGGGGTGTGGAGCGGCGGCGAATTCTTCAAGATCGGTCTAGAACCGTAATCGCTCCCAGTTCGATTTTGTTCAAAAATCAAATTGACACCCAATCGTATGATGATTAGCGTGGACTCCTATCGCGAACGGCTTTGTGCCGTTCCTGCATCGAGGTGCCCATGTCCAGCAGTTTTCATGCGTCGACCGTCGATTGGCTGGGTTGCTGGATAGCCGCCGGCCAGGTGAAGCCCGGCGAAACCATCAAGGTTGAAGCCGATCTCGGCGAACAACTCGGTGTCAGCCGCACGGTCATCCGCGAAGCCATCAAGACCCTGGTCGCCAAAGGCATGCTCGAAGTCGGGCCGAAGGTTGGGACGCGGGTGTTGCCGGTGCGGCGCTGGAATCTCTTTGATCCGCAAGTCGTGGGCTGGCTGTCACGCAGCGGCTTGCCGGAAAATTTCGTTGACGACTTGCTCGACCTGCGCCGCACCATCGAACCGATGGCGGTGCGCTGGGCCTGTGAACGGGCGACCGTCGAACAGGTGCAAGCCGTGCTTCAGGCCTATAACGCGCTGGAGCGAGCCGTCGACAGCGGCGTCGATTACAACCGCGCCGACCAGTTCTTCCACGAATGCATCCTCGCCGCCAGCCACAATCAATTCATCGAGCAAATGGTCCCGGCCCTCGGCGCGCTCCTGGCCGTGTCGTTTGAAGTGTCCGCGGCCGACCCGGACGAGCTGCGTCGCACGCTGCCCATTCACAAAGACATGGCCGACGCCATCGCCGCCCGGGATTCCGCGCGCGGTGTCTGGGCGTGCATGACGCTGATCGATAACGCCGACCTGGCGATCAAACGTTTCTACCCGAAAGTCATGGCCGACAAAAAAGCCAGCTGACAACAACGAACCTTGTGGGAGCGAGCCTGCTCGCGATAGCGGTTGAACATTCAGCGACCAAGTTGCCTGACACACCGCCATCGCGAGCAGGCTCACTCCCACCTACAGTGCAACGCAGGAGGCTTCATGACGTGGAATGCGGTTACCGGACACCGTGCGCAACTGGGCGAAGCCCCATTCTGGGATGCGCCGACGCAAGCGTTGTACTGGGTGGACATCGCCGGTCGGCAGGCGCTACGGCTGATCGGTGCCAACGTGCAGATCTGGCAGATGCCAGAGCACGTGTCCGCGTTCATTCCCTGCGAAAGCGGCGATGCGCTGGTGACGTTGAGCAGCGGAGTCTATCGACTCGATCTGGATTCGCCGGGACTTGAGCCGCGCCTGACCTTGTTCTGCGTCGCCGACCCACAACCCGGCAATCGAGCCAACGAAGCGCGCTGCGATCCCCTGGGGCGGCTCTGGCTCGGCACCATGCAAAACAACATCGGCGAGCAGGGCGAAGACCTGCCGATCGAGCGGCGCAGCGGTGGCTTGTTTCGCATTGACCGCGATGCCCGGGTCACGCCGCTGCTGCGTGGGTTGGGTATTCCCAACACGTTGCTGTGGAGCGATGACGCAACGATGCTGTATTTCGGCGACAGCCTCGATGGCACGTTGTACCAGCATTTCATTCACACCGACGGCAACCTGGACGCCGCGTACGTCTGGTTTGGCCCCCATGTGCGTGGCGGTCCGGATGGTTCGGCGATGGATGCCGAGGGTTTCATCTGGAATGCCCGCTGGGACGGTAGTTGTCTGCTCAGGCTGAGCCCGAGCGGGCATGTCGACCGTGTGATCGAGCTGCCGGTCAGCCGTCCGACCAGTTGCGTATTTGGCGGCGACGACCTGAAAACCCTGTACATCACCAGCGCCGCCAGCCCGCTGAACCATCTGCTGGATGGCGCGGTGCTGTCGATCCGCGTCGATGTGGCCGGAAAACCCTGTACTCGATTCGCTGGATAAATCCCAAAATATGGGATGTAAAATTATATATTGAGATTATTTAGTGGTCGGGTTTATAGTCGGCCATCAGTTACACGCACTCACACTTAAAAAAACAAAACAGGTGAAGTGATGCAGCGATTTTCCAAAAAGCCTTTTGGCCGGTCATCGACAGATGCCCGGTTTTTGTCGTGCCTGAAAAAGGAGCATTGAGCCATGGCTGAGCCTCTCTCCTTGCCGCCGGCGCCAGAGCCGCCCAAGGGCGAGCGCCTGAAAAACAAGGTCGTGCTGCTGACCGGCGCGGCACAGGGCATTGGCGAGGCCATCGTTGCCACTTTTGCGTCGCAACAGGCCAAGCTGGTGATCAGCGATATTCAGGCTGAAAAAGTCGAGAAAGTTGCCGCGCATTGGCGTGAGCAAGGCGCGGATGTGGTCGCCGTCAAAGCCGACGTGTCACGCCAGCAAGACTTGCACGCCATGGCCCGGCTGGCGATCGAACTCCACGGCCGGATCGATGTGCTGGTCAATTGCGCTGGGGTCAACGTGTTCCGCGATCCACTGGAAATGACCGAAGAGGACTGGCATCGCTGCTTCGCCATCGACCTCGACGGCGCCTGGTACGGTTGCAAAGCGGTGTTGCCGCAAATGATCGAGCAGGGTATCGGTAGCATCATCAATGTTGCCTCGACGCACTCCAGCCACATCATTCCGGGCTGCTTTCCCTACCCGGTGGCCAAACACGGTTTGCTTGGCCTGACCCGCGCCCTGGGCATCGAATATGCGCCGAAGGGCATTCGCGTCAACGCGATTGCGCCGGGCTATATCGAAACCCAGTTGAACGTCGATTACTGGAACGGCTTTGCCGACCCTCACGCCGAACGTCAGCGGGCTTTCGACCTGCATCCGCCGCGCCGCATCGGGCAGCCGATGGAAGTGGCGATGACCGCCGTGTTCCTGGCCAGCGATGAAGCGCCGTTCATCAACGCTTCGTGCATCACCATCGATGGTGGGCGTTCGGTGATGTACCACGACTGAATAAAACCGGTTTCAGACGCGGAACTCCGTCTGAAATCCAATCATCATACGATATGACTATTTGCTGTACCGGCTTTCAAATAACGCCTCAAAAAAAATAACAAGGAGTCAGCTTATGAATCGTCGTCGTGGGATCCGTTCCCTGTGCTGTGCCGCTTTGGCGGTCACTGCGGTCAGCTTGAGCAGTACGTTGCTGGCGGCAGAGGAAGTGAAGATCGGTTTCCTGGTCAAGCAGGCCGAAGAGCCCTGGTTCCAGACCGAATGGGCGTTCGCCGAAAAGGCCGGGAAAGACAAAGGCTTCACCGTCATCAAGATCGCCGTGCCTGACGGCGAGAAAACCCTCTCGGCCATTGACAGCCTGGCCGCAAACGGCGCGAAAGGTTTTGTGATTTGCCCGCCAGACGTCGGCCTCGGCCCGGCTATTGTGGCCAAGGCCAAGGCCAATGGTTTGAAAGTGATCGCGGTCGATGACCGGTTTGTCGATGCCAGCGGCAAGTTCATGGAAGACGTGCCTTATCTCGGCATGGCCGCGTTTGAGGTCGGCGAGAAACAAGGCAGCGCCATGGCCACCGAAGCGAAAAAACGCGGCTGGGACTGGAAAGAAACCTACGCGGTGATCAACACCTTCAATGAACTCGACACTGGCAAGAAACGCACCGACGGTTCCGCCAAGGCACTGCAAGACGCCGGTTTTCCAAAAGACCACATCCTCTTTACCGCACAGAAAACCCTCGACGTGCCAGGCAGCATGGACGCCACCAACTCGGCGCTGGTGAAACTGCCGAGCGGGGCGAAAAACCTGATCATTGGTGGCATGAACGACAACACCGTGCTGGGCGGCGTGCGCGCCACCGAAAGCGCCGGCTTCACAGCCGCCAACGTGATCGGCATCGGCATCAACGGCACCGACGCCATCGGCGAATTGAAGAAAGCCAACAGCGGCTTCTTCGGTTCGATGCTGCCAAGCCCGCATATCGAAGGCTACAACACGGCCAACATGATGTTCGAGTGGGTCACCACCGGCAAAGAACCGCCGAAATACACCGCGATGGACGACGTGACACTGATCACTCGCGAAAACTTCAAGCAGGAGCTGGAAAAGATCGGCCTGTGGAACTGAGGCTCGGTTGATTTCATCGGCGGCCCTGGTCACAGGGCTGCCTGATCTGTGTGATGAGGTGGTTTTATGCACGCGCAAGTACAGACACACGAGCACAGCGTCGGCGGCAGCCTGCGTTTCAACGGAATCGGCAAGACCTTTCCCGGAGTGAAGGCGCTGGACGGCATCAGTTTCGTTGCCCATCCGGGCCAGGTTCACGCCCTGATGGGCGAGAACGGTGCCGGTAAATCCACGTTGTTGAAAATCCTTGGCGGTGCCTACACGCCCAGCAGCGGCGACCTGCAGATCGGCGAACAGACGATGGCCTTCAAGTCCACCGCCGACAGCATCGGCAGCGGCGTCGCGGTGATCCATCAGGAGCTGCACCTGGTCCCGGAAATGAGCGTGGCGGAGAACCTTTTCCTGGGGCACTTGCCGGCCAGTTTCGGCCTGATCAATCGCGGCGCGCTGCGCCAGCAAGCACTGGCCTGCCTTAAGGGCCTGGCCGATGAAATCGATCCGCAAGAGAAAGTCGGGCGCCTGTCCCTCGGCCAGCGGCAGTTAGTGGAAATCGCCAAGGCGTTGTCCCGTGGTGCGCACGTCATTGCGTTCGACGAACCCACCAGCAGCCTGTCGGCGCGCGAGATCGATCGCTTGATGGCAATCATCGGGCGCCTGCGCGACGAAGGCAAAGTGGTGCTCTACGTTTCCCATCGCATGGAAGAAGTGTTCCGCATCTGCAATGCGGTGACGGTGTTCAAGGACGGTCGCTACGTGCGCACGTTCGAGAACATGAGCGAACTGACCCACGATCAGTTGGTGACGTGCATGGTCGGTCGCGACATCCAGGACATCTACGATTACCGCAGTCGCCAGCGTGGCGCGGTGGCGCTCAAGGTTGACGGTTTGCTCGGGCCGGGGTTGCGCGAACCGGTGAGTTTCGAGGTGCACAAGGGCGAGATTCTCGGGCTGTTCGGCCTGGTCGGCGCGGGGCGTACCGAGTTGTTCCGGATGCTCAGCGGGCTGACGCGCAATACCGCTGGACGCCTGGAGCTTCGCGGTCATGAAGTGAAACTGCGTTCCCCCCGCGATGCCATCGCGGCCGGCATTCTGCTGTGCCCCGAGGACCGCAAGAAGGAGGGCATCCTGCCGCTTGCCAGCGTCGCCGAGAACATCAACATCAGTGCTCGCGGTGCGCATTCCACCTTCGGTTGTCTGTTGCGCGGCCTGTGGGAGAAGGGCAACGCCGACAAGCAGATCAAGGCGCTGAAAGTGAAGACGCCCAACGCGGCGCAGAAAATCATGTACCTGTCCGGTGGCAATCAGCAGAAGGCCATTCTCGGTCGCTGGCTGTCGATGCCGATGAAAGTCCTGCTGCTGGACGAGCCGACTCGCGGTATCGATATCGGTGCCAAGGCCGAGATTTACCAGATCATCCATAACCTGGCCGCCAGCGGCATCGCGGTGATTGTGGTGTCCAGCGACCTGATGGAAGTGATGGGCATTTCCGACCGCATCCTGGTGCTCTGCGAAGGCGCGATGCGCGGCGAGCTTTCTCGCGCAGAGGCCAATGAATCCAACCTGCTGCAACTGGCTTTGCCGCGCCAACGCGCTGACGGCGTGGCGAACTGAGAGGTGACTATGACAATTCAAAACAACGCTCTGCCCACCCAGCGAAAACCTCTGGACCTGCGGCGCTTTCTCGATGACTGGGTGATGCTGCTGGCGGCCGTCGCCATCTTTGTAGCCTGCACCTTGCTGATCGACAACTTCCTCTCGCCGCTGAACATGCGCGGTCTGGGCCTGGCGATTTCGACCACCGGCATCGCGGCCTGCACCATGTTGTATTGCCTGGCATCCGGGCATTTCGACTTGTCGGTGGGCTCGGTGATTGCCTGTGCCGGCGTGGTCGCGGCGGTGGTCATGCGTGACACCGACAGTGTGTTCCTCGGTGTGAGCGCGGCGCTGTTGATGGGCCTGATCGTCGGGCTGATCAACGGGATCGTGATCGCCAAGCTGCGGGTCAACGCGTTGATTACCACGCTGGCGACCATGCAGATCGTGCGGGGCCTGGCTTACATTTTTGCCAACGGCAAAGCGGTGGGCGTTTCGCAGGAATCGTTCTTCGTCTTTGGTAACGGCCAGTTGTTTGGCGTGCCCGTGCCGATCCTGATCACCATCGTGTGCTTCCTGTTTTTCGGCTGGTTGCTGAACTACACCACCTACGGCCGTAACACCATGGCCATCGGCGGCAACCAGGAAGCGGCACTGCTGGCCGGGGTCAACGTTGACCGCACCAAGATCATTATCTTTGCCGTGCACGGCTTGATTGGTGCGTTGGCCGGGGTAATCCTGGCATCGCGCATGACGTCCGGTCAGCCGATGATCGGCCAGGGTTTCGAGCTGACGGTGATCTCTGCCTGCGTGTTGGGCGGGGTGTCGCTGAGCGGTGGGATCGGCATGATTCGGCATGTGATTGCCGGGGTGTTGATTCTGGCGATTATCGAGAACGCGATGAACCTGAAGAATATCGACACGTTCTATCAGTACGTGATTCGCGGTTCTATCCTGCTGCTGGCCGTCGTGATCGACCGCCTCAAACAACGCTGAGATTTGCGCCGATCCTACTGGCGCCATCGCGGGCAAGCCCGCTCCCACAGGATTTATACATGACTTGTGGGAGCGGGCTTGCTCGCGATTGACCGCGCAGCGGTCACTTCTCCTTCTGTCACCTCCCTTAAATATTTCTTGCTCGCCCGACCCCGTTTCGGTTATCACTTTGTACATGATTAGACAGGTACGATTTGACAAGAAACAACGGGTGGTCGACGAACTCATTCGGCGCATCGAAAGCGGCCTCATGGAGGACGGCTTTCTGTTGCCGGGCGAGCATCAATTGGCTCAAGAATTCAAAGTCAGCCGCGGCACGCTGCGCGAAGCCCTGGCCGAACTGAAAAGGCGCAAATACATCGCCACGCAAAGCGGAGTCGGTTCCATTGTCACCTTCGACGGTGTGGTGCTCGACCAACGCAGCGGTTGGGCCCAGGCGCTGGCGGACAGCGGAGCGCTGATCAATACCGAAGTGCTGCGGCTGGAGGCGGTGACGCGTCCTGACTTGCTGCCACGCTTTGGCACTGATCAGTTCATCACCCTCGACCGGCGCCGCCGTTCCACCGACGGCAAACTGGTCTCCCTCGAACGCTCATTGATGCCCGCCACCGGAGGCCTGGAAAGCCTGCCGCGTGTCGGCCTGATCGACAATTCCCTGACCATCACCCTGGCCGCTTACGGCTACATCGGCGAGCGCGGCGATCAATGGATCGGCGCCGAACCCTTGAATGCCGAAGACGCCGAGTTGCTCGGACGTCCCGAAGGCACCGTCTTTCTCAAAGCCTTGCGCACCACGTACGACCGGCAAAACCGCTTCATGGAACAGGTTGAAAGCCTGCTCGACCCGGTGCATTTTCGTTTGCACCTGCAATTTGGAGAGTCGAGATGACCGCGCTCAACCGTGCACTTGGCGCGTTCTACGGACTCGCCCTGGGTGATGCGCTGGGCATGCCGACTCAATCGCTGAGTCGCGCCGAAATCAAGGCGCGCTTCGGTGAAATCACTGACTTGCAAGACGCCGGCCCCGATCAACCGATCGCTGCCAACATGCCTAAAGGCTCGATCACCGACGACACCGAGCAGGCGATTTTGGTCGGTCGATTGTTGATTGAAGGCAAGGGCTGGATCGAACCGGCCATGCTCGCGCAACGACTGATCGAATGGGAAGCCGCGATGCAAGCCAAAGGCTCGCAGGACTTGCTCGGGCCGTCGACCAAGCGCGCGATCGAGATGATCCTCGACGGGTACTCGCCGGAAGAGGCCGGGCGCTATGGCACCACCAATGGCGCGGCGATGCGCATCACGCCGGTGGGGATTGCGGCAGATGTCGCCAACCCTGAACGCTTCATCAGGGCCGTGGTGCAAGCCTGCCAGGTCACCCACAACACCACGCTGGGCATTTCCAGTGCAGCGGCGGTGGCGGCGGTGGTTTCGGCCGGAATCAATGGGATGGACTTGGGCGAGGCATTGAACCTCGGCCAGCAAATAGCGCAGCAAGCCGAGAGCCACGGTCACTGGGTGGCTGGCGGCAGGATCGCCTCGCGCATCAGTTGGGCACGAACCATCAGCGTCGACAGTGACAATGCGTTACTGGCGGATTTGCTGTACGACGTGATCGGTACGTCGGTGGCATCGCAGGAATCGGTGGTGGTCGCATTCGCCCTGGCGCAACACGTGGCCGTCGGCGAAATGAACTCCTTCGAAGCGTTGTGCATGGCCGCCAGCCTGGGCGGCGACACCGATACCATCGCGGCGGTTCTTGGTGCGATGCTTGGAGCCTGCCTGGGTCTTGAGAGTTGGCCGGTGGCGATGATCGACACAGTCAAATCCGTTAACGACCTGGCGCTTGAACCGTTGGTAAAAGGGCTCTTGGCTTTGCGTTGATACCACCGACGCCATCGCGAGCAGGCTCGCTCCCACACTGGATCTGTGAACACTACAAATCCCCTGTGGGAGCGAGCCTGCTCGCGATTGGCGCGCCGCTTGTTTGAATGAATACAACCCCGCAATGGAACGCGCGAATACGGCCAGGACGGCCGGCATGTAGTTTCGTCTTCCGTCATTGCCCACAACCACAACAAAGGCAACAGGAGCATTTCACATGAGTTCATCGAACGCCGGGCCAAGTGCCGGGCAACTGGAAACCCGTGGCATCGAGCCGGTGCCCGAAGCGGAGTGCAACGGTCATCCGCTGCAGCTGTTCTGGGTCTGGTTTGCCGCCAACATTTCCATCCTTGGGCTGCCACTGGGCGCTACGCTGGTGGCGTTTCGCGGCTTGGCGATTTGGCAGGCGATCATTGTCGCGATCCTCGGCGCCGCCGGTTCCTTTGCGGTGGTCGGGATCATTTCCATCGCCGGTCGCCGTGGTCGTGCCCCGAGCCTGACGCTGTCGCGAGCGATCTTTGGCGTGCGTGGCAATATCGGCCCGACCCTGGTCTCGCTGATGTCGCGCCTGGGTTGGGAAACCGTCAACACCACCACGGCCGCTTTCGTGTTGCTGTCGCTGTGTTCGATCCTGTTCGGCTCACCGGTGGAAGCCAAAAGCGCTCCTGTGCTGACCCTGATCTTCATCGCGATTTTCGTCCTGCTGACCTTGTCGGTGTCCGGCCTCGGTCACGCCACATTGCTGGTGATCCAGAAGTGGGCCACCTACGTGTTCGGCGCGCTGAACATTCTGGTCGGCGGCTTTCTCTGCGCCACCATCGACTGGAGCGCGGTGTTCAACGCCACGCCTGCGCCGTTGAGCGCAATGATCATCGGCGTCGGCACCATGGCCGCGGGCACCGGGATCGGTTGGGCCAACGCCGGCGCCGACATGTCGCGCTATCAGCACCGCAGCGTCAAAGCCGTGCGTCTGGTGGCTTCGGCGGCATTCGGTGCGGGGATTCCGCTGGTGTTGCTGATCACCCTCGGCGGCTTGCTGTCGGTAGGCAACAACGACCTGGCCTCGGCCACTGACCCGATCATCGCGATCCGCGACATGTTGCCGACCTGGATGGCAGTGCCGTATCTGATCACGGCGTTCGGCGGGCTTCTGCTGTCGAACAACCTGTCGGTGTATTCCGCCGGTTTGACCACGCTGACCCTTGGCCTCAAGGTCAAGCGCGTCTACGCCGTGGTGGTCGACATCGTGGCGATCTTCGCCGGTTCGATCTACTTCATGCTGATTGCCGACAGCTTCTACGGCCCGTTCATTACCTTCATTTCACTGTTGGCGGTGCCGATCACGGCGTGGGTCGGGATCTTTGTGGTCGACCTGATTCACCGTCATTACTACAGCCCCAAAGACCTGCTGGACGTCAGCCCGAGCAGCGCCTACTGGTACAACGGCGGCATCGAGTGGCGCGCGTTCGGTGCGTGGGCGCTGGCAATCGTTCTGGGCTTCAGTTTCACCACCATCGGCACCACCGAACAGACTGTCTGGTTCCGTGGCTTCCTGTCTGACTCGTGGCTGGGCCATAACGGCCTCGGCTGGATCGTGACGTTCCTGGTCGCCGGCGGGATTTATTTCGTTCTCGGCGGGGCCAAGGATCGTCGCGCCGCAATAACCGAGAATGCTCATGCCTAAGATGTTGCACACCGGCCAGGTCATCATCGATCTGGTCATGGCGATCGATAAACTGCCTCAACCGGGTGGCGATGTGTTGGCGCAGTCAGCCAGTTTCGAAGCCGGCGGTGGTTTCAACGTCATGGCCGCCGCTCAGCGTAATGGCTTGTCGGTGGTTTATCTCGGACGTCACGGCACCGGTCGTTTCGGCGATCTGGCCCGGGAAGCGATGCAGGCCGAAGGCATTCGGATCGGCATCGCGCACAAAGCCGAACGGGATACGGGATTGTGCGTTGCCGTGACCGACGCGTCGGCTGAGCGCAGTTTCATTTCCTATATCGGTGCCGAGGGTGAGTTGACGGCGCAGGATCTGGCTAGCGTGGCGGTCGAGGCGGGCGACTACGTTTACGTCAGCGGCTACAGCCTGTTGCACAGCGGCAAGGCCCAGGCGCTGGTGGATTGGGTGCAGGCATTGCCACGCACAATCAACGTGGTGTTCGATCCAGGGCCGCTGGTGGAATCGCCGGAGGCGCCATTGATGCAGGCGTTGTTGCCGCGTATTGATCTGTGGACCAGCAACAGTGTCGAAGCGCTGCGGTTCACCGGGGCGACGGACATTGCCGAGGCGCTGGACAGGCTGACCGAGCATCTGCCGGCCGATGTGCTGATGGTGGTTCGCGATGGGCCGCAAGGGTGCTGGATCAGTCAGCGTGGCGACCGTCAGCATGTGCCGGGTTTCAAGGTCGAGGCGGTGGACAGCAATGGCGCCGGCGACGCGCATGCCGGCGTGTTTATCGCAGGTCTGGCGCAAGGCTTGTCGGCAGGTGAGGCGGCCAGGCGGGCCAATGCCGCAGCGGCGCTGGCGGTGACTCGTTGGGGACCGGCGACTTCGCCTGGGGTCGCTGAGGTGGATGCGTTAATCAGTCAGACTTCCTGCGTTTAAACTGACGCCATCGCGAGCAAGCCCGCTCCCACAAGGATCTGAGTCTAGCCACAAATTGGTGGCCAACACGGATCCCTGTGGGAGCGGGCTTGCCCGCGATGGGGCCATCAAATTCAGTAGAGATCCTGGATTTATCCAGCCTTGCGCAACGCCTCGATCAGCTCCTGCTTGCGCATGCCCGAACGTCCCGGAATATTCTTGGCCGAGGCTTCTTTCCTTAAACTGTCGACGGTCTGCGTGTCCCGCGAAGTCTTGCTGTTGCGCGGATGACCTTCGCGACTGGCCACCGCTCGGCGCGATGACTCCTCGCGATCTTCGGACTTGGCACTCGCCGGTTTCTTGCGTCCGGAACCGCCTTTGCGCTCGCCGCCACCGGACTGCTTGTTCACCGTCGCCCAGGCGCGAGCTTCAGCCTCATCCTTGGAGATGCCTTTTTTCTCGTAGCTGTCTTCGATGTGTTCTGCCTTGCGTTTCTGCTCGGCGGTGTATTTGTCTTTGCTTCCACGAGGCATGGGATTTCTCCTGCTGCTTGTAGAGTCTGTCAAACAGTCGCCGCCGCTTACGACGGCGACTTGATTCAGGGTCTTAAACGTCCAGCTTGCGCGCCGCTTCCACCCCGGCGGCGCTGAGTTTGATCGGCAGGTTCAGCGAGTGCTCGCCTGCCTCGTTGCACGTCACGTGGCCGTGTTGGATCAATCCACGGTCCTGCAGAGTGGCGAGGGTGCTGGCCACAACTTTCTCCCCCCGGTAATTGTCCAGGACCTCCTTGCCCAAGCCACCAGGGTGGGCGTGCAACAGGCGGGTCAGGACTTCTTTTTCCAGGTTTTTATCGACGTTCATGCTTACCTCTTCATGGATGTGGATAGGTGCAACTCGCATCGGCGAACTATTGGCTGGCACCGCCCTCGGAACCCGAACCACCAGTGGTGGTTTTCGAGCCGATGCCGCTGCCGGCGTTGTCGGGCGTCTGGGTATCGGGCAGGTTCATTCCACCTTGACGGCCCGCGTCGTTGCCTTGAGTCCGCGGGTCGGTGCCCGTGGAGGGAGGCAGGCCGCTGTCGACACCCGTACCGTTGATGTTCAGGCCGGGCGAGCTTTGGGGCGCCGGGGATTTATGGCTATCGACCGGGTCGGTCGGGCCGGTCCCCGAGGTGCTGGTCGCGGCGAAGGCGGCAGAGGACAGCAGCGTGGCGAGTGCGAGGGCAGTCAAGCGGAATGTGATCATGGTTCGTCTCCATTTAATAAGAGTCCTTACCTGATGTTGGTCCGCCCTCGATTTAATTTGGTGCCTGATGAACGACGAACGGTCCGGGCCTTTTGCTGGCCGGAGTATTGGATTCAGACGATGCCGATTTCTTCCTCGAACAACTCCATGAAGTCTTTCAACCGATCATGCCGGATGCGCGCCAGGCGCTGGCCAGTGGTCGTCTGGAAACCGTCCGCCAGATGCAAGAGCTTGGTCTGAAAGTGATCCAGGCAAAAACGCTTGTCATCGTAGTCCCGCGCCTTCGCTTGCGGGTCTTGCGGATCGTACAGCGCGCTGCCCATGCGCCCGGCAACGTAGAATGTGCGCGCAACACCGAGCATGCCGAGTGAATCGAGCCGGTCGGCGTCCTGCATGATTTTCGCTTCGAGCGTGAGAGGGGCGATGTTGGCGCTGAAGCTGTGAGCTTCGATCGCGTGGGCCACTGCGTTGATTTTTGCGCTGGGCCAATCCATGTCGGCCAACACGGCAGACGCTTTCTCGGCGGCCAGCCGTGACGCCTGCGAGCGCAACGGCGAGTTCTTCTCCACCGCCACGCAATCGTGCAGTAGCACTGCCGCCAGCAACACATCAAGGTCGCCCGCTTCTTCAGCATGAACCGTGCGCACGTTGTGCCACACCCGTTGCAGATGGGATAAATCGTGAGCGCCATCCTCCGAGGGCTCCAGTGCGTGGGGCAGCAGTTGCGCTGCGAGGGATTGCAGCGGCGCGAAAGCATCAGTGGTCATAAACATCCTGTTAAGTGAAAGCGTTTCTGGCAACGACACATGCTCCATGGATCAGCTTTGCATTTCCAGTGTGACGAGTCCCTCGCGCCGACTTAGTATGGCGTTTTCAACCTATGACGAAGGCACGTCCATGACGATCGAGATCCGCCCGGCGACCCCCAGCGATGCACCGCAAATCCTCGGGTTCATCACTGAATTGGCCGACTACGAACGTGCCCGCCACGAAGTCATCGCCAGTGTTGCCGACATCGAGCGCAGCCTGTTCAGTGAAGGCGCCACCGCCCACGGCCTGATCTGCCTGCGCGACGGCTTGCCCATCGGCTTCGCCGTGTTCTTCTTCAGCTACTCGACATGGCTGGGCAGCAACTGCCTTTACCTCGAAGACCTCTACATCACCCCCGAGCAGCGCGGTGGTGGCGCCGGCAAAACCTTGCTGCGCCACCTCGCCAAAATCGCCTGCGCCAATGACTGCGGACGGTTTGAATGGAGCGTGCTGGACTGGAACAAACCGGCCATCGAGTTTTACAAGTCGTTGGGTGCGCAGCCGCAGGAAGAGTGGGTTCGGTATCGGATGGACGGGGCGGTGTTGCGCGAGTTCGCCGAGGGCAACTGATTCCCTGAACGGTCGCAGCCTTTGGCAGCTTTTACATTCAGGTGTAGACGCTGACCAAGGCTGCGGTTTTTTTTGCCTTAATCCCATAATATGGGAGTGATATTTATATATTGAGATTTCTCTGCGTACGGGTTTATAGTCCAGCTCACTCACTGCCAATAAACAAAACAGGTGAAGCGATGCTGGCGCAATTGATCGCGCTCGATTGGGGGACAACCTCATTACGTGCTTACAAACTCGCCGCGGGTGGCCAGGTGCTGGAACAGCGTTCGCTGTCGTCCGGGATCATGCAGCTGCCGCGGACGCCGCGAATCATCAACGGCCAGGAATGCACCGACGGTTTTGAACTGGCATTCGATGAGGCTTGCGGTGACTGGCTCGACGCTCAGCCAGATTTACCCGTGATCGCCTGTGGCATGGTTGGCAGCGCACAGGGCTGGCGCGAAGCGGCCTACTGCGACACGCCGGCGAACGTCGCCCATCTCGGCAACTCCCTGCAATCGGTTCGCAGTCTTCGCGGTGTCGATGTGCACATCGTGCCGGGCGTGATTCAGCGTTCGCGCTTGCCAAATGTGATGCGCGGCGAAGAAACCCAAGTGCTGGGTGTCTTGCAGAATCTGCCGGTCGAGCAGGGCGCTGACCTGTTGATTGGCCTGCCAGGCAGTCATTCGAAATGGGTGGAAGTGGCCGACGGTTGCATCGTGCATTTCGACACCTTCATGACCGGCGAGATCTTCGCCGTGCTCAGCGAGCACAGCATTCTGGGGCGCACCCAGCAACGCGGCGCGTCCTTTGATGGCGAAGCGTTTGACCGTGGCGTGCAGGTGGCCCTGTCGGTGGACGGCGAGATCGGTCCGTTGTCGACACTCTTCAGTGCGCGCAGCCTCGGCCTGACCGGCGAACTGAGTGCCACTGCGCAACCGGACTATTTGTCCGGGCTGCTGATCGGCCATGAGCTGGCAGCGCTGGCCAACGTTCAGCGACGCCGACGCAACGGCGCATCTTTGCCCTCAGTCATCCTTATTGGTAATGCCCAACTCTGTGCCCGCTATCGCCGGGCCCTCGACGCCTGCGGTTTTACTCGCGTGACGCTGGCTGAAAATGCCACCGAGCGCGGCTTGTGGCAGTTGGCGGTTGCCGCCGGACTGATCACTTCAACCCCATCCCGTTAAACCTGACTGGAGGTCTGACATGCTCAAGCAAGCATTGGCGCAAAACGGTCTGATCGCGATCCTGCGTGGCCTGCGCCCGCAAGAAGCGGCCGCCATTGGCGAAGTCCTTTACGCCGCCGGATTTCGCGTCATCGAAGTACCGCTCAATTCCCCCGAGCCGTACGACAGCATTCGCATCCTGCGTAGCACGTTGCCCGCCGATTGCCTGATCGGCGCGGGCACGGTGCTGACGCCGGAGCAGGTCGAGCAAGTGAAAGCGGCGGGCGGCCAAGTGATCGTCATGCCGCACAGCGATCCCAAGGTGCTGCGCGCGGCGAAGGCGGCGGGGCTGTTCCTGTCGCCGGGCGTTGCCACGCCGACCGAAGCCTTTGCCGCACTGGCCGAAGGCGCGGACGTGCTGAAGATGTTCCCGGCCGAGCAAATGGGCCCGGCCGTGGTCAAGGCCTGGCTCGCGGTGCTGCCGGCCGGGACCATTCTGGCGCCGGTCGGCGGGATTACACCGGACAACATGCAGGTGTTTATCGACGCGGGCGTCAAAGGTTTCGGCCTCGGTTCCGGGTTGTTCAAACCGGGCATGACCCCGCAAGAAGTGGCAGTCAACGCCAAGGCGTATGTCGCTGCATGGAACGCTCTGCGTTAAGACTTTTTTCGGCGCCGAGCGCGCTGCATCTAATAAGAGCTGCATCTACAAAAAGAGAGCACAGATGAAAATCACCAAACTCACCACCTTCATCGTTCCGCCGCGCTGGTGCTTCCTCAAGATAGAAACCGACGAGGGCGTGACCGGTTGGGGCGAGCCCGTGGTCGAAGGCCGCGCGCACACCGTGGCGGCGGCCGTTGAAGAATTGTCCGACTACCTGATCGGCAAAGACCCGCGCAACATCGAAGACATCTGGACCGTGCTCTATCGCGGCGGCTTCTACCGCGGCGGAGCGATCCACATGAGCGCGCTGGCCGGCATCGACCAAGCGTTGTGGGACATCAAGGGCAAGGCCCTGGGTGTGTCGGTCAGCGATCTGCTCGGCGGTCAGGTGCGGGACAAGATTCGCGTCTATTCATGGATCGGCGGTGACCGCCCGGCGGACACCGCTCGTGCGGCGAAAGAGGCGGTCGAGCGTGGTTTCACCGCCGTGAAAATGAACGGCACCGAAGAGCTGCAATTCCTCGATTCCTTCGAGAAAGTCGACCTGGCCCTGGCCAACGTCGCCGCCGTGCGTGACGCGGTCGGCCCGAACGTCGGCATCGGCGTGGACTTCCATGGCCGGGTGCACAAGCCCATGGCCAAGGTCCTGATGAAGGAACTCGACCCGTACAAATTGATGTTCATCGAAGAGCCTGTGCTCAGCGAAAACTACGAAGCGTTGAAGGAACTGGCGCCGCTGACCAGCACCCCGATTGCCCTCGGCGAGCGTTTGTTCTCGCGCTGGGATTTCAAGCGTGTGCTCAGCGAAGGTTACGTCGACATCATCCAGCCGGATGCGTCGCACGCCGGTGGCATCACCGAAACCCGCAAGATTGCCAACATGGCCGAAGCCTATGACGTGGCACTGGCGCTGCATTGTCCGCTGGGCCCGATTGCGCTGGCGGCATGCCTGCAACTGGATGCGGTTTGCTACAACGCGTTCATCCAGGAGCAGAGCCTGGGCATTCACTACAACGAGAGCAACGACCTGCTGGATTACGTGAAAGATCCGCGGGTGTTCGACTATGACAAAGGCTTCGTGAAGATCCCCAATGGCCCGGGCCTGGGCATCGAGATCAACGAAGAGTACGTGATCGAACGTGCGGCGGTCGGCCACCGCTGGCGCAACCCGATCTGGCGCCATGCCGACGGCAGCTTCGCCGAGTGGTGAGTTTTATCTGACCCATCGCAAACCCCTGTGGGAGCCAGCCTGCTGGCGATTTGGTCGGCACATCCAGCATTCGTGGTGCCTGACACACCGCTATCGCCAGCAGGCTGGCTCCCACTGTTTGATCTCCATGGAAACGGAGATCTTCGGCAACTGCTGATTTCAATTCGACCTCAATAAACATAAGAAGAGGCATCCCTCATGCAACCGCAAACCCTCGCAGGGCAGGCGTCGTTGGTGACGCCCAGTCGCAAGCGTTTTTTCATCATGGTCCTGCTGTTCATCACCGTGGTGATCAACTACCTGGACCGCAGCAACCTGTCCATCGCCGCCCCGGCACTGACCAGCGAACTGGGGATCGACCCGATCCATGTCGGGCTGATTTTCTCGGCGTTCGGCTGGACCTACGCCGCCATGCAGATTCCCGGTGGCTGGCTGGTCGACCGGGTGCCGCCGCGCATTCTCTACAGCGTTGCCTTGCTGCTGTGGTCGATCGCCACGGTCATGCTCGGCTTCGCCGCCAGCTTCATTGCGCTGTTCGCGTTGCGCATGGCGGTTGGTGCCCTCGAAGCGCCGGCGTATCCGATCAACAGCCGCGTGGTCACCACCTGGTTCCCGGAGCGCGAACGCGCTACGGCCATCGGTTTCTACACCTCCGGGCAATTCGTCGGGCTGGCGTTTCTGACGCCGGTGCTTGCCTGGCTGCAGCATGAATTTGGCTGGCACATGGTGTTCGTCAGCACCGGCGTCGTCGGCATTCTCTGGGCGGTGATCTGGTACGCGGTGTATCGCGAGCCACGGGATTTCAAAGGCGCCAACGACGCCGAAATCGACCTGATCCGCGAAGGTGGCGGGCTGGTGGATATCCAGGCCGAGCAAGCCAGGGTCAAGGCCAAATTCAGCTGGACCGATCTCGGCATCGTGCTGACCCAGCGCAAGTTGTGGGGCATCTACCTCGGCCAGTTCTGTCTCAATTCGACGCTGTGGTTTTTCCTGACATGGTTTCCGACCTACCTGGTGAAATACCGCGGCATGGACTTCATCAAGTCCGGCCTGTTGGCGTCGCTACCGTTTCTCGCGGCCTTTGTTGGCGTGTTGTGCTCCGGTTTCTTCTCTGACTTCCTGATCCGTCGCGGTTACACCGTGGGCTTCGCCCGCAAATTGCCAATCATTGGCGGTCTGTTGATTTCCACGTCGATCATCGGCGCCAACTTCGTCGAGTCAACACCACTGGTGATTGCCTTCCTCGCGTTGGCATTCTTCGGTAATGGCCTAGCCTCGATCACCTGGTCACTGGTGTCCACGCTAGCCCCGGCGCGCTTGCTCGGATTGACCGGCGGGGTGTTCAACTTCATCGGCAACCTGGCGGCGATTACCACGCCGATTGTCATTGGTTTCCTCGCCACCGGTGATTCGTTCGCTCCGGCGATCACCTACATCTCGGTTCTGGCGTTGATTGGCGCGCTTTCCTACATCTTGCTGGTCGGTAAAGTCGAGCGTATCAAGTTGTAGTGACCGCCGTCGGGCGACCATAATGCCGCCCGTTCACTCGCTCAACGGTAAAGGCTGGATATGCAGGAAGACGCCCCAAAAATCGCCAAGGACGCCGCGCCGACCGGCACCCAGACACTGCTTCGCGGTTTGGGTGTGGTTCAGGCCGTGGCCAGTGGCGCCCGCGACCTCAAAGAGATCGCTCGGTTGATCGGCACGACACGCAGCACCACTCATCGTCTGGCCAGTTGCCTGGTGGACGAGCGCTATCTGCGCGTGGTGCCGCAGGTCGGATATCTGCTGGGGCCGAAACTGATCGAACTGGGTTTTCAGGCGCGCGAAGAACTGCCGTTGGTGACGTTGGCGGGGCCCTATCTGGATGAGTTGTCGGCGTTGACCGGCGACACCATTCACCTGGCGATACGTGAAGGCGACGAGGTGCTGTACCTGCACAAGAATCCGGGGCGCAATGGCCCGGAAATGCGCTCGCGGGTCGGCCATCGCATGCCGTTGGCGCGCACCGGGATCGGCAAGGCGTTGATGCTCGATGACACGCAGGAAGAATGGAAAAGACTGTACGAAGTCAGTCTGCCGGCGGGTGGGAAAAATCAGTTTTGGCCGCAGCACCCGGAGCAGTCCTGGGAGCAGTTTCAGCAGCGCATGATCGAGTATGTCGCGGGCGGTTACGCCTTCGACCTCGAAGACAACGAACCGTCGATCCGCTGTGTTGCGGCGCCGATCCGCGATGCGAGCAAGCGCATCGTCGCCGGTATCAGCATCGCCAGCACCGTGCCGTACATGCCGCTGGAAAAAATGGCCGAGCTGATTCCCCTGATCAAAGGGGTCACGGCCCGGCTCTCGGCGGAGCTTGGCGCTAAGGTTTAGGCTTTCAGCGTCGCCATATCGATCACGAAGCGGTACTTCACGTCACCGGCAATCATGCGGGTGAACGCTTCGTTGATCTGATGGATGTCGAGCATTTCGATGTCGCAGGTGATGTTGTGTTCGGCGCAGAAATCCAGCACTTCCTGGGTTTCGGCAACGCCACCGATCAACGAGCCGGCGAGTACGCGACGACCCAATACCAGTTTGGCGGCATGGACCGGTGGATCGATCGGTTCGATCAAGCCCACCAGAATATGCACGCCATCGAAACGCAGGGTATCGAGGTAGGGGTTGAGGTCGTGCTGCACCGGAATGGTGTCCAGCAGGAAGTTGAAATGCCCGGCAGCGGCTTTCATCTGCTCGGCATCGGTGGAAACGATCACGTGGTCAGCGCCTTGGCGACGACCTTCTTCAGCCTTGCTCGCCGAGCGGGTGAACAGCGTCACTTCCGCGCCCATCGCCTTGGCAAACTTGATGCCCATGTGGCCGAGGCCGCCCATGCCGAGAATCCCGACCTTATCGCCCGCTTTCACGCCGTAATGCTTGAGCGGCGAGTAGGTGGTGATGCCGGCGCAAAGGATCGGCGCGGCGCTGGCCAGGTCGAGTTTTTCCGGGATGCGCACCACGAAGTGTTCGCTCACCACGATGCTGTCGGAGTAACCGCCCATGGTGTTGCTACCATCGACCCGATCCGGGGTGGCGTAGGTCATGGTCGGACCTTCGAGGCAGTATTGCTCCAGGTTCGACTGACAGGCTTCGCAGTTGCGGCACGAATCGACCATGCAGCCAACGCCGACCAGGTCGCCGATTTTGTGCCGGGTGACATTCGCACCGACGGCGGTAACTTTGCCTACGATCTCGTGGCCAGGCATCAGCGGATAAACGGCAATACCCCACTCGTTGCGGGCCTGATGGATGTCGGAATGGCAGACGCCGCAGTAAAGAATGTCGATGGCAACGTCGTCAGCACGAGGGCTGCGGCGTTCGAATTTTACGGGGGCGAGGGGAGTGGTGGCCGACTGGGCGGCGTATCCGATAGCGGTGTACATGAGGAACCTCGCAAAAGCAGTGACAGGTGAGGCGACGCATTTTGGGCGCCGTGCCGGCCACCGGCCATGGCGATTCCTCCGGGTGTCATGCCTAATCCTCCGGCATCAGCCTTTGATGGGGTGCATTGGCGTTCAGACCTGCGATGATGCTTTCATCCCATTGTCCGCGACTTTTTTGGTGAAGAGCTCCCATGTTGTTGACCCGTCATCTCGACGCCAATGCCACCCTGGTTTCGTTGATCCAGCCGCTGACCACCCGCGACGGCTTTGCCCCTACGGCGTTGCCGGGCGTGCAGGTTTTGCGCGCCAGTTGTGATGTGGCGCGTGGTCCACAGATCTACGAGCCGAGCCTGGTGATCATTGCCCAGGGCAGCAAACTGGCGTACCTGGGGCCGCGAACCCTGGAATATGGCGCCGGGCATTATTTGATCCAGGCATTGCCGGTGCCTTTCGAGTGCGAAACGTTTTCAGCACCGGACGGCCCGATGCTCGGGGTTTCGATTGCCATTGATCGGGTTTTGCTCGGTGAATTGGTGTTGGCCATGGGGCTGGCGCCGGGGCGCAATATTGCTGCGCAAACGCCGGAGTCGATGACCTCGGCGGTGCTCGACGATGACATGCGCGGTTGTGTGGAGCGGTTGTTGCGTTGTCTGCACGATCCGCAGGAATGCCAGATCATGGGGCCGGCGCGATTGCGCGAATTATTGTTCGTTGCGTTACGCGGTCCGCAAGCGGATGTGTTGCGGGCGCTAGTGGAGCAGCAGGGTCAGTTCGCCCGGATTGCGGCCTCACTCAACCATCTGCACGGGCATTACACCGAACCGCTGAACGTCGAGACGCTGGCCAGTTGCGCGAACATGAGTGCGTCGACCTTCCATGAGCATTTCAAACGCAGCACCTTGTTGTCGCCAGTGCAGTACTTGAAGCGCTTGCGCTTGCTCAAGGCGCAGCAATTGTTGCTCGCCGAAGGCCTGGGTGTGGCGCAAGCGGCGCATCGGGTGGGGTACCAGAGCACGTCGCAGTTCAGTCGCGAGTACAAGCGTTACTTCGAGCGCAATCCAGGGGATGAGCGCGCCGCTTGAGTTGGCAATGAGGCCCTTGTAGGAGTGAGCCTGCTCGCGATAGCGGTATGTCATTCAGAATTGATGTCGACTGACCCACCGCCATCGCGAGCAGGCTCACTCCTACAAGGGATTGTGGTGTGGATGAAATGGTGAGCAACAAAAAGGCCCCCGTTCGGGAGCCTTGATGTTCAGGCGTTCGGCTTACATGTTCGGGTAAGTCGGGCCGCCAGCACCTTCCGGCGCCACCCAGGTGATGTTCTGTGCAGGGTCCTTGATGTCGCAGGTCTTGCAGTGAACGCAGTTCTGGGCGTTGATCTGGAAGCGTTTTTCGCCGTCTTCCTTGGTCACCACTTCGTACACGCCAGCCGGGCAGTAACGCTGGGCGGGTTCATCGTACAGCGGCAGGTTCTTGCCGATCGGGATGCTCGGATCGGTCAGCTTCAGGTGGCACGGCTGTTCTTCTTCATGGTTGGTACCGGAGATGAACACCGAGCTGAGTTTGTCGAAGCTGATCTTGCCGTCGGGTTTCGGGTAGTCGATCTTCTTGCAGTCCGCCGCGAGCTTGAGGCACGCGTAATCCGGCTTGGTGTCGTGCAAGGTGAACGGCAGTTTGCCGCCGAAAATGTTCTGGTCGAGCCAGTTGAAACCGCCGCCGACGATGGCGCCGAACTTGTGGATCGCCGGGCCGAAGTTGCGGCTGGCGAACAGTTCGTCGTAGAGCCAGCTCTTCTTGAACGCGTCGACGTAGGTGGTCAGTTCTTCGGTGCCGTCTTTCTCGGCGAACAACGCATCGGCCACGGATTCAGCGGCGAGCATGCCGGACTTCATCGCCGTGTGGCTGCCTTTGATCTTGGCGAAGTTCAGGGTGCCCAGGTCGCAACCGATCAGAGCGCCACCCTTGAACACCATCTTCGGCAGCGAGTTCAGGCCGCCTTTGCAGATGGCGCGTGCGCCGTAGCTGATGCGCTTGCCGCCTTCCAGGTACTGCTTGAGCACCGGGTGATGCTTGAGGCGCTGGAACTCGTCGAACGGCGACAGGTAGGTGTTGCTGTAGGAAAGATCGACAATCAGACCGACGACCACCTGGTTGTTTTCCAGGTGATAGAGGAACGAGCCACCGGTGTTCTCGGTGCCCATGATGTCCATCGGCCAACCGGCGGTGTGGACCACCAGGCCTGGCTGATGCTTGGCCGGGTCGACTTCCCAGATTTCTTTCAGGCCGATGCCGTAGTGCTGGGCGTCAGCCTCGCTGTCGAGATTGAAGCGCTTGATCAACTGCTTGCCGATATGGCCACGGCAACCTTCGGCGAACAACGTGTATTTGCCACGCAGTTCCATGCCCGGGGTGTACAGGCCTTCTTTCGGGTGACCTTCGCGGTCTACGCCCAGATCACCGGTGATGATCCCGCGCACCACGCCGTTCTCATCGAACAGCGCTTCCTGGGCGGCGAAGCCCGGGTAGATTTCCACGCCCAGGTTCTCGGCCTGCTGGGCGAGCCAGCGGCACAGGTTACCCAGGGAAATGATGTAGTTGCCTTCGTTGTGCATGGTCTTGGGCACAAAGAAGTCTGGAATTTTTTGCGCGCTGTCGGCGTTCTTGAGAACGAAGATGTCATCGCGGGTGACTGGCGTATTCAGCGGGGCGCCGAGTTCTTTCCAGTCCGGGAACAATTCGTTCAGGGCGCGCGGTTCGAAAATCGCGCCGGAGAGGATGTGAGCACCGACTTCGGAGCCTTTTTCGACCACGCAGACGCTGATTTCCTTACCGGCTTCAGCGGCCTTCTGCTTCAAGCGGCAGGCGGCGGAAAGACCAGCGGGGCCGGCACCGACGATGACGACGTCGAATTCCATGTATTCGCGTTCCACAGGTTATCTCCTACTCAAGGCTCAACAGTTTTTTTTCTAATTGGAGGTTTGGTGTCGCATCCATGAATGACTGCTCAACGCGCAGCACGGACAATCGATTGACCACCTTTCTCTTTGGGTGGCGCATTATATCTACACCACTCCTAGCGTCCAATACAAACGTTTGTTTGAATTGGCTCAAAGCCAGAGAAATCAAAGTCACGCGGCTTATGAACGGCCATTTTGCCGTATTGACCGGAATAAGCGTTCCGGTCAAGATACGGTCGGTTTTGCGCTCGCCGTAGGCTGACTGTAGGTATCAAGAGCACCTCTAAAGACAGGGCGATGGCAGTACAAGGTGATTTGTTGCGCAGGTTTGGCGCGCAGTTTACACGCCGCGATAATAAATGACTTGTCGGTCACCACTGACGAACGGTCATCTGCCTCGTGAGCAAGGTCACCCGATACACCTGCCAGCGTTTTTAGAGGTGCCCTTGCGCCGATGAGCATCAAACCGCCAGGTTCGCCTAGGCGACTTTCTTTTCACCGGAGAGTAACGAGGAATCCATGAAGGTTCTTGTAGCTGTCAAACGCGTTGTGGATTACAACGTCAAGGTTCGCGTCAAGGCGGACAATTCCGGCGTCGACCTCGCCAACGTCAAGATGTCGATGAACCCGTTCTGCGAAATCGCAGTGGAAGAAGCCGTACGCCTGAAAGAGAAAGGTGTTGCGACTGAAATCGTCGTCGTCTCCGTCGGCCCGTCTACCGCTCAAGAGCAACTGCGCACTGCGCTGGCTCTGGGTGCGGACCGTGCCATCCTCGTCGAATCCGCTGAAGATCTGACTTCCCTGGCCGTTGCCAAGCTGCTGAAGGCTGTTGTCGACAAGGAACAGCCTCAGCTGGTGATCCTTGGCAAACAAGCCATCGACAGCGACAACAACCAGACTGGCCAGATGCTCGCTGCTTTGAGCGGCTACGGTCAGGGCACCTTCGCTTCGAAAGTCGAAGTGTCCGGCGACACCGTTGCCGTGACCCGCGAAATCGACGGCGGCGCGCAGACAGTTTCCCTGAAACTGCCAGCCATTGTCACCACCGACCTGCGTTTGAACGAGCCGCGCTACGCGTCCCTGCCAAACATCATGAAAGCCAAGAAGAAGCCTCTCGAAGTGCTGACTCCGGACGCTTTGGGCGTTTCCACCGCCTCCACCAACAAGACCGTGAAAGTCGAAGCGCCAGCTGCACGCAGCGCGGGTATCAAGGTCAAGTCGGTGGCTGAATTGGTCGAGAAACTGAAAAACGAAGCGAAGGTGCTTTGAGTTAAGGAGCCAGAAATGACTATCTTGGTTATAGCTGAACACGACAACAAAGTAGTGGCCCCGGCCACGCTGAACACTGTGGCTGCCGCTGCCAAAATCGGCGGCGACATCCACGTTCTGGTCGCTGGCCAGGGCGTTGGTGCCGTGGCTGAAGCCGCTGCAAAAATCGCGGGCGTGACTAAAGTGCTGGTGGCCGACAACGCCGCCTACGCTCACCAACTGCCGGAAAACGTCGCTCCTCTGGTCGCCGAGCTGGGCAAGGGCTACAGCCACATCCTGGCTGCCGCCACTTCCAACGGCAAAAACATCCTGCCGCGCGTTGCCGCTCAGCTGGACGTTGACCAGATCTCCGAGATCATCTCGGTCGAAAGCGCTGATACCTTCAAGCGTCCGATCTACGCCGGTAACGCCATCGCCACCGTTCAATCGAACGCTGCCGTGAAAGTCATCACCGTGCGTGCTACCGGTTTCGACCCGGTTGCAGCCGAAGGTGGCTCCGCTGCAGTTGAAGCGGTTGCTGCTGCGCACGACGCTGGCACTTCGAGCTTCGTTGGCGAAGAACTGGCCAAGTCCGATCGTCCTGAACTGACCGCTGCCAAAATCGTCGTTTCCGGCGGTCGCGGCATGCAGAACGGCGACAACTTCAAACACCTGTACGCCCTGGCCGACAAGCTGGGCGCTGCCGTCGGTGCTTCGCGCGCCGCGGTCGACGCAGGTTTCGTACCCAACGACATGCAGGTCGGTCAGACCGGCAAGATCGTTGCTCCACAGCTGTACATCGCCGTCGGTATCTCCGGCGCGATCCAGCACCTGGCCGGCATGAAAGACTCCAAAGTGATCGTTGCGATCAACAAGGACGAAGAAGCGCCGATCTTCCAGGTGGCCGATTACGGCCTGGTGGCGGACTTGTTCGAAGCCATCCCTGAGTTGGAGAAGCTGGTCTAATCCGGCTGCTTCACTTATAAAGAGCCCGGCCTGTTGGTCGGGCTTTTTTTTGTTCTTTTGTAGGAGATGTCGAGTGAAACGAGGCTGCGATCTTTTGATCTTGGAGTTCAAGCGGACCTGAAAGGATCGCAGCCTCGTTTCACTCGACAGCTCCTACAGCTGGCATAACCGGGATTGAGAGGAGTATTTGGCCATGGATCTGCGTCTGGTGTGGGGATTGCTGGGATTAGCGGTATTGCCGGCGCTGTCCAACGCCGCGGGCAAGTGCGAACGCCTGGTGGTGACCGGCAGTCCGGACGCGCCGCCTTACCTTTGGCAAGACCCGCAAGACCCCAGGCATTTGATTGGTGCCAGCGCTGACCTGTTGCAACAGGTGGCGGGGCAGATAGGCATCAAGGTCGAACTGCTTTATGCCGGCAAGCGCGCACAGGCACTGGATGAAGTACGCAGCGGACGCATGGACATGCTGGCCGACGCGCCTCTGACCGTCAGTGAGCTGGACACCCTGGACTACATCCATCCACCGCTGCTGGAAAATGATTATCTGGTCTGGACCCGCAAAGATTCGGCGCTGGTCTATAACCAGGTGCAGGACCTCCACGGCCATCCCGGCGCACTGTCGGAAAAGTCTCGAATGACCCAGGCATTCGGCACTTTCGCCGAGCAGCAATTGACCCTCGTGCGCACTCCAAACCTGACCCAGGCCTTTCAGAAATTGCTGCTGGGTGAGGTGGAATTTGTCCTCGCCGGGCGCTACTCGGGCATGGCCGCCGCGCAGGCGCTGAGCATGGCCAATGACCTGATCCCTCGCCCGCAGCCGGTCGACAAGCCGGGCCTGTTCCTCGCGGTTTCCCACAACTCCGCCTGCAACGATCCTTGGTTGCGCGGACAGCTGGCCAAAAAGATGACAGAATTGCCCGCGTCCGGACTGACGGAGGCTGTGTTGCAACGCAACATCGAGCGCTGGAAAGCGCAGCAGCAACAACCGCAGCAACTGCCTGTCAGTACCCCAAAACAGTAGGGATTTTTAGTGAGTATTCGACCTCTTTTCGCTGCCCTGGCCGTTCTGGCTCTGGCGGGTTGTGCAGCCGATCCGGCGCCGAATGAACAAATACGCTTGACCGAACAGACCCTCTTACAAGCCAAGGCCGTTGGCGCCAACGCCGACGATGTGCCGGAACTGAAGCTGGCCGAAGAAAAGTTTTCTCGCGCCCAGGGCGACATGGCCGATCATTCCTACAAGCATGCGCGCATGCGGGCCGAACAGGCCGAGCTGGATGCACGCCTGGCTGAAGCGAAGGTGCTGACCCTCAAGAGCGAGGAGCAGTTGAACGTGCTCAACACCCGCATCACTCGTCTGCGCAAGCAACTGGGAGATGCCCAATGAGCCTCACGTCCAAAGCACTCGGCGGTTTGATCCTGGCAGGATGCGCAAGCCTTTATGGTTGCGCCGGTCAACACAGCGAGACCGCGCTGCAGCAAGCCGGCCAAGACTTCCAGAAGGTCAAGGAAGACTCCAACGTCCTGCGCATCGCTCCCAAGGATGTGATCCGCGCTGGCGAATCCCTGGCCCGCGCCGACCGGCTTTCCAGCTATTGGGGCAGCGGCGCGGACGTGGTGCATTACGCCTACCTGAGCCAGCGCTACAGTGAAATCGCGCGTGAACACACCAATCAAGTACTCAACGAAGAGCGCGCGACGAAGCTCGAACTGGAGCGTCAACGCCTGCAATTGGCCTTGCGTGAGTCCAAATTGCTCAGCGTGCAGCAGCAGGGCAAGTGGCTCGAAGAACAGATCGTTGCAATGGCGACCACGCAGACCGATCGCGGTCTGGTGATGACCCTGGGTGACGTGCTGTTCGATACGGGTGAGGCGGAGTTGAAGAACTCGGCGAACCGTGTGGTCCTCAAAATCGTGCAATTCCTGCAACTCAATCCCAAGCGTGTAGTTCGCATCGAGGGCTACACCGACAGCACAGGCGGCAAGCAGGAGAACCTCAAGCTGTCCCTTGACCGCGCACAATCGGTAGCGGATGTGCTGATGGACCTGGGTATCGACGATAAACGTATCAAAGTCGAAGGCTACGGCGATGAATACCCGGTGGATGTGAACGCTTCCGAGCGTGGTCGCGCGCAGAACCGACGGGTGGAAATTGTGTTCTCCGACGAAAAAGGCCAGCTCGGCGCCGCTCGCTAAAGGCTGCGTCACTGGAAAACCCGGCCTGCCTGTCAGCGCCGGGTTTTTTTACGCCTGCCAATAGCTTCACAAAGCAGTACAGTTTTTGCTGACACTGCACTGTACGGTCGACTATTGTGGCAACTGTCCCAGTACACTTCTAAACTGTTCCGGTATTGTTTCACACAAGAATAAAATGCCCGTGAAATCGAGTGCTGCGTCATGACCAATCTCTTGCTCTACCAACGTATTGCTCAGCAACTGGCCGAAGACATCCGTCGTGGCGTCTATCAGCCGGGGGAGCGCGTGCCTTCGGTACGCAAGATGAGCTCGCAGCTCAACGTCAGTCATGCGACCGTGTTGCAGGCTTACGCCAACCTTGAGGATCAAGGGCTGATCCGCGCCCGACCCCAGTCCGGTTACTACGTACACCAGACGCCGGCCCTGACTGCGCCGACGCCGGATATCGCCCGGGTCGAGCGCCCCGGCCTGGTCACGCGCAGCAGCATCATTCAACAAGTGTTGGTCGAGTCGCGCCGCGAGGGCGTTTTCCCCTTGGGGGCGGCGGTGCCGAGCGTCGACTATCTGCCGGTCCGCGCCTTGCACCAGCAGTTGGCCAAAGTCACCCGTTTCCATAGCCCGCGGGCTTTCAGCTACATGTTCAGCCCCGGTTTCGAACCGTTGCGCCGACAGGTGGCGATCCGCATGCGCGATGCCGGCGTAGTGGTCGATCCCTCCGAGGTAGTGATCACCCACGGTTGCGTTGACGCGTTGCAGATGTCACTGCGCGTGCTGACCCGGCCTGGCGACCTGATCGCCGCCGAATCACCGACCTATTACGGATTGCTGCAACTGGCCGACCTGCTGGGCCTCAAAGTCATTGAAATCCCCAGCGATCCGGCGACCGGCATGAGCCTGGAAGCCCTGCAATTGGCGGCCAACCAGTGGTCGATCAAGGCGCTGGTGCTCACCACGCGTCTGAGCAATCCACTGGGCGGCACCATGCCTGAGGAGCGGCAGAAGCAACTGCTGCGCCTGGCCTCGGATTTCGATATCCAGATCGTCGAAGACGATATTTATGGCGAGCTGATGTTTGAGCAGGGGCGCACCAAGTCTCTGAAAGCCTATGACCGGCTGGATCGCGTGATTTATTGCTCAAGCTTCTCCAAAACCCTGTCACCGGGCGTGCGCATCGGCTGGATGATCGCCGGCAAGTATCAGCAGGAAATTCAGCGTTTGCAGACCTTCAGCACGCATTCGGCGTGCAGCGTCACGCAAATGGGGATAGCCGCTTACCTGGAGAACGGCGGTTACGACCGTCACCTGCGCTACATTCGTCAGGAATATCGCAAGAACCTCAGCGCTTTCCAGCTGGCCGTGCAGCAGTATTTCCCGGAAGGCACGCAAATGACCCGGCCTACCGGCGGTTTCATTCTATGGGTCAGTCTGCCGGGGCGGGTCAACACTCAGGAACTGCATGTGCGTGCTTTGCAGCAAGGCATCAGCATCGCGCCGGGGTTGATTTTCAGTAATACCGAGCAGTTCAATCACTGTATTCGGCTGAACTGTGGCACGCCGTGGAACCGTGAAGCCGAACGTGCATTGATGACATTGGGAATGTTGGCGACTCAACTTTGCCAGGAGATGGCCGGCGGCATTTAAAGGGATGGACTGGTCAGGCCTGTCCATGCTTGTCTTGTTGCGCGCAACAAGCGAGCATATGGCCCTCTGCCGTTAGCCCTGTTGGGTCCATGAAACCGATTTATCCTGCCGTCTGGCTGTCGTTATGCCTGTTGATGACCTTTCACGCCGAAGGCGTCATGGGCGCTTCCGTTCAGGAAAAACCGGCCGCCAGCACATCCTCGAAGAAAGCAGCACCTGTAAAAAAAGTCGCGCCGGTGAAAAAGAAGCCGACGGTGAAAAAGCGTCCGCCCATTGCCTCCAAGTCGAAACCGGCCAGCGAAGTGGTGAAAACCCAACTTCCTCCGGTCAAACTGGACTTGAGCTTGCCGCAAGGCATGGTTGAAGAGCTGAAACCGATCGGAACGGTGCCGTTGCCCCGGCACGATGCAGTGTTGCCACAAATGTTTGGTGACAAGGCGAGCAGCAGCCCGTTTCAGCTCAACGGCCGTCTGCTCAATAACGAAATGCAGTTGCAACGACGTAACGACGAACGCCGGGATGTCGAAGGTGCAGCACTGGATTTCGAGTTCAAGCAGTAAACGACGCTGATTCGTGACCCGCGGCCCAGACACTTTGTCGGAGACTGGTCAGTCACGCTCCTTTGAGTGCAAAAACCCCGGTCCAGGTAATTTTAAACGGCTGTTTTAGCGGTTACTCTGTGCCTCGTCCATTAACACATTGCCCCGCGAGGAGCTTTTCGTCATGAAGTGCCGTGAAGGCTGTGGCGCCTGTTGCATTGCCCCTTCCATCAGTTCGCCGATTCCCGGCATGCCCAATGGCAAAGCCGCTGGCGAACGTTGTATTCAGCTATCTGTCGATAACTTGTGTCGCATTTTCGGTATGCCGGAGCGTCCTGCGGTCTGCTCGGCATTTGCAGCCGATGTCGAAGTCTGCGGAAGCAGCCGTGACGAAGCGATCAAGTTGCTGGGTTGGTGGGAGCAAGTAACGGCGGCGTGATGTGTTCAACGAACGGAACTTCAACAATAAGGAATAAGACTATGGGTTCGCTGCATCGTATGGCTGTGCTGTCTGGTTTGACGCTGGTGCTGGCCACCTCGGCGGCACACGCCGAAGACTGGAAGGTTGCCAAGAACGAAGACGGTATCAAAGTATCCTTGAGTGAAGTGCCCGGCTCTGACTACAAGGCCTATCAAGGCGTTACGTTGATGAAAACCACCGTTGCCAAACTGCGTGCATTGCAGGAAGACGTGGCGGGTGCCTGCGCCTGGATTCACGATTGCAAGACCCAGAAACTGCTCAAGCACGAAGGCGATCAGAACTGGACCTACACCCAGTTCAATACCCCATGGCCAGTGACGCCGCGTGATTCGGTGTTGCATGTCACCACCGTTGAAGGCGCCGACGGTAGCCTGACGCGCAAACTTGAAGGCGTGCCGAAATACATTCCGGAAGAAAAAGGTTTCGTGCGGGTTACCAAAGTCGAGGGTTTCTGGAAGTTCGTACCCAAGGGTGATCAGGTCGAAGTGACTTACCAGGTGCACACCGAGCCGGGCGGCAGTATCCCATCGATGGTGGCCAACAAGTTCGTGGTCGATGCACCGTTCAACACGCTCAAAGCCCTGAAGCAACGCGCCGAGAAGTAATCGCGCGGCGTTTCAGGTAACGCCCCGGGTTTTTCGGGGCGTTTGCGTTTCTGATGAGGGTAAAAAGGGTTTATTTTGTTTCTGGATATACGTTGCACGAAATTTTCACAAAGCCTCCAAGACAATCCGCCCGCTCAGCTTGCCAAACAGTAATCATTGGCAATGAGGTGGGTGATCGTGCAACATTTGCGCACCGCGCAAGCCCCGGGGCCGAGAACTGGCCAACAGAGGGCAGGGCGCCACTTTATTTTTGTAACTTCAACTTCCAATGGGTCCTAAAACGACATGGCAAACCCGGATGCCCTGAATCAGCAGCGAGCTTCTAGTCGCCTGCTGCAACCGACCGTCAAATCGCATATGGCCTACACGCTGCTGTGCGCTTTTGTCATGATGGTCATGTTCAGCCTGCTGCGCGTTGCGCTGCTGGTCTACAACCGCTCGATGATTCTTGATACACCGGCCTCGACCTTCCTTGAAGCGTTCGCCAACGGCCTGCGTTTCGACCTGCGTCTGGTGGTCTACCTCATCGTTCCGTTGCTGCTGGCGTTGTTCAGTGCACGGGCCATGGCGGCACGCGGTTTCTTCCGCCTTTGGCTCACCGTCGCTTCGAGCATCGCGTTGTTCCTCGGCTTGATGGAAATGGACTTCTACCGCGAATTCCACCAGCGCCTCAACGGTCTGGTCTTCCAGTATGTGAAGGAAGACCCGTCTACCGTCATGAGCATGCTCTGGTATGGTTTTCCGGTGGTTCGCTACCTGCTGGCCTGGGCCTTCGGCACGCTGATCCTGACCCTCGCGTTCAAGGGCGCGGACCGCGCGACCCGGCCTCGTGGCCCATTCAGCGGCGGCAGCATCGGCACGCGCCAGATCGCCCCGTGGTATGCACGCATCGCGGTATTCGTGGTTTGCCTGATGATGGGCATAGTTGCCGCCCGCGGTACTCTGCGTCAGGGGCCGCCATTGCGTTGGGGTGACGTCTACACCACCGACTCGAACTTCGCCAACCAGTTGGGCCTCAACGGCACGTTGCAACTGATTGCCGCCGCCAAGAGCCGGATGTCGGACGAGCGCAGCAACATCTGGAAAGCCACGCTGGACCAGCCGCTGGCCCAGCAGACCGTACGCGACATGTTGCTGACACCGAGCGACAAACTGGTTGATGCAGATATTGCCGCAGTCCGTCGCAACTTCACCCCGAATGCCGACAAGACCCTGCCGATCAAGAACGTCGTGGTGATCCTGATGGAAAGCTTCGCCGGTCACTCGGTAGGCGCATTGGGACGTCCGGGGAACATCACGCCGTCGTTCGACGCACTGTCCAAAAACGGTCTGTTGTTCGATCGCTTCTTCTCCAACGGCACGCATACCCACCAGGGCATGTTCGCGACCATGGCCTGCTTCCCGAACCTGCCGGGTTTCGAATACCTGATGCAGACCCCGGAAGGCAGTCACAAACTGTCAGGCCTGCCGCAGTTGCTCAGCGCCCGTGACTACGACGATGTTTACGTCTACAACGGCGATTTCGCCTGGGACAACCAGTCGGGCTTTTTCAGCAACCAGGGCATGACCAACTTCATCGGGCGTAACGACTTCGTTAATCCGGTGTTCTCCGACCCGACCTGGGGTGTGTCCGACCAGGACATGTTCAACCGTGGCCTGGAAGAGTTGAAAGCGCGTGATGGCAAGGACAAGAAACCGTTCTATGCCTTGTTGCAAACCCTGTCCAACCACACGCCATATGCCTTGCCAACGCCGTTGCCGGTCGAGCGCGTCACTGATCGTGGCACCCTTAACGAGCACCTGACCGCCATGCGCTACTCCGACTGGGCGCTGGGACAGTTCTTCGAGAAGGCGCGCAAAGAACCGTACTTCAATGAGACGCTGTTCGTGATCGTCGGCGACCACGGTTTCGGCAACGAGCAGCAGATCACCGAAATGGACCTGGGGCGCTTCAACGTTCCGATGCTGATGATCGCGCCGGGTATTCAGGACAAATTCGGTAAGGTCGACCACACCGTGGGCACTCAGATCGATATCGTGCCGACCATCATGGGCCGTGTCGGTGGCGACGTGATCCATCAATGCTGGGGTCGTGACTTGCTGAACCTGCCGGAAGGCGACAAGGGTTTTGGCGTGATCAAACCTTCGGGCAGCGATCAAACCGTAGCGTTGCTCACAGCGGATCGTATACTGGTCCTGCCTAAAGACATGCCGCCGAAGTTGTATCAATACGAGCTGGGCGCCAATCCTAAAGGTGACGTGATTCCCGAGTCGGCCGATGAAGCAGCCCTCAAGCAGAAACTTGAAGCGTTCTTGCAGACCGCGACCAAGAGCCTGCTCGACAACACCGCCGGTGTGGTAGACGGCAAGCCGGATTAAATTTTCGGCAATAAAAAAGAGGCCCTTTTTCAAGGGCCTCTTTTTTTGCCTGTCAGATCGTTAGATCTTGCCGAGTAACAGCAGAATCAACAGCACTACCAACACCACGCCGATGATACCCGACGGGCCATAACCCCAACTTCTGGAGTGTGGGAAGACCGGCAAACCACCTACCAGTAGAAGAATCAGAATAACGATAAGAATTGTGCCCATGTCTATTTCCTTGTTGGAAGTGTTTCGAAGTGACCTAGCTTTAAACTGTCAGCTGGAAAGCATTTAATTCAAGCTGCTTATAACGTCCGACTGGCGCGCGGGTCAGAAAATTCCAAGTTTTTTTAATGTTTTTTGAAGATAGGCTTATTTCGTTTTTGCAACGTTAATTGATGCAGGCTTGCCGTGGTTTGCTCGGGCCATTCAGCAATCTGATGGAGCGTGGGTCGGGCAATGTCCTTCGCTACACTCAGCGCATCTTTCCCGGAACGACAAGGCTGTTTGCTATGCAAAATCGCATGATGATCACTGGCGCAGGCTCAGGCCTGGGTCGCGAAATCGCGCTGCGCTGGGCGCGTGAAGGCTGGCAGCTGGCCTTGTCGGATGTCAGCGAGCCTGGCCTGCAAGAGACCCTCAAACTGGTCCGGGAAGCCGGCGGTGACGGTTTTATCCAGCGTTGCGATGTGCGCGATTACAGCCAGCTGACGGCGTTCGCCCAAGCGTGCGAAGAGAAACTGGGCGGCATCGATGTCATCGTCAACAACGCGGGCGTTGCCTCGGGCGGTTTCTTCAGTGAGCTGTCACTTGAAGATTGGGATTGGCAGATCGCGATCAACCTGATGGGCGTGGTCAAGGGCTGCAAGGCTTTCCTGCCGCTGCTGGAAAAAAGCAAAGGCAAGATCATCAACATTGCTTCGATGGCCGCCCTGATGCAAGGTCCGGCCATGAGCAACTACAACGTGGCCAAAGCCGGCGTCGTGGCATTGTCCGAAAGCTTGCTGATCGAACTGGCACAGCAGGAAGTGGGCGTGCATGTGGTCTGTCCTTCGTTCTTCCAGACCAACCTGCTCGACTCCTTCCGTGGCCCGACCCCGGCCATGAAAGCCCAGGTCGGCAAATTGCTGGAAAGTTCGCCGATCACCGCGACCGACATTGCCGATTACATCTACGAGCACGTTGCCGCTGGCGAATTCATGATCCTGCCCCACGAACAGGGCCGCATGGCGTGGGCGCTCAAGCAGAAGAATCCGCAACTGCTCTACAACGAAATGACCGTCATGGCCGACAAAATGCGCGCCAAGGCCAAACAAAGCGCGGGCTGAACTTGCCCCTGCGCAATACCCTCGTTAGGGTGGCCGCAATCGGCCATCCTCGCGAGACGTTTGCATGCTCAATTACTTGTGGTTTTTCCTCGCGGCGCTGTTTGAAATCGCCGGTTGCTTCGCGTTCTGGATGTGGCTTCGTCAAGGCAAAAGTGCCTTGTGGGTCGTGCCGGCGCTGCTCAGCCTGACCTTGTTTGCGGTGTTGTTGACCCGGGTCGAAGCGACTTACGCTGGCCGCGCCTATGCCGCTTACGGGGGCATCTACATTGTCGCGTCGATCGGCTGGCTGGCGGTGGTCGAGCGGATTCGTCCCTTGGGCTCGGACTGGCTGGGTGTGGCGTTGTGCGTGATCGGCGCCAGCATCATTTTGTTCGGGCCGCGATTCTCTGCCTCCTGATGCTGCATTGAGCCGATTTGTCAGACCTTTCCGTCGGGGGGAATCGTCGTGTGCTGTAGGGCAGGACTGATTTGCCTTCACTGCATTGAAGACCTGCGGTGCGACGGGCATCTTCAAGGGCCGGTAACCCTGAAGGATGAATGCCATGCTTGTACTCAGCCGCGTTGTGGGCGAGATGATTTCCATCGGTGACAACATTTCCGTGCGCATTCTTGCCGTCAACGGAGGCAGCGTGCGTTTCGGCGTCGAAGCCCCCCAGAGCGTCAATGTGCATCGCGCCGAAGTCTATGAGCGCATCCAGATCAAACTGGCCAAAAACAAGGGGCGTTGAAGGGCTCAGTCGAACAGGTGCTTGGGCACATCATGCTTGAGCATCAACTGGCATTGCTCGCTCTCCGGATCGAAGACAATCAGTGCCTGACCCTTGGTCAGCGCCTGGCGAACGCGTAATACGCGGGTTTCCAGCGGCGTGTCATCGCCGTTGTCCGTACCGTCACGGGTCACGAAATCCTCGATCAGGCGGGTCAGGGTGTCGACTTCTAGTTGGTCGTAGGGAATCAGCATAGGCACCTCGGTTTGACAATGGCGCGATGCTACGGCGAATGATGGGTGGCGGCTAGCCTAAGCCCATTCATTGCCCGACCTGCCGCCTTCGCGAGCAAGCCCGCTCCCACAGTTGATCGCATTCCATTGTGGGAGCGGGCTTGCTCGCGAAGGCGATATTCCTCGCGCCCATAATCGCAAGTCGGACTCAACTCTCTGAGCGCTGCCCAACGAGGCTATCCACCGACGGCACCCGCGTGTCGCTTTCCATCTGCGCGTCGTGCTCGATCTGATGACTGAACCGGTCCAGCGATCCCTTCGCCGGCTGAGCATCACTGGCAAATACCGGCGGACTCAGAATATAGGCACCCAGCAACCGGCTGAGCGCAGCCAGGCTGTCGATGTGCGTACGTTCATAGCCGTGAGTGGCGTCACAGCCGAAGGCGAGCAGGGCGGTGCGAATGTCGTGGCCGGCCGTCACTGCCGAATGCGCGTCGCTGAAGTAATAACGGAACAGGTCGCGACGCACCGGCAGCTCGTTTTCACTGGCTAATCGAAGCAGGTGGCGCGACAGGTGATAGTCATAGGGGCCGCCGGAATCCTGCATGGCGACGCTCACCGCGTGCTCGCTGGAATGCTGGCCGGGGGCGACCGGCGCGATGTCGATGCCGACGAATTCGCTGACGTCCCAGGGCAATGCCGCCGCGGCGCCGCTGCCGGTTTCTTCGGTGATGGTGAACAGGGGATGGCAGTCGATCATCAACTCTGCGCCGCTGTCGACGATCGCTTTCATCGCCGCCAGCAGTGCCGCAACGCCGGCCTTGTCGTCCAGGTGGCGAGCACTGATGTGGCCGCTTTCGGTGAATTCGGGCAGCGGGTCGAAGGCGACAAAATCGCCCACGCTGATGCCCAGTGAGTCGCAATCGGCACGGGTCGCGCAATAAGCGTCCAGGCGCAATTCGATGTGATCCCAGCTGATCGGCATCTCATCCACCGCCGTGTTGAACGCGTGCCCGGAGGCCATCAACGGCAATACGCTGCCACGGATCACGCCGTTGTCAGTGAACAGACTGACGCGGCTGCCCTCGGCAAACCGGCTGGACCAGCAACCGACCGGCGCCAGGGTGAGTCGGCCATTGTCTTTCACGGCACGCACTGCCGCACCGATGGTGTCGAGGTGGGCGGAAACCGCGCGGTCAGGGCTGTTCTTCTTGCCCTTGAGCGTTGCGCGGATCGTACCGCGCCGGGTCATTTCGAACGGAATGCCCAGTTCTTCAAGGCGCTCGGCGACGTAACGCACAATGGTGTCAGTGAACCCGGTCGGGCTGGGAATGGCGAGCATTTCGAGCAAGACTTTTTGCAGATAGTTGAGATCCGGTTCGGGGATTTTGCTGGTCATGGAAACTCCTGATGAGTAACGAACATCGATGGTTTCGATGAAGGGGATGAATTCGTGTTTCCTGCCAAGGCCCCATCGCGAGCAAGCTCGCTCCCACAGGGAAACGCGGTCAACTGTGGGAGCGGGCTTGCTCGCGAAGGCGCCAGTCCAGGCACTGAATCATTAAGAAACCGCCGGCTGACTGTGCGGAAACAACAAATCCACGAACCGCTCAGCCGTCGGCTGCGGTTCATGATTGGCCAGTCCGGCGCGCTCGTTGGCTTCGATGAATACGTATTCCGGCTGATCCGCCGCAGGCACCAACAGGTCGAGCCCGACCATTGGAATGTCCAGCGCCCGCGCGGCACGCACGGCGGCATCGACCAGGGTCGGATGCAGGATCGCCGTGACGTCCTCAAGGACGCCACCGGTGTGAAGATTCGCCGTACGCCGTACGAAGAGATGCTCGCCGGCCGGCAGAATGCTGTTGTAGTCGTAACCCGCCGCCTGCAGGGTGCGCTGGGTCTCGTGGTCCAGAGGGATTTTGCTTTCACCGCTGGTAGCGGCCTGCCGACGACGACTCTGGGCCTCGATCAGCGCACCGATCGAATGCTGGCCATCGCCGACCACTTCGGCCGGTCGACGAATGGCCGCCGCGACCACTTCAAAACCAATCACCAGAATCCGCAGATCAAGGCCTTCGTGGAAGCTTTCCAATAACACACGGCTGTCGAACTGGCGGGCCGCTTCGACGGCTTGCTGAATGTCCTCGATGGTCTGCAGGTCCACGGCAACGCCTTGACCCTGTTCACCATCCAGAGGTTTGACCACCACCCGTTCGTGCTCATCGAGAAAGGCCAGGTTGTCATCGGCATTGCCCGCCAGTTGCTGGGACGGCAGGTTCAGCCCGGCGGCATTGAGCACTTTATGCGTCAGGCTTTTGTCCTGGCACAGGCTCATGCTGATGGCGCTGGTCAGGTCGCTCAACGATTCGCGACAACGCACGCGACGTCCGCCATGACTGAGGGTGAACATGCCGGCATTGGCATCATCGACCTGTACATCGATGCCACGGCGATGGGCTTCCTCGACGATGATTCGTGCATACGGATTGAATTCCGCTTCCGGACCCGGACCGAGGAACAACGGCTGGTTGATGCCATTCTTGCGCTTGATGGCAAAGGTCGGGAGGTTGCGGAAACCGAGCTTGGCATAAAGACTCTTGGCCTGACGATTGTCGTGCAGCACCGACAGGTCGAGGTAGCTCAGGCCGCGGCTCATGAAGTGTTCGATCAGGTGGCGCACCAGCACTTCACCGACGCCGGGCCGCGAGCAGTGCGGATCCACCGCCAGGCACCAGAGGCTGCTGCCGTTTTCCGGGTCGTTGAAGGCCTTGTGATGATTGAGGCCCATGACACTGCCAATGATTGCGCCGCTGTCCTCATCTTCAGCCAGCCAATACACCGGGCCACCTTGATGGCGCGGCGTCAGCAGATGGGCATCGATGGGCAACATGCCGCGTGCGTGGTACAGCTGATTGATCGCCTGCCAGTCTGTTTCGCTCTGGGCGCGGCGAATCCGGAAACCACGAAACACGCGCGTTGACTGACGGTAATCGCTGAACCACAGACGCAAGGTGTCGGACGGGTCGAGGAACAATTGAGCCGGCTCCAGCCCCAGCACTTGTTGAGGGGCGGCGACGTACAGCGCAATGTCTCGCTCGCCCGGCTGCTCATTGAGCAGCTCCTGGGCGAGGCTCGCCGGATCAGGAAAGGTGTGGCCGATCAGCAACCGGCCCCAACCGCAATGCACTGCAATGGGCGCGGTGCCCAGTTCACTGCCATCCTCGGCCAGGCGCGCCTGCAAGCGTTCATAAGTGGGCGACTGACCGCGCAACAAGCGTTGGCTATACGCCGTAGCGTTAGGTTTCATCGATCAGATTCCTTGTTCACTGAGCCACAGGTTGAGGGCCGCCAACTGCCACAGCTTGGAGCCGCGCAACGGGGTCAACTGGCCTTGCGGATCGGTCAGCAGGCGGTCAAGCATGGCCGGGTTGAACAGGCCGCGATCCTGACTCGGATCCAGCAGCAGTTCACGGACCCAGTCCAGCGTGTCGCCTTGCAAGTGCTTGAGGCCCGGCACCGGAAAGTAACCTTTCTTGCGATCAATCACTTCGCTCGGAATGACCAGTCGCGCCGCTTCCTTCAATACCTGTTTGCCACCGTCCGGCAGTTTGAATTTGCCCGGCACGCGGGCCGACAATTCCACCAGTCGATAGTCCAGAAACGGCGTGCGCGCTTCCAGGCCCCACGCCATGGTCATGTTGTCGACGCGTTTGACCGGGTCATCCACCAGCATGATCGTGCTGTCCAGGCGCAAGGCCTTGTCGACGGCGGCATCGGCACCGGGCTGTGCGAAATGTTCCTTCACGAAGTCGCCTGCGGCGTCATTTGCCGTCAGCCATTTCGGCTGCACCGTGGCGGCGTAGTCTTCATAGCTGCGGTCGAAAAACGCATCGCGGTAGGCGGCATACGGATCGGCGGCACCGTCGACTTGCGGATACCAGTGATAACCGGCAAACAGCTCATCCGCACCCTGGCCGCTCTGTACCACTTTGCAATGCTTGGCCACTTCCCGGGACAGCAGGTAGAAGGCGATGCAGTCATGGCTGACCATCGGCTCGCTCATGGCGCGGAACGCTGCGGGCAGTTGCTCGATGATCTCTTTTTCGTCGATGCGCAGTTGATGGTGTTGCGTGTTGTAGTGCTTGGCGATCAGGTCCGAATATTGGAATTCGTCGCCGCGCTCGCCGCCGGCATCCTGGAAACCGATGGAGAACGTCGACAGGTTTTCGACGCCGACTTCGCGCAACAGGCCGACCAGCATGCTCGAATCGACGCCGCCGGAAAGCAGGACGCCGACGTCGACCGCTGCCCGTTGACGGATCGCCACGGCATCACGGGTGCTGTCGAGGACACGGTCACGCCAGTCTTCGAGCGTCAGGTTCATCTCGTCGGCGTGCGGGCCGTAGGGCAGGGTCCACCAGGTTTTCTGTTCGGTACGACCGTCCGCCTCGATGCGCATCCAGGTCGCGGGCGGCAGTTTTTCAATGCCGGCCAGCAAGGTGCGCGGCGCCGGGACCACCGCATGAAAGTTCAGGTAGTGATTGAGCGCCACCGGATCAAGGACCGGATTGATATCGCCGCCCTTGAGCAGTGCCGGCAAAGCGGAAGCAAAACGCAGGCGCTGGCCGGTACGCGACAGGTACAGCGGCTTCACGCCGAGACGGTCGCGGGCGATGAACAGGCGTTGGGCGTCACGTTCCCAGATAGCGAACGCGAACATGCCGTTGAGTTTGGGCAGCAGCGCTTCACCCCAGGCGTGATAGCCCTTGAGCAGCACTTCGGTGTCGCCACCGGAATAGAAGGCATAGCCGAGGCTTTCGAGCTCGGTGCGCAGTTCCGGGAAGTTATAGATCGCGCCGTTGAAGGCCAGGGACAGGCCCAGTTGGTTGTCGATCATTGGCTGCGCCGAGCCGTCCGACAGGTCCATGATTTTCAGGCGACGATGGCCCAGGGCAATCGGCCCTTGGGCATGAAAACCCCATGCGTCAGGGCCACGTGGGGCCAGGTGATGGGTGATCCGTTCAACGGCCGCGAGGTCCGCAGGTTGATGATCGAAGCGTAACTCGCCAGCTAATCCGCACATAAATTCCTTACCGGTTATTCCGTTGGGGAGGGTCAATCGATAGTCGGCCAAAGTGCCGGGTACTCAGAAACTGACCCGGTGAAATCCTGTGAGTTTTAGATCGATAAGTAATAAGGGTTGGAGCTCAAGGGGCTGCTTTTAGCTCAAAATGCGCAGTCGCGTGCGGTACATAGTTAGGTTATGCATGGACAATGTTGCTGGTTAAGTGGCTGAAACACCTTGGTTTTTGCGTTATTCATTGGCCGATGAATTCGCTACGGTAGGGGCTCTTTTGTATGCAATAAGGAACATTGCGTATGCCCGTGAAGGACCCCATTGTTGCGGCGATCAAGCCGTTCACGACCACAGACCGGCTCGCCGCCTTGATGCTGATGACCGGCGATCTGGAAACCGCCGAGTCTCTGCAAAAGACCCTTCCTGTGTGGCTCGCTGATGCAACGCCGGAAAAAATCGTGGCGTTTGCAACCGCCCTGCATGAACTTCAAGCCTGTCAGCTCAAAGTCCAGCCGGCGCTTGATCGGCTCAAGCCACTGGACGAATTCTGTCGCGTTGAACTGACCGAAGCGCTGACGCGGCAATACGGCGTTGTATTCGATGTCGAGCATGATGGTGTCGAGCTGCCGGGTTTTGACTGTGGTTGCGCCGGATCCACCTCGCCCGATGATGCTGAAAAACTGAATGTGATCGCCAAGCGCAGCCTGTTGCAGGCGGCGATGCATAACTTCACCGAGGATGAAACCGAGGACGATGGCTTTCCTGCCGGCTCGATCGTGCGTGTGGCTTCTACCCCCAGGGGCGTGCCACGGCTGACGCCCGAGGCCTTTGCCAAGGTCTGCCGCGACCTTGATCTGGGGCAGCGATATCAGCGTCATTTCGATGCGACGTTCACGGCAGGCACGCTCGACGCTGATATCCGCCAGCTCAAATGGAGTGCCCTGAAAGTCGATGCGCACGCTGCGTACTTGAAAGGGCATATCGGCGAATCGGCTTTTCAGATGTTTGAAGGCCTGGCATTGACCGGTGGCACCGGCACGGCGCCGGGTATTACCCCGATTCTTTACGAGACCGTACCGGTTCAATTGCAAGGGCTGGAGATGTTCGGCATGTGCCTGTGGGGCGTGGTGATCTTTTCAAAGCGCTCGCTCAAGGACCATCCCGTGGACGCGTGCGTCGTGTATATGCCCAACGAGCCAACTCGGCCGATTTACGAATACACCACGTTCGCGCTGTTCCAGTGGTATTTGGGTCAGCAACTGAAGGTCAGTGCCTATGCCGATTTTTTTGCCGGCTACATTGATGAAAGCAACAGGACCGATTTTTTTACCTCCCTCGCCAACACCGAGCCTTGGGCGCTCGACACGCCAGCCATCCCTTCGACGCTGTTGAGTTTCCTCTGTCAAAGCCATGTCACGAAGATGAAAAGTGATGCCCTGGTATTGGCCGTACCGACTGCGCAGGTAGACGCCGAAGTCCGTCAGAAACGGCTGCTGGATTACGAAGAAGCAGGCTTGTTGATCGCCAACATCGCCGGACTGTTTGTCCCGGTGCTGGGGCAGTTGATGATGGGTGTCGCCGTCGGACAACTGCTGGGTGAGGTTTACGACGGCATTGAAGACTGGCGCCATGAGGACAAGGTTGGCGCGGTGGGGCATTTGCTCAATGTGGCCGAAAATATTGCGATGATGGCGGCGTTTGCGGCCGGCACCAAGGCCATCGGTTCGTTGATCAAGCGGACCGTTGCGGCGCATCCGGATTTTTTCAGTCGCTTTATCGCCGTCGAAAACACGGCAGGGAAACCGCGACTCTGGAAGCCGGACATGGAACCGTACCAGCAGGCAACGACTGTCGGGGTGAACGCCGACGCCGAAGGGTTCTATCGGGTCAACGCGCGGCGTTTTGTCAGGATTGATGGTTGCACTTATGAAGTTGCTTTCGATTCATCCGAGGGCAAGTGGCGCGTCAGGCATCCTGTGCGTAGCGATGCTTTTTCGCCCATCGTCGAGCACAACAGCGAGGGTGGCTGGCGTTTTGCGCATGAACAGCCGCAAACGTGGAGCAGCGGCGCCTATGCGCTGAAACGTATCGACCCGCGCCTGGCGGTACTCGACGAAGAGCGGCTGGAAACCATCCGCAAAATCACCGATAACCCGGTCACCCGGTTGAATCACCTGTGTGAAGAAAACCAAAGGCTGCCCGCCCGATTGAAAAATTGCATCGAACGGTTTCGGATCGAGCAGTATTTGAGTGATTTCATTGCCGACATGCAGGCCGCAGACGTGGCAAATGCCGGTCATGCTCAGGCACAACTGCACACCTTGCCGTCTCTGCCCGATTGGCCTGCGGAGCGCTACATCGAAGTGCTCGATGACAAGGGCAAGGTCACCGCGATGTACCCGCCTTCAACTCTTGTGGCTGATGAGGAGTTGAGTGTTGAAGTGACCCAGGCGCAGTTGAACAAGGGTGAACTGCTTGAGACGGTCGTTGCGGGTCTGTACCCGCGTGAAGTCGATGCGTTGCTGGGCGCAGGCGTCGTCAAGGGTAACGAAAGTAAAGCGTTGGCGAAAAAACTCGGGGCTGCGATCAAGTCCGATCGCCAGTCTGTGTTCAGGCACCTCTATCAACGCTACGAACAGAACGGCATCGGCGATGTGCAAAAGATACGCGGTGTATTCCCTGAACTTTCCGTTGGCCTGGCGCAGGAGTTGATCGAGGGGGCAACCAGCACCGAACGTTTGCACCTGCGAACCACTGGACGGGTACCAATGGGCCTGGCGCAAAAGGTTCGCCGAGCAGTGGCCGACGTGCGACTGGACCGTGCGTTGTCTGGGCTCTATTTGCCCGATATCGCAGAGATCGATTCCCAAAAGCTGGCGATTCAACTGCTGCCGCGATTGAGCGGCTGGAGCAACACGCTGCGCCTGGAACTGCGTCAAGGATCGTTGACCGGTTCGTTGTCGGCCAGTGCCGGTAAAGTGGACGCGACGCTCAAACGGATCATCGTTCGCAGTGCGACCGGTTATGAAGCGTTCACCGCAGAGGGTCAATCGCTGGGCGTTGCTGCCAGCGGATCAAGCGGTTTTTACCAGTCGATTCTGCGCGCCATACCTCAGGGCCAGCGTACTGCCATGGGCATCGTAAATCTTGAAGAGAGCGAAGGCGTGCGCCTGCGTCGTGATTTGCTGAGCAAGGGCCTTGATGATCGACCCGTCACCGAGCGTGTATTTACTGGTGCGGCCCTTGATGAGCCGATCTCGCCGGCGTCGTGCATGCCGGCCGATGCGCCGGTGCCGGGTTCGACCCACCCTCGAGCGCTGGTGCGCAAAGTCCAGAAACTGTATCCGCTATTTTCCGACAGTCAGGCTCATACGTTTCTGGACGGGTTGGGCAGCGATCATCTGACGCGGGCGAAAGAGGTCAAAACTCTACAGCAGGCATTGAAAACATTGCGGCGGTCGCTTGAAGTCTGGAGCGGCGATGAGAGTGAGATGAACTCGACAGCGGAAAAGGTTGAACGACGCCATAGCCGTCGACAGGTATCTGACATTATCGAACACTGTTGGCGACGCCTGAGTTTTCTGCGCAATGAAAAAGGTTTGTCGGTGCAAGGTTTCAAGCTCGACGGGATGCGCGTGGGCAAGCTGCCGATATTGCCACCACAGCTGAATTTCGATCACGTGGAATCGCTGTCACTCTAGAATATGGAGCTGGACAACGACGTCGCCTATTTCATCAAGGCATTCAGAAAGATCGAGTCGCTGGATCTCAAGGACAACAAGCTTACCCAGTTACCCGAAGTGCTTTCGGTAATGCCGAACCTCAAGCAACTGAGTTTGGCCAACAATGACCTGCAATTGACCGAGCAGACCCTGAAGAAGCTGTCCGGGATGCGTACGCTTGAAAACCTCAACCTGAGCGCTAACCGAAGGCTTGGTGCCACGCTCGACGTGAGCAAGCAGTTCGACTTGCGGTACCTGTCGTTGCGCGATACCCATGCCACTGAGCTGCCGAAAAACCTGTCGCGCCTACCCAATCTGGAGCGAGTGGATTTGCGCGATAACGAGATCAAAATGCTGCCGGACTGGTTGTTCAACACCCCCCGACAGTTCAGTGAGGCGCTCAACGTGCGACACAACCCGCTTTCCGGCGCCAGTCGTTCCCAGCTCCAGCGTTACCGTGACCGGATCGGAATCGGCATGGGTTATCTCGAAGACGATATTGAACGCTTGAATGAACAGCGAGCCCGGGAACTCTGGTTACCGCAAGAGTGGGCATCACCTGCGCGCACCTCAACCTGGACGGCGATCAAAGACGATCCCGCCGCGGATGGTCTGTTTCGATTGCTGGCCGAGCTGGGCGATACCGCCGATACCGAACATGTGCGCGAGGACATGACCCATCGAGTCTGGAGCGTGCTGGAGGCTGCCGAGGCGGACACGCCAATACGCGAGCAGGTGTTTGAGTTGGCGGCCAATCCAATCAACTGCACGGATTCAGCGGCGTTGAACTTCAGTCACCTGGAAGTCGCGGTGGAAGTGGACAGGGTGATTAAGTCGGCCACTGCCGCGCACTCGGCGGCGGCACAGTTGTTGAAGCTGGGACGCGGCCTGTTTCGACTCGATCAATTGGATCAGATTGCCCAGAAGCACATTGCGCAGGATCCCAAGGCAGACCCGCTTGAAGTCAGCCTTGCCTTTCGTACCGGGCTGGCACAGACCTTCGAGCTGCCGGGGCAACCGAAGCATATGCGCTATGCAACGTTGAGTGGTGTGTCGCAAGCCATGCTCGATAATGCGGAGCGAACCATCAAAAACGCTGAACTGTCGCCGGCCTTCATGCGGTTCCTGATACGCCAGCCGTTCTGGACCGATTACCTTGGTCGCCATTACCCGCGAAGCTTAGCGGCGCTCAACGTGACTTACCCGGCGAAGATGCAGGCGGTGTTCGAGAAGGCGGACACCCTCTCGACGGCCGACTATCTGCTCCAGGTGTCGGTGATCAAGGCTGAAAAGGAAGCCGCGCAGAACGCCGTGTTCGAGCAGTTGACCCAGGCCGCGTTGAGAATTGACGACCTGGGCATCTGTGCGCTGCCGGGCAGTTGAGGTTTATTGGCCCCGGATCAGTCGCCGCAGGGCAAAGCGGTTCGGATGACAGGCCTCGGCCACGGCTCTGGGCAGTGGCAATGGTTCGTCGTCAAGCCAGGCCGCCAGCAACTCCCCTGACAAGGGCGCGGTGATCAGCCCACGCGACCCGTGGCCGCTGTTGATGTATACGCCCTGCAGCCATGGGCACGGGATGTCCGGGGTTTGCCGGGCATCCTTGCCCAGGGAGGCGTAGGCGTCGGCGAAGGCCTCACGGTCTGCCAGAGGGCCGACAATCGGCAGGTAGTCGGGGCTGGTACAGCGAAACGCTGCGCGACCTTCCAGCGTCTCGGGTTGTAAGGTGTCGGCGCCAAGTCGAGCCACCAGATCCATCGAGATTTCTTCGAGCATGTGCAGATTGCCGGCATGCTCGGCGGCTGTTGGCGTCAGGTCGTCGTTGTTGAAATCAAAACTCGCGCCAAGTGTGTGCTCGCCCAAGCGAGCCGGCGCGACATAGCCTTCGGCGCACACGACGGTGCTCAGGCCTTGGCTTTCTGGTGTCTGGCGCAGTCGGGTGATTTGGCCGCGAATACGTTTGAGAGGTAAATCGCTACTGAAGTCGAAACGCTTGATGTCGGCCGCACCGGCCAGTACCACCGTTGGCGCGCTGGCCAGCAAACGCTCGCCGTCCCATGCTTGCCAATGTCCCTGCTCACGACGCAGTTGCAGCACATCGTGGTGCGTCAGGATCCGGATACCCGGATGCGCTGCTTGCCATGTGCAAAGTGCGGGCGGGTGCACCCAACCGCCTTCGGGATAGAACAGGCCGCCCCATTGCAGGTCGACACCCGCGCGAATCCGTGCGTGTTGCTGATCGAGCGTGTGCAATAAATCTTCGGGAAAGGCTTGCGCCAATTGCGCCTGGCGTTGCGCTTCCTTGGCGTTGAACGCCAGTTGCAATACGCCGCAATCGTCCCAGTCAACGCCGCGCTGCAGATGCTCGAGCAGACGTCGGGTGTAACCGAAACCACTGACAATCAACTGCGACAACGCCGTACCGTGGGCCGAAAGCTTGAGGTACAAAACGCCTTGGGGATTGCCCGAGGCTTCCTGTGCCAGTGCGTCATGTCGCTCCAGCAGACTCACTTGCCAACCCCGCGCAGCGAGGCTGGCGGCCGTCGCGCAACCGGCCAGGCCGGCGCCGATCACCAGCGCATGACGTTCACCGTACGCTGGCGTCGGGCGTGCGAACCAGGGCTTGGCGGCAACGGGCGCTGCAGTTTCTTCAGGCCAGCCGAGGAACACTCCGCGCAGGATTTCCCACTTATGGCCAATGCCCGGCGTGCGCTTCATCTTGAACCCTGCTGCATTCAGCAGGCGGCGTACCCAACCCGTACTGGTGAAGGTGCTGATGGTCGATCCTGGCGCGGCCAGACGCGCCAGTTCGGCAAACAGTTCGGCGGTCCACATGTCGGGGTTTTTCGCCGGGGCGAAACCGTCGAGAAACCAGGCATCGATCCGTGCATCCAGCTGCGGCAGCTGTTCCAGTGCATCGCCGATCAACAAGGTCAGGGTCACGCGGCCATTGTCCAGAACCAGTCGCTGGAAGCCTTGATGGATCGCCACGTAGTGCGCCAGCAATTGATCGGCAAACGGCTTGAGTTCCGGCCATAACGCCAGTGCCCGTTGCAGGTCCGGGGCGCTCAACGGGTATTTTTCGACGCTGACAAAATGCAGGCGCGCACCGGCCACTGCCTGCTGCTCGAACAACTGCCAGGCACACAGAAAGTTAAGCCCGGTGCCGAAGCCCGTTTCGCCAATGACCAGTCGACCGCCGGCTGGCAACGCCGCAAAGCGTTCACGCAATCCGTTCTGTTCAAGGAATACGTAACGGGTTTCTTCAAGGCCTGACTGGTTGGAAAAATACACATCGTCAAAGACTCGCGAACGCGGAAGTCCCTGGTCGTCCCAGTCAAGTTGGGCGTTAGGCAATACAGGTTTCATGGCAGGCTCTGCAACGGCAAGGTGGCCATTCTAGCCGATCGCCGCGGCGACGCTTGATCCATGGCAGCTGCGCACCTCATAACCTTGCCCAAGGGAATTTTCTCTACGGACTGACGGCCCAATCCGCTAGTCTTGCTCAATACGGGAAAGGGAGCTGTCCATGTTCGAATCTGCTGAAATCGGTCACGCCATCGACAAAGAAACCTATGACGCCGAAGTGCCGGCGCTGCGTGAGGCCTTGCTTGAAGCGCAGTTCGACCTCCAGCAGCAAAAACGCTTTGCGGTGATTATTTTGATCAACGGCATCGAAGGCGCCGGCAAGGGTGAAACGGTCAAGTTGCTCAACGAGTGGATGGACCCACGCTTGATCGAGGTCCGCACGTTCGATCAACAGACCGACGAAGAACTGGCGCGACCACCGGCCTGGCGCTATTGGCGGATGCTGCCGGCCAGCGGGCGCATGGGGGTGTTCTTTGGCAACTGGTACAGCCAGATGCTGCAAGGTCGGGTGCATGGCTTGTTCAAGGATGCGGTACTGGATCAGGCGATCAACCAGTCCGAACGCTTTGAAAAAATGTTGTGCGATGAAGGCACGCTGATCTTCAAGTTCTGGTTTCACCTCTCCAAGAAACAAATGAAGGCACGGCTCAAGGCGCTCGCCGACGATCCGCTGCACAGTTGGCGCATCAGCCCGCTGGACTGGCAGCAATCGGCAACTTACGACAAGTTCGTTAAATACGGCGAACGCGTGTTGCGCCGCACCAGCCGTGACTACGCGCCCTGGCATGTGATTGAAGGGATGGATGCGCATTATCGCAGCCTGACGGTGGGCAAGATCCTGCTCGAAGGTTTGCAAAATGCCCTGCAACGTACCCAGGTGCACGCGGACAAGGTCAACGCGGCGCCGCTGCCGATCCATGTCGACCAGTTGAACCTGCTCGATAGCCTGGACCTGACCCTCAATCTGGATAAGGACGATTACGAAGAGCAACTGATTACCGAACAGGCGCGATTCTCGGGCTTGATGCGCGACAAACGCATGCGCCGACACGCCTTGGTGGCAGTGTTCGAAGGCAATGATGCAGCGGGCAAGGGCGGAGCGATTCGTCGGGTCGCCGCCGCGCTCGACCCCCGTCAATACAACATCGTGCCGATTGCCGCACCCACCGAAGAGGAACGGGCGCAGCCCTATCTGTGGCGGTTCTGGCGGCACATTCCGGCCAAGGGCAAATTCACGGTGTTCGATCGATCGTGGTACGGCCGGGTCTTGGTCGAGCGCGTTGAAGGCTTCTGTCCACCCGCCGACTGGCTGCGGGCTTACAGCGAGATCAATGATTTCGAAGAGCAGATTTCCGATTCGGGCGTTATCGTGGTCAAGTTCTGGCTGGCCATCGACAAGGCGACGCAACTGGAGCGATTCCAAGCGCGCGAAAATATTCCCTTCAAGCGTTTCAAGATCACCGAAGACGACTGGCGCAACCGTGAACGATGGGACGCTTATCGTGAGGCGGTGGGCGACATGGTTGACCGCACCAGCACCGAAATTTCGCCGTGGACGCTGGTGGAGGCCAATGACAAGCGCTGGGCTCGGGTCAAAGTCCTGCGCACCATCAACCATGCGCTGGAAGAAGCGTTCAATAAATCAGACAAGCAGGCTAGGAAGGCGAAAAAACACAAGCAGTGAGGCGATGGTTACGCATACGCGGGGTGAATGATTGTCGCGGTCGGTTATGCGGTGGACTTATGCTCGGTCCACTCTCAACCGACAACAACAATGAGGTATGCCATGCGTGAAGTGGTGATCGTCGACAGCGTGCGGACCGGCCTGGCCAAATCCTTTCGCGGCAAGTTCAACCAGACCCGTCCGGACGACATGGCGGCGCATTGTGTCAACGCGCTGCTGGAGCGCTCGGGCATTGACCCTGCCAGCGTCGAGGATTGCATCGTCGGTGCGGGCTCCAACGAAGGCGCGCAGGGCTTCAACATCGGGCGCAATGTCGCGGTGTTGTCGCGGTTGGGCATCGGCACCGCCGGCATGACCCTCAACCGTTTCTGCTCCTCGGGCTTGCAAGCCATTGCCATTGCCGCCAACCAGATCGCTTCGGGTTGCAGCGACATCATTGTTGCCGGTGGTGTGGAGTCCATCAGCCTGACCATGAAAAGCGTTAACACCGACAACCTCATCAACCCGCTGCTGAAAGAGCAGGTGCCGGGCATTTATTTCCCGATGGGGCAGACTGCCGAAATCGTCGCGCGCCGCTACCACGTCAGCCGTGAAGAGCAGGATCTGTACGCCCTGCAAAGCCAGCAACGAACCGCGCAAGCGCAGGCCGCTGGATTGTTCGACGATGAAATCGTGCCAATGGCGGTGAAGTATCGGGTTGAAGACAAGGCCACCGGCCAGATTCAAATCCTCGACGGTATCGTCGATCACGACGACTGCAATCGCCCGGACACCACGCTGCAAAGCCTGGCCGGGTTGAAGCCGGTGTTTGCTGAAGACGGCTCGGTGACGGCGGGCAACTCTTCGCAATTGTCCGATGGCGCGTCGATGACGCTGGTGATGAGCCTGGATAAAGCGCTGGAACTGGGTCTGAAGCCTAAAGCGTTTTTCCGTGGCTTCGCGGTCGCTGGCTGCGAGCCGGACGAGATGGGCATCGGCCCGGTGTTCTCGGTGCCCAAACTTCTCAAGGCCAAGGGTTTGCAGGTGGCGGACATAGACCTCTGGGAGCTCAACGAAGCCTTCGCTTCACAGTGCCTGTACAGCCGCAATCGCCTGGAAATCGACAACGACAAGTACAACGTCAATGGCGGCTCGATTTCCATTGGCCACCCGTTTGGCATGACCGGATCGCGTCAGGTCGGGCATATCGTGCGTGAGTTGCAACGGCGCAATTTGCGCTACGGCGTGGTCACCATGTGCGTGGGTGGCGGGATGGGGGCGACCGGGTTGTTTGAGGCGGTGCGTTAAAAATTTCAAGATTTGTAGCGATTGTTAAATAGCTATCGCGGGCAGGCCGGCTCCCACAGTGGATTGAATTCCAATGTGGGAGCCGGCTTGCCCGCGATGCACTCGCCTCGGTCTACAGGCTCATACTCAAAAGCAGCTTGCGCTCGATGTAAGTCTGGATCTCCCGCATCGCCTTCTCCTGGTTTTCAAACGGCCCCTCGAGGGTGTTTTCCCGGGTAACGAAAAACAATTGCCCATTCACACGGCACAAACGCTCACTGCGAAAGTACGTGGCGGGAGCTGGGTCCTTGGCGCGCATGCCGTACATGGCTGTCTCCTGGTGGATGTTCTTGTTGGCGGACCCAATGAGCTTATGCATGAACCACTTGCGGCGCCTGTCCATCTGATCGACGGCACTTCGTCAGATTTTTGATGCGACCTGCACAGTTTCATTCGCGGCCTGCCAGTAACTGTGCCTGTGTCGCCCTCCGGTCTGAGCCTAGAATGGTCTCTCTTGCCATCTGGCTTTTTCGGGGTTCGCATGCACATTTCATCCGGTCGCTGGGTTTACGGTCTCTTCCTGGCCTTGCTGACCGCGTTGTTGTGGGGAATCCTGCCGATCAAACTCAAGCAAGTGCTGCTGGTGATGGACCCGGTGACCGTCACCTGGTTTCGCCTGATCGTGTCTGGCGGTTGCCTGTTCGTTTACCTGGCCGCGACCAGGCGTTTGCCCAGCCGTAAAGCCCTCGGCCCGCGCGGTGGCTGGCTGGTGGTGATGGCGGTGCTCGGTCTGGTCGGCAACTACGTGCTGTACCTGATGGGCTTGAACCTGCTCAGCCCTGGCACCGCGCAACTGGTGGTGCAGATGGGCCCGATCATGCTGCTGATCGCCAGTCTGTTTGTGTTCAAGGAGCGGTTCAGCGTGGGGCAGGGGATAGGCCTGCTGGTGCTGCTGATCGGCTTCGGTCTGTTTTTCAACCAGCGTCTGGTCGAGTTGTTGACGTCGCTGAGTGATTACACCGCGGGTGTGTTGCTGGTGTTGTTGGCCTCAACCGTCTGGACCTTTTACGCACTGGGGCAGAAGCAATTGCTGACGGTGTGGAATTCATTGCAGGTGATGATGGTGATCTACCTGTTCTGTGCTCTGTTGCTAACGCCATGGGTGCATCCGCTGGAAGCGCTGCAACTCAGTCCGCTGCAAGGCTGGCTGCTGCTGGCGTGCTGCATGAACACGCTGATTGCCTACGGCGCATTTGCCGAAGCGCTGGCGCATTGGGAAGCTTCACGGGTCAGTGCGACGTTGGCAATTACACCGTTGGTGACGTTCGCTGCTGTCGCCGTGGCGGCGTGGTTATGGCCGGAGTATGTGCACGCCGAGACGATCAATGGTCTGGGGTATGGAGGAGCGGTGCTGGTGGTGCTGGGATCGGCGCTGGTGGCATTGGGGCCTTCGTTGATGGCGGGGCTTCGGGCCCGACGCGTTCGGATGTCCGTAAGCTGAACCGTGTCATCGTTCATCGCGAGCAGGCTCGCTCCCACATTTAACCGAGTCCTATCAGAAGAACGCGGCCACCTGTGGGAGCGAGCTTGCTCGCGATGACGGACTAACAATCACTACAAGATTCAGCCCTTGGCCCCGGCCTCCAGCATATTCTCCGGCCGCACCCACGCATCAAACTGTTCGTCGGTCAGATAGCCCAACTGCAACGCCGCTTCCCGCAGAGTCAGCCCTTCGGCGTACGCCTTCTTGGCAATCTCCGCCGACTTGTCATAACCGATATGCGGGTTCAGCGCCGTCACCAGCATCAATCCGCGTTCCAGGTGCTCGGCCATTTTCGCCGCATCCGGCTCAAGGCCGGCGATGCAGTGCTGCTGGAAGTTGCTGCAGCCATCGCCCAGCAGGCGGATCGATTGCAGCAGGTTGTGGATGATTACCGGTTTGAACACGTTCAATTGCAAGTGGCCCTGACTCGCCGCAAAACCGATGGCGACGTCATTGCCCAAGACCTGACACGCAAGCATCGACAGCGCTTCACACTGCGTCGGGTTGACCTTGCCCGGCATGATCGAGCTGCCCGGTTCGTTGGCCGGCAGCTTCACTTCAGCGAACCCGGCGCGCGGCCCGGAACCCAGCAGACGCAGGTCGTTGGCGATTTTCATCAGGGTCACGGCAAGGGTTTTCAGCGCTCCGGACAAGGTAGTCAGCGGCTCATGTCCAGCCAGCGCGGCGAACTTGTTCGGTGCGGTGACGAACGGCAGGCCGGAGAGGGCGGCCAATTCGGCAGCGATCGCCTCGCCAAAACCATGCGGCGAGTTCAGCCCGGTGCCGACGGCGGTGCCGCCCTGTGCCAACTCGCATACCGCTGGCAGCGCGCTGCGGATCGCCCGTTCGGCGTAATCCAGTTGTGCGATGAATGCCGAGAGTTCCTGGCCGAAGGTGATCGGCGTGGCATCCATCATGTGGGTCCGGCCGGTCTTGACCAGTTTCATGTGCCGCGCCGACAGCTCAGCCAAGCCGCCAGACAGCTCGCTGATGGCCGGCAGCAAATGCTGCTGGACCGCCTGAACGGTGGCGATGTGCATGGCCGTCGGGAAGCAGTCGTTGGAGCTCTGGGAGCGATTGACGTGATCGTTGGGATGCACCGGCGACTTGCCGCCGCGCGGGTTGCCGGCCAATTCGTTGGCACGTCCGGCAATCACTTCGTTGACGTTCATGTTGCTCTGGGTGCCGCTGCCGGTCTGCCAGACCACCAGCGGGAACTGGTCGTCGTGGCTGCCGTCGAGCACTTCGTCGGCGGCCTGTTCGATCAGCCGGGCAATGTCGGCGGGCAGATCACCGTTGCGGTCATTGACTCGCGCCGCGGCTTTCTTGATCAGCGCCAGTGCATGCAGCACAGCCAGTGGCATGCGTTCGTTGCCGATGGCGAAGTTAATCAGCGAGCGTTGCGTCTGAGCGCCCCAGTAGGCCTCATCCGGGACTTCCACCTGGCCAAGGCTGTCGGTTTCGATACGGCTCATCTTGCACACTCCTGTAGGTCGATAGCGCAGTTTAGGCCGTGATCGCCGGCCGTGGTTCCATCAGTCTGTTTTTTGACCGTTCAACCCCTCTAAATCAGACCCGACAAGGCTTGGGGTTGAGCGACACACTTTTTTAGGCGCAGAATGGACGCCCTTGGGGTTTTACCTCGCCTGCTAGAAAAGGAAACTCGATGACTCGTCTTCGTGCCATCTGTACCGCGGTTGCACTGGTTTGCGCCAGCGGCCCTGTTTTTGCCGATACCGCCAGCCATAACGCCAGTGCCGAAGCTTTCCTGACCCTGGCGCACGCTGACAAATTGGGCACTCCGGTGTACATGCAAGTGCAGCAAATGTTCGCTCAGCGCTTTGAACAGACCAAAGCCCCCGAGTCGAAAAAAGCCTTGTTGGAAACTTACCAGGCCAAAGCCAACGCAGCGCTGGACCAAGCCATTGGCTGGAACAAGCTGAAGCCGGACATGGTCAAGCTCTACACCACCAACTTCAGCGAATCCGAGCTCAAGGACCTGGTTGCTTTCTACCAGTCGCCTCTGGGCAAGAAAGTCCTGGAAAAAATGCCGCAGCTGACTCAGCAATCGGCCCAGATGACTCAAGCCAAGCTGGAAAGCGCAGTGCCTGTGGTCAACAAACTGCTGGCTGACATGACGGCCGAGCTGGAGCCTAAAGGCGCCGCTGCTCCTGCCAAGAAAAAGCCATAAGCGGAGTTCGGTATGACCATGCAACAACGCATCGAATCGACGCTGGGCCTGTTACAGCCCGAGCACCTGCAAGTGCTGGATGAGAGCCACATGCACAGCCGTGGGTTGCAGACCCATTACAAGGCCGTGGTGGTCAGCCAGCAGTTCGAGGGGCTCAACCGCGTCAAGCGTCACCAGAAAGTCTACGGCACGCTCGGCGAGCTGATGGGCGAGTTCCATGCGTTGGCGCTGCATACCTACACGCCAGAAGAATGGGCACAGATCGATGCGGCTCCGGCCTCGCCAACCTGTGCCGGCGGCAGCAAGCATTAACCCTAGGTTTTTTGCTAGAATCCGCAACGCGCCGCTTACCCGGCGCGTTTTTTTTCGCATCCGGTTCACCCTTTGCGAGGGTAGCCACCTGGAGAATCACCCATGACACAAAAGATTGTCGTGGCGGCACTGTATAAGTTCGTCACCCTGGAAGATTACGTCGCCCTGCGCGAGCCATTGCTGCAAGCCATGGTCGACAACGGCATCAAAGGCACGCTGCTGATCGCCGAAGAAGGCATCAATGGCACCGTGTCCGGCAGCCGTGAAGGCATCGACGGGCTGATGGCCTGGCTCAAGAACGACCCGCGCATGGACGACATCGACCACAAAGAGTCGTACTGCGACGACCAGCCGTTCTACCGCACCAAGGTCAAGCTCAAGAAAGAAATCGTCACCCTCGGCGTCGACGGCGTGGACCCGAACAAAAAGGTCGGCACCTACGTCGATCCGCAGAACTGGAATGCGTTGATCAGCGATCCTGAAGTGCTGTTGATCGACACCCGCAACGATTACGAGGTCTCGATCGGCACCTTCGAAGGCGCCATCGATCCGAAAACCACCAGTTTTCGTGAATTCCCTGACTACATCAAAGCCAATTTCGACCCGGCCGTACATAAGAAAGTCGCGATGTTCTGCACCGGCGGCATTCGTTGCGAGAAGGCGTCGAGCTACATGCTCAGCCAGGGCTTCGATGAGGTTTACCATCTCAAGGGTGGCATCCTGAAGTACCTCGAAGAGGTGCCGCAGGAAGAAACCAAATGGCAGGGCGACTGCTTTGTGTTCGACAACCGCGTGACCGTGCGTCACGACCTCAGCGAAGGCGACTACGATCAGTGTCATGCCTGTCGTACGCCGGTGAGCGTCGAAGACCGCGCCTCAGAGCACTACGTGGCCGGCATCAGCTGCCCGCATTGCTGGAACACGCTGAGCGAGAAGACCCGCCGCAGTGCCATTGATCGGCAGAAGCAGATCGAACTGGCCAAAGCGCGCAACTTGCCTCACCCGATCGGCTACAACTACAAGCAAACTCCTTCCGAGGCTTGAACCATGTCTGCACGCCGCCTGCTCTATGTGATGGACCCGATGTGTTCCTGGTGCTGGGGCTTTGCGCCCGTCGCCAATGCGCTGGTCGAGCAGGCGCGCGCGGCAGGCGTGGAGGTGCATTTGGTGGTCGGTGGTTTACGCACCGGCAGTGGCTCGGCGTTGGAGCCGACCACCCGGCGCTACATTCTTGAGCACTGGCAGGCGGTCCACAAGGCCACCGGCCAGCCGTTCAAAATCGAAGGCGCATTGCCAGACGGGTTTGTCTACGACACCGAGCCTGCCTGCCGGGCACTGGTGACCGCGCGCAGCCTGGCGCCGGATTGCGCGTGGAAACTGCTCGGCCTGATTCAGCACGCGTTCTACGCCGAAGGTCGCGACGTTACGCACGCCAGTGTGCTGGTGGAACTGGCTGAGAAAGCCGGTCTGCCGCGCATCGAATTTGCTGCCGCCTTCGATCGTGCCGATCAGCACGCTGCGACTGCTGCCGACTTTACTTGGGTCCAGGACCTGGGCATTGCCGGCTTCCCGACATTGCTGGCTGAACGCAATGGTCAACTGGCTCTGCTGACCAATGGTTACCAACCTTTAAGTGAGCTTTCGCCGTTGCTTGGCCGTTGGCTGGAGCGCGCCGCCTGTGCATGACCTGCCCGATGGCGCGCCCGCTCCCAAGCGTGTCGATCGGCTGAGTTGGGCCGAAATCCGTCGTTTGGCCCTGCACCATAAAAAATCCCTGTGGATCGCCAACGGCGTCGCGGTGCTGGCTACTTTGTGCAGCGTGCCGATTCCGTTGCTGTTGCCATTGCTGGTCGACGAAGTGTTGCTGGGGCATGGCGACGCCGCCCTGAAGATCATGAATCACGCACTGCCCCAAGGCTGGCAGAAAGCGGCAGGCTACATCGGCCTGATGCTGCTGGTGACCTTGTTGCTGCGCTGTGGCGCCCTGTTGTTCAACGTGGTGCAGGCGAAGTTGTTTGCGGCGTTGGCCAAGGACATCGTCTATCGCATTCGTGTGCGGCTGATTGAGCGGCTCAAGTGCATTTCCCTGGGCGAATACGAAAGCCTGGGCAGCGGCACGGTGACCACGCACCTGGTCACCGACCTGGACACGCTGGATAAATTCGTCGGCGAAACCCTCAGCCGTTTTCTAGTCGCCATGCTGACGTTGGTGGGCACCGCATCGATCCTGATGTGGATGCACTGGAAGCTGGCGCTGCTGATCTTGCTGTTCAACCCGTTGGTGATTTACGCGACGGTGCAGTTGGGCAAGCGGGTCAAGCACCTCAAGAAACTCGAGAACGACAGCACTTCGCGCTTCACCCAGGCGCTGACCGAAACACTCGATGCCATTCAGGAAGTGCGCGCCGGCAACCGTCAGGGGTTTTTCCTCGGGCGCCTGGGACAACGAGCCCGGGAAGTGCGCGATTATGCCGTGAACTCGCAGTGGAAAACCGATGCCTCCAACCGTGCCAGCGGTTTGCTGTTCCAGTTCGGAATCGATATTTTCCGCGCGGCAGCGATGCTCACCGTGCTGTTTTCCGACCTGTCCATCGGCGAGATGCTGGCGGTGTTCAGCTACCTGTGGTTCATGATCGGTCCGGTGGAGCAACTGCTCAATTTGCAGTACGCCTATTACGCCGCCAGCGGTGCATTGTCGCGGATCAACGAACTGCTGGCCCGCGCCGATGAGCCGCAATACCCCGGTGGGGTCGATCCGTTCCAGGGGCGTGACACCGTGGGCATTGAAGTCCGGGGGCTGAGTTTCGGCTATAGCGACGAGCTGGTATTGAACAAGATGGACCTGTCCATCGCGCCCGGTGAAAAAGTCGCCATCGTCGGTGCCAGTGGCGGCGGCAAAAGCACCCTTGTGCAATTGCTGCTGGGGCTGTACACGCCGCTTGCCGGGACCATTCGCTTCGGTGGCTCGACTCAGCAGGAGATAGGTCTGGAAGTCGTGCGGGAAAACGTTGCCGTGGTCTTGCAGCACCCTGCGCTGTTCAACGACACCATCCGTGCCAACCTGACGATGGGCCGTCTGCGTAGCGACGAGGCCTGCTGGCAGGCGCTGGAAATTGCGCAGTTGCACCAGACCGTCCGAGCGTTGCCCGATGGTCTGGACAGCATTGTCGGACGTTCCGGAGTGCGTCTGTCCGGGGGGCAGCGTCAACGACTGGCCATTGCGCGGATGGTGCTGGCCGAACCCAAGGTCGTGATTCTCGATGAGGCGACCTCGGCGCTGGACGCGGCCACCGAATACAACCTGCACCAGGCGTTGGCGCGGTTTCTGAGCCACCGCACCACGCTGATCATTGCGCATCGGTTGTCGGCGGTGAAGCAGGCCGATCGGGTGCTGGTGTTCGACGGCGGACAAATTGCCGAGGATGGCGACCATCAGCAACTGATTGCCGAAGGTGGTTTGTACGCCAAGCTTTATGGGCATTTGCAGCAACATTGAGTGAAGTGTGTCGCACTTCAGCATCATTGTGCGTCGGTTTTTGGAACTGTGAAGGCTGTTACCCGGTCTGCCAATTAACTGATTTTGCACAGTAATGCTGTCAGCCTGTTCGTCGTCGCAAGGCGCGCGTTGATGTTTCATTGAAGCGAATTGTCTGTACGCAGGTTGTGCCAGGTTGTCGGATTCGGCGCCTGTAGATGCGCTAGTATGTGGCCGACGGAAGGGAGACCCCGTTTCAGCCCGAACGAATAAAAAAACGCGGTACAAGTCCACGGCTCGACGGCAAAGCGCTGATCGGTCCCAGGCACGTGTATGCGCAAAATATGGGCGCTGGCTTGCCGGGATCGATTACGCACCCTAGTCTAGCTTTAGCGATCACGTGGAATGATGATCTGGCAGTGCTAAAACAAGGGACCTCATGAAGCAAAAGCGGACTCTCGGAACGCCAAGGTTGTTGGGCATCGTCTGGCCATTTATCGCGGTAGTGCTGTTTCAGGCGCTATTGGGTGGGGTCAGTCTGTATGTGCTTTCGGCGGTTCGCGGCTATGTCGCCGGGGAAAGCCTCTGGTCCAAGGGCCAGAAGGATGCCATCTATTACCTTAATCTCTACGCGGACAGTCGTGACGGGGCGATTTTTCTCAAGTACCAGAACGCCATTGCCGTACCTCAGGGGGGGCACGAGTTGCGGTTGGCGCTGGACCACCAGCCGCCGAATATCGAAGCGGCGCGCGTAGCCATTCTCAAAGGTGGCAACCACCCTGATGACGTCTCCAGCCTGATCTGGCTTTACCTCAATTTCAGGCATTTCAGTTACCTGGAAAAGGCCATCGATCGTTGGACGGTGGGTGATTCCTATCTGGTCCAGCTCGATGACGTCGCCCAGGACATGCATCAGCGTATTACCGGAGGTCAGGCTTCGGACGCCGACATCAAGCGCTGGAAGGCACAGATTTTTGCGATCAACGACGGTGTGACGCCTGCCGCCAAAGCGTTCAGTGATGCCTTGGGCGAGGGCTCGCGTCTGATTTTGCGCCTGCTGCTGGTGACGAACCTCGCCACGGCCCTGGGCTTGATTGCATTGGCCCTGATGCGCACGCACAAACTGCTCAAGCAGCGCCATGCTTTCGCCGAGGCCTTGCAGTTGGAGAAAGACCGGGCGCAGATCACGTTGCAATCCATTGGCGACGGGGTGATTACCACAGATGTCGAGGGGGCGATCGCCTACATGAACCCGGCGGCCGAGGCACTGACCCACTGGAAAGGCGAGCAAGCCATCGGCTTGCCGCTGGCAGCCTTGTTCAATCTGCTGGATGAAAACGCTCAGGCCGAAGGGTTCACGCTGATTGAACACATCCTGAGCGGTCAGCTCAGCGGCGGCAGCGAACATTCCAAACTGATCCAGCGTCTGGATGGCAGCACTGTGTCTGTCACCCTGGTCGGCGCGCCGATCCGTAATGCCGGCAAGGTCAGTGGCACGGTGCTGGTCTTGCATGACATGACCCAGGAGCGCCAGTACATCGCCAATCTGTCCTGGCAGGCGACCCATGACGCCTTGACCGGGCTGGCCAACCGCCGGGAGTTCGAGTATCGCCTGGAGCAGGTCATGCACAACCTGACGCGGCACTCCGGTCGCCACGCCTTGATGTTTCTCGACCTGGATCAATTCAAGCTGGTCAACGACACCTGCGGTCACGCGGCGGGCGATGAACTGTTGCGGCATATCTGCGCGTTGCTGCAATCGGGCTTGCGCGAAGGTGACACCCTGGCACGGCTGGGCGGCGACGAGTTCGGTATCTTGCTGGAAAACTGTCCGCCGGAAGCGGCCGAGAAAATTGCCGAGAACCTGCGTCAGACCGTCCAGAATCTGCACTTTGTCTGGAAAGGCCGGCCTTTCGTGACGACAGTCAGCATCGGGCTGGTTCATGTCGCGCAAACGCCGACAACTCTTGAAGCCTCGTTGCGCGCCGCGGATATGGCCTGTTACATGGCCAAGGAAAAGGGGCGTAATCGTGTGCAGGTCTATCATGCCGATGATTCGGAGTTGTCCCTGCGATTCGGTGAAATGGCGTGGGTGCAGCGCTTGCACATGGCGCTCGAAGAAGACCGCTTTTGCCTCTACTCCCAGGAAATCGCGCCGCTTGGACACACTCAACAGGGCGGCGGGCATATAGAAATCCTGCTGCGTCTGCATGACGAAGCCGGGCGCATGATATTGCCCGACAGTTTCATTCCGGCGGCAGAGCGTTATGGGCTGATGACTGCGCTGGACCGCTGGGTGGTGGAGAACGTTTTCAAGATCATTGCCCAATGTATTGCAGAAGAGCGCAAAGGTCCTTTGGCCATGTGTGCGATCAATCTGTCAGGCACGACTATCGGAGATGACGCGTTCCTGGACTTCTTGCGCGAACAGTTTGTTGTGTGGTCCATTCCTCCTGAAATGATTTGTTTTGAAATTACAGAAACCAGCGCAATTTCAAATTTGGGAAGCGCGATCAGATTTATTAACGAACTCAAAGGTTTAGGTTGCCATTTTTCATTGGATGACTTCTGCGCCGGGATGTCCTCATTCGCCTACTTGAAACATTTACCTGTAGACTTCTTGAAGATCGATGGAAGTTTCGTAAAGGATATGCTGGACGACCCGATTAACCGCGCCATGGTAGAAGTGATCAATCACATCGGCCATGTCATGGGTAAGCGCACGATTGCCGAGTTTGTAGAGACGCCCCAGATCGAGCAGGCACTGCTGGAGATCGGGGTCGATTTCGCTCAAGGGTATGTCATTGAACGCCCGCATCTGTTTACCTGCGATAGTTTGCAAAGTCGCCCCGCCAGGCCCCAACCTTTGTTGTTCAAGGCGCCTGGCACGTTCCGTTGAAATCTCTAGCTGATCCTAACAATCACAATCAAAAGGAGCCCGACAGTGATCGACACATTCAACCGAACCGGACCACTCATGGAAGCTGCAAGTTATCCAGCCTGGGCGCAACAGCTCATCAAGGATTGCAGCGAGAGTAAGCGCCGGGTTGTCGAGCACGAACTGTATCAGCGCATGCGAGATAACAAACTCAGCGCAAAAACCATGCGTCAGTACCTCATTGGTGGCTGGCCGGTGGTTGAACAGTTCGCGTTATACATGGCACAGAACCTGACCAAGACCCGCTTTGCCCGCCACCCCGGCGAGGACATGGCGCGTCGTTGGCTGATGCGCAACATTCGTGTCGAATTGAACCATGCCGATTACTGGGTGAACTGGAGTCGGGCACATGGCGTCAGCCTGGAAGATCTGCAGGCGCAACACGTTGCCCCGGAACTTCACGCGTTGAGCCACTGGTGCTGGCACACCAGCTCGGCAGATTCTCTGATCGTCGCCATCGCCGCCACCAACTATGCGATCGAAGGCGCCACCGGGGAGTGGTCGGCGCTGGTCTGTTCCAGCGGCGTGTATGCGGCAGCCTTCCCTGAGGAGGATCGCAAGCGGGCCATGAAGTGGTTGAAGATGCACGCCCAGTACGACGATGCCCATCCATGGGAAGCGCTGGAAATCATCTGCACGCTGGCCGGCATGAATCCGAGCAAATCACTGCAAGTGGAATTGCGTCAGGCCGTCTGCAAGAGCTATGACTACATGCACCTGTTTCTGGAGCGGTGCATGCAGCTGGAGCATTCGGAAAAGGCTCCCGTGGCACGTGAGCGCATGGCGCTCGCCGAAAGCTGATCCATCGGTAACACACACAAAATGAGGGAGCGAGTTTACTCGCTCCCTCATTTTTTTATGGTGTCGCTGATGTTCTCAGCCCGCCATCTGCAACCGGTTACGCCCCTCGCGCTTGGCGACATACAGCGCGCTGTCGGCCCGTCGCAACAAGCTTTCGGCAGACTCTCCGGGCAGCAGGGTCGAACAACCCAGGCTGACCGTCAGTTCGACCAGGTTGCCGTCGGCCTTGTAGTGCTCGGCCTGCGCTGCAAACCGCAATCGTTCGCCAACCATGGCCGCTGCTTCCCGATTGGTATTGGAAAGCAGGATCAGGAATTCTTCGCCCCCAAAGCGAAACACCATGTCCACGTTGCGCAACTGATTCTTGATCGAGGCTGCGACAGCCTTGAGCACGTCATCGCCTGCGCTGTGTCCGTAGTTGTCATTTACATTTTTGAAATGATCGATATCCAGCATCAGTAGCGACAACGGCATCAAGTGCCTTCGCGACATCTCGATTTCACGCTGCAGCGTCTGATCCATCGCGATGCGATTACCAGTACCGGTCAGTGGATCGCGCAATGCGCTTTGAGTCGCGGCCCGATAGAGCAGGGCGTTGCGGATCGGAAACAGCAAAGTGGGCAGCAACGATTCCAGCGAGGCCTGTTCGTATTCGCTGAACCGCTGGTTGCGGCGGAAAATCAGTTCACCCAGGTTCTCATCTTCATGAACGAGGCTATAGGTGACCGAATGATGGCCGCGCTGCCCGAGCTCCAGGCGCAAGTCGCTGGCGGGGTGCTTATAAGTCAGCGCATCCAGTGGCACGACACGCTGAATCTCGCGGAAGAAAAGTCCGAGAATGCGTTGTGGCTCAAGGCTGGTCTGCAGCTGCTGGCCAAGTTGCTGACGCAATTGTGCGAGGCTGAATGGCCGCTCCAGAACGGGAGGCTTTTGACCAAAGCCCAGGCGCTGCAATTTGGCGTTATCGAAGTCAATTGCGCTGGTCTGGGATGGTGATTTCATATGGCGTGAGCCCCTAAGCAGTAAGGCTGTCTTACAGGCTGGGTGAGAGCGGCTTTGGGCTGCGCGTCATACTGGTCCATCAGTCCCGTAGGACATTTGGCGCAAGTTTAGTCCGCTTTGTCGAATATAAGTAACCTTCGACTGAGGCGTCCGCCCGATAGCTTTCACACGGCGTGTCTGAGCAAAATTAGAGCGAAAGTCATGCCAATGAGTTCCTTCAGATAAAAATCCTTTTTAATCAATGCCTTGAGGGATGTGATGGAGTAATTTGCACAATAAGTGACGTCGAATTGACAGAAACCGTGTGATTAAGGCGTCCTTTAAGTGCCGCGCCGAGATGTCGACGCGACACAAAAAAGCGACGTGTGGCTTTTACTGAGCGTTGAAAGCCTGGCCATTGATGCCGGTGCTGTCCGGACCCATCAGATACAGGTACACCGGCATGATTTCTTCCGGCGTTGGGTTATTCAGCGGATTTTCTCCCGGATAAGCCTGGGCACGCATGCTGGTGCGGGTGGCGCCGGGGTTGATGCTGTTGGAGCGCACGGGGGCGACGGTATCGACTTCGTCAGCCAGGGTTTGCATCAAGCCTTCGGTTGCAAACTTGGACACGCCGTAAGCGCCCCAGTACGCGCGACCCTTGCGGCCCACGCTGCTGGAGGTGAATACCACCGAGGCGTCCTGGGACAGCTTGAGCAGTGGCAGCAGGGTGCTGGTAAGCATGAACATGGCGTTGACGTTGATGTGCATGACGCGCATGAAGTTCTCGCCGGACAACTGCTCGATCGGCGTGCGCGGACCGATGATCGAGGCGTTATGCAGCAAGCCGTCAAGGTGGCCGAACTCTGTTTCGATCATCGCGGCCAGCTCATCGTATTGATGGGGCAGGGCGGTTTCCAGATTGAACGGGATCACCACCGGCTGAGGATGCCCGGCGGCCTCGATGTCGTCATAGACCTGCGTCAGATTGGCTTCGGTCTTGCCCAGCAGCAATACGGTGGCGCCATGGGCGGCATAGGTTTTCGCCGCTGCCGCGCCGATGCCGCGGCCCGCGCCGGTGACCAGGATGACCCGGTCCTTGAGCAGTTCAGGACGTGCGGAATAATCAAACATAAGAAACCTCAACAAAAATTCTTCAGGTCAAGCGCGATCCTGTGGGAGTGAGCCTGCTCGCGATAGTGGCGGCTCAGTCAACAGGGTTGTTGAATGTGATGACGCCATCGCGAGCAGGCTCGCTCCCACATTAGTAGTGCTCAAACCCCTTGGAAACCATGCCGCTACGAAAGCGGCTCAGCAGCCACACAGGGCGCTATCGAGCACCTTGCGCAACTCCAATGGATGATCCACCACCACGTCTGCTCCCCAGTGCCGAGGGTTGTCTTCCGGGTGAATGTAGCCGTAGGTCACGGCCGCCGTTTTGGTGCCGGCATCACGCCCCGATTCGATATCGCGCAAGTCGTCACCCACGAACAGCACGCTGGCCGGGTCCAGGTCGAGCATCTTGCACGCCAGGATCAGCGGCTCAGGGTCTGGTTTGCTGTTCTTCACGTGATCCGGGCAGATCAACAAGGCCGAGCGTTCGGCCAGCCCAAGTTGCTGCATGATCGGCTCGGCGAAGCGCAGTGGCTTGTTGGTCACCACGCCCCAGATCAGGTTGGCCTTCTCGATGTCGGCCAGCAGTGCGCCCATGCCGTCGAACAGCTTGCTGTGCACCGCGCAGCCGACCAGGTAGCGCTCAAGGAACTCCAGGCGAAGCTCCTCGAAGCCTGGCGATTCCGGGTCCATGGAGAAGGTCACCGCGACCATCGCCTTGGCGCCGCCGGAAATCTCGTCGCGAATATGTTTGTCGTTCATCAGCGGCAAACCGCGATCAGCGCGCATTGCCTGACAAATGGCAATGAAGTCCGGCGCGGTGTCGAGCAGGGTGCCGTCCATGTCGAAAAGGACTGCTCTGATACGCATCGGCTTACTCCTCGCGCAGGGTCTGGATCATGTAGTTGACGTCCACGTCGGCCGCCAGTTTGTAGTGCTTGGTCAGCGGGTTGTACGTCAGCCCGATGATGTCCTTGACGGTCAGGCCGGCCATGCGGCTCCAGGCGCCCAGTTCGGAAGGACGGATGAATTTCTTGAAGTCGTGAGTGCCGCGCGGCAGCAGCTTCATGATGTATTCGGCGCCGACGATGGCGAACAGGTACGCCTTCGGATTGCGGTTGATGGTGGAGAAGAACACCTGGCCGCCGGGCTTGACCATGCGGAAGCAGGCGCGGATCACCGAGGACGGGTCCGGCACGTGTTCAAGCATTTCCAGGCACGTGACCACATCAAACTGCTCGGGCATTTCTTCTGCCAGCGCTTCGGCGGTGATCTGCCGGTATTCGACGCTCACGCCCGATTCCAGTTGATGCAGTTGCGCGACTGCCAGTGGCGCTTCGCCCATGTCGATGCCCATGACGGTGGCGCCACGCTGGGCCATGGCTTCACTGAGGATGCCGCCGCCGCAACCGACGTCGAGGACTTTCTTGCCGGCCAGATTGACCCGCTCGTCAATCCAGTTGACCCGCAGCGGGTTGATGTCGTGCAGCGGTTTGAACTCGCTTTCGCGGTCCCACCAGCGATGCGCCAGGGCTTCGAATTTGGCGATTTCGGCGTAGTCGACGTTGCTCATGGTTCAGTCCTCTAAAACTTGAAAAATCCTGTTGCCCCGGGGATGAGTCCGGAGTGCTTGCTATTCGGTGCGGCCGCTGATGCGCTGGCCCCAGGCCTTGGCCGTGGCGCAAAGTTGTTCTTCGTCCAGGCGGGTCAGGCGGCGGTCGTCGAGCAGTTGCTTGCCGGCGACCCACAGGTGCTTCACGCAGTCCCGGCCGGTGGCGTAAATCAGTTGTGAAACCGGATCGTAGACAGGTTGCTGCGCCAGCCCCGACAGATCGAATGCGACGATGTCCGCTGCCTTGCCGATTTCCAGCGAGCCGACCTCAGTCTCGATTCCCAGTGCGCGGGCACCGTTGAGGGTGGCCATGCGCAATGCGCGGTGGGCGTCCAGCGCGGTGGCCGAGCCGGCGACAGCCTTGGCCAGCAGCGCGGCAGTGCGGGTCTCGCCAAGCAAATCGAGGTCATTGTTGCTGGCTGCGCCATCGGTGCCGACCGCGACATTGACGCCCGCTTGCCACAGTCGCTCGACCGGGCAGAAGCCGCTGGCGAGCTTAAGGTTGGATTCCGGGCAATGAATCACATTGGTGTTGCTTTCTACCAGCAATGCCAGGTCTTCCTCGCTGATCTGGGTCATGTGCACGGCCTGGAAGCGCGGGCCGAGCAGGCCAAGGCGACCAAGTCTGGCCAGTGGGCGTTCGCCGCGCTGTTCGACCGATTGCTGAACCTCGAAGGCGGTTTCGTGGACGTGCATATGAATGGAGGCGTCCAGTTCTTCGGCAATCACCCGGATTTTCTCCAGGTTTTCATCGCCCACGGTGTACGGGGCATGGGGGCCGAAGGTGACTTTGATGCGCTCATGGTGCTTGAGATCGCCGAACAGTTCGACGCCCTGACGAATGGCTTCGTCGGCCGTGCTGGCGCCCGGGATCGGGAAGTCGAGGATCGGAATTGCGATTTGTGCACGAATTCCGCTGTTGTGGACACGCTCGCTGGCAACCTTCGGGAAGAAATACATGTCAGAGAAGCAAGTGATGCCGCCTTTTATCTGCTCGGCGATCGCAAGGTCGGTGCCGTCGCGTACAAAGGCCTCGTCGACCCACTTGGCTTCAGCAGGCCAAATGTGGTTTTCCAGCCAGGTCATCAACGGCAGATCGTCGGCCAAGCCGCGGAACAGCGTCATCGCCGCATGCCCGTGAGCATTGATCAGGCCGGGACAGAGCAGCACGTCCGGCAGCTCGCGCACTTCGGTTGCGTTAAGCTTCAGCGCAGCGGACCGCGGGCCGATGAACACAATGCGCCCGTCGCGGATGCCCAGGCCGTGCTCTTTGAGGACAACGCCGGCGGGTTCGACGGGTACCAGCCAGGTCGGCAGCAATAACAGGTCGAGCGCAGCGGCAGTGTTCGGCATCGAGGATCGGTTCCAGTGCTTTTGTAAAGGATGGCGAAGTATACCCGAGCGTCTTCGCGGGGGGATCGCTATAATCGGCGGCTTTTGTTCATGAGTGCGGGGTGTGGGATGCGCGATCGACTGTTGGCTGCGGAGAAGGTAAAGGCCATCGATTGGCGTGATGGCGCCCTGTACCTGCTGGATCAGCGTGTTTTGCCGTTCGAAGAAACGTGGATCGCCTACACCAGTGCAGCGGGTGTCGCCGAGGCGATTCGCTCGATGGTGGTGCGTGGTGCGCCGGCCATCGGCATCAGTGCGGCCTATGGCGTGGTACTGGCGGCACGTAGCCGATTTGCCGAGGGGGGCGACTGGCAGGCGGCGCTGGAAGAGGATTTCGCTCTGCTTGCCGATTCCCGTCCTACCGCTGTCAACCTGTTCTGGGCCCTGGGCCGCATGCGTGAACGGCTTGAACGTCTGAAGCATCACGCCGATCCGCTGGCGGTGCTCGAGGCAGAGGCCATCGCCATTCATGAAAGTGATCGCGAAGCCAACCTGACCATGGCGCAGCTGGGAGTGGACTTGATCCGCAAACACCAGGGCAATGCGCAGGCAATCCTGACCCACTGCAACACTGGCGCCTTGGCCACTGGTGGTTTCGGCACGGCGCTGGGGGTGATTCGCGGCGCCTATATCGAGGGCATGGTCGAGCGTGTTTACGCCGATGAAACCCGTCCTTGGCTGCAAGGTTCGCGGTTGACTGCCTGGGAGCTGGCCAATGAAGGCATTCCGGTCACGGTCAATGCCGACTCTGCCGCCGCGCACATCATGAAAACCAAAGGTGTGACCTGGGTGATCGTGGGTGCCGACCGGATTACCGCCAATGGCGACGTGGCGAACAAGATCGGCACTTATCAACTGGCGGTGAGCGCCATGCACCACGGCGTGCGCTTCATGGTGGTGGCGCCGAGTTCGACCATCGACATGAACCTGGCCAGCGGCGATGAAATTCCTATTGAAGAGCGCGATGGTCGCGAATTGCTGGAAGTCGGCGGCAAGCGGGTCGGGGCGGATGTTGATGCCTTCAACCCGGTGTTCGACGTGACGCCTGCGGACCTGATCGATGCGATCGTCACCGAAAAAGGCATCGTCGAGCGCCCGGATACGGCGAAAATGGCCCAGTTGATGTGCCGCAAGCGTCTGCATTGAGAGCGTCCGGCGCCTTGTAAATCGACATCGCCAGCAGGCTGGCTCCCACAGGTTTTGTGGTCGACACCGATCCTGTGGGAGCCAGCCTGCTGGCGATGAGGTCCTAAAAGTCAATAAACATCCTAATTCAGCTGCCAATTTTGCATTTGGAACGGCTCTAAGCCTCTCTCGTCCCCTTTCAGCCTGTCACCGGTCAACTAACTATGCTCCATGCGCATCTGGGGGATAGGTGCGTGGCGGCTCTTGTGATAACATCCGGCGTTTTCCGAGGCAGTCCCACGGGGTTGTCTTTACTGCGCAAATCCATGGTTCAACTTGTTGATTTGTCGTAAGTCGGTGCATGGCACTCAGCCTGCAGCGGCGAGCTTCGTTCGTCCCATATGGATGTGACGAAGTTTCACCAGAAAAAGGAATCGAGCTTCTCATGGGCGAACTGGCCAAAGAAATCCTCCCGGTCAATATCGAAGACGAGCTGAAGCAGTCCTACCTCGACTACGCGATGAGCGTAATTGTCGGGCGGGCCCTGCCGGATGCGCGCGATGGCTTGAAGCCCGTGCACCGGCGCGTGCTGTTCGCGATGAGCGAGCTGGGCAACGACTTCAACAAGCCGTACAAGAAATCTGCCCGTGTTGTCGGTGACGTAATCGGTAAGTACCACCCGCACGGTGATACCGCGGTGTACGACACCATCGTCCGCATGGCGCAGCCATTTTCGCTGCGCTATCTGCTGGTAGACGGTCAGGGCAACTTCGGTTCCGTGGACGGCGACAACGCTGCAGCCATGCGATACACCGAAGTGCGCATGACCAAGCTGGCGCACGAGCTGCTGGCCGACCTGCACAAAGAAACCGTGGACTGGGTGCCGAACTACGACGGCACCGAAATGATCCCGGCGGTCATGCCGACCCGTATTCCCAACCTGCTCGTCAACGGCTCCAGCGGTATCGCCGTGGGCATGGCGACCAACATCCCGCCGCACAACCTTGGTGAAGTCATCGACGGTTGCCTGGCGCTCATCGACAACCCCGAGTTGACCATCGATGAGCTGATGCAATACATCCCCGGTCCGGACTTCCCGACCGCCGCGATCATCAACGGTCGTGCCGGCATCATCGAAGCCTACCGCACCGGTCGCGGGCGCATTTACATGCGTGCCCGCTCGATCATCGAGGACATCGACAAGGTCGGTGGCCGTCAACAGATCGTCATCACCGAACTCCCTTACCAGCTGAACAAGGCCCGTCTGATCGAGAAGATCGCCGAGCTGGTGAAAGAGAAGAAGCTTGAAGGCATCACCGAGCTGCGTGACGAGTCCGACAAGGACGGTATGCGCGTCGTGATCGAACTGCGTCGTGGCGAAGTGCCTGAGGTGATCCTCAACAACCTCTACGCCCAGACCCAGCTGCAAGCCGTATTCGGTATCAACATCGTTGCGCTGATCGACGGCCGTCCGCGGATCCTGAACCTCAAGGACCTGCTGGAAGCCTTCGTGCGTCACCGTCGCGAAGTCGTCACCCGCCGTACCGTGTTCGAGCTGCGTAAAGCCCGCGAACGTGGCCACATTCTGGAAGGTCAAGCGGTTGCCCTGTCGAACATCGACCCGGTCATCGCCCTGATCAAGGCCTCGCCAACCCCGTCGGAAGCCAAGGAAGCGCTGATCAGCACTGCCTGGGAATCCTCCGCGGTCGTTGCGATGGTTGAACGTGCCGGTGCCGACTCGTGCCGTCCGGAGACCCTGGACCCGCAATACGGTCTGCGCGACGGCAAGTACTTCCTGTCGCCGGAACAGGCGCAAGCCATTCTGGAACTGCGTCTGCACCGTCTGACCGGTCTGGAACACGAGAAGCTGCTGGCCGAGTATCAAGAGATCCTCAACCAGATCGGCGAACTGATCCGCATCCTCAGCAGCGCCACGCGCCTGATGGAAGTGATCCGCGAAGAACTGGAAGTGATCCGCGCCGAATACGGCGACGTGCGTCGCACCGAAATTCTCGATGCCCGTCTCGACCTGACACTGGGTGACATGATCCCGGAAGAAGAGCGCGTCGTGACCATCTCCCACGGTGGCTACGCCAAGACCCAGCCATTGGCTGCGTACCAGGCTCAGCGTCGTGGCGGTAAAGGCAAATCGGCGACTGGCGTCAAGGATGAGGACTACATCGCTCACCTGCTGGTCGCCAACAGTCACACCACGCTGCTGCTGTTCTCCAGCAAAGGCAAAGTGTACTGGCTGAAAACCTATGAAATCCCGGAAGCGTCCCGTGCGGCCCGTGGTCGTCCACTGGTCAACCTGCTGCCGCTGGACAGTGATGAATACATCACCACCATGCTGCCGGTCGAGGAATACACCGAAGGTCACTTCATCTTCATGGCTACCGCCAAAGGCACCGTGAAGAAGACCCCGCTGGAATCCTTCAGCCGTCAACGCAGCGTCGGCCTGATCGCGCTGGAGCTGGACGAAGGTGATGTACTGATTTCCGCCGCCATTACCGATGGCGAGCGTGAAGTCATGCTGTTCTCCGACGGCGGCAAGGTCACCCGCTTCAAGGAAACCGACGTTCGCGCCATGGGCCGTACCGCTCGTGGTGTGCGCGGCATGCGTCTGCCGGAAGGCCAGAAGCTGATTTCCATGCTGATCCCGGAAGAAGGCAGCCAGATCCTCACCGCTTCGGCCCGTGGTTTCGGTAAGCGCACGGCGATCACCGAGTTCCCTGAGTACAAGCGTGGCGGTCAAGGAGTTATCGCCATGGTCAGCAACGATCGTAACGGCCGTCTGGTCGGCGCAGTCCAGGTGCTCGACGGCGAGGAGATCATGCTGATTTCCGACCAGGGCACCCTGGTTCGTACTCGTGTCGACGAAGTCTCCAGCCTGGGTCGTAATACCCAGGGCGTAACCCTGATCAAACTGGCCAGCGATGAAACGCTGGTAGGTCTGGAGCGGGTTCAGGAGCCGTCGGAAGTCGAAGGCGAAGAGCTGGAAGGCGAAGAGGGCGAAGAGGGTGCGGTGTTCGACGGTGAGGTCGTGATTGACGACGTCGTCGAAGATCAGCAGCTCGACGCCGCAGCCGACGAAGAACCGCAGGAATAAGCGGGCAAACAGGGGGCGGATGAAAATTCGCCCCCTTGTTGTTTGTCCCAGTTGAAAATATCGACACCCACGAAGATCCTGTGTGCAAGGGCTTTTGTGGGAGCCGGGCTTGCCCGCGATGCAGGCACCGCGGTGTGTCTTGCGTACTGCGGTGATGCAATCGCAGGCAAGCCAGCTCCCACAAAAGCTTGCTCCAGCAGGGTCTGTATTGACTGATATCGTGATTTTTATTGCGTGATACCACCAAATCAGAGCGAGATTGGATGTGAGCAAGAGAGCCTATAACTTCTGTGCCGGTCCTGCGGCACTTCCCGAAGCTGTCCTGCAGCGCGCCCAGGGTGAACTCCTTGATTGGCACGGCAAGGGCCTCTCGGTCATGGAAATGAGCCATCGCAGTGATGAGTTCGTGTCCATCGCCACCAAGGCCGAGCAGGATCTGCGTGATCTGCTGAATATCCCTTCGAACTATAAAGTGCTGTTTCTGCAAGGTGGCGCCAGCCAGCAATTTGCCCAGATTCCGCTGAACCTGTTGCCGGAAAACGGCACGGCCGACTATATCGACACCGGTATCTGGTCGCAGAAAGCCATCGAAGAAGCCTCGCGCTACGGCCGCGTCAACGTTGCCGCTACCGCCAAGCCTTACGACTATTTTGCTATCCCGGGTCAGAATGAATGGAGCCTGTCCAAGGATGCGGCCTACGTTCACTACGCGCCGAACGAAACCATCGGCGGCCTGGAATTCCAGTGGATTCCCGAAACCGGTGACGTACCGCTGGTGGCTGACATGTCCTCGGACATTCTGTCGCGTCCAGTCGATGTTTCGCGCTTTGGCATGATCTACGCCGGTGCCCAGAAAAACATCGGCCCGAGCGGCATCGTCGTCAACATCGTTCGCGAAGACCTGCTGGGTCACGCCCGTTCCATCTGCCCGACCATGCTCAACTACAAGGTCGCGGCCGACAACGGCTCGATGTACAACACCCCGCCGACCCTGGCCTGGTACTTGTCTGGCCTGGTATTCGAGTGGCTTAAAGAGCAGGGCGGTGTTGAAGCCATCGGCAAGCTCAATGAAGTGAAGCAGCGCACGCTGTACGACTTCATCGACGCCAGCGGCTTGTACAGCAACCCGATCAACAAGTCGGATCGCTCGTGGATGAACGTGCCGTTCCGTCTGGCTGACGATCGTCTGGACAAGCCATTCCTGGCCGGTGCCGACGAGCGTGGCCTGCTGAATCTCAAGGGGCATCGCTCCGTGGGTGGCATGCGCGCCTCCATCTATAACGCCGTCGACATCGTTGCGGTCAACGCACTGGTTTCGTACATGGCAGAGTTCGAGAAGGAACACGGCTAATGTCTGAGCAAGAACTCAAGGCACTGCGCCTGCGCATTGATGCCCTGGACGAGAAAGTCCTGGAGCTGATCAGTGAGCGCGCACGTTGCGCCCAGGAAGTTGCGCGAGTAAAGATGGCCTCGCTGGCCGAAGGCGAAGTGCCGGTGTTCTATCGTCCTGAGCGTGAAGCCCAGGTGCTCAAGCGCGTGATGGAACGCAATCAGGGGCCGTTGGGCAACGAAGAGATGGCGCGGTTGTTTCGCGAAATCATGTCCTCGTGCCTGGCGCTCGAGCAGCCACTGAAAGTGGCTTACCTCGGCCCTGAAGGCACCTTCACCCAGGCGGCGGCCATGAAGCATTTCGGCCACGCCGTGATCAGCAAGCCAATGGCGGCGATCGACGAAGTGTTCCGTGAAGTGGCGGCCGGTGCGGTGAACTTTGGCGTGGTCCCGGTGGAAAACTCCACCGAAGGCGCGGTCAACCACACCCTCGACAGCTTCCTCGAACACGACATGGTCATCTGTGGCGAAGTCGAGTTGCGAATTCACCATCACTTGCTGGTGGGTGAAAACACCAAGACCGACAGCATCAGCCGCATCTATTCCCACGCCCAGTCCCTGGCCCAGTGCCGCAAATGGCTGGACGCCCATTACCCGAATGTCGAGCGCGTGGCGGTGTCGAGCAACGCCGAAGCGGCCAAGCGGGTCAAGGGTGAGTGGAACTCGGCGGCGATTGCCGGCGACATGGCCGCAGGCCTGTACGGGCTGACCCGTCTGGCCGAGAAGATCGAGGATCGCCCGGACAACTCCACGCGATTCCTGATGATCGGCAGCCAGGAAGTGCCGCCGACGGGCGACGACAAGACTTCGATCATCGTCTCCATGAGCAACAAGCCCGGCGCGCTTCACGAGTTGCTGGTGCCGTTCCACGACAATGGCATCGACCTGACGAGGATCGAAACCCGTCCGTCGCGCAGCGGCAAATGGACCTACGTGTTCTTCATCGACTTCGTCGGCCACCATCGCGACCCGCTGGTCAAAGGTGTGCTGGAAAAGATCAGTCAGGAAGCAGTGGCACTCAAAGTGCTGGGTTCCTACCCGAAAGCAGTTCTCTAAGGGGTAGCAAATGAGTGGTGACTTCCTCGCTCTGGCACAGCCGGGCGTGCAACAACTTTCGCCGTACGTCCCGGGCAAACCCGTGGACGAACTGGCGCGTGAGCTGGACCTCGATCCAGCCAGCATCGTCAAACTGGCCAGCAACGAAAACCCGCTGGGCGCCAGTCCGAAGGCTTTGGCGGCCATTCGCGACGCGCTGGCCGAACTGACCCGTTATCCGGATGGCAACGGTTTTGCGCTCAAGACCCTGTTGGCGCAGCAGTGCCGTGTCGAGCTCAATCAGGTGACGCTGGGCAATGGCTCCAACGACATTCTCGAGCTGGTAGCCCGCGCCTATCTGGCGCCGGGCCTGAACGCGGTGTTCAGTGAGCATGCGTTTGCGGTCTACCCTATCGTGACCCAGGCCGTGGGTGCCGAGGCCAAAGTGATTCCGGCCAAAGACTGGGGTCATGATCTGTCGGCCATGCTGGCGGCAATCGACGCCAATACCCGCGTGGTCTTTATTGCCAACCCGAACAACCCGACCGGGACCTGGTTCGATGCCGAGGCGCTGGACGAATTCCTCCAGGATGTACCGGCACACGTGCTGGTGGTGCTGGACGAGGCCTACATCGAATATGCCGAAGGCAGCGATTTACCGGACGGTCTGGATTATCTGGCGGCTTATCCGAACCTGCTTGTTTCGCGCACCTTCTCCAAGGCTTACGGCTTGGCTGCGCTGCGGGTTGGTTATGGTCTGTCCACCGCTGTGGTCGCGGACGTGCTGAACCGTGTGCGTCAGCCGTTCAACGTCAACAGCCTGGCCTTGGCCGCGGCGTGCGCTGCCTTGCAAGACACCGATTACCTGGCCGAAAGCCGCCGCTTGAACGAATCCGGCATGCAGCAACTGGAAGCGGGTTTCCGCCTGTTGGGGCTGAGCTGGATCCCGTCCAAGGGCAACTTCATTTGCGTCGATGTCGGTCGTGTTGCGGCGCCGGTGTTCCAGGGGCTGCTGCGCGAAGGCGTGATCGTGCGTCCGGTGGCCAATTACGGCTTGCCGAACCACCTGCGTATCACCATCGGTTTGCCGGCTGAAAACAGTCGCTTCCTTGAGGCGCTGACCAAGGTTCTGGCTCGTGGGTGATGTCACTGCTCTGCAATCTGCTGAACCTATGATCGGTCGCCTGGTGGTGGTCGGTCTGGGGTTGATTGGCGGTTCGTTTGCCAAGGGGCTGCGTGAAAGTGGCCTGTGCCGTGAAGTGGTCGGGGTCGATCTCGACCCGCAGTCACGCAAGCTGGCGGTTGAGTTGGGCGTAGTGGATCGCTGCGAAGACGACCTGGCAGTTGCGTGCCAGGGCGCTGACGTGATTCAGCTGGCCGTGCCGATTCTGGCGATGGAGAAAATGCTCGGCCGATTGGCTGGCATGGACCTTGGGCAAGCGATTCTGACCGACGTCGGAAGCGCCAAAGGCAATGTCGTTCGGGCGGCCTCCGAGGCGTTTGGCGGTATGCCCGCGCGTTTCGTGCCTGGGCACCCGATTGCCGGTTCCGAGCAGAGCGGGGTGGAAGCTTCTAACTCAGACCTGTTCCGTCGCCATAAAGTGATTCTGACGCCGCTGGACCAAACCGATCCGGCCGCGCTGGCGGTGGTCGACCGTTTGTGGCGCGAATTGGGCGCCGACGTCGAGCACATGCAGGTCGAGCGTCATGACGAAGTGTTGGCGGCAACCAGCCATTTGCCGCACTTGCTGGCGTTCGGTTTGGTCGATTCACTGGCCAAGCGCAATGAAAATCTTGAGATCTTCCGTTACGCTGCCGGCGGTTTCCGCGATTTCACAAGAATCGCGGGGAGCGACCCGGTCATGTGGCACGACATCTTCCTCGCCAACCGCGAAGCTGTCCTGCGCACACTCGATACATTTCGCAGCGACCTCGACGCCTTGCGCGACGCGGTCGATGCAGGGGATGGGCACCAATTGTTGGGCGTATTCACTCGCGCCCGGGTTGCCCGCGAACATTTCAGTAAAATCCTGGCCCGCCGGGCTTATGTGGACGCTATGAATTCCAACGACCTGATTTTCCTGGCACAACCTGGTGGCCGCCTGACTGGGCGGATTCGTGTACCGGGCGATAAATCGATTTCCCACCGTTCGATCATGCTGGGCTCCCTGGCCGAAGGCGTCACCGAAGTCGAAGGCTTCCTCGAGGGCGAAGACGCCCTGGCGACCCTGCAGGCTTTCCGTGACATGGGTGTCGTGATCGAAGGTCCGCACCACGGTCGCGTAACCATTCACGGCGTCGGCCTGCACGGCCTGAAGCCTGCGCCGGGCCCGATCTATCTGGGCAACTCCGGCACTTCGATGCGTCTGCTGTCCGGCCTGCTGGCTGCGCAGAGCTTCGACAGCACCCTGACTGGTGATGCCTCGCTGTCCAAGCGTCCGATGAATCGCGTGGCCAATCCGCTGCGTGAAATGGGCGCCGTGATCGAGACCGCCGCTGATGGCCGTCCACCGATGACCATACGTGGCGGCAATAAGCTCAAAGGCCTGACTTACACCATGCCGATGGCCAGCGCCCAGGTTAAATCCTGCCTGTTGCTGGCGGGTCTGTACGCCGAAGGCAAGACCACTGTCACTGAGCCGGCTCCGACGCGCGACCACACCGAGCGCATGCTGCGTGGTTTCGGCTATCCGGTGAGCGTCAACGGCGCGACTGCGTCGGTCGAGTCCGGCCACAAGCTGACCGCGACCCATATTGAAGTGCCGGGTGATATCTCATCGTCGGCGTTCTTCCTGGTGGCGGCGTCGATCGCTGAAGGTTCGGAGCTGGTGCTTGAGCACGTCGGCATCAACCCGACCCGTACCGGCGTGATCGATATTCTGCGTCTGATGGGCGCTGACATCACCCTGGAAAACCAGCGTGAAGTCGGCGGTGAACCCGTGGCGGATTTGCGCGTACGGGCAGCTAAACTCAAAGGTATAGAGATTCCGGAAGCGCTGGTGCCGCTGGCTATCGACGAATTCCCGGTGCTGTTCGTGGCGGCGGCCTGTGCTGAAGGGCGCACCGTTCTGCGTGGCGCCGAAGAATTGCGCGTCAAGGAATCGGACCGCATTCAGGTCATGGCTGATGGCTTGCTGGCCTTGGGCGTGAAATGCGAACCGACCCCGGACGGCATCATCATCGACGGCGGCCAGATCGGCGGCGGCGAAGTGCATGGTCACGGCGATCACCGGATTGCCATGGCTTTCAGTGTGGCTTCGCTGCGCGCCACTGCGCCGATCCGTATTCATGATTGTGCCAACGTCGCGACGTCGTTCCCGAACTTCCTCGCGTTGTGCGCGCAAGTCGGTATCCGTGTAGCACAAGAGGCGCAGTCGTGATTATCAAGCCACCGGTCATCACCATCGACGGGCCCAGCGGTTCGGGCAAGGGCACGATTGCCGGTATTCTGGCAAAGCGTCTGGGCTGGTGCCTGCTGGATTCCGGTGCGTTGTACCGTTTGCTGGCGTTCGCGGCACGCAACCACGGTGTTGATCTGACCAATGAAGAGTCGCTGAAACTGCTGGCCGCTCATCTGGACGTGCAGTTCGTCGGAGCGACCGAAGGGCATCCGCAGCGGATCATTCTTGAAGGTGACGATGTCACTGACGATTTGCGCAACGAGCAAGTGGGCGCCTGGGCTTCCCAGGTCGCTGCGTTGCCAGCCGTTCGCGACGCTCTGCTTCAGCGCCAACGGGCGTTTCAGGAGCCTCCCGGATTGGTCGCCGATGGCCGCGACATGGGCACGGTGGTTTTCCCGGATGCGCCGCTGAAGATATTCCTCACTGCCAGTGCCGAGGAGCGTGCGCGCCGTCGATACTTGCAGTTGAAGGGAAAAGTCGATGGTGTTAGTCTGTCGAGTCTGCTAGATGAGATACGTGTTCGCGATGAGCGTGACACCCAGCGAGCGGTAGCCCCGCTCAAGCCGGCGGCTGACGCCATACAGCTGGATTCCACGGAATTATCCATCGAGCAGGTGCTTGAACGCATCATGAGCGAGATCGCCATTCGCGATATCGCCGGGTGACCAAGAAGCTTTGCAGGGGACCAGTCATAGTCTTGCAAGGCTTCTTTAAATGAACATAACCCACGTCGTCTGGGATGTGGAGATGGGCGTATCCTTCGCCCTTATTCAACAGGAATTAAAATGAGCGAAAGCTTTGCGGAACTCTTTGAAGAAAGCCTAAAAACCCTGAACCTTCAGGCAGGCTCCATCATCACCGGTGTTATCGTTGATATCGATTACCAAGCTCGCTGGGTAACCGTTCACGCTGGCCTGAAGTCTGAAGCACTCATCCCGCTTGAGCAGTTCTACAACGATGCTGGCGAACTGACTATCAACGTCGGTGACGAAGTTCACGTTGCTCTGGACTCGGTTGAAGACGGCTTTGGTGAAACCAAGCTGTCCCGTGAAAAAGCCAAGCGCGCTGAATGCTGGATTGTTCTGGAAGCAGCCTTCGCAGCCGAAGAAGTGGTCAAGGGCGTTATCAACGGTAAGGTTAAAGGCGGCTTCACTGTCGACGTTAACGGCATCCGTGCGTTCCTGCCAGGTTCTCTGGTTGACGTCCGTCCTGTGCGCGACACCACGCACCTGGAAGGCAAAGAGCTGGAATTCAAGGTCATCAAGCTCGACCAGAAGCGCAACAACGTTGTCGTTTCCCGTCGTAGCGTCCTCGAAGCCGAGAACTCCGCTGAGCGTGAAGCTCTGCTGGAATCCCTGCAGGAAGGCCAACAAGTCAAAGGTATCGTCAAGAACCTCACCGATTACGGCGCATTCGTCGATCTGGGTGGCGTCGATGGCCTGCTGCACATTACCGACATGGCTTGGAAGCGTATCAAGCATCCTTCCGAAATCGTCAACGTTGGCGACGAGATCGATGTCAAGGTTCTGAAGTACGATCGCGAACGCAATCGTGTTTCCCTGGGCCTCAAGCAACTGGGCGAAGATCCATGGGTTGCTATCAAAGCCCGTTACCCAGAAGGCACTCGTGTTACCGCTCGCGTAACCAACCTGACCGACTACGGCTGCTTCGCTGAGCTGGAAGAAGGCGTTGAAGGCCTGGTACACGTTTCCGAAATGGACTGGACCAACAAGAACATCCACCCTTCGAAAGTCGTACAAGTCGGCGACGAAGTGGAAGTTATGGTTCTGGACATCGACGAAGAGCGTCGTCGTATCTCCCTGGGCATCAAGCAGTGCAAATCTAACCCATGGGAAGATTTCTCTGGCCAGTTCAACAAGGGCGATAAAATCTCCGGCACCATCAAGTCGATCACCGATTTCGGTATCTTCATTGGTCTGGACGGCGGCATCGACGGTCTGGTTCACCTGTCCGACATCTCCTGGAACGAAGTGGGCGAAGAAGCCGTTCGCCGCTTCAAGAAGGGCGACGAGCTGGACACCGTTATCCTGTCGGTTGACCCAGAGCGCGAGCGCATCTCCCTGGGTATCAAGCAACTGGAAAGCGATCCGTTCTCCGAATACGTTCAAGAGAACGATAAAGGCGCCATCGTTAAAGGCATCGTGAAAGAAGTTGACGCTAAAGGCGCCATCATCACTCTGGCCGACGATATCGAAGCGACTCTGAAAGCCTCCGAAATCAGCCGTGATCGCGTTGAAGACGCGCGCAACGTTCTGAAAGAAGGCCAGGAAGTAGAAGCCAAGATCATCAGCGTTGATCGTAAGAGCCGCGTAATTCAGCTGTCGATCAAATCGAAAGACGATGCTGAAGAGAAAGAAGCCATCCAGAGCCTGAAAACTGCTCCGGAAGGTGAAGCTGCAGCTGACACCACCATGGCGGCACTGCTGCGCCAGGCAATGGCCAAACAGAACTAAGTTCTGTAGGACCATAGAAAAAGGGCGACTTCGGTCGCCCTTTTTTGTGCCCGGAATTTGACGAATTTGCCAGGCATGGCTAACCCATGTGGGGACGGTGTGAAACCAATAAGGTCAACAAGTTGTCCGATTCTTTAATCGGATCAATCGTTTATTAACAGCTAACCTTTAGTCTGTAGAGAACGACAGTCGGGCGGATCGTCCGGCGTAAGGAAGTGAATGAACAAGCTCATTGTCGTAATAGCAGTACTGACATTGGCGGGCTGTACAACAAATGCCAAGACTCACGTCGTGCGCGGGGTCAGTGGTATCGAGATTGATTGTTCGGGGTTGGGGTCCGGGTGGGAGAAATGTATCAAGCGCGCGAACAAGGAGTGTAAGGCGTCGGGGTACAAGGTCGTGGCGCGGTCTGATGATGCCAAAGAAGAAGATGAGTTTCCGTTTGGCTTCAATCCTGCTGGCTATCTGACGCGCACCATGCTGGTTATTTGTAGATAAACGATGACGAGCGGTATGGTGGGTGTTTTGAAGCCTTGGTGTCTGGTGCTCCAGTACTGGCAAATATATGTAGAAAGCCGGGCTGTTCAAATTCATCCGGGCGTGCTAAAACCTTTGAAGCGCTGATCTAGCTGCTTGAAAAAGAAGGGAAAAATATGACGAAGTCGGAGTTGATCGAACGAATTGTCACCCATCAAGGGCTGCTCTCATCAAAAGATGTGGAGCTGGCCATCAAGACCATGCTCGAGCAAATGTCCCAATGTCTGGCCACGGGTGATCGTATCGAGATCCGTGGGTTTGGCAGCTTCTCCCTGCACTACCGCGCCCCGCGCGTAGGCCGTAATCCGAAAACCGGTCAGTCGGTTAGTCTGGATGGCAAATTCGTTCCGCATTTCAAGCCTGGTAAAGAGCTGCGCGATCGTGTGAATGAGGATGAGGAGGAGGGGCTTTGACGGCTGTCGTAATTCAAGGAGCCGCTCATGCGTAATCTCAAGCGCGTACTTTTCGCCATATTGGTTTTGTTGCTGGTTTTAGCGACTCTTGCATTTGTTCTTGAAAATCAGCAATCGGTTTCCTTGCTGTTTCTAGGGTGGGAAGGGCCGCGGTTGCCAGTATCTCTGATCATGGTTCTTTCGCTGCTGATCGGCATGGTGATCGGACCAATTCTTGGTTGGTTCCTGGGACGTACGTCCAAGGCGTCGCGCAAGCGTTTGGTCTGACGGCGACAATCGCATGACACACGTCGAATTTGCGTCACTGCTTGTCTATATCCATTAGTAAAACCTTCATTTAGCTGTAAAATGCTGCGGTTGTCCGATAGTGGCATATTCCCACGTCGGTTCAGACTGACTCTGTCAGAAGCCTCAGCGAACTTGATGGCTTTTGCATTCATGGATTCGACAGTGCTCGGTTGGCGGCCCTGTCAGCAACTCAAGGGTATGGTTTCGCGTGAAAATTCTAGTTACCGGCGGCGCCGGGTTTATTGGCTCGGCGGTTATCCGTCATATCATTTCCAACACCACTGACGCTGTCGTTAACGTCGATAAGCTGACTTATGCCGGCAATCTTGAGTCCTTGGCCGAAGTCAGCGAAGACCCGCGCTATGCGTTCGAACGCGTCGATATCTGTGATCGCGATCAAATTGACCGTGTCCTGCGTGAACACCAACCGGATGCCATCATGCATCTGGCCGCAGAGTCCCACGTTGATCGCTCGATCTCCGGGCCGTCCGAATTCATCCAGACCAATATTATTGGCACTTACACCTTGCTTGAAGCTGCGCGCCACTACTGGGCGGCGCTGGATGATGCGCGTAAAGCCAGCTTCCGCTTCCACCACATTTCGACTGACGAAGTTTACGGAGACCTTGAAGGTCCGGAAGACCTCTTCACCGAAACAACACCGTATCAGCCAAGTTCGCCTTACTCCGCGAGCAAGGCCAGTTCCGATCACCTGGTTCGCGCCTGGAGCCGCACTTATGGCTTGCCGACCCTGGTCACCAACTGCTCGAACAACTATGGCCCATGCCACTTCCCTGAGAAGCTGATCCCGCTGATCATTCTCAATGCGCTGGAAGGCAAGCCGCTGCCGGTCTACGGCAAGGGTAATCAGGTCCGTGACTGGCTGTACGTCGAAGACCACGCTCGTGCACTGTACAAAGTCGTGACCGAAGGCGTTATCGGCGAGACGTACAACATTGGTGGCCATAACGAAAAACAAAACATCGAAGTCGTAAACACCTTGTGTGCACTGCTCGACGAATTGCGTCCGGATTCGGCCTATCGGCCACATGCCAGCCTGATTACCTACGTTCAGGATCGTCCTGGTCACGACCAGCGTTATGCCATCGACGCCAGCAAAATCCAGCGCGAGCTGGGTTGGACGCCAGAAGAGACTTTTGAAACCGGCATCCGCAAGACTGTCGAGTGGTACCTCAGTAATACCGAGTGGGTTGCTCACGTGAAGAGCGGCAGCTATCAGCAGTGGATTGACCAGAACTATAGTGATCGTTCGAGCAAGGCATGAAGATCCTCCTGCTCGGAAAAAACGGACAGGTGGGGTGGGAGCTGCAGCGCTCCCTGGCGCCGCTTGGCGAGTTGATTGCCCTGGATCGTCATGCGGTTGATGGCTTGTTTGGCGACCTGGCTGACGTCGATGCATTGCGTGCGACGATCCGCAAGGTCAAGCCCGACGTTATCGTCAATGCCGCGGCTTACACTGCCGTCGATAAAGCTGAGTCCGATACTGACTTGGCCGACCGCGTGAACGCTCAGGCAAGTGGGGTCATGGCCGAAGAGGCTGCGACCCTGGGCGCTTGGTTGATTCATTACTCGACTGATTATGTGTTCAGTGGGCAGGGTTCAAAGGCTTGGCAAGAAACCGATCCAGTGGCCCCGGTGAATCACTACGGCGCCAGCAAGCTGGCTGGCGAACAGGCGATTACCGCTTCTGGCTGCAAGCATTTGATCTTTCGCACCAGTTGGGTCTATGGCGCTCGCGGTAACAACTTCGCCAAAACCATGCTGCGTTTGGCCAAGGATCGCGAAACCTTAAGCGTTATTGCCGACCAGATTGGAGCTCCAACGGGTGCAGACCTGATTGCCGACGTAACAGCGTTGACCATTCAGCAGATTCTGAACCGTCCCGAGCTATCGGGTTTGTACCACTTGGCTGCCAGTGGTGAAGTTTCCTGGCACGGTTATGCCAGCCACGTGATCGAATTCGCCAAAGCCAACGGTGAACAGCTCGCCGTCATGGCGATTAACCCGATTGAAACGACCGCTTATCCAACACCCGCACGTCGCCCCCTGAATTCGCGTTTGAATACTCAGAAGCTGCGTGACAATTTTTCTCTACACTTGCCGGATTGGCAAAGTGGTGTAACCCGAATGCTTAGGGAAGTTCTGAACAAATGACCACGACAAATCGTAAAGGCATCATCCTCGCTGGCGGCTCGGGCACTCGTCTGCATCCGTTGACCCTTGGTGTTTCCAAACAGATGCTGCCGATCTACGACAAGCCGATGATCTTTTATCCGCTGTCGGTGCTGATGCTTGCGGGCATGCGCGAAATCCTGATTATCTCAACGCCTGAAGACTTGCCATGTTTCCGCAAATTGCTGGGTGACGGCAGCCTTTACGGCATCAAGCTGACCTATGCCGAGCAACCTAGCCCGGATGGTCTGGCACAAGCCTTCATCATTGGCGAAGAGTTCATCGGCGAAGATCCTTGCTGCCTGATCCTGGGCGACAACATCTTTTACGGTCAGCATTTCTCGGACAACCTGCGCTCCGCCAGCACTCAACAACATGGCGCTACCGTGTTTGGCTACCACGTCTCCGACCCCGAGCGCTTTGGTGTAGTCGAGTTCGACAAAACCGGTCGCGCTCTTAGCATTGAAGAGAAACCGCTGAAGCCAAAATCCAACTATGCAGTGACCGGCCTTTACTTCTACGACAACGATGTTGTCGAGATCGCCAAGAACATTAAGCCGTCCGAGCGTGGCGAGTTGGAAATCACCGACGTTAACCGCGCCTACCTTGAGCGGAACACCCTCAATGTAGAAATGCTCGGACGCGGTTTTGCCTGGCTGGACACGGGGACTCATGACTCGTTGCTCGAGGCCAGTCACTTCGTGCATACGATCGAGCAGCGTCAAGGCTTGAAAGTGGCCTGCCTGGAGGAGATCGCCTACAACAACGGTTGGATTACCGCTGAACAGTTGGGCGCTCAGGCCGACAAGCTGAAGAAGACTGGATATGGTCAGTACCTGCAAAAACTGCTGGATTTGGGTTCCCTCTGAGTCGAGAGGGTTTACTTTCAAACCTAGCGTTTAATCCGTGCAAGCAGGAAGAGCATGCCAGTAAAACATCCCAAGGTTGCAGTTTTGCTGGCTGCGTACAACGGAATGCAGTGGATAGAGGAGCAACTGGTTTCGATTCTCGGCCAGTTATCGGTCGACGTTACCCTGCACATTAGCATCGACCCCTCTACTGACGGCACCGAGGCGTGGTGTAGAGCTTATGCGGCTGAGCATCCAGCAGTTGTAGTGCTTCCGGATGCCAACCGCTTCGGCGGAGCATCGCGCAACTTCTTTCGGTTGATCCGGGACGTTGACCTCGATGGCTACGACTTCGTCGCCTTTGCCGACCAGGACGACATCTGGTATCCCGACAAGCTGCTCAGAGCAACCCAAACGCTGCAGGCACGAGGAGTAGATGCCTACTCCAGTAACGTGACGGCGTTCTGGCCAAACGGCAGAACCCTGCTGCTGGACAAGGCGCAGCCTCAGGTCACTTGGGATTTTCTTTTCGAGGCAGCCGGGCCTGGCTGTACCTATGTCTTTGGAAAAAGCCTGGCAGAAGCCTTGAAAGGCTCGATGCTCGCCAACTGGCAGCAACTGCAAGGTGTAACTCTGCATGACTGGTATTGCTACGCCTTTGCGCGCAGTCATGGTTACCGTTGGTATATCGACCCGATACCCGGGATGGATTACCGGCAGCACGAGCGTAATCAGGTCGGTGCGAACACAGGCCTGAGTCCGTTGATCGCTCGTTACAAAACCATTCATGACGGTTGGTGGTTCGGTCAGGTTGACCTGATTGCAGATCTGGTGGGGCAGGGGACGAAGCCCTTTGAAGGCGCCTTGCTGCAATTGCGGCGCACGGAACTGATGAAACTGTCCTTCAGTGCCTGGCAATGCAGGCGTCGGGTGCGGGACAAGATTTTCTTCTTTTTTATCTGTTGGTTCACCGCGTTGATAGGAAACAAAGCTCAATGACAGCCCCAAAGGTATTGATCACAGGGGCGGGCGGTTTCGTGGGTGAAGCGCTGGTTTTCAGGATGTTGGTCGACAAGCAGTTCGCTCCGATCGCAGCCGCTCGCAGTCCTACCCGGTTACAGGGTTTGTGTCCGGTTGTACCCTTTGATCTGAATGATCCTGAAGCCTTGCCAGAGTTGAAGGATGTAAGTGCGGTCGTCCATGCGGCGGCCAGAGTTCATGTGATGAACGAAGTCGCTTCTGATGCCTTGGCCGAGTTTCGCAAGGTCAATGTGGAGGGCACTCTCCGGTTGGCAAGGCGCGCCGCTGAATCGGGGGTCAAACGCTTCATCTTCATCAGTTCGATCAAGGTCAATGGCGAAAACACCCTGCCAGGCAAGCCGTTCAAGGCTGACGATACTCCGGCCCCGGTGGATCCTTATGGCGTGTCCAAGCACGAGGCTGAACAAGGCCTGAGGCAACTCGCTCGTGAAACCGGCATGGAAGTGGTGATCATTCGCCCGCCATTGATCTATGGGGCGGGTGTTAAAGCCAATTTTCTGAGTATGCTGCGCTGGCTCAACAAAGGTATTCCGCTACCGTTGGGAGCGGTCCGGAATCAGCGTAGCCTTGTGTCGATCGGAAACCTGGTGGACCTTGTAATCACCTGTATCGATCATCCTGGCGCAGCGAACCAGACCTTTCTGGTCAGTGACGGCCAGGACGTGTCCACAACTGAAATGCTACGTCGCCTGGGCAAAGCGCTCGGGAAGAAGGCCTGGCTATTGCCATTGCCAGAGTGGTTGCTGGTAGGGGTGGCTTCGGCATTGGGAAAGCAATCCGTTGCCCAACGGATCTGCGGGTCATTGCAGGTCGACATCAGCAAAAATCGTGAATTATTGGGGTGGACACCCCCCATCAACATGGATGAAGCCATGCGCCAAACCGCAGGTCACTATCTGGACGCGCAGACAAAATGACTTTTTTGTGGCTGCTACTAGCAGTATTCGTTGTTTCCTGGGGGCTGACGTTTGTTTTACGTCGTTATGCCTTGGCCAATAGCTTGATGGATACACCAAACGAGCGCAGCTCTCACTCTGTGCCTACTCCTCGGGGTGGAGGTGTAGCTATTGTTGTTTCCTTTCTGTTGGCGCTTCTGATCCTTCGCGGTCTTGATTTGATGAGCTTGGCGACGCTCGTTGGTTTGTTGGGGAGCGGCTTGTTGGTCGCGCTTATCGGTTTTGCCGATGATCACGGGCATATCGCCGCAAGGTGGCGCCTATTAGGCCATTTTGCAGCCTCGATATGGGCGTTATATTGGCTGGGAGGCTCTCCTGGCGTCACGCTCTTTGGCCTCACTCTTGATCCAGGTTGGATTGGGAATATTTTGTTTGTGCTGTATTTGGTCTGGATGCTGAATCTTTATAACTTCATGGATGGCATTGACGGCCTCGCCAGTGCTGAAGCGATCAGCGTCTGCCTCGGAATGTTGCTGGTCTATTGGTTTAGTGCAAACCTCGAACTGGCATGGGGGCCTCTGGCTCTGGTGGCAGCGGTCGGGGGGTTTCTCTGTTGGAACTATCCGCCGGCAAAAATTTTCATGGGAGACGCAGGCAGCGGTTTTTTGGGGATTGTATTGGCAGGGATGTCGATTGAGGCAGCCTCCAAGTCGCCCGAGTTGCTCTGGAGCTGGTTGATCATGCTTGGCGTTTTCATTGTTGATGCGACGTGGACCCTGATGCGCAGGCTTTTGCGAGGTGAAAAAGTGTATGAAGCCCACCGCAGTCATGGTTACCAATATGCCTCTCGCAAGCACCGTAGCCATAAAACAGTAACGCTGGCATCGATCGCTATCAATTTTGTATGGCTCATGCCGTTGTCGATTGCTGTAGCAAGTGGCTGGATTCCCGGATTTTTTGGTATGGTCATAGCTTATGCGCCACTGCTGTTTATCGCACGCACCTACAAAGCAGGAGAGTCGGAGCAAGTAGTGTAATTAAAAAGCGTCAAAAACACATATCAACACGGGTTTGCATGGTCGCCTCTCTTGTAGAGCATCTAGGGATGTACCTGCCGCTGATGTTGTGATATTTGCAGGTCGCTAAGTTGCATTGGTTAGGGAGTTCGATTTAATGAGTGGTTTATTCAGTATGGTTGCTTCAAAAATCTGGCGAGTCGTAACGCGTTTTTCTCGAGGGCTGCGCTCTTTTTTGGCAAAGTCTAAAGCGTTTATTCGGCCTTTTTACCAAAAGTTTCCTTTCCTTGTGTGGATTCGTGTTCGTATACATTTGTTTTTCAAGCGTTTGCGCGAAAACATTATGTTAGTGATTAATTCGCGGAATAATACCAAGGCTATCCAGGCTATATTGAATCGCCGTTTCTCACCGTTTCAGAACCCATCGATTGTCCAGGCGCAGCCCGTTATTGATGTGTCGGTGGTGACGTACAATAGTGGCAAGTGGATTGATGGTTTTTTTGAGTCGTTAAAGGCGCAAAGTTACCCGCTCAGCAAATTGAATATGTTCTTTGTTGATAACGGATCTTCCGACAACACCATCGAAGCATTGCAACGTTGGCGGGCATTGCTTGGTCAGGATGTGGCGGGTTTCGACATTCTGGAAGGCGGCAATGTCGGCTTTGGTGCCGGGCATGAAAAGGCAATCAATAAAGGGCACTCTGAATATTTTCTTGTCAGTAATGTGGATATCGTTTTTGCCAAAGACTCAATAACCAGAGTGGTAGCCGCTGCTTTGGCTGATGCCAAGGCTGAGGTGGCGTCCTGGGAGTTGAGGCAGGCACCCTATGAGCACCCTAAATATTACGATCCGGTAACATTGGAAACCAACTGGTCGTCCCATGCCTGCGTACTCGTAAGAAGGTCGGCTTACGTTCAAGTCGGTGGATACGAGCGCGAGATCTTCATGTATGGCGAAGACGTCGAGCTTTCCTATCGCTTCAGGTCCTATGGATACCAACTCAAGTATTGCCCGTCTGCCGTCGTTTATCATTACACCTATGAGCATGAGCATCATGTAAAGCCTATTCAGTATACCGGCAGCACGCTGGCCAATGCTTATATCAGGCTGCGCTACGGGAATTTGAGCGATAGAGTGGGCGGCTTTATCTTGCAATGCCTGCTTTTACTCCGTCCAGAGCCCTATGCTGGCGCCCGTCGCGATGTGTTCCGAAACTTCGGTGTGATATTCAAGAAGGCTCGGTATTTCATGCGGGGCAAAGGCCCGAGTGAGAACTGCTATTTTCCTTTCAGGGGCTTTGATTATGAAATGATCAGGGATGGGGCGTTCTGGGAGGTGGGTGAGCCATTGGTCGATTACCCCCTGGTTACTGTGGTGACTCGAACTTACAAGAATCGAGGAGAATTTCTCAGGCAGTCCATGATGTCTGTGTGTAATCAGACGTACCCGAATATCGAGTTGATAGTCGTTGAGGATGGCGGTTCTACGATGAGCTCGGTTGTGGCTGATTTTGAATTTCCGGAGGGAATGAGTGTAAGTTACTACTCCCTCGATAAAGTCGGTCGTTCGGTGACCGGTAATTATGGTTTGGAAAAGGCAGCCGGAAAATATTGCATGTTTCTCGATGATGATGATTTGCTTTTCGCGGATCACGTCGAGGTACTTGTTGGTGCGTTGGCGAAAAATACTGATGCGGTAGGGGCCTACTCATTGGCGCTGGAGGTCGGTACTGTTGCCAGTGGCGTGGAAGGGCAATATTTTGAGGTTAGTCATGCGGTGCCTCCGATTCTCAAGCAAGAATATGACTATGAAGTTCTGCTGGATCACAACTATATAGCGATCCAGTCTCTCCTTTTCCAAAAGGATCTGTTCTTGCAACGAGGCGGATTTCAAACCGATATGAGCAGTCTCGAAGACTGGAATCTTTGGTTGCGGTATGGTTATGGCAATAAATTTGTTTATGTGCCAAAAACCACGTCTTTGTTTAGAACTCCTGGTGACCCTACTGTACGTGTGGAGCGGCATATGCAGTTGCATGACGCATATTATATTGCCAAGAATCACGCAGTGAAAATGTGTAAGAGTTATACCTGAGATCGTGCTTTAGCGGGTTTTGGTATCGAGTTTTGTGAATTGAGTCATTCCGTGTGAGTGACTCTTATTGGTTTTAGCTCCTCAATATCCAGGCTTTTTTTCAGATGGACGGCGGCAGCCCTTTAAAGTAAGCAAATCTGGCTGTCTCGGGAGGGGCCATGCCTGGGCCGGGATGGTTTCGAGCGGTGCCCGTCCTGTTCCCCGTCAACGATTCAGTCCGACGTGTGCCTGCCTGGGTTTGAGGTGTTTTTCGCTCTTGGCGGTAGGGGTTGAGCCTTTTTTGTTGGGTGCTGCAGCTAGACCATAGGTAAGGAACCCCGGTATTTCGGAGCTATTTTGAATGTTAAGACCAAAAAATGTTATAAATCAGTTTTGGTTGGTTTCGCGCTTGTTTGCTCCGGGTCAGTGACCGCGTTTGAGGTTCGCTCGGCCCAAGGGGGCTAACGTCGTCGACGTAAAGTCGTCGCTGGAACCAAGGAGTGGTCATTTGCAAGTGTTACCCTTTTATGTAGGGCTACGGTTGTAGCCGTCTTACAGGGTGTTCGTATTAGTGCAGATAATTTACTCGATTGGAAGTGCGTTGCTGAGAGTCAGCATGCCCATAGGATTTTTTGACGCATATGCTAAATATTAGTGATTTGTCATCAGTGGACAAACAAAAAGTCTTCGACTATCTCAAGTGGAACAGTTTCCGTTCCGAGAAGTACAAGGTTTTATACGTTAGTACCCCCAAGGTTGCGAGTACTACCCTGAAGTGGTGGTTTGCGTCACTGGAAGGTTGTTCACAAGCCTTGCGTGGCGTCGGCGAGGCTGCGGGAAGCAATTCTGATCAAGTTGTTCACGAGTTTCACAAGGTTGCGCCCCATGTCAGCGGGCTGGAAATAGACGACCTTTTGGAACCTCTGCTTGCTGATACATATTTTCGATTTGCCGCCGTACGAAACCCTTATAAGCGCATCTTCTCTGCATGGCAGTCGAAAATACTGTTACAAGATCCGGAGCAGATCGCATCGTATCCAAAGTTTGAGTTATTACAGCAGCCGGTAAAAAGCATAGCGGATGTTGCTGCGGCTTTTGAGGCGTTTCTGGAGTATCTCGCAAGCAATAGCGCATCTTCACCTGAAAAAGATTTTTGGGCGCCTCAAGCCACGCTATTGCGTCCGGATTTGATCAATTATTCCTTGTTGGTCAAAATTGAAAACTCCTCTGAACTGCATAAAGCATTATCGGAGCACTTCGGTGAGCAGGCCACCGATCCTTTTGCAGAGCCTTCGCAAAGTGAAAATGTCATTCCCTTCCTTCCTGCTTTTATAACGGAACGAAGTGCGAGTTTGATTAAAGAGTTGTATGCCGAAGATTTTGATGTCTTCGAATACGACAGGCAAGTACCAGAGCGTACAGAAGCGTTTTCGGTAGAGCAGTTGGATCTCGCGTTTGACGCGGCCCGGCTGATTCGGGAAAGTCGTCATCAGATCGGTGCGCGCTCCCTTCAAATCCAGGACTTGACCCAACAGATCGAGGATTTGAATCAGCGAATTGCGTCATTGAATCCGACTCTCTTTGAACGTGAATCGCAGTTAAAAGAGCTCATGGGTTCTTTGGTTAAGCGTGACCGGCATATCGCCAGTCTTGAGCAATCTGTGGGTGTGCTCAACAGGCAGTTAGTCGATCTCAAAGCTGTTTTGGTTGATCACGAAAAAGAGAATGTCAGTCTGAAGGCTGATCTGCTCAAGACGCAGCAGGAGCTCCAGGCATTACTCTCTTCGCATTCCTGGCGTTTAATGTCGTCTGTGCGCATGGTTTCAGGGTTTGTGCGAGAGTCCGTCCATAACGTCAGAACGCTGACATGGAGTAAATTTGTCGACTCGTTAAGGCGTCGTCGAGAGCTTTATAACGAAAACACTCTGCGTGAGATTCAGGAAAGCGGGTTGTTTGATCCGGATTATTACCTGGCCAATAACGCAGATGTGCGTGCAAAAGGCACTGATCCACTCAAGCACTACATGCTCAAGGGCTGGATAGAAAATCGCAATCCTTGCGCCGCTTTCAGTCCTTCGGATTATCTGTTGGCCAACGCTGATGTTGCCGAGGCTCAGGTTCATCCGCTGCTTCACTACATTCAATGCGGACAGCTCGAAGGTCGTCCAATCAGATTGCCAGTTCGCACTTGCGAAATGACAGCGGTCAAGCGCCGTCCCGTCGGGCGCAATGCGGTTTTCAATCCGTATGGTGAATATACACCGATACCGGTCCTCAAGGCTGTGCTCGAGGCACAGATCGAAGCCGTCAAAAAGTCAGGATTGTTCGACGAGAAGTACTACCTTGCAATGTACAGCGATGTACCGGAGGTCGCGGTAGATCCGCTCAGGCACTACTGTGAACAGGGCTGGCGCGAAGGTAAAAATCCTTCCATGGACTTTGATACGCGCGCCTACCTCGCAATGTACAAAGACATTCAGCACATTGGTCTCAACCCGCTTTGGCATTACATTGTCACTGGCGCGGCGGAGCATAGAATAGCGGTACCGGATGCACTCATTAATCACGAAAACGACATCCGTTTTGGTGAAGTCAACAGCGACATCAAGTTGCTTGCGTTCTATGTATCGCCTGACTGGGAGGCGTTGCGTAGTGCCAGATTCGCTGCCAAAGGCAATTCACAGCGACCACGTCCAGACAAGATGCTTGGGTTGTATGATCCGTTGGATGGGCGTGTGCTCGCCCAGCAAGTACTCAGTGCCAAGAGCCATGGCTTTTTTGGCTTTTGCTTCAAGCTGAGCGCAGATTCGGTTGTGCAAGCGTCGCCACAGCCTCTGGACATTTTTCTTGCCAACACGGAAATCGACTTTAATTTCTGCGTACAGATAGATTTGCATCAGGAAGGCCTGGCGAACAACTTGATTACGCCTGTTGTTGCTGTTCTAGCTGATAAGCGATGTGTGCAGGTTGATGAGCGCCCCGTCATCGTGGTTAAGATCAATGAGTACGACGAAGACATCGTTGATTCAATTCGCAAGCTACGTGAGCGTTTGAATGAACTGTGTGACGGCGTGTACCTGATTGCTCAGTTCGGTTTTGCGGGTTCGGAAGAGTTGGCGCAGGACCTGGATGGTTTGTGTGACGCCGCGCTTGATCTTTCTGCAGATCCTGTGCCTGGCGAAACTGGCGTATTTACACCGCAAAACAAGAATGGAATAGATACCGTTCCGTATAACCTTGTTGCTTCGCAAGGGATCGTACGAGCGCAGAAAACACATCTTCGTGCTACTCCGGTTTTCCACGCTATTTCATTGGGGCGTGATGAAACTGCGCTTAAGCAATATTCTCCTTTGGTGTATTCGCGCTTTCACATTCGTGACTATGGCCGTTGGCTTGACGCGGCGATCAGAGGCGCGAGAAAGGCTCTCCCCGAGGATCGCCGTCTACTGTTCGTGAATGCCTGGAACAATTGGCAGGAAGGGCTTTTCCTTGAGCCGGACAGTATCACCGGTTTTGGTCGATTGAACGAAACAACACGCGCTTTGCTGGATATTGATTCCAGTACGATTATGCCAAAAGTTTCGGTAATTGTTCCAAACTATAATCATGAAAGCTACCTTGCTCGTCGGCTGGATAGTATTTATGGCCAGACTTACAAGAACATAGAAGTTATCCTGATGGATGACTGTTCGACTGATGATAGCCGTTCGGTGTTAACAGGTTATGCGGAAAAATACCCTGATGTAACGCGGTTGTTGTTCAATGAGACGAATTCGGGTGGCGTTTTCCATCAATGGGCTAAGGGCATCAAGGCGGCCACAGGTGATCTGGTATGGGTCGCTGAAAGCGATGACTACTGTGATGAGCGTTTCCTGGAGGCGCTTGTTAGTTGTTTTGATGACGAAGCGGTGATGCTTGCGTACTCGAAATGTGAGTTCGTTACCACCGACGAAGTTGTTATGCCGGACCAGTTCCTTAACTATGTAAGTGATCTGGAGTGTGCGAATAAATGGGCCGGCTCCTATGTAAACACGGCGCATAACGAAGTGCGCTCGGCGTTGGGTATTAAAAATACAATACCTAATGCCAGTGGCGTGCTTTTCAAGCGCCCCGTTGATATGCCGCTGCTGGATGATCAGTCGTGGTTGTCAATGAAAGTGGCCGGTGACTGGGTCTTCTATTTGCATATCCTGCGCGGCGGAAAAATTGCTTACTCCACTGAGGGTACAAACTTCTTCCGTCGACATTATGCAAGTACTGCCAACACCACTTATCGCAAAGAGGTCTTTTATCGCGAGCTCGGGGTGGCGAACAGAACGGTTCAGTCCCTCTACAATGTTCCGATGTCGGTGCTTGAGGCTTGCGAGGAATCCAGCAAGAAGCTGTATGACCACTATGTCGGGGGCTCCGCAGAAGAGTTTCTACGCTGGTACGACCATGATTCGATTGTTCGTGCTAGGGCTGATCGACTGCCGAACGTGATGGTTTCCACCATCGGCTTCTATCCGGGCGGTGCCGAAATTCTTCCGATTCGACTGGCAAACGAGTTTAAGCGCCAGGGTATTTCCGTTTCCTTGTTTAGCGCCGGGATACCAAAACGCGAAGACGGTGTTCGCAAGATGCTGAGAAACGACGTGCCGGTGATCGAGACGTCGAATATCGAATCGGTGAAAGAGATCATTCATGATTTCGGAATTGAAGCACTCAATAGCCACCAGTGGTACGTTCAGAAGTATCCGGTCGATGTCCCGGATGTTTTTTCCGAGCTTGGCGCCCACGTCGCTGCTCTGCACGGGATGATTGAACATGGCAATGGAGTGACTGATGAACAGTTGCGCATTGCTGACAAAGGTGTCAGTACATGGGTCTATACCGCTGAGAAGAATCTTGTTCCCTTCTCGGACATCTCACTGTACGACAAGTCTTCGCCCCGTTTCGTCAAGGTTCCTAACGGGTTGCAGCCGCCGGAGATCGTTCCAATCTCGCGCGTGCAGATGGGTATACCGGAAGATGCTTTTGTATTGTGTTGTGTCAGTCGGGCAATTCCGGATAAAGGCTGGGGCGAAGCGATCCAGGCGGTAGAACTTGCGCGATCAATTTCCGGTCGGGACATCCGTATTATATTGGTCGGTAATGGCCTGGTGTACGACGAGTACTGTCAAGCAGGTGCGCCGGACTTCGTTTACCTGGCTGGTTTTAGTGATAACTCTGTAGGCCATTATGCTGCCGCGGACATGGGCATCATGTTATCGACCTTCAGGTCCGAAAGTTTCCCTCTGACCATTGTTGATTGTCTGTTTGCCGGCAAGCCATACATTGCCACGGACGTAGGCGACATCAAAAACATGCTGACGATAGAGACCGGCGTTGCCGGGGAGATCATCGAGTTGGAAGATTGGGTCGTCCCAATCGAGCGCGCGGGCCGCGCAATTGCAGCGTTCGCGACAGATGAACGGAAATACAAGGAAGCCGTCGGTCTGGTGAAAGACGTTTCCAGTCGATATCGAATTGACGCCGTTGCTTCTCAATATCTTCGGTTGTTCGAGCGTGACATTCAGCAGAGCAGGGCGCAGTCGTCGAAGGCCGAAGGCGCTGGCATGACTGTCCAGGAGCTGTAGCCGGACTTGCTGTAAGCAGGACAGCTAGCGTTTAGGGGAGGGCTCACAGGGCCGGTCCGGCTGATTGCCAGGCCGGCACTGAGAGCGAGACGGGATCTCCGGCAATTTGGTAAGCCGCCTCTCTTGACGTATCATTAGCCGTCACAGTGTGTTCCGTTAAATAATAAGTGTAGGTCGTTGCAATGGTTGCCAAGGATGGGGCAGGTCAAGCCCGCCTTGTCTGCTGCTGCACAAGGCGGCAGTTTCAACCATATCAAGCGCTGGAGGGCAACGTTGAATAATTCCGAGAACACTTCCCCTGATCCCGTTAAGCGGTCCCTGGTTTTGGGGGGGCGTGGTTTCATAGGCACCCACTTGATAGACGCATTGCTCGAACAGGGGCATTTTGTGCGCTGTTTCGATCGTCCCAATGTGGCGCCGTTGGGTGAGTCCCACTTCAGTCATCCTAATTTCGAGCTTTGCGAAGGAGACTTCACCAGTGAGGCCGAAGTCGCCAAGGCATTGGAAGGTTGCGATGTTTGCTATCACCTGGTGTCTACGACCCTCCCCAAGTCTTCGAATGCCGATCCCGTCTTCGATGTGGAGAGCAATGTCGTTGCGACCATCCGCCTGCTAAACCTCGCGGTGAAGTCCGGCCTGAGGAAGATTATTTTTATCTCCTCCGGTGGCACGGTGTATGGAGACCCTACGCAAGTACCTATTCCAGAAACCCATGCTACTGACCCGGCCTGTTCCTATGGAATTTCCAAGTTAGCGATCGAGAAATATTTGGCGCTTTTCCATCGCTTACACGGCCTTGATTATACTGTTCTACGTCTTGCAAACCCTTTTGGTGAGGGGCAGCGCACCTATGCCAGCCAAGGCGCGGTTGCCGTATTCCTTGGCAAAGTCCTGCGTGGCGAGACGGTTGAGATTTGGGGCGATGGCACAGTTGTACGCGACTACATTCATGTCTCTGATGTGGTGAGAGCGTTGTTGGCATCGTCAGCGCAATCCGGTGAAGAACATGTGTTCAATATCGGTTCAGGGCGCGGACATAGTCTCAATGAGGTTCTCGACGCGATCGAGAGGGTCACGGGGCGAAATGCCAATCGTGAATACTTGTCGGGTCGCGGATTTGATGTGCCTGTCAGTGTCCTGGATATCGAACGCGCCAAACAGTCTTTGGGTTTGGGGTGGGTCCCTTTCGTGAGCTTCGATCATGGATTGGAGCGCTTTGCTGCTTGGTTATTGGAAAATCCGGAATAAGCACATTGAGTTAATGATGTAAGCACCCCCATAAGCCTGCTTCTTGGAAGGTGAGCTTATGGGGCGGTTACGATCTTTGGGAAGGCTTCAAAAGCGGGGGTATGAGGCGTCAAATCGAGCTGTAGAGGGTCACCATCCGGCCAGTTTGTGTTTGTGTCTAAAAGCCCTTCCAGAATATTACGTATAAGAACGCCGATTTGTTGGATATTTTTGCACCCGCGAACATCATCCATCAAATCGGCGTTCTTGTTTCTGTATCTCCTGTCATCCGTGAAAGACCATTTACCCACCTGTATCTGATTTGTCGGTGATCGGCAGGTGCGTCTTGTTCGGTCAAGTCAGGCTAATTGTTTCTCTTTCAATAGTTTCCGTGTGATTGAATTGACCTGCTTAACCCACCAGTCATCAAAACGAGAGAGTGGTACTGCTAATGCAATTGAAGTGGTAGCGGTGACAATAAACACGATAATTAAGCTTTGTGTGTTGCTGATTCCGTGATTTGCAAGTTTGATATATACGTAGCTTGATAGCGAGCAGATCACAAGGGTGTGGACAAGATAGAGCGGAAAACTGATTTTTCCAATGCCTCTTAAAAGTTTGCCGTCCAGGCTCTTAAACACCCTTTGATTGCCCATGGTTGCGAATATTATGCAAGCGGAACCCAGTGTGTGGAGCAAGGTTTGGGTGTGCACTTTCATAATGTCTGGGATGGCTGATGCCCATGAGTATGATTTTTCCGGGATCATATATCCCAGCATGTATAGCCCGAAAATAATGAGTGCTATGGAGGTAAGGAAGGGGATTTCACGTTTGTTTTTGGCCAGGTAAACTGAAAGAAATGTACCGGCAACAAAGGGGAATATGAAGTCGTTATAGAATAGTGCAGATATTGAAATAATTATGAAGGCGTAAATAAGGTAGCGGTATTCGAGTATTACTGAAATAAAGCATGCAAGCATAAAGACAATCATGCTGCCGTAAAATTCGGGTTTCATAGTCCAAAGGTTTGTATTGTAGCTAGCTAGTCCTGTAAAAAAAGTTGTCATTCCTTGCGTTAGGGCTCCCCAAAAGCTCGGTTCAAACCCTGGCGTCCATCCGTAAGCAAATGTCGCAAGCCATGGGCTCAAGCTAAGTTGTGAAGCGTCGTGGAAATAGTAAAAGCCAAGCTTGAATAAGCAGTAACTTGCGACGGTTGTAATCGTTACCGTGGCGGCCAGTCTCGGAAATCTTTTAAGAAATGCCAGGAGCAGTTTTTGCGGGTTTTCATGATTAAAATAGGACCAGCACAAAACAAACCCGGAAAGGGTGAAGAAAAAACCGACAGCTGCTGTGCCGTTAAAAAGAGCGAAATATGGCTGCCCTATTAAGCTGTCTTTGTTTCGTGCGTCCCCTAATAATCCAGTTGTATATGGGGAAAACCCTAAAAAAAAATGGTGAACAAGTACAATAAATGCAGCTATTCCCCTATAGGCTTCAAGAGGGAATAGTCTATTGTTTCCGGATTCCAATTTTTCTGACATGTCAGGCCTTGAATATTTATAGTTTGATCTATAAGCGCGGGATGATAGGCATATTTATTTGCTTTGGCTAGCCTTGGCCGATAGCTCTGCGGGGAGATTTGCCGAGCGGTGGTCTCGTCTCTCTCCGCGCTGCGGAAATTTTCACACGGTCGTCGAATTTGTTGACGGGCTCGTCAGCGCAGGCAGGTGAATAGCGTCACCATCATGACCCGTTCAATCGGGGTTGCGAGGCTATCGATTTTTTTCAGCGATTGGATGCAGATAAATATTTTCGGCTTTGCGTCGACTTGCATCATTAGGTGTAGCTGACAAGAGGCTTTGTTGCTTCGGCTTCTACGCCGCAATAGCTACGCGGCTACTTTCATAAAAAACCAATGTTTATCTTAACTTGATAAAGTGGTTTTTTATGAGTTCACCGTTTTATTAGCTTATTAAGGATTACTGGTGCGCACGAAAATACTAGTGGCCAAAATAAGCTTTGGTAACTGTTTCGGGGTCCGAGTCCATTTTTATTTTGCCGTGCTCCAGCCAAATGACCCGATTGCATGTATGCAGCACCAGGTCGCGGGAGTGGCTGGCTATCACCAAAATGCTGGTGGCTTGGACCAGTTCGTTCATCCGGGCTTCTGCTTTGTGCTTGAAGCCTTCGTCCCCTACCGACAGCCATTCGTCCATGATCAATATTTCAGGTCTGATGGTCGTCGACACCGCAAAGGCCAGGCGCAAGTGCATACCGGAAGAGTACGTGCGTACCGGCATGTCAATGAAGTCACCCAGTTCTGAAAACTCAATAATTTCTTCGAGTTTTTCTGCAATATCACTTTTTGTCATCCCGAGCAGGATGCCACGCATGAAGATGTTTTCCCTGCCGGATGCCTCCGGGTCAATCCCTAATGAAATATCAATGAGGGAAGCAACTTCGCCGCTGATACTGGCGGTACCGGCGGAGGGGGCGTATACGCCGCTCAGCAGTCTGAGTAATGTGCTTTTGCCAGCGCCGTTATGACCGAGCAATCCAACCCGGTCTCCGTCATTGAGGGAAAAAGTAAGGTCTTCCAGCGCTCTGACGATCACTCTGCCTTGCTCGTTGGCACTGAGTTTGCCGCCTGTAGCGACTTGAATCAGTCGCTTTTTCAGAGAGCGAGCACTTGCGTTATAGATAGGGAAATCAACGCATGCGTTATGAAATTCAATAAAAGCCATAATAGTTTTCTTCTTAGAGCCAATAAGCAATGCGACGTTTATAGAGGCCATAGATGATGATCGCTATGCACCAGCCAAACAGAGCCATGCCCCCGGCCACGCACCAGCTAACAGTGCTCACATCCTGTCCGAGCAAGGGAGCCCTGACGATTTGTATGAGGTGATAGATGGGGTTCATATCCAGTAAATAGGTGCCGGCTCGGCCAGGTAGCAGGCTTGGAAGCCACATGATTGGCGTCAAGTAAAAGGCAATTTGCAAGACGCTCGCAATGATCTGCGGGAGGTCGCGATATCGAGCGCATAAAAGGCTCAGTATCAAGCAAATCCATGCCAGATTGAGAACAAGCAGTGCAAAGCCCGGGATGCTCAACAGCGCGCCAAGACCCAATGGTTTCTGAACAGCCAGCAGCACAAGCGGGAAAATGACGATGTTGTGCGCGAGGATCAAAGTGTTGCGCCATATTGTGCGTAAAATATGCACAAATAACGGGATTGGGAGTTGTTTGATAATGCTTTCCGCGGCGATGAGGCTAGTGCAGCCCTCTAACACGCAGGTAGAAATAAAACTCCAGAGAATCATACCTGCTGCGAGAAATGGCAGGAATTCTTTCATGGGGGAGTTAAATATTTGGCCAAATACGAGGCCAATGGTACCAATCATAACGCCCATGCTGATGGTGAGCCAAAACGGTCCAACAGCAGAGCGCCTATACCGTTGACGTACATCCTGCCATCCGAGCATGCCTACCAGAGAATAGCGCTTTACAGCCGTCGCTATATCTGCCATGGCGGCGGTAATTGAGTTGTTTAGCATTCGAAACACCGGGTTGTCAAAACAGTCAATGATTGTAATCTTGTAGGAGGGGTGAGTGTCACTTTTTCCATCCCGTCTAGTTTCCAGTTTTTTACGATCGCGGGATGTACTCCGCGCAGAATGCCTCTCTGTTGCAAGGAGGCAGCATAAAGTCTGCAGCTATTTCGTATGACGCGCGCCCTATCATCACAAGAGCTTTTTATTAAAAAAGCAGTGCTTGTGTTGGGCGAATAAAGTGTGCTAGCAATACGAGATAGCGTTTCTGCCTGATGACTTGCACTTTTTCTATCATCCCATGGCCAGAGGCGAACTCCCAAGAAATTTCCCTCACCCCCAGAAGCGCATTTTGGGTTAAGTCGTAGCGTCTGATCGTCAGTGCTCCCTATAAATCGCCTGCTCGAGAGCGGGCAGAGCGATTAGCTTATGGTTATCGACGAGCAGTTTGGCGGCAGCAACGATCCGTGGTTTCAAGCGAGTTTCGCGTCCGTGCATTGTCTGTCCGGCAGGCCGTTCAGAGGGGCGAATTATAGCGGGGCTTTCAGCTAAATGCTCCTTCCTGGACCTGCCGCGTGCAAGTATTGGGCGATCTCGTCCTCAAGAGGTTACAATGCCGATCGACGACCGCGCAAAAGGAGGGGGCTACGGGCTCGAACGCTTGAATGGATAAAATACGCAGAGTGTTGCTGGGTTTGCCTCGCAGGCAAAAAAGACTGATACAGGTTGCCACCGATGTGGTTTTGGTGTGGGTTGCTTTGTGGCTGGCCTTTATTGTTCGCCTCGGTATCGACGACGTATACAATCCGCTAAAAGCCCATTTCTGGCTCTTCGTCAGCGCCTCGATTATCGCCATTCCCCTTTTCATACGCTTTGGCATGTACCGCGCTGTCATGCGCTACTTTGGTAATGATGCACTGATTGCCATCGTCAAGGCAGTCAGTCTGTCCTCGCTCATCCTCGCTGTGGTGGTCTACTGGTACAGCAATCACGAAGTCGTGGTGCCGCGCTCCATCATCTTCAATTATTGGTGGCTAAGCCTGGTGATCATTGGCGGCCTGCGTCTGTGCATGCGTCAGTATTTCATGGGCGATTGGTTCACCGCTGCCAAGCATGTACCGTTTGTCAATCGAGACGATGGTTTGACCAAAGTCGCCATTTACGGGGCTGGCGTCGCGGGGAACCAGTTGGTTGCAGCGTTGCGCATGGGCCGCGTGATGCGTCCTGTGGCCTTTGTCGATGACGATTCCTCTATCGCGGATCGTTCAATTGCCGGGTTGCAGGTCTTCAAGCCCAAGCATATTCAGCAGATGATCGACGTCACGGGTGCTCAGGAAATCCTTCTCGCGTTGCCGTCTTCGACTCGTGCGCGGCGTAGGGAGATTCTCAATTTTCTGGAGGACTTCCCGCTCCATGTGCGCAGTGTTCCGAATTTCACTGATCTGGCCAGCGGTCGGGTCAAGGTGGACGACATTCAGGAGGTCGACATTGCTGACCTTTTGGGCCGGGATTCCGTGCCGGCGCAGCCTGATTTGTTGGCTCGATGCGTCAAGGGCAAGACCGTTTTGGTGACGGGGGCGGGCGGTTCGATCGGTTCCGAACTCTGTCGTCAGATTTTCTCCCTGGGGCCAACCACGCTGTTGTTGTTCGATCATAGCGAATTCAATCTCTACAGCATTTTATCCGAGCTCGAGCATCGCATTGTTCGTGAGTCGTTGCCTGTCCGGTTGTTGCCGATACTGGGGTCGATTCGTCATCCCCATAAACTTCTGGATGTGATGAAGACCTGGAAAGTGGATACGGTTTACCACGCGGCGGCCTATAAGCACGTGCCGATGGTTGAACACAACATTGCCGAAGGTGTGCTGAACAATGTGATCGGGACGCTCAATACCGCTCAGGCTGCATTGGAGGCAGGTGTTGCAAACTTTGTGTTGATCTCGACCGATAAGGCTGTGCGCCCGACCAATGTCATGGGCAGCACCAAGCGCTTGGCCGAATTGACCTTGCAGGCCCTCAGTCGTGAGCTGGCGCCGGTGTTATTCGGGGACAGGTCTAATGTGTCCCGGGTCAACAAGACCCGTTTCACCATGGTGCGGTTCGGTAATGTGTTGGGCTCATCGGGATCGGTTATTCCGCTTTTCCACAGCCAGATCAAGTCGGGCGGCCCTTTGACGGTTACCCACCCGAAGATTACCCGTTACTTCATGACCATTCCCGAGGCGGCACAGCTCGTAATCCAGGCCGGCTCCATGGGGCAGGGCGGGGATGTGTTCGTGCTGGATATGGGCGAGCCGGTCAAGATAGTCGAGTTGGCGGAGAAGATGATTCACCTGTCTGGCCTGAGCATTCGCTCGGAGAAAAACCCGCACGGCGATATTTCCATTGAGTTCACTGGGCTGCGTCCCGGGGAAAAACTTTACGAAGAGTTGCTGATCGGCGACAACGTATCCGCTACCCGGCACCCGATGATCATGAGCGCCAAGGAAGATCATTTACCTTGGGAAGTGCTCAAAGGCAAATTGATGGAGTTGCTGTCTGCCGTTGAGGGGGATGATTATTCGCGGGTTCGTCAACTTCTGCGTGACACTGTCAGTGGTTACGCCCCGGATGGTGAAATCGTCGACTTGATTTACCAGCAGCGTCGCCTCGAGCCCTGATCGTTACCCACTCTGTAACGGACACATTTTTGACAGAATTGCCCCATGACCAAGTTTGGGAGACTGCTTCGGAAAAGCTGTTCTTCCTTGCCAAGGTCATGGAACGTCACTTATGCGTACGCATCTTAGGATGCGAAGTCATGCCGACGATTTTGCGAATAACATGTGTCGATTTTATCGAGGCAAAGCAACTGAACGTTACTTATCAAGTATCACGTCAGCGATCTTTCTGATCTTTCCTTTCAACGATCTTGGAGCACTCTCATTCTGTCTTTGAGTCATGACGGACGCTTCCAACGCAAGCTTCTCCTGTGTCAGTTGTTCAATCACCGCTTGTTGCCTCGCGATCGTCTCAGAATGCTCTTTATACATCGAATGAACGTACTCCCATTCTTGGAATATTCTATTTTTTTCAGATATCAAATGCCCGATTTCTTGCACTCTCTGGCGTTTTATATCCAGATGATTCTGCAGCTGGTTTCTGTGATACACATGCAATGGCGGAACAAGGGCAGCACTGTCCAGCCCGCTGGCAAAAGCTTTCAAAAAAGCGTCTTGCGAGTAGTACCGCTCAAAATGCTGCAATGCGGATTCGGAGTGCCGCTCCAACATCGGCTGGTCCCACTGCTTGAAAACCCGACCGAGCTCTTCATATTGGCTCCACGTATAGCTGTCAGGATAAGCAAGATCGGAGCCGGAGTGATAACGGGAGCGATATGATTCGTGGGTAACGACAGGCACCCCGACCGACATCGCTTCGATTAACGATTTGCCGCCTCCAAGCGGGAAAGAAGAAACATATACATCCACCGCGTTTTCGATGAGCGCCTGAGAGAGTGAAGCGACCCACGGTATGTGAATGAACCGGTCATGGCTTACGTTCTCAGCATCGAGTTCCTCGTGGATTTTCTGCAGAAATGCATCGGACAAATCCCCGATATGCACATGGTATCCGCGCGAGGCTTTTAGGATGCAGGCCACTGCACGTTCATAGCGAAGCGCGTACGATCCCGATTCGAACTTGGACATACGACCGCATGAGCAGGTCGTCAAGACCCCTCGGTCGAGGAATCGGGTTTTGATTTGGGATTTACCGACAGCGCTGATCGGCCAATAAAGCTGTTGCGCGACTCCAATCTCGTTTTTGCACAACTCATATGACATGTTGTGCAAGTCGACATGCTGAAACGCTTCGCAAGTCACACCAAGAGACAGATGGTGATCGCCATGGTGAATGTAATAGCGGTTCCTGATGCCAGGGGCGTGGGCCGCCACGATGCACACGATGTCCTGATTGTGACCGAGGGTCAAAACGGTGGAAGGATTCCATTCGCCAAGCCGTGCAGTCAGGGCGTCAAGTTTGCCATCGAGTCCGGTTTCGGTCATAACGAAGACTTCGCAGCCGAGCAGAGACTCCCACTCGTTAATCGAGGCCTGATCGTTACGATTGAACAGATCGGTCAAGGCGACACGAACCGGGCTCTCGAGCAGTCCGAGAGCCAGATAGTCCTTGATCAGTTCAACATGCCCTCCGGCCCTGACCAGTTCGGACGCCAGAATGACGGTGCCCCGGCCTTCCTTCTCGGGCACATGGCGATGATCGGCATAGTAGGCGTCGGCTAGCATTAGGCACAGCGCATCGAGCTCGCGGCTCGCGAACACAACACCAATCGACGCCGGATCGTTGATGACTTGCTCGGCAAACGACTTGATGCACGCCATCGCATCGCCGTAGTGCGACTGGGAAATATATTCCACAACCGTTGCTTGCAAGCGCTCGAGATCGAAATCATCCATTACTGAAAACTCGCAATAGTTTCACAAACGTAAGCCGCTTGCTCGAGGGTCATGTGCGGACCGATCGGCAGGCTGAGCTCAGTTTCGGCCAGTGACTCTGCAATGGGGAAAGCGCCCTTTTCGAAACCAAGGAACTGGTAAGCCTGCTGCATATGAGGAGGAATCGGGTAATGAATCAGCGTTTCGATACCGGCCTCCTTCAACCTCGCTTGCAAAGCATCACGCCGCTGCGAAAAAACGGGGAACAGATGCCACGACGATGTGCAATCCGATTGCGGAGTCGGCACCCTCACACAGGTATCTTGCAAGTGCTTCTGGTAATAGGCTGCAATCTCCCCGCGACGCGCGTTCCATTCATCGAGGAACGGCAACTTGACGGCCAGTGCTGCGGCGTGGATCGGATCGAGGCGGCTGTTTAGGCCACAAACCTCATTGACGTATTTAACTTTAGAACCGTAGTTTGCAATCGTCCGAATTCGCTCTGCGAGTTCGGCGTCGTTGGTAGTGACACCGCCCCCGTCACCGAACGCGCCGAGATTTTTGCCGGGATAGAAGCTCCACGCCACGGCATCTCCGTGCCCGCCGATGCGCGTACCACGGTAACGTGCGCCGTGTGCCTGTGCGCCATCCTCGAGGACCTGAACCCCCTTGTGTCGGGCCAGTTCGAGGATCGGTCCCATTGCTGCAGGCTGCCCGTACAGATGAACGGGCAGAATGACCTTGGTCTTACTGGTCATGGCCTGCTCAATGCGCTGCGGATCGATATTGAGGGTGTCGACGTCGGGCTCGACAGGCACGGGTCGTGCTCCGCACTGTGTCACCGCGAGCCAGGTAGCAATATAGGTGTTGGACGGCACGATGACTTCGTCCCCTTCCGACACGCCCATCGCCATCAAGGTGATACGCAAGGCGTCGAGCCCGTTGCCGAGGCCGATCGCAAAGCGGGTGCCCGCATAGTCGGCAAAAGATTTTTCGAATTGGGCAACTTCTTCCCCGAAGATATACCACCCAGAATCGAGAGCCCGCGCGACCGCCTGATCGAGTTCTGGCTTGAGCTCTAGATAGGCGTTGCGGACATCAAGAAATGGCACTTTCACAATCATGCTCCTAACTCTCGAATGGAATTACATTGGTCGCACATTCGTAGCGCCAGACGATAATTGGCGATGCGCGAACACATACTGGACGCCCCCCCGAACGACACATCCGTCGTATCGGCGAGGTGTCCCTGCGCACGCGGTCGAGACCGTTCCGGCGCAGCGGTTGAAGGTATGGCGATCGAGGCGGCCAGGTCTTGCAGAAACTCAACGAGACCGGACGGCGGCGATAAACTCGTCGTAGTCCCGATAATAATCGGACTCGTCGAATTCCATGGACACAAGGACCAGGCAGACTGATCCGGGATCGAAATTGAGCTCGGCCGCCCAGATCATGGGGGGAATATGCAAACCTTGCCACGGACGATTGAGGTGAATCGTCGACTTCTCCACCCCGTCATCAAGCGTGACATCGAAACTGCCGGACAGGCAGATCAACAGTTGGTGCAGTTCCTTGTGCGCGTGCGCGCCACGGCCTTCCCCGGTCGGGATATCGTACAGGTAAAATACACGTCGGATATCGAAGGGAATGTGTCGTCCACTTTCGAGGAAAGTCAGGTTTCCCCGCGGATCGGTGATCTTGGGTAAATTGATGATTTTGCAATCAGACACAGACATGCTGAACACCTAGTAGATCAATATCATAATATTCGTGCACAGCGCCTCCGCCTCCGTATTCATGCTTGTACTGGTAGAGGCCTTCATTGAGAACCGTGCCCTCACACTCGTTGCTCGTACCGAAGTCGAAATACCGAACCCCGGCTGAAAGGGCCTCGGCCGTGGCGTGATCGAACACTGCATCGAGTGCGGAAACCGAATAGGCCACCTCACTCGCCGCAATGTATTGCGCATGCCATGCGGTGCGCGCTTTGAACACCACGACCCCTGCTTCGACTTGCCCATCGATCCTGGCGCAGAACAACTCGATTCCCCCAGGGAAAAGAGTGATCAACTGCTCCATCTCTTCCACGCTGTGTACGGGAGCCGCGCCGTGCTTGCGCTCCAGATTATCGTTCAGTACCTGCCACAATGCCCGCACCTGCTCGGTCCCCGTCACCACTGACACCGATTTAAGCGCCTTTTTCAGCCCGCGTCGGCGGCGCTCGGAAGGTTTTGCGCGATCGGCCAGGTCAATTGTGCACGACAAGTCGCAGCGCGATCGGCGGGCGCCGAGCCGGAACAAGGCATAAAGATCGTCCTGCGACGGCCGAGATTGATAAATATGGGGGACGGGCTTATATCGAAGACGGTCGTATCCGCTCCCGCGGTAGTGTTCGCACAACCGCTCCAGCGCTTCGATCATCCTGGCACCGCACAGGTAGCCATCGTGGACAATGCCACCATAGGTGATACCAGGATGGCTGACGACCAAGGAGCGATCTGCGGGGGACTGCGCCGCAGGGAAAACGCCGACTATGCTGCCGGCGTGCATGAGCACGACCGATATATCAAGAAACCGGTCGCCATGGTATTCGAGAAAACGGCGCGAGTGCAGGAACGTGGCGTTTACCGCATTCGCGCAGAATGCATTCCACGCATCACTCAGTTCTGGTTGATAGCGCACGATCTCGATGGTCACTGGATCAGCTCCGCGACGCAGAAACCCTGCTCACCAAAATTATTGCCGTTATAGAAGCAATACGTTTTGGCCCCAACCGATAAGACGGCGGAATACATGATCGCCTCCGAATCTACGCCCGTCGGCGAGACATCGAGCCCCATTTCTTCATCTCGACGTACCCATTGAACCCCATCGCTGGACTCGGCATAGCCGAGACGATAGGCGGCAAAGGAACAGCGTCTGATCGAATAGAACATCTGATAATCATCGCTGCCGCGTTTGACGATCCACGGGCGGCCGAAACCGTGCTCGTCGTCACCGGTGAGCGCCATGGACAAGATACCGCGATCCGACCACGTTACTCCGTCGGCCGATTCCTGATACCTCAAGTCGTACACAGGCATCAGTTTTCCCCGTAGGTCGGTCCAGTCGCTGCCTGCGATGTACCACATCTTGAACACGTCACCTTCCTTGACGACAAAACTCCCACAACGAAACATTCGCTCGCTATCGCTACGATCCAGGATCGGGACTTTGCTATAGCGCTCGAACGTCTCACCGCCATCGTGACTGATAGCCAGTCCCGTAAAGATCCGGTATCGCGCGTTCACGCAGAGCTCGAATCCCGCGTAGTACATATACACAGTTCGCGCATCGACAGTGACGAGACTCAGGGCCATCAGACCATTATCATCAAACGTCCCGGGTTCGCCGATATCGAGCAATGGCGTTGTCGCGACCTTCAACACCCGGGTCGGGTCCGAGCTTGATACGTCGATATAACCCGGGCGACCGCGCCCCTTGTCGTCCAGGCATGTCAGATAGACACGGATGACATCTTCGTTGAGTCGGTAAGGTATCGGGCCCATCGCATGTGTTCTGGCCCAATCGAGAGTTCCATCAGGCTTCCAGACAACGCCCAGCTTATGCCACTTCATGTTCTTGCCTTGAAAAAACGCCGTGCGGATACTTTGGCTGGCTCCGGCTGCTCGCTTTTGAAAATACAATCAGGATCCGTGTTCTTGAGGATATTGACCCCAACACCCAACCAATTATCGGCACCGATGACGACGTTATTGGCAATCGCCGAATTAACGCCAATGAAGGTATTTTTTCCGACCGTGCAGAATCCGGAAATAACAGCGTGAGAGGAGATAAAGCAATTGTCCTCGATCACCGAATGATGGCCAACGTGGTTTCCGCTCCAAAGCACGACGTTATTGCCAATTTTTACGAATGGCTGGATCGTATTATCTTCAAAGATAAAGCAGTGTTCGCCCAAAATCGCATTAGGCCATACAAACGCCCGGCTACTGATGTAACTCGCTGGCCGATAGCCCTTCGACTTCGCCTCCTCATAAAACCGCGTCCTCAGACGGTTGAGCTGGGAGTAAACAAGCGCCGCGTAGAATTCGACCTGTTCGGGATCGAAGAAGCGCTCTATCTCCTCGAGCGGCACGACAGGCAAACCAAACAACTCATTGCGTTCAAGAAATGCAGAGTTGACAGAGAAGCCAACGACTTCGTATTCGGAGTCCCGAGTAAAGCATTCGTAAGCGACCTCGGCGAAGGCACTGTCACCCAGGATGACAACCTTTTTCGTTTTTATCATTTCCTGGCTCTCAAGGTCTGATGATGAGGATATCTTCGCGCCGGTTCGCCATCGGAAGTGCCTGGTTCTGCGGTAACAGATAGGCATCGAATCCTTGGAGCCGTGCCCGCTGGATGATCGACATCACGACGCAATCGTCAATCTGATCGTGTTCGATCTGGTTGAACTCGACGACAGGCGCATCATCCGTCTTCATATAGTCTTTATGAAAACGCACACCGGTTTCACTGGAAAAAAAGCGCTTACGCTTGGAAATATTGGGTATGTCGCCTATCAACATCTGTCCGCCTGGCGCCAACAAGGAGAGCGAAACATCGAGGAATCGAAAAAAACCCACATCGATAAAGACATATTGCAGCACGCTATAGCATAGGATCGCGTCGACCTTTCCTGCGTTTCCAGCAACCCAGTCCGGGCATTGCGGATACATTGCTGGCACCTTTTCGATGAAGGGAGCGCTCTCAAGCAGATCCAGCATTTCCTGGCTGTCGATCAGCGTCAAGGCATTGCCATTCGATGCGCACTGGCCTATCAACATCTTGGGCAGATCGCTACAGCCCGGACCGATATCGACCACTTGCTGGCCAGCTTTCTTCAGGTTGGTCAGCTTTGCGCAGATATCTTCGAAGATAACTGCTTCATAACCCTGACGATATGAGTCGGGAAACCCGATGCGCTCATATTTGGACAGCGACTCATCCTGTGCCAAGCGTCGGAAATCATCGAAGCCAACATGCTCAATTCGGTTAGGTGGCGCCATGTTCAATCCTCTAGAACAACACTTTCCCTTTACGCCGCAACGTTCGGGCCCATCTCTTTAATGTCGAAAGCGACAACCTGTGTCGGATCTCAGAAAAACTGATCCTGGCCTCCCGCCAATTCAGGGGGGAGTCCATCACTTCAGGGAGCGCAGAATCCCATCATCCCAGAAAAGACGAAACAATCCGAGGCGGCCCACAGAAAAATGTCATCCGCCCCACCTGGACGGAAACCGCCTGAGTATTTATCGGATACCAGACGAGTCGATCCATAAAACGTTTGGCCTCGACACGAGAGGCAATAATGCCTCGGTCGATCGCTTTCGATCATCCATTGATCGGTGACTTCGAAAAGGAAATTCGGGTTTTCTGCCGGTTGTAAGTCAGTAAAGCGAATGCGCCAATAGACTTTGCCCTGGGCGATGTGGCTGACCGTGTTCCGTTCGGTGTCCGGGAACACCTCGAAAATGATAATTGCACTTTCGGCCACCAGGTCGCGCATGAATGCGTCCAGGCCATCAGTCACATCCTCGGCGTAGGCCTTGGTGATCGAGCGGTCAACGGCCCACTTGTGGCCGGCCTGCACCGCGTCCATGAGGATGAACAATGTTCGAACGCGGGTGACGAACGCCCATTTCCGATAACTCGACAACGAACGGCGGCCCCACAAGCAATAACCATCGTCGGGGATGATATTCGCGTTGTTCAGCAGGTTGCCCCGGCACGTCTCGTCGCCATCCAGGTACTCGACAGCTCGGGTCGTACCGGTAATAGCGGTGAACTCCTTGTCCGACGGCTACGCCCAAAAGCCATAAGTGACATCGGTCCAAGCGAACATGGCGGCTGGCTTCTGAAAGAGATCGGGAACACAGCATCAGGCTTCAAATCGCGGCTTTGAATGTGGGGTTCGTGGAGCGGCTACGTCAGTATTGAGTCGTTCATGATAATAGCCCCCCAAAAAAACACCCTGCGAAAGCTTGGCCTTCGCAGGGTATGGGGCCATATAACTATTTTTTTTGCTCTAGTCTAAGCAAGACCTGGTTTGTATCGACCACATTGTTGTTGTCTAAAACGATACGGTAATTTCCATCCATGGTTAATGGGAGGCTGATGGTGCTAGGTGCTCCGGATCTAATAACCTGCCGTTCTGAAATAACTTCATTTTGGTGGTAAACCGTCACTCCGGCAACTGCGCCGCCCCGCGCAACCACATTTTCAGGCACATATGGAGATATAGAGGTAGTCAAGATAAAAGATGTAACTCCCCACTTTTTAAATTCATTGGGATCTAATTCAAATGAAGTGGGCTGTGTTTCGCCTGGGTGAGCGAAGATGGTGTCTGGTTTGTCATAGGCGCTCAAAACTCCGTATTTGTCACCGAGTATCGGATTAGTAATAAGATCGATAAAAGGTGTATGGATAGAAGTGCAGCTATTGCTGTCAGGGCACGCATTGAGTGTATGGTCTATATCGGTAACTTGGGAAAGCACATCATTTCTGATGTGAACGCCAAATGGATAACTAACGCCAACCCTTATTGCTTTGTTGAAGGTTTTTACGAGTGTGTAGTTGTCTCCAATTTTCTTTGTGTCGCTTACAATGATCTCGGGAGAATAAGTTTTTATTAAGTCATTGCTCTCGTAATGGCGATTCAGAAAAGAGCTGTCAATCGTGTGTCGGTGGGCAAAAAAAGCGGGGCTTCCCCAGCAAACCATTAGGGTGAAGTCTTTCGGCGTATTTCTGCTTACCCATTTGCCGGTGTTGGTTCGGTCTTTTTCAAGTTCTAAGTAATTCTGAATGCTCGCCGTCGACATCTTGCCAATCACGTACGACTGCGTGGCTATGTAGCTGAGCAACACAACGAGAAGCAGTTTTATGATGTAAGTATATTTAGTGCTAATATCCCAAATGGCTTGGGCGCCCAAGGATCCCAAAATGAATAAGCTGTATAAGGCTGGCATTGCATACCAGTTGTAAGGCTCTAGCGGGAACTTTAAGGTGTAAGCTATTAGATGTGTAGCTGTCAGCCCGGCCAGGAAAATAATAAGAGGTATAGAATCTTTGTTGGGCTTCAGCAACTTTGGCAGTGCGAGGATTGCTATCCAGTAATGATTGTTTTCAATAAGTACGTATTTTCCGAACCACTGCCAGGTGATGCCGCTCTGTTGGTTTTGGAAGAAAGTTTTCGTTATAAATGAGTTCGGTACGGGTAGTCCGAAGTAAATCCATGCGAATCCGTACCAAGTGATAGCGATAGCTGCTGCCAGGGCTATTGTTTTTACAGGAATAGAGCGTGTCAAAACGCTCCAGGCACATAATAGAAAAAATGCAGCAGGGATTAAGTCAAGTTTTTGTATTGCGAGTAAGCCCGCTGCAACACCTACGTGAACCCAGCTATTGCTCTTCAGAAGTGCCCAGAAGCCGTATGTCAACACAGCAATTGTTAAAGGGGATTCAAGACCGGCAGTCCCGGCAAACCACATAAAGAATCCATCGAAAGAGGTGGCTGCCACAAAAAATATGCCGGCAACGTAGCCAAATCTTTGCACTAACATCCAGCTTGTCAAGGTGAGTGCCAAACACCCTAGCAAGGCGCCGCCACCGACTAAGGCTACGATAGGGGAGGCTCCCAATTTTATCAGAAGTGCCAGATAAAGCGGGTAAAAGGGGGCCGATGCTCCCCAAATTGGTGCTTCTCCTAGATTCCAGATCCAGAATTGCCCTTGAGTCATGTTCTCCGCATACCGCAGGAAGAACGATCCATCATCGGCGGTTGCACCTCCCCAACCAGATTTCATGCCGTATACGTAAACTAAAAAGGCTATCACGGCGAAATATATGTGACCTTTAAATCGCGCAAAATTTTCCGCGGGATCAACATTGGTCTGATTTTTTTTACTTCCAAGGGTTAGCATTTGTACCTCGTTGTTGTATATGCTGTTTCGGCATTGCTAAAATTCGTGTGGCTGATTGAATTAAAAGACTTCACTTTGGAAGTGTAATAGTCGGGTTTGATTCGGTTTTTGCGAGGCTTAAACAAATTGAACCAATGGATACCGCAAACCAAAGTGTCGCGAGCCTTAATAGCACAGTCGCAGCAACGGCATCTGCGTTGTGCATGCCATTCCATATTAATAGCGTAACCATTACAGCCTCGGTTCCACCAAGGCCTCCAGGCATAAAACTTATCGCGCCTGCTAACATCGCCAGAGCGTATACGAACATTGCGAATTGCAGGGTGATGTCCGCGCCCATCCAAGTGAGTATCCAATAAAACGCGACAGCCTCAGCCCCCCAGGAAATTATAGCTAGTAGTGTGGTGAGAAGTAATATCTCAACTTTGTGGCAGTGCTGGGCTTCTTTAATTATGTCAATCAAATGCCTGCTTAGTTGTGCGAGCTTACTATTTCTTTCCTGGATTATTCGCTCTATCCACTCAAGGCTTTTTTGTTGAGACAGTATGACTATCATTATCCCTACGCAGATCGCGCCAAAAATAATAACTGGCCGCGCGTCGGGGTAAAGCGTCAGGCCCAAAAAAGTCAGCAGGACTATGCCAATAAGATCCGATAGTCGCTCACTGAAAAATGCGGCAAAACTTTTTCGATATGGCATTCCCCAAGGTTTTAGTAAAACACCTCTCAGTGCCTCTCCGGCCTTTCCAGGTGTTGTGGTTAGAGCGAACCCAGCGAGATAAATCTTCAGGCTGGGTTTCCACGGGATGGCATGTCCGAGTACTTTGAGGTAGATCTGCCATCTCACGAATCTTAATAGGTAATTGAAGGAGGACATCAGTAGAGTGATAGCTACCCCCAATATGCCAACTTCCTTGACTGATTTTGCTACAGCTTCCCAGCCGCCCCACAGTGAAAAGCTGAGATAGCCAATGGCGGATACTACGACGGAGAGGATGAGTGCGCGGTACTTCCAACCAGACAAGTAAGTCTGTCCAGTCATAAGCTAAGCCTCTTGAAGATCGTCTGCGGAATGTATCGAATGATAAGCATGATCAACGCCCAAAAAACCGGTGTGTATAGGATCGTGGCGTTGCGTTCAATGCCCTCAACGATACGGCGGGCAACCTTTTCTGGCTTGGCCAATAGAAGTGAGGGTAATTGGAGGCCTTGAGTCATGGGGGTGTCAACAAAGCCGGGTTTAATGGTGATGACATTCACGCCAACCTTGTAGAGTCGGGCACGTAGACCTTCACAAAAGGTGGACACGGCTGCTTTGGCGGTACCGTATAGATAGTTGGAGGGACGACCACGATCGCCGGCCACCGATGAAATGACTGCCAGGCTGCCGCAGCGTTGTTTTTCAAACTGGTTGGACAGATGGGTCAGCAAGGCAATGACTGAAGTGCCGTTAATGGCAAACTCTCGCAGGGCCACATCAACATCTTGCTCACAGGCTTTTTGGTCGGGCAGGGTGCCATGGGCAATCAAGGCAATATCTATCTGCTGCAAAACACTTAGGCAACTGCTGAGCATCGCCGGATGCGAGGCGAGGTCGGTAGCATCCATGGAGTGGAGGGTTACAGCCTTGGCGCCATGTGCCCGAAGATCAGCGGCAGTTTGCTCCAATTTTTCGTGGTCGCGTGCAACCAGGAAGAACGTATTGCCTTGCTCGGCCCAGAGGCGGGCACAGGCTGTGGCGATGGCCGAGGTAGCTCCAATGATCAAAACTCGTTTCATGCAGTCACTCGTTTCCAGAAGTGGGACATCAGTGTTGGGTCACGCAGCGCTTCCAGTTTTTCCCAGTCAGGATAGGCCTTACGGAAGTCATTGCCACTCATGTGTGCGTCTTTGGCCGGATACAGGCGCCCACCAGCTTCACTCACTATCGTGTCCAGGCGCTTGAACAGCGGTAAGAGACCAGCTTTCTGCGGGAAGTCCAGGGCGAGCGAAGTGCCTGCCATAGGGAAGGACAGCAAGCCCGGTGAGGCGATATCGCCGCAGCGTTTGAGTACGGCGAGGAAGGAGCCTTGGCCGGAGTCCGCAATTGCTCCCAGCAGTTCGCGCATGGCCATCTCGGCTGCGGCGTCGGGAATAACGCATTGGTATTGTTGGAAGCCTCGGCGCCCATAGATACGGTTCCAATGCAGGATACGATCCAGTGGGTAGAAAAATGGCTCGTAGCTGACGCGTTTTCGCGTGCGCTGGGCCGGATGTAAACGCCAGTAGGCTTCATTGAAGGCGTGTAGGGACAGGTTGTTGATTAGTGAGAACGGTGGGGCAAGCGGCATTCGCCGCTTCGGACGTTCGCATACCTCCAGAGCTCCATAGTGGGCGTGGTCGCCAACTATAAATACACCACGTCCAGTCTTGCCGCCTTTGGCTAGGCAATCAATCCACGCCACACTGTATTCATGTTGATGATCCAGTTCGGCAGACAGGGAGAAAAACTCGCTCAGGTTATCGAAGCGCACCAACGTGCTGTCAATCTGGCTGGATATGATTGGCATCAACTGGATCTCCGCCCAGGTGATCACACCAGTCAGGCCCAGCCCTCCAATGGTGGCAGCGTATAACTCGGGGTTTTCAGTGGCGGAACAGGTTAGCAGCTCCTGACCGTGGCGCAGCAGGCCGAAGCGTCGCACATGGTTGCCAAAAGTGCCCCGTAGATGATGGTTCTTTCCATGAACGTCGTTGGCTATCGCTCCGCCGAGGGTCGCGAACTGGGTGCCCGGCGTGACAGGCAGGAACCAGTTCTGTGGGATGGTAATTGCCAGTATCTCACCCAAGGTGACACCTACCTCCGCGAGTACGGTGCCCTCCTGCCAGTCGACCTGGATAAAGCGATCCAGCGAGCGCATGTTCAGTACCTGATCACTGGCCGCTAGGCAGCTGTCGCCATAACTGCGTCCGTTGCCATACGCAAGGGTGCTGCCGTGGACTGCAACTATCTGTTCCAGTTGGGTAGGTATTTCGCTACGCCAGCCACAGGTATTACCTGTCTGAGGTCTATTAGGGTAGAGCCCCCAAGAATAAAGGAGGGCACTCATGCGGCCATCCAGAATATCAGGCCGAACAAGACACCGACCACTAGACTGGCACGGTCGCGGATGGCGAACACAACAGGGTCATCGTGCATTTCTCCCCGATGCGTGAGCATCCACACTCGGGTGATCCAGAACAGCAGAAGTGGACAGGCGAGCCAGATTACTTGTGGGTAGGTATAGAGGCCTGTAGTGGCTTGGTCGTGGATGTACAGGGCAAGGACCATCACCGCCAGATAGCCGGAAGAGGCACCCAGTGAGGAGATCATTTCCAGGTCGGTGGGATAGTAACCACGGCCACGGGTTTTCTCAGTCTTGCCCTTGCTGCGGGCTTCATATAGTTCGGCATAACGCTTCACCAGAGCCAGGCTGAGGAACATGAACATCGAGAACGCCAAAATCCAAAAGGTCAGTGTTAGGTTAAACGCAGCCGTACCGGCAATGATGCGCACGGTGTAGAGCAGGGCCAGTGCAATAACGTCGACCGCCATTTGCCGTTTCAAGGATAGTGAATAGGCCAGCGTCAATATGTAGTAAGCCAACAGCACTGCGGAAAATTGCCAGGGCAGTAATAGCATGGCGCCGGCAAACGCCCCTATCAGCAAGATCGGGAACACGATCAAGCCGGACTTGATAGGCAATCGGCCCGCCGCGAAAGGACGCTTGCACTTACTTTTATGATGACGGTCATCCTCCAGATCGAGGAGGTCGTTGAGCACGTAGACGCTGGAGGCGCATAACCCGAATAGTAGAAAAGCCAGAGTCCCCTGCAAAAGCAACAGGGGATTAGTCAACTGATGCGCAGCCAGCAGCGGTACGAAGATCAACGCATTCTTCATCCATTGGTGCAATCGTAGCGCCTTCATCCAGTCCTTGAGCTCGGACTGATTGGAGTTAATGAGATGTTGCACGTTACCCTGTGCCCGTGCGCGTCGCTCCACACCGGAGTCAGGATTGACCACGTAGGCGTGTCGGGCTGCCGCCCACACTGGAATGTCGTCATGGGAGTTGCCCGCATAATCGAAGCCATCTTTGCCATAGTGTTCGACCAACAGATCGCGTTTCCGATGAGCTGACAGGTTGCGCTTGGCATCTGAGGCCATCACTTGGTCAAATAGTTGGAGATGCTCAGCAATGCGTTCGGCCAAGGTGTAATGGCTTGCTGTCGCCAGCACTATTTTTCGTCCTTTACGTCGCTCGGCTTCGATCAACTCAATGACCGCTGGGTCATAGGGTAGAGCGCTGACATCGATCTGGGTTGCATTAGCAAACCCCTCCTTTAACGCAGCCTTGCCCTTTACCAGCCAGCAAAAGGGTTTGAATATCTGCAGAGGCTGGTTGCGGACGAAGGCCATGCCAGTTTCCAGCAGTAGATCGGAGCGCAGCAGGGTGCCGTCGAGATCGATGACAAGTGGGAGGGTTGTCACTATAACTCTTCCCTGAAAAAAGGAGGCCAGACTATTTCTGACTTAGGTGAAAGCTACAACTCGAACGTTCTTCGTTTACTCTCGTAGCCAGAATAAAGCGCTCGTAGTCAGTATATTAAGTTAATAGAGCTTGAAATCTCGTCCCTAGGCATCGTACCGATGCATCCGTTTCGAGGAGTAAAGCCGGGGTTGCTAGTATAGGAAGCCTGAGGTTTTATTGGCTTGTTTCACTCTAGGATATTTGCCTGAAATCGCCGTGTAATACTGCCCCAGGGACATGGACCTACCTGTAGTATTTATTTCAGGCGAGAAGGTTACGGCGGCTGTGACGATGCTGCAAGTACAAGTTCATTTGCCACGCCCTTGGAGCATCGTTTGTTTGAGCATCACGCAAACCGCCCCGGCGCCGCGGTGAAGAGGCTGATACGGGGTAAAACAGAGCGCTTGCGGGTGCTGGTGCAGTCAGGTGTTGATGTGGCTCTTTATCATAGGCCTCTTGTCGTCCAGACGCGCGGCTTTGAAGCCCGTCGCCCGGATCAAGGCGACCGTGCCATCGCCGGTAGCGGCATCCGGATCTGCCACTGCTACCTTCAAGCCCCTCCCCAGCGGCAAAACCCAAGGCCGTGGCGCGGCCAATGCCTGCCGCAGCACCCTTGCTGCCGTGGAACTGCTCGCCAGAGATGCCACGGTAAACATAAAGCCCACTTCTTAGAAGGTGGGGTTTATGGATCGATTACAATGAGCTTGTGGGGATCAAGAAAATCCGGGGCGATTCAGTCTTTCCCAGTGCCCGCTCCTCGAAGCGTAGCCGCTCCATAAACCCCGCTTTTTGGAAGGTGGGGTTTATGGAGCATTTACTTTTTTATTTAGCGGTGCCCTGCACTTGTATTAATAGGTGATGCCCGGAACCACGGTGGTGCTGATGTGTTTGCCATCGTTGCGGCAGGCTTGAACCAACAGACGGGCAAGGATCCGTTCCTGCTCCGCTGCGGTAAGCTTCAGGCTTTTCAACGTCGACTTCCAACCGTCAGCATTCGCGAGCAACGTGTTCAAAATTGTCGGTGCCCCCCAGAATGATCCATTTACCGGGTACGGAAGTTGGTATGAAGCGGGCGCGTTGAATCCAAGAGACTGACAAAGGCTTGAAATGATGACCGCATCGGCGGTAGCGTCATGAATGTTAGGGTCTTCAGGGAAAACCAGCCCCAGACCCATATCGGATGAATCGCCGCTCAGGCGACCCGCGATGACTCCCAATGCATCGTACTTGCCGCCTATCATGTTTTCGATCAGGTACTGCTGATAGGTTTTCCGGTCGCTGAAATCGATGTCGATCGGGTCGTTGCCCAGGTTGATATGTGCGATCGCTGTGTAATCCAGATAAGGAACGCTCGCCAAGTGTTTGAGGATGGCAAGTAATGGCTGATCTTCACACACCAGGATATTCAGTACAGAGTATTGCTCTTTCTGAAGACATTGATTGATGGTAAGGGCCGCCAGCTCGTCGGGAACAAGAATGACGACATCAATCTCGGCTGACTTTTTCACGAGAAGCTTGACGATTTGCTCGATAGGGTCGGCAGAGCGCAGGCTGATAAATATCAGCGACTTGCTATCGGTGGATGTGGTGGAATGATCTTTCCAAGAAAGGTTCTTCCAGTTCCATGGTCCCTCGGGGCGGCCGGCGCTCAGAAAGTGCGCCAATGGATCCTGAGCTCCGATCATCGAGGCATTCATATCCTGGTAAACGAGGGGGTCAAAGCCCGGGAATAACTTGCGTCGCAACACGCCGCGCGTCCACGACCGTACGTATCGACGAATGGTTTCAGTAGCCCCTGAAAGCTGCACACTTGCCGGTGGGTAGTAGTCTAAATCAACAACCTCCGCTTGTTGTATCGTGGCTGCGTCAACATGCTCCTGACGTGACAGGGCTGCATTACTCTCTGTAAAGGCGAGTAATTGTTTGACATAACGGGGCATATTGAATTCGCGTGTAGCGAGATTTCGGGCCTGCTCTCCAACCTTATCCCGGGCTTCTTTCGACGAGGCCAGTCGAATGATTTTGTCGGCTATGTTATGGGTGTCTAGATAAGGTGAGACGCACTCTTCCTGGAGGCCATTGCGCTTAAGAATGTCTGCAATTCCCGTTGTCTTGTCGAAACACAGAACCGGCAGGCCCTGCACCATGGCGTCAATGGCAACGTTTGGCAATGGGTCCAAACGGGCGGTCAACAGCATCATGTCGCTCAGGGCGTAGACATGCTCAATGGCGGCTGTTTCGGAAATTATCTTGAATCGCTCCGAGATTCCGGCACGCTGGATCTGATCCTGAAGGTAAAGAGAGTACTGAGTATCCTGCTCCGGATTGTAGTTATTACCGATCCAGACAAAACGGCACTTGTGACCTATAGGTGAATTGAGTACACGGGTCGCGCACTCGATAAACAAGTCTACACCCTTGCGAATTTGTACCCAGCCGGCCCCTAATATAACGATCGTGTCATCCTCAGGTCCATCTGGGCGCATAATCTTCTGCAACATCGCCTTCTCTGCTTCGATATGAGCCGGATCATGCGCCTCACCAGGGACGATGCTTTTGCCTTGCGCCAAGACAGGAAGTTGACACGAACTTAGTTCTGGCAGTACCTGTATTGCGCTGTCGAGTGTAATGTCAGCAGAAAAAACTGTTTGACTTGCCCACAACAATGCATTTTGGATGGCCGTGCGCGGTCGAATATATACAGCGAACTCGTGGATTAAACTGATTGTCGGGATGTAGCGATCAGCCAAGGGCTTGAGTGCGATATAGGATCCCAAACTATTCGCAATCGAAAATTGAAATGAATGTGTGTCTAGGAACTTGCCTATTACCCAATCGGCGAATACCTCTTTATGGTAAAGATCCACGGGGCCGGCAACTATCGCTCCAGCGTCGATAAAAGACTCTACCAGCGGACCACCACCCAGCAGCAGTGTCACTACATTGTATTGCGAGGTGAGTTGCTGGACGATATTCAGGCTAAGAATAGGGGCGCCAGTTCTCGAAGCTTCATGACTGATTAGCAGAATGGTCGGCTTGTCAGCAGGTAGCGATTCGATAGGGCGACTCAAATTGATAGAGGGAACACGGCCATGCAGGCCTTCGGCCTGCCCGTGATCCAAAAAGTGTCGTTCCGGATCAGCGAGCGAGGCGAGAACTGGATACATCGCCCGGTAGAAGTCGGCGTTGAAGGGCTCCGTCGGTTCATAGAGCAGTCCGCCAGCGAGAACCGGCTTTTCGTCTGTGATGATGCGAGGGACATGCGGTATTGATTTTGGAGAACCTAGGCGGCCTTCTTGGATGCCGTGGCACAGATAGTGTACGACTGCGGGGATGCCAGTCGCCTTAACATCAGGATAAGTTTCGAGGTAGTAGCTTTCGTCAAAAGCTGCTCCATTGGGAAGAATAGTTGATGGGAGCCTTTTTTGGATGTCTAGTAAACTCATTAGACGCCAGAGTCGTGAATTAAAGAAGCGTTCCCATGAGTTGGACAATGTTTGAATATGTTCTTGTTTTAGCCCGATTTCGCGTTGTGTCTGCTCTTCAAGAGAGCGATACTTTTGCAAGTCAGCTTCGGCTGCTGCTTCGCACTCTGCTAAAGAGTCCTCCAGTTTTCCGAGATAACTCGCGAAACGGGCTTCAGAGGTTTTCCATTCTTCCAGATTCGTTTCCAGTTTTTTGTGCTGGGAGCTGAGATCCGCCAGTTCAGATTTGAGACGGGCATTTTCATCGGAAAGCTTAACGATGACGGATTGTTCCTGATCTACTTGTTCGTTATTTTTCATAATCGTCTTCGACGGTCAGTTGCTGTGGATGTTGTGGCAGCGTGTGCCACTTCAGTCTCGGTATTTAGCGCTTTGATCTGCGTTTTTAAGAAATGCTTTCCAGGTTGGCATTGGCGAGTATTTTTGGTTCAGTCTGGCTGTTGAGCCGTACGCTTTCGAGGTGCTGAGCGTGACGCGAGCCAGGGGCTGCATACTCATTGATGTATTTCGATATCTCATCTTCGGTCGGCGCTGGTAGGTCAAGCGCCGAGGCAGAATCTAGCCGGCTTAACAGCTTGTTATTGACAGCAGTGACGTCTCTGTCTTCGCAAAAACTGGCCGTAGGGTCCATATCTATCGGGTGGAGGGGGTCACCAAGCTCAACGCCCATGGTACTGAGTGCACGCGCAAGTGCGATGGTTCCGCTGCGATGCATGCTCAGAACTATGATTGTTTTCTTGGCAGTCAAATGGCTATCGTCCTTGGAAAAAATTCAGCGCTGGTAAACAGGGCGAATGCAGGAACTGAGTGCAACACGGTCATTGAATGGATGTAGGCGGCATTATGCTGCATGGCATGACGCCTTGCATCACCTCGCCATGACCTGAGCGGCATTTGAAGTCGAAGAGTTTGAGTGGCCCCCTCCTTTATTGCTAGGCAATGTCGTCCGTGTCTCCCGGTTGCGAACCGAGAAGTGCGTGCCTTTGGGCCGGTACTGGAGGATTAGAGCGTTGATACTACCATCGACTTTTGCGATACATGGAAAGCCTATGGCCTATCTCCGTCTCGTCCTAAATCATTGATTTATAAAAGTAAAATTGTATCGTAGTAGCTCTCGAAAAGTACGGGCTTGCAATGCCCCGATCGATGGCAGCTATGTCAAAGCCCGCCACCACAGTGCAGGAGCTGCAAGCGGTCTGAAGATGTTGATACGAACGTATTGCCCGAAGGCAGGCGGTGGTCGCAAACCCTATCCGTTGGAGAGCATGCTGCGCATTCATCTGTTGCATAACGGGTTCTCGATCAGCGAGCTACGCGGTCTCGTGGGGCGTCAAGCGCTACCTCTAAAGCCCCATAGCCCAATTCACATTAAAATTACCCGCTTATGCGCATGCATTATTGAAGGTGCCATGGGCGCCGCCCAAGGCGGCTAATTGCCGAAGCCCGGGCCGTGTGCCCCGGGCTCCTCTGCGCGCGATTTCAGCGAAATGACCAGCGCTTGTGGCCGAAGTAGCTGGTAAACACCGGCACAGCCACGCCGAATGCGTGCGCTATTTCATGCTTGAAGGACTCCATGCCCATTGCAGGCAGAATGTACGATGCCAGGCCAATACTGATGATCCATGTCTGTACGACCGCAACCAGGTTGACCAGTACAAAGAACATTGCAGAGTGATGGATGGGCTGTTGGCTTTCGGTAAAGACAAACATTCGTGCCAGTACAAAGGCGGTGATCATGCCGGTCAGGTAGGCGAGCCCGATCGAGACTGAAAAGCTCAGCCATTGGTTGTAAAGAATCCTCGAGAAGAAGTTGACAGCAGCTGCACTACCCCCCGTCACCAGAAAGGTAAGGAACTGTCGATTAAGCAGCTGTTTCACTTAACTGCATCCCTTGCCATGTTTCTACCGAAATCGATGCTCTCGGAAATACCGCGATCCTCGGGATAGTAGTAGGAGGTATCGGCTACCCACAAGCCTTGCACTGGCAGCGAAACCGGCGGCAGCCGGTCCAGATAGCCCGGGTCGCAAATGGGCTGCGCATGCCGATAGCGGCTGGCGCGGATATCGATGAAGTCCTCATCGTTCAGCGTCGGGTTGATCTTCTTTAAGTATCGACGCACCTTGTCGAGGAAAGCCTGGTCCGGTTCGGCGAACTTAGGATGTTCACCAGGCATGTAGAACGGCACATAGACAATGTGTTCGTTCATTGGGCGCAGGTTGGTGTATTCCACAAGTCCGGGGATATCCATCTCGGGGTCGTTGGTATTGAGCCAGAAGTTCTCGGTCAGAGGCTTGCGCAGCTTGGCGATCACGCAGACCACCGCAACGTTCTTGAGGGCTGCGAAGCGCGCGAGAATATCCTGTGGCAGGTCCGGCATCAGGGAGGGCACATAGGGCAGGGGCACGGTGCTGATGACCTTGTCGAAGCGCTGGATTTCTTCCCCGCAGACCACACCCTGAACCTTGCCGTGTTCGATGATCACGCGGTTGACCGGCGACTTCAGGCAAATGATTCCGCCGTGTTTTTCGATGTCGGCCTTCAGCGCTTGCAGCAGGGTGTCAGAACCGCCATCCAGGTAGCCGAGTTTTTCGCGGAACAGGCTATAGCGCGAGCGGCCGATGCGGCGGATGCGGCTCCAGATCCAGGCTGCCGACAAGTTATCGGTGTAATGGTAAAACTTGTAGTCGAACAGGCGCTTCCATAGCACTTCCCAGGCCTCGGCCCCGACCCAGCGCTTGATCCAGCCCGTGGCTTCGACGTTGTCCAGAGGCTTCCAGTCATTTCTCTTGGTGGACAGGAATGCGTGCAGGCCATAACGGACTTTGGCTGTCAGGCTCAGGCCCTTGAACTTGAGCAGAGCAATGGGGTTACCCCAAGGTTGCAAGCGGTTTTGATACCAATAACCCATTTTGGTTTCGACCCAGCGCATTTTCGAGGCCAAGCCCAACTCGTCCAGTACCTTCAGGAAGGCGTGGTCAGAAATGCAGTGGAAGTGGTAGTAGCGCTCGATGGTGGTGCCCGAGAAATCGAACGCCGCGGTCATTCCACCCACACGGTCATCCGCCTCGAATACCACGGGTTTATGCCCGTCCCTGGCCAACTGGTAGGCCACTGCCAGGCCCATGGGGCCAGCGCCCAGCACGGCAACTCTTTGTCCCATCGTCAAAACTCCAGAACCACTTTGCTGTAAGTGGGGTCGTTGAAGGTTTCCTGTATCGCCTTGGCAAACGGCGTGTAGGTCACGCCGAAGGTGCCGGGCCAGTCGTTGACCTCGAATTCGTCCTTGGCGCTGAGTGCAGCCAGCTGTTGGGTGGTGAAGGGTGGGTTCTTGTCGAACAGGCTCCACGTCCAGATCAGGCTGTAGAACAGGCCGTAGGGGATGCATGCGATCACGGCCTTGGCGCCGGTGGCACGCTTGATTTCGCGAATGATATCGATGTAGTCGACTTTTTCGTGCCCCGATACGTTATAGATGCCGTCGCGCACACGGTTTTGTATGCAGCTGATGATGACATTGCAAAAATCGCCCACGTACAACGGCTGGCGCATGTAGCGGCCATGACCAGGAATAGGGAAGACCGGAACCTTCTTCATGAAGCGCGACAGCCAGCCCAGGTGTTTGCGGTCAAACCAGCCAAACATGAGCGTCGGGCGCAGCACCGGGCAGGGGATGCCACTTTCCAGCACCATCTTTTCCTGGTCTATTTTGCTTTTTGTGTAGAAGTCGTCGGCCACCGATTCGACCACCGAAGAGCTGATGTGCACCAGATAGTCGATGCTGTGCAGTTTGATCTGTTCAAGAATCAGGTGGGTGGCATCAACGTTGTTCTTGACGAATTCCTGATAGTCAATACCACCGATCTGTGCCTGCAGCATGACGACCACATTGGCACCGGCGAAGGCCTGTTGCCATTCGCCGGGCATGGACAGGTCACCAAAAATGGTGGTCACGTCAGGCTGTACGCGCTTGAGGATCTCCAGGTTTTCGCGGTGCTTGTCGATGACCACGATATTGCTGTAGCCCTTGGCCTTGAGGCGAGCTACCAGATTCTGTCCGACCAGCCCGGCACCGCCGGGCAGGATGATACGTTCATCAAGATTAATAGCGGTCATTGCGGGTCAACCTGGATGTCTTTGCGAAATTGGCACAACTGCAGTTCCTTGCCTACCACGCGGGCCACGCCAACGGCATAGCTGCCCTTGAGGTCGCGGGTGTCTATAACGCGGCCGAAGCCGGCGTTGCCGAGGTCGGATTTTTTGAAGAAGTCGTTTACATCAGGGCGTGCGTACTGGGTCGCATCATAGTAACGCACGTTCTGGTGGGCATCGGTGAGGGTGATGTAGACCTGTGACGGCAGCTGGTTGCGGGCCGCATCCACGACGGTCCAGCCCTTGGCTTCAATGGCGCCTGCGAGCTTCTGCGTGGTCGGGTTCGCGAAGTCGAGGCTGCCAATGCATTGAGCTGGGGTCTTCGGCAGGTCCAGGCCTACGTTCGTCTGTGGCAGGCTGATGTAGCAGCCTGATACTTCGGCGACTTTCCACTGACCGTCTTTGTGTTGCTGGTTAACCAATTGGCCAAGGCTGGGCTTCTCAACCGGAGGGCACGCGACTACCGCGCCCAGGGGCGCGCCACCCAGAAAGGTCTCGGGGGATTCGATGGTCTTGTCCAGATCCTTGAAGCTGTTGGCAATGCTGAATGATTTGTGTTGTGCGTAGTAGACGATCGACGAACTCCAGTCGTTGCCGTACAGGGTAAACGCCTCGCCGTCCTTCATGTTGTGCTTCAGCGTGTCAGCCACTAGAAGATCTCTGGAGTTGCTCAGGTCAATCTTCTGTCGCAGGTTTTCGCCATACCCTTGTGCAAAGGTGCTGTAGTTGTTGGCCAGCAAGGCAACGAACAGCCCCAATATCCAAAGGCGAGACTGCGGATGAGCGAGGCCTTCGGACAGCGCCACGGCCAGTGCGAAGATGATGAAAATGACGCTGGCCGACTGGTAGTAGCTATGGACTAGATGAAGATTGGTGAATATGAACAGGGGCAGCAATGCCAGGACGCAGCTCGTCAGCACCACTAGGCGAGTTCTGGTGTCGCGAGCCATCAACAGGGCGCAAAGGATGATTGCGATACCGAAGACGCCCGACAGGTTGCCCTTGACGATGCGTGACCAGATGACCTCGCCATACAACAGCTTGGAAAAGCGTTGAGGCAAAGTACCCCAGTTCCATGTCGAGAGTGCGCTGGACGTCAGGGCACTGCCGAATTCATTCTGGTTCTTGAGCACGTCAGTGTAGTGGGTCCAGGCAACCCCGAGCACGATGGGCAGCGCGAACAGCAGGATGCCCAAGGTGATGTTACGTGCGCTGATGGCTTTGAACATGCCCCCATTACGCTGGGTTTCGTGGACCAGGAATACCAGTGCCATTACCGCCAGCACCGGCAGGCCGGTGGTGGCTTTTTGCAGGATCGAAAGCGAAATCAGAGTGGTGAAATAAATCACGTCCCGGTGGCGACCTGCGGCCAGGAAATCGAGGAAATACTTAATCGCGGCAACGGCGAAGAACACCGCCACCGTCTCGATCATGAAGGTGCGACCCCAGAACAGGTAAAGAGGGCTGGAGAACAGCAGACCGGCGAAAATATAGAAGCTGCGCGGGGCTAGCTTCAACGACAGGCAGATGGAGCGAGCCGGCAGCAGGCATAGCACCAAGAACACGAAAGAAACGATCCTGCCGACCTTGTCTAGGTCGATGCTGGTGACCTTGCTGATCACCGCCACCAGCGCCTGATAGAACGGGAATTCGAACGGGATTGACCAAGGGGCGCCGGAGACGGGTGTTTCGTAGGCGAACTTGAAGCCCTCCTTGATGAACCAGAAGGAGGTCAGCGCTGTCTGGGTCTGGCGAAAGCCGAACAATTCGAGCAATGGCTGCCCAGAAAAGCGAAACGCCAAATAGGTCGCGTAAAGCACCGTCAATACGGCAATACATTTGATACTGCGCTCGATCAGCAGCTCATTATCTGCCAACTTGAATAGCTTCAAGGATCCACCCCAGACCGTCTAAAAGTTCGAATATCAGACATCTATTTTTTTTTTTTTTTTTTTTTGAATATGAATTGCGGTAACTTCCGGATGACCATCATGATCAATGACTAGAAGCACGGTACATTGTTATTGCGCCAACAATTTGCGCCTGCAGCATAACTACAACATTCGCACTGTCCACCCGTCTGGAAGTAAGTGGTTTTACATATTCATTCTTTTGAAAATTACGCCGGGAATTAACTTAATTATCATCATGATTAATACCCAGAATCCCGGGGCGTAGAGGACGTCAACTTTGCGATCAGTACCTTTTACAATGCGTAAGGCCACCTGCTCAGGCTTGGCCAGCAGTGCAGCAGGTAATGGTAAGCCTTGAGTCATCGGTGTATCGACAAAGCCCGGCCTGATGTCAATGACATGTACACCAACCTTGAACAGACGTGCTCGTAGACCTTCACAAAAGGTGGAAACTGCAGCCTTGGCGGTACCGTATAAGTAGTTGGACGGACGACCGCGGTCACCAGCTACCGAGGTAATCACAGCCAAGGTGCCACAACGCTGGGTTTCAAATTGGTTGGCCAGCAGCGTTAGCAGGGCGATCACCGACGTACCATTGTTGGCAAATTCCTGGAGCGCTACGCCAACGTCCTGCTCGCAGACTTTCTGATTGGGCAATGTGCCGTGCGCAATGAGCGCAATATCGATTTGCTGTAAGGTCGCTAGGCAACTGTCGAGCATTGCGCCGTGTGCTACAAAATCGGTGGCATCCATGCAGTGAAGTGTTACTGATTTGGCGCCTCGACCTTTCAGGTCGGCTGCGGTTTGTTCTAGTTTTTCGAGGTTACGGGCCACGAGAAAAAACTCGCTGCCTTGTTCGGCCCATAGACGTGCGCAGGCAGCCGCAATGGCCGATGTTGCACCAATAATTAGAATTCGTTTCATGCAGTAACTCGTTTCCAGAAGTGGGAATTCAGAGAGGGATCACGCAGTGCTTCCAGTCGTTCCCATGCGGGGTATGCTTTGCGGAAATCGCCGCCCGTCATGTGGGCATCCTTGGCCGGATACAGGCGACCACCACTCTCGCGAACGATGGCATCCAGCCTTGCAAACAGCCGCACCAAGTCAGCCTTCTGCGGAAAGTCCAAGGCTAAAGAGGTGCCGGGGAGAGGGAAGGACAGCAGGCCTGGCGAGGCGATGTTGCCACAGCGTTTGAGCACGGCGAGAAACGAGCCTTGGCCAGAGTCTGCAATGGCTTCCAGCAACTCGTGCATGACTACCTCGGCCACTGCGTCGGGTATCACGCACTGGTATTGCTGGAAACCTCGGCGCCCGTAGATCCGGTTCCAATGCAGTATGCGATCCAGCGGATAAAAGAAGGGCTCGTAGTCACCGCGTTTGCGTGTGCTCTGGGCAGGATGCACCCTCCAATACATATCATTGAAGGCTCGCAATGACAGGTTGTTGATTAGAGACACTGGCGGTGTCAGCGGCATGCTCAATTTCGCTCGCTCGTCCACTTCCAGTGAACCATAACGTGCGTGGTCACCCACGATGAATACGCCCCGCCCGGTCTGAGTGCCTTTTGCCAGGCAGTCGATCCAGGCGACACTGTATTCATGCTGGTGATCGAGTTCGGCGGACAGGCTGAAGAATTCGCCCAGATTGCCGAAACGCACTACGGTACTGTCGATCTGGCTGGTGCGAATGGGGATAAGCTGAATTTCTGCCCACGCGATAATCCCAGTCAGACCTAAACCTCCAATAGTAGAGGTGTAAAATTCGGGATGCTCGGTAGGAGAGCAGGTCAGCACTCCTTCATTATGGCGTAATAAACCAAAGCGCCGCACATGGTTGCCAAAGGTGCCGCGCAGGTGATGGTTCTTGCCATGGACATCGTTGGCGATGGCCCCGCCGAGGGTGGCAAACTGGGTGCCAGGTGTGACTGACAGGAACCAGCCCTGCGGGATGGAAATTGCCAGGATCTCGGCGAGGGTTACACCGGCCTCTGCTTGTACGGTTCCCTGCTGCCAATCAACCTGAATGAAGCGATTCAGGGCTCCCATGTGCAACACTTGATCGCTCGCGGCTAGGCAGCTGTCTCCATAACTACGTCCGTTGCCATACGGCAGGGTGCTTCCGTGCGTAGCTACCACAGCATCGCGCAGAGCCTCGACTTCGCTACGCCAGCTACAAGCGTGTGCAGTCTGCGGGGCATAGGGATAGCATCCCCAAGAGTGCAGGGGACGAGTCATGCTGCTACCCAGAACACCAGCCCAAACAAAGCGCCAACGACCAGACTGCTGCGGTCGCGGATGGCGAACACTACAGGGTCATCATGCATTTGCCCGCGATGAGTGAGCATCCACACTCGAGTGATCCAGAACAAGAGCAGCGGGCAGGCTAGCCAGATCACTTGTGGGTGGGCATAAAGCCCGGTTGTAGCCTGATCATGTATGTATAGAGCCAAGACCATTACGGCTAGATAACCGGAAGACGCGCCCAGCGAGGAAATCATTTCCAGATCGGCGGGATAGTAGCCTCGTCCACGGGTTTTCCCGGTATCGCCCTTGCGCCTTGCTTCTCGCAGTTCTGCGTAGCGCTTGACTAGTGCGAGGCTCAGGAACATGAACATCGAAAACGCCAAAATCCAGTATGTCAGTTCCAAACCGAATGCTGCCGCGCCAGCTATGATGCGCAGGGTATAAAGCGCAGCCAGGGCGATCACATCGATAGCCATCTGTCGTTTCAATGACAGCGAATAGGCGAGAGTTAATATGTAGTATGCAATGAGGGTTCCGGAAAACTCCCAAGGCAGAAGCCATGCAGCCCCTGAAAAAGCGCCAACCAATAATATGGGAAAGAGCTGTAGCCCGGACTTGATCGACAATCGTCCAGCGGCAAATGGACGATGCCGTTTGGAGTGATGATGTCGGTCATCGGCGAGATCCAGCAAGTCATTAAGTAGATAGACGCTAGAGGCACATAGTCCAAAAAACAGAAAGGCCAATACTCCCTGCCATAGGAGCATGGGGTTGGTCAGTTGATGCGCCGCCATTAGAGGTACGAAAATCAGCGCATTTTTCATCCACTGGTGCAGCCGTAACGCCTTCAACCAGTCCTTCGGTCTGGAAGGATTGGAGTGGATCACCTGTTCGACATTGCCTTGTGCCTGAGCGCCACGCTCAACACCGGACTCCGGATTGACCACATAAGCCTTCCGGGCAACCGCCCAAACTGGGACGTCGTCATGAGAGTTACCCACATAATCAAAGCCCTGCTCACCATAGTGCTCGACCAACAGATCGCGTTTACGATGGGCCGACAGGTTTCGCTTGCTGTCAGAGGCCAGCACTTGGTCAAACAATTGAAGATGTTCAGCAATGCGTTCGGCCAGGCTGTAATGGCTGGCTGTCGCCAGCACTATGGTCCGACCGTTATTCCGCTCGACTTCAATTAGTTCAATGACCGCAGGATCGTAAGGCAGGACACTGACATCAATATGAGTTGCACGGGCGAGGCCTTCCTTTAAAGCCACCTTGCCTTTGGTCAACCAAATAAAGGGTTTGAACAGGCTCAATGGCTTATGCCGAACAAAAGCCATCCCTGTTTCCAGCAGCAGATCGGAGCGCAGCAGGGTACCGTCTAGATCGACAATAAGCGGAATAGTGGGTGGTGTAATATAGACAGTCACAAGAGCTCTTCCCTGAATATTGGCTACTCAAACAAAAACAAAATAAGATCAGGAAAACAACGGAGATCTTAGCAAATGCTACTAAAAGGCCATCAGGCTTTAATTTGCGCGAAATGGTACCACGGTTGACACATGGATTCACGGGAAGTGGCTAATAAATTGACTGGCAGGGCATGCGGTGATGAGGGTGATCACAGAGTCGTCACGCAGCCGATCCCTGACCTGGTCAACTTGATTCGATCCCCGCACAAAGAGTGAGGCGCGTCACTAACCCCCGAGAATCATCCATTTTTCACCGTTCTCTCCGTAGACCACTCCGCTCGCCTTGGAGTCGATTCCGGGCACCGATCCGCTTCTCGCAATTGCTGAATTTGATCTTTGCGCCCCGCCGCGCAAGGTCAGTGGCATTCGCTCGCAACTCCGGTTTACGACAGGAAGGCAAACGCTCGGCGCGGTTGGACGATTACACCCGCGCTAGACAGGCCCTACGCGAAGCCGTCAGGGGCTACACCCCCGATGGCGATATCGTTGACTGGATCTACCAGCAACGTCGACTCGAGCCCTGATTGTTTCACATCCTGTAACGGACATATTTTTGACAGGTATTTGACCCCGTACTTTTCGTCTTTCTGAATCGCTCTCGTAATCTAGTGAAAATCCTTTATTGGGAGCGCAACGGGTTTTGCCTTTGGCTTAAGCGCCTGGAGTCTGAACGGTTCAAAACCTGGAATTTTCGGCGTGTAGTTCCGCGGCAGCAAGGCCTCGAAGTCTTTGTCACGGTAAACGGGAAGCACATCTGGCGGTAGGTGTACTTCGTGGATTGCATACGAATAAACGCCGGCGTCTCTCAGCAGCGCCGGGCGCGACCTGTGCCACGATAGTGTGAGCCCCTCGAAACTCGCAATACCGAGACTTGCCGGATCCGAAACAACAGGCGACGAGCGATCCAAGGCTCAGGAACTCCTGCGCTCCTGACCTCCCCGACATGCTTTATCGCAACGACGTCTTGGCAGAGCAGCACAAGCGCCTTCAAAAGCGGCGCGCTCCAGTTCGCAGCTGGAAGGTGCAAAGGCTAATTGAGCTGCAAGAGGACCAAGTAGCGTTGTATCATCCTCACCGCGTCATCAATGATGGCACGGGAATACGTGTGATCCAGTCCTCCAGCGAAGACATTTGCCCAGGCCTGACGAAGCGCCGGGCTATCACCCTGCGCGACCAATGAGCTGTTGCAAGAATAGAAATTTCTTATCATCTGTAATTAAAATCAGGGCGGAAATACATGCTGCACAAGGATAATAACTTGAACTTGTTACGGTTGGTTGCCGCGCTGATGGTTCTATATGCTCATTCATTCGATATTTACGGTAATACTCCGGAGATTTTTATCGGTATTGATTCCTATGGTGGGCTCGGGATCGCGATATTTTTTATCATTAGTGGTTATTTGATTTCAAAAAGCTGGAGTTTTGATCCTTCGGTCATTAGCTTTTTAGTTAAACGATCGCTGCGAATATTTCCTGCCCTGATTGTTGTTGTGGTGCTAACTTCGTTTCTGCTTGGTCCAGTTTTTTCGACGTTGACAGTCAGGCAGTATTTTTCGGATCTGGCATACATTATGTATTTGAAGAACATAATTTTAAGTCCGGTATTTTATTTGCCGGGCGTGCTGGAGCACTCCAGAGTTGCCAGTGTGATCAATGGTCCTCTATGGAGTTTACCTATTGAATTTTTCATGTATTTGGTCGTGGTGGCGCTTGGGCTTCTATTCAAAGGCGGTCGTCTTGCATACACAGTTACCGCAGCATTGTTTGCGCTGATTGTAGTTTTTTGGTGCTGGCGAGATGCGCCTTTGCTGGTGGTTCACGGTAGTGATGTAAGAAACATTCCGTTAATAGGCATCTATTTCATGATTGGGGCATGTTATGCGAAGTGGGGGCTCGAACGGTGGTTCAGTCTCTCCGGCGTAACTGTCATGGTGATGATTACCCTTCTTCTGGCACCGTATTTATCGTTTTCGAAAGCCCTGTTATGGCTTACGTTACCGTATGTCGTTTTGGCATATGGACTTTCCAGAAGTTGGTTGGGGAGCTTGGTTAATAAAGTAGGTGACTGCTCTTACGGTGTTTATATCTATGCTTTTCCGGTTCAGCAGTTTGTTTTGCTAAAATTCCCTGATATTGCCTATTCAACCTATCTTGTTGTTACAGTGGTCATTACTCTGATTTTGGGATACAGCTCTTGGCATTTGGTAGAGAAAAGGGTTCTCAAATTCAAGCCAAAAAATAAAGCCAGGTCTGTATCGAATGGTGTTGATGTCTATTCGGCGTTCAATCCTGTTGTGGGTGAAAAGCTCAATTCAGGGGCTTGAGCAAGTGTATGTATTTATGATGTAACAGTCACTCAGGTCACCTATGAAGTGCTACAGGGGCTGCCGCGACAGCGCAGGGTTTACCTTGGCATTTCCGGTGAGCAGTTTCACGGCAACAACGCTTCGTAGTCTTCTACCGTGGATGCATGCGGCAACCGCTCAAGTACGTGGCGCTGCCACGTATAGGGCTCTTGGCCGTTGACCTTGGCGGTCTCGACCAAGCTGTAAATCTGAGCACTGGCGGTGGCGCCTTTGGGCGTATCGCTGAACCGCCATGCCTTGCGCCCTATGACAAACAGTTTTATTGCGCGCTCGGCTCTGTTGTAGTCGATCGGTAAAAAAACAGCCTCCACGTAACGCTCCAGCCGGCTCCAGTTGCAGGCCAGATAATTAACGTCCATGCCCAGTGCGCTTTGCGAAGTGACCTGCCAATCCCATTGGTCCTGCGCCTAATACGGCGATTCGCTGTCCCATCATTAAAATTCCAACCCAATATTGCTATAAGTTGGATTATTAAATGTTTCGTCTATGGCGATGGCAAAGGGGGTGTAGGGAACCCCGAAGATTGAAGGCCAGTCGATGACTTCAAACTCATCTTTTGTACTCAGGGCCGCTAACTGTTGCGTTGTAAAGGGCGGGTTTTTGTCAACGAGTGCCCACATCCAAAGCAAGGCATAAAAAAGTGTATAGGGTATTTTCACGATTTTTGTTTTCGAGTGAGTCACTCGTTTTATTTCGCGGATGATATCAATGTAATCAATTTTTTCATGTCCGGAAATATTGAAAATACCTTGTTTTTCTTGCTGCTCGATACAATTGATAATGATGTTGGAGAAATCACCGGCGTAAAGAGGCTGGCGCATAAACTTACCGTCGCCGGGGATTGGGTATACTGGCGTTTTTTTCATGAAGCGGGCAAGCCAGCCGAGGTGCTTGCGGTCAAACCAGCCATACATAAGGGTGGGTCGAAGAATCGGGCATGAAATATTGCTGGCTAATACCAACTCCTCTTGTTCACGCTTTGTTTGCGTATAGAAGTCGTCGGCTTTAGATTCCAGTACAGACGAGCTAATGTGAACAAGGTGCATGTTCGGATTGGCTTTTATCAAGTCCAATATTAGGCGTGTTGAAATCACATTGTTTTGTACGAATTCTTGATAGATATTGCCACCGATTTGAGCTTGTAGCATGACGACCACTGCCGAGCCAACAAAGTGTTCGCTCCAACTACCCTTTTTTGAAAGGTCCGCATACTCAATAGTCAGTTCTGGGTGAACAGACTTTAATATGGCGAGGTTCGTTCGGTGTTTGTCGAGCACCACGATGTCAGTGTATCCGCGGCTTTTTAAACGTGCCACCAAATTTTGCCCGACCAAACCTGCTCCGCCTGGAAGAATTATTTTCATTTTGGCTCTCCATTTAAGCCCAGCATGCTTAAGTTGGATCTTTGTGTCAGGCAGTAATTGATGCAGCTAGAAAAGCCAAAACTGAGAAAGATACTTACTATGGGCAACAGTGCAAGCATTTCCTTGGATCGAACAGTCAGTAGCATCAACGAAGAACTAACCAGTAATGCTGTAGACAATACTAACAAGCTTGCCTGAAAGGCTTTTCTGATGTTTTGTGTTTTAGATATAGCGATACATGAGACGAACGCCAGCAAGGCATAGACCCAAGGTGGCGGAGTCAGGAAATTCATCCAACCAAAAAACACCATGCCTTGGTGTTGTGCTTTCTCGGCAGGATTCCAGTACGGCATGTGTTGAGGTATAGCGTCCGGAGGAGGGGTCATTTTAACGCTGCCATCCGCTTGAATATTGTCGCCAATAATCAGATACAAGCTATTTGATTTTAAAGGTGTGAGTTGGAACGGTTTTTCGATGAAAAAAGCTAACCAACCCTTGATCAATTTCGCGATGTAGGCCGCGGGTATCGCCAGCACCGATTCTTTATACACGGCTATACCTAGGGCGTCCGTTTGCGGAAGCCCGATATAGTAATAGCCGGGAATGGCCGAAACATGAATATTAAATGTTTCAGGCAGGGGATGCTTGGTCGTGAAATCAATCAACTCCGAGCGCGATGCGTTCATCAGATAATTATATTGTGCGAGGTAGGGCGCTCTTACTTCTTTTGGTGCGCCCCAATTAACATCTTGATAGGCTGCAGCCCTGAAATATTCCGGTGGTAAAATTGCGCCAAGGGCCCGCCACCTCAAACTGTTGATTCCCAGCTTGTTTGGTTCCTGAGTGATGTAGTCGTTTGGTATTGCGTCAATTAGAACCCAAGCATGATCGTAACTCAGTTGCCGTGAATTGGTCGTCGGGTAGTGAAAGGTTTCGACAAATACAAATATAATTATGGTGCTCGCCGATAGGCTGACGATGGCTGTCGCGATTTTCCAAGTCCAGTCCTTGCTGTCAAAAATTACTAACATCGCAATGACAGGGGCGATTACCAAGGAGTTGAACTTTACAAGGTAGGCAACCGTAAGAATAACTGCGGACAGTATATACAAAATTATTTTTGCATTATTTTTTACATCGAACGCCCAAAGAGCGGTCAGCAGTGCGATGGCAAGAAAGTCTCCTTGTAGCCAGTCCGGTCCGATGGAATTGACCCCGCCCATGAAAAACAGACTGCCACCCCACGCTAGGCACATAAGTGTGGCTGAGATTTTACCAAATACTTTATTGCACATGAATGTGCTAATTGCGATGGCGAACACGTGGAAGTAAAAATGAATGTGCTGTAAGTGTCGCAGCCATTTAACATTATAGATGTCTACTCCGTTGGGTACGCCAGCAAAATCGAGTGCTAAGCGTGAGGCAAAAGTATATCCACTGGCGTGGATAAGATTGGATACACTGGAGAAAATCATCTGAGCATAATTTGGATAGTCAAAGGCAGCAACATTGATAGGGTACGTCTTCAGGTAGTACAGGTTCAACAGAATGACAATGACTAGGGCAATTAGTAATAAATGCCTTTGAAGCAGATTTCCTAGGGTGTTTAAAGCTGACATTGAAGAGCCCTGTTGTCGATGAAGCTGGATGTGAATGTGGAAACGGCAGCTTTTGCTGTGCCGTATAAACAGTTGGAGGGTCTGCCCCTGTCGCCAGCTACCGAAGAAATGACCGCCAATGAGCCATGTCTTTGAATTTCAAATTGATTGCCCAGCAACGTGAGTAACGCGACGACAGAAATAGCGTTGTAAGGTAAAACATTAACATCTATATCGGTTGCAGAAGCCAGTTGCGACTCAAGCACAGTTTTACCTTGCGCCAGCCAACCTACCGCTTTATAGAGCTGAAATGGATGGCGACGGATAAATGCCATGCCGGTTTCTACTAATAGGTCCGAACGCAACAACGTTCCGTCGAGGTCAACCACGAGGGGGAGGGGCACAAGAACTGTCCTTGAATGCTTGACTAACAAATCAGTTTGTTAGGTCGATGGAAGCCGCAGGAGGCGATATAGTTGCTCCTGTGATGGCTAGCCAACCATCCACACTAAGTTTTGCGGGGCACGTTACCATAGAGAGGGCTTGTCGTCATGGATCCAGTGCCAATGAAACGCACCCGGATAGACCTTATGGCATAACCATAGACGGTGAGTATTTTTCATTGCGGAGTCCTTTATTCCGCTCAATAGTCTTTAACTACTGGTGTTAAGCCTCGTCATCATCGGCGGTCTGCGCCTGTGCATGCGTCAATATTTCATTGGAGACTGGTTCACCGCCGCGCAGCATGTACCGTTCGCCAACCGGGATGATGGCCTCACCAAAGTCGCCATCTACGGTGCAGGCGTAGCCGGCAATCAGCTGGTTGCAGCACTTCGCATGGGCCGAGTCTTGCGTCCCGTGGCTTTTATCGATGATGATCCGAGCATCGCGGAACAACGTGGCAGCGACCCTCGCGTCCGCCAGATCCTGCGCGAAACCGTCAGCGGCGACGCCCCTGATGGCGATCTCGTTAACCGAATCCACCAGCAACGCCGCCTCGATCCCTGATTATTTCACATCCCGTAACTGACACATTTTTGACAGGCTCCAGACATCGCCTAAGTTTGGGAGGCAGCTTCGGAAAAGCTGCTTTCTCAATCGATGTCATGGAGCTTCATTTATGCGTACTGGCTATTTCTACTCCCTGGTTTTTGCCCTGCTCACCAGCGCCTCTATTGCTGCAATAGCCGCGCCTGCGGTGAAGCCTGAGACAGGCAACGCACCTTTGGTGCTGGAAGTTTCTCCTCAAGCGCAAACAGGAAAAGTCGATCTTAATGGCGCTGATGCACCCACCCTGCAGCGTGAGCTGTCCGGTATCGGGGAAGCCAAGGCCAAGGCTATTGTTGCTTATCGTGACAGTAATGGTCCGTTTTCGTCCGTAGACGAATTGCTGGAAGTGAAAGGCATCGGTAAAGCGATCCTGGATAAGAATCGCGAGAAGCTGGAAGTGAACTAAGCTTTAACATCAACGCCGAGAGGCCGGTCATTGACCGGCCTTTTTGCATTGTGGCGTAAAGCGAGGTGGCGTGCCTTTCATCGGAGTCAAAAAAATTACGGCTATCATATTGCCTTGAGATTATGCCTATAATAATTCTCCTATTTACCGATGCGTCCAGGCGCTCATCTCTCTATCGCATCCTCAGGAGCTCGCTCATGAACACTGTCCAGACTCAAGGTACAGCCCTCGTCACCGGAGCATCCTCCGGTATCGGTGCAATTTACGCTGAGCGTTTGGCGGCTCGTGGTTTTGATTTGTTGCTGGTTGCTCGTGACGAGCAGCGGCTGGAAGCTGCGGCGAGCACGTTGCGCGCCGAGCATGGCATTAAGGTGGAAGTGCTCAAGGCGGATCTCACACAAAAAGATGATGTGCTGAAGGTTGAGCAACGGCTTCGCAGTGATTCGAGTATCAGCCTGTTGCTCAACAACGCAGGGGTAGCTGCCGATGGTTTGTTGGCAAACGCCGACATGGAGCAACTCGAGCGGTTGATCCAGCTGAACGTTACGACTGTCACGCGCCTGGCATCGGCAGCCGCCGCCAGTTTTGCCAAGGCTGGTCGCGGCTCGATCATCAATATTGCCTCGGTGGTGGCGTTGTTCCCCGAGCGGTTCAACGCGACTTACAGCGCCAGCAAGGCTTACGTGTTGAGCCTGACCCAGTCGTTGAACGCGGAACTGGAAGGCACCGGGGTCAAAGTCCAGGCGGTGTTGCCAGGCGTAACACGCACCGAGATCTGGGAGCGTTCCGGTATCGATGCAACACAGATTCCAGCGGATATGGTCATGGAGGCGGGGGAAATGGTGGACGCTGCGTTGTCCGGCCTGGACCAGGGTGAGCTGATCACCATTCCCTCGCTGCCGAACGCCTCCGACTGGGACAACTTTGTAAAAGCCCGCCTGGTCATGGCGCCTAATCTTTCCAAAAGTACGGCCGCCGCGCGCTATAAGTAAGGCGCCTTCAATCGGTTTGAGGTAATTGCGGTATGAGTGATCGTCGAGTAGTGGTAACAGGCATGGGGCTGGTTTCTCCGCTGGGTAGCGGCGTTGAGGCCGTGTGGGAGCGTCTGTTGGCGGGGCGCTCCGGGTTGCGTCAGTTGCCTGACGAGGTGGTGGCAGATCTGCCGGCCAAGGTCGGTGGCGCAGTGCAGACGTTGGCGGAGGATCCCGAGGCGGGTTTCGACCCGGATCGTGCGACGCCGCCCAAAGAGCAGAAGAAGATGGACCGCTTCATCCTGTTTGCCATGGAAGCTGCGCGCCAGGCGTTGGAGCAAGCCGGCTGGCAAGTTCAGGATGCCAATGACCAGGAGCGCACGGCCACGATCATCGGCTCGGGCGTTGGTGGTTTCGGTGCGATTGCCGATGCGGTTCGGACCACCGACAGCCGCGGCCCGCGACGTTTGTCGCCGTTCACCATTCCTTCATTTCTGGTCAACCTGGCGGCCGGCCATGTGTCGATCCAGCATGGATTCAAGGGGCCGTTGGGTGCTCCGGTGACAGCGTGTGCGGCCGGGGTCCAGGCGATTGGCGACGCGGCGCGGCTGATCCGGTGTGGTGAGGCGGACATCGCCGTGTGTGGTGGCGCGGAGGCCGCGATCGATCGCGTCAGTCTTGCCGGGTTCGCCGCGGCTCGCGCGTTGTCCAGCGGTTACAACGACACCCCGGAGCGCGCCTCAAGGCCATTCGACAGTGGCCGTGATGGCTTTGTGATGGGCGAGGGCTCAGGCCTTCTGGTGATCGAATCACTGGAACATGCGCTGGCTCGCGGTGCTCAACCCTTGGCCGAACTGGTCGGTTACGGCACCACTGCGGACGCCTTTCACCTGACCGCTGGCCCTGAAGACGGCAGCGGTGCGCGTCGGGCAATGTCGTTGGCGTTGGCCCAGGCAGGCATTTCGGCTGCACAGGTTCAGCATCTCAACGCTCATGCCACCTCAACCCCGGTGGGAGACCTTGGAGAGTTGGCGGCGATCAAGTCGTTGTTTGGTTCGGACAACAAGATTGCGGTGACCTCGACCAAGTCGGCGACCGGGCATTTGCTTGGCGCAGCAGGCGGGATCGAGGCGATCTTCACCCTGTTGGCGATCCGCGATCAGATCGTTCCACCGACCCTCAACTTCGAAAACCCGGACCCGGCAGCGCAAGGCGTGGACATCGTCCACGGTCAGGCACGGCCGATGGCTATCGAGTATGCATTGTCCAACGGTTTCGGCTTTGGCGGTGTGAACGCCAGCGTGCTGTTCAAGCGCTGGGAGGGTTAAGCCAGAGGCTGTTTGAGAAACGCGCCGGTCACGTCGAGAATCCGCTGGGCCAGTTCCGGGTTCTCGACACTGCGCGACAGCAGCAACGCCCCGACCAGGGCGGACATGATGACGATGCTGCGATCAGCGGCGTCTTCGCCTTCAAGCGTGCCTTGTACTTGTTCAAGCCTTGCGTGGAGCACCGCGTCGGAAGTCGGGCTGGGTTGTCCGCGCAGCCCCAGTTCCGATGACATGGTCGGCAGCGGGCAACCTTCATGGGGTGAAGTCTGGTGCCATTGTGACAAGTAGGTGTCGATGAACGCCTCCAGCGGGCGTTCCTGAGCGAACAGCTCGGCGCAGACGGCATCGCACTGTTCACCCGCGGCCTGCAGGGCTTTTTCCACCAACTCGTCCTTGGACTTGAAATGCGAGTAAAAGCCGCCGTGGGTCAATCCCAATGCTTTCATCAGCGGTTGCAGGCCGGTCGCGCCAATACCATCACGGCGAAATCGTTCTGAAGCTTCTTTGATTATGCGTTGGTGTGTCTGGGCTTTATGGTCCTGCGAGTAACGCATCGTGTATCTCCGCAACAATGCGCCATCTTAACCAATGGAAATGGGATGGTGACTGTACTTCTACTTCTAAAAAGCATGCAGATGCGTCGATCTTGGTCGAAGGGCATTTTCGATGGTGGCACGAATAGTGATTACTCATTAGCTGACGATTGTTGAACAATCCTGAGGCGATGAATATGAACAGTGGTATGTCGCTGGCCGACCACATCACGTTGGAGTTGCGCGCCGACATTATTGGCGGCCGTTTACTGCCTGGCATGGCGTTGGTGGAGAATGATCTGGTGTCCTCTTACAACGCGTCTCGCAATACGATTCGCGAGGCATTGCATCGCTTGGGGCAGGAAGGCCTGACCCGTTACGTGCGCAACAAGGGCGTTATGGTTCGCAGGCTGGGTGTCGACGACGTGCGGGACTTGTTCAACGTGCGTCGCACCCTCGAACTGCAAGCCATCAATGCCAGTCTGCCGCTGCGCAGCTATCAGTCCGATCGCATGCTCCAGGCCCTGGAAGCCACCGAGCTTGCCCGCGAGCGTGAGGATTGGCGCGCCGTCGGCACCCACAGCCTGGCCTTTCATCAACACATCGTCGGGTTGCTGCGCAGTCCGTTGTTCGATGAGTTTTTCACCAACATCGTTGCGCAACTGCGCCTGGTGTTTTGCTCCGCGCCGGATGAATCACGGTTTCAGGCGCCCTGGCTGGCTCGAGACCGGCAGATCCATGACTTGCTGGCCGAGGGCGAAAAGCTCGCGGCGCAAGACGCCATGAGCCTTTATCTCGACGACTCCGAACACCTCCTGTTGCAAATGCTTGCTCCTTCCCATCACTGATCGAGGATTCGTGCCATGTACAAAGACTATCCGGCGGCCTATCAAGTCAGCAAAGGCTCGGCCTTGCAGGTGGACACCGCCTTCTACGAGCGGATCCGCGATGCGAAGGAGGGGCGCACGTTGATCGAGCAGTTCGAAGTACCGATCCGTACTGGTCGAGCCTGGAAAGTGCCGGCCGGGCATGTGTTTCGGGTGACCACGCCGGTCGGTCCGCAGGTGGGCGACTTCAATGTCTGGAATGCCAATGATCCGCGCGAGCGCCTGTGGGCGGCGCGGACCCGGCAGTTGCAAGGCGCGCATGTCAGCACCCATGACCGGCTCTGGTCGAACCTGCCGTTCTTACGGCCGCTGGTGACGATTACCGACGACAGCCTGGCCGGTTACGGCATCGATGAACATGGCGGTCGTTTGCACGATTTGCTCGGCACGCGCTGCGACCCCTATGTGAATAAAATGCTCACCGGCGAGGACTTCCATCATCACTGCCATTCCAACCTGACTCGCGCCGTATTGCCCCATGGCTTGACCGAATTCGATGTGCATGACGTGCTGAATATTTTCCAGTGCACGGGCCTGAACCACGACGACATGTACTTCATGAAAGCCTGTCCGGCGCAGAAGGGTGATTACCTGGAGTTCTTTGCGGAGATCGATTTGCTGTGCGCGCTTTCAACCTGCCCGGGCGGTGACCTGTCGCTGGCCATGTGGGGGCCCGATGCGCAGGATCCGCTGAGCGTTTGTCGCCCGCTGGGGGTGGAGATTTATCGGTTGGAGGAATCTTTGCTCAAGGGCTGGAGTCAGCCCGAGCGTGCGGCCTACAAAGGCATGCACGGCTTGCACATTGCCAAGGCGGATTGGGAAAAGTAGCCACGCAAAACCCTGTCGTTCATTAAGAGCGACAGGGTTTTTGTTCAGCGGTCCTGCGCATCCTTGGCGTCCGCTTGTGCGTTTCGTTCCGCGACACGTTTACGTTGCTCTTCGGTCAGATCGACCTTGGTGGCGGTGTCGCGCAACATCATCAAACCGCCAACGATCGAGCCGATTGCAACGACCAGAATCAACCAGGCATACCAGGGCATAGGGCTCTCCTTGAGGGCAGGACAGTGGGCGGATTTCGCCAACCGATCGTGCATACCACTTTGAGCGATGGGCAATCGCAGTGGTTCCATTCTATGCCTGATATGAGTGCAGCCTGTGAGCTGTTTATAGCCCGGTCAGCATGGCGTCCGCTGGCGCATCGGCGCGCAGTTGTGCGGTGAGCATGAAGTACACGAAACCCACCGCCATGAAACCGAGGAAAATCACCCCGATCAGTGCGTTGAACCACGCCATCGCCACCAGGCACACCACGGCCAGTACCAGCGCAATCATCGGCACCAACGGATAGCACGGCGCGCGGAAAGTGCGTTCCAGGTTCGGTTCGGTTTTACGCAACTTGAACAGGCTGAGCATGCTCATGATGTACATCACGATCGCGCCGAACACGGCCATGGTGATCATTGCCGCCGTCAGGGTCATGCCGCCGAGGTTGATCAAACCGTCGCTGTAGATCGCCGCAATACCAATCAGACCGCCCGCGATGATCGCCCGGTGGGGCGTCTGGAATCGCGAGAGTTTGGCCAGGGATTTGGGCAGATAACCGGCTCGGGCGAGGGCGAAGAACTGCCGCGAGTAGCCCAGGATGATCCCGTGGAAACTTGCCACCAGACCGAACAGGCCGATCCATACCAGCATGTGCAACCAGCCCGAACTTTCGCCGACCACGGTTTTCATCGCTTGTGGCAGCGGGTCGTTGATGTTCGACAGGGTGCGCCAGTCACCGACGCCACCGGCAAAGAACATCACGCCCATCGCCAGCAACACCAAGGTCAGAATGCCGCTGATGTAGGCCTTGGGAATCGTGCGCTTGGGGTCCTTGGCTTCTTCGGCGGCCATTGCTGCGCCTTCGATCGCCAGGAAGAACCAGATGGCAAACGGAATCGCCGCGAACATCCCGGCAATCGCCGGCGCCCCGAACACATCGGAACCGGCCCAGCCATTGAGCGCGAAGTTACTGAAGCTGAACGCCGGGGCGACCACGCCCATGAACACCAGCAACTCGGCGACAGCCAGTACGCAGACCACCAGTTCGAAGGTTGCTGCCAGTTTCACCCCGAGAATGTTCAGCCCCATGAACACGATGTATGCGCCGACCGCTGCGTGTTTCGGGTCGAGGGCCGGGAATTGCACGTTGAGATAAGCGCCGATGGCCAAGGCAATCGCCGGCGGCGCGAAGACGAATTCGATCAGGGTCGCCAGCCCGGCTATCAATCCGCCTTTTTCGCCAAAGGCGCGGCGGCTGTAGGCAAAGGGACCGCCCGCGTGAGGAATCGCAGTGGTCAATTCGGTGAAGCTGAAGATGAAGCAGGTGTACATCGTGGCGACCATAAACGAGGTCACCAGAAAACCCAGCGTCCCGGCCACGCCCCAGCCATAACTCCAACCGAAGTATTCACCGGAAATCACCAGCCCGACGGCGATGCCCCATAAGTGCAACGTGCCGAGTGTGGGTTTGAGTTGTGTGTTCATGCGTTTGCTCCCTGAACGGTTTGGAAAGCGTAGGGGGAGAGTGTTTGCAGTGGACGTGCCAGTCTTCCGATAGCGGTCGTAAAGCGCAAAAACGTGTCGTATCGGGGATGTTCGGCGCTGGATGTGCGCATTTTGGTGCGCCAGCTGAGGGCAGGGTTTTCAGTTGTGCCGCCATCGCGAGCAAGCTCGCTCCCACAGTGGTATGCGTACACCGTTCACCTGTGGGAGCCAGCTTGCTCGCGATGAGGCCCGCCCAAACAACGCTGTAATGAAGGCATAAACCCACTCTTTACGCTTTCTTTATGCCCAGCCAACCCCCTCGGTCTCGTTCCTTTACAGCCTCTCTGCCGACAATGAGTCCACACGCGGCAATACGCCGTAACACGGAGAACTTCCATGAGCGTTCTGGACGGGGTGTCACTGCTGTTGGCAGTGGGGCTGTTCATTTATCTGTTGGTTGCGCTGTTGCGCGCGGACCGGAACTAGGAGCGGCTATGCACAGTTATGACTATTGGCTGATCCTCGCCTTCTTCGCCCTGGTGCTGATCCCGGCACCGTTTCTGGGGCGGTTCTACTACAAGGTCATGGAAGGTCAGCGCACTTGGCTGTCGCCCATCCTGGGACCTGTCGAGCGCGGTTGTTATCGGGTGGCCGGCGTCGATCCGCAGGCCGAACAGAGCTGGCAGAAGTACACGCTGGCCTTGCTCGCCTTCAACCTCGCAGGCTTCTTGCTGTTGTTCGCGATTCTGCTGTTTCAGGATCACCTGCCACTGAACCCGCAAAATCTGCCGGGCCAGGAGTGGACACTGGCGTTCAACACCGCCGTCAGCTTCATGACCAACACCAACTGGCAGTCCTACAGCGGTGAAGCGTCGCTGAGCTACCTGAGCCAGATGGTCGGCCTCACCGTGCAGAACTTCGTCAGCGCCGCGACCGGCCTGGCGGTATTGGTTGCGCTTTGTCGCGGTATCGGTCGCAAGTCGACTAAAACCCTGGGCAACTTTTGGGTCGACATGACCCGCGCCACCCTCTACGGCTTGCTGCCGCTGTGCCTGCTGCTGGCGTTGTACCTGGTCTGGCAGGGCGTACCGCAAACCTTCGCGCAGTACGTGAATGCCTTGACGATGCAAGGTGTCGATCAGGTGATCCCGCTCGGCCCGGCCGCCAGCCAGATTGCGATCAAGCAACTGGGCACCAACGGAGGTGGCTTCTTCGGCGTCAACTCGGCGCACCCGTTCGAGAACCCGACGGCGTGGAGCAACCTGTTCGAACTGGCCTCGATCATCCTGATCCCGGTGGCTCTGGTGTTCACCTTCGGCCATTACGTGAAAGACCTGCGTCAGAGCCGCGCGATCATCGCCTGCATGCTGGCGCTGTTCCTGATTGGCGGTGCGACGTCGCTGTGGGCTGAATATCAGCCGAACCCGAGCCTGAACAACGTCGCCGTTGAACAGACCGCGCCACTTGAAGGCAAGGAAGCGCGCTTCGGCACCACCGCCACCGTGCTGTGGTCGGTGACTACCACGGCGGCGTCCAACGGTTCGGTCAACGGCATGCACGACAGCCTCAACCCGCTGAGCGGCATGGTCGCGATGGTCAACATGATGGTCGGCGAAGTGATCTTCGGCGGCGTCGGTGCCGGGCTCTACGGCATGTTGCTCAACGTGCTGATCGCCGTGTTCCTCGCCGGCCTGATGATCGGCCGCACTCCGGAGTACCTCGGCAAGAAACTCCAGGCCAGAGAAGTGCAACTGTTGGTGGTGACCCTGCTGGTAATGCCGGTCGGCGTTCTGGTGCTTGGCGCGATCGCGGCGAGCCTGCCTGGTCCGGTCGCGGCGGTGAGTAACCCCGGCGCCCACGGTTTCAGCCAATTGCTCTATGCCTACACCTCGGCCAGCGCCAACAACGGCTCTGCGTTCGGCGGCTTTGGTGCCAACACCGCGTTCCACAACCTGATGCTGGGGCTGGGCATGTTGATCGGTCGCTTCGGTTACATCCTCCCGGTTCTGGCGTTGGCCGGCAGCCTGGCGATGAAGAAAACCGCACCGATCGGCCAGAACAGCTTCCCGACCCATGGCCCGTTGTTCGTGACGTTGCTGACCGTGACCATTTTGCTGGTGGGTGGCCTGACCTTCTTGCCGACGCTGGCGCTGGGCCCGATTGCCGAACATCTGAGTATGGGCTTCTAAGGAATCCATCATGAATATGCCTGTAAGCAAAACCGTCGCCGTCAAGACGCCGGAACAACCGAAAACCGCAATCTCGGCCCTGTGGCGTCCGGCGTTGGTGCAAGCCTTCGTCAAGCTTGACCCTCGGCAGTTGCAGCGTGCGCCGGTGATGCTGGTGGTCGAACTGACCGCTATCCTGACCACCGTGCTGTGCTTCATTCCCGACAGCAGCGTGCCGACCTTCGTCGCCGCGCAAATCGCCCTGTGGTTGTGGTTCACCGTGCTCTTTGCCAACTTCGCCGAAGCCTTGGCCGAAGGTCGTGGCAAGGCCCGCGCCGACAGCCTCAAGGCCGGCAGCGAAGGCTTGAGCGCGCGCCGCAAAACCAACAACGGCAGCTTCCAAGTAGTGCCGGCCACCAGCCTGCGCAAAGGCGATGTGGTACGTGTCGAAGCGGGGGAAATGATCCCCGGTGACGGTGAGGTGATCGAGGGGATCGCGGCGGTCAACGAAGCGGCGATTACCGGTGAATCCGCGCCGGTGATCCGCGAATCCGGCGGCGACCGTTCCGCCGTTACCGGCAACACCCGGCTGGTGTCCGACTGGCTGCTGGTGCGCATCACCGCCAACCCCGGCGAGTCGACACTGGACCGCATGATTGCGTTGGTCGAAGGTGCCAAACGGCAGAAAACCCCGAACGAAGTTGCGCTCGACATCCTGCTGATCGGCCTGACCCTGATCTTCCTGTTGGTGGTCGTGACCCTGCAACCGTTCGCCCACTTTGCCAACGGCAACCTGCCGCTGGTGTTCCTGGTGGCGTTATTGGTCACGCTGATTCCAACCACGATTGGCGGTTTGCTGTCGGCCATCGGGATCGCCGGGATGGACCGTCTGGTGCGCCTGAACGTGATCGCCAAATCCGGTCGCGCGGTGGAAGCGGCGGGGGACGTACACGTCCTGCTCCTGGACAAGACCGGCACCATCACCTTCGGTAACCGCCGTTGCACAGCGGTTCATCCGGCGCCGGGCGTCACCGCCAAGGAACTGGCCGAAGGTGGGTTATTTGCCTCGTTGGCCGATGACACCGCCGAAGGCAAGTCCATCGTCGAATATCTGCGTGGGATTCACCCGCAACCTGAGCCAGCCGCTGATGTGTTGACCGCTGTGCCGTTCAGCGCGGAAACCCGCCTCTCTGGCGTCGACTATCAGGGCCGCGTGTATCGCAAGGGCGCGGTGGATTCGCTGCTGGCGTTCGTCGGCCTGAAACGCGCTGACATGGCGCCAGCCCTGTCGCGGGAAATCGACAAGATCGCCCAGAGCGGCGGCACGCCGTTGCTGGTCTGCGCCGAGGGCAAATTGCTCGGCGCGATCCACCTCAAGGACGTGGTCAAACCCGGCATTCGCGACCGTTTTGCCGAGCTGCGCAAACTGGGGATTCGCACGGTCATGGTCACCGGCGACAACCCGCTGACCGCCGCGGCGATTGCTGCCGAAGCAGGCGTCGATGACGTGCTGGCCGAAGCCACGCCGGAGAAAAAACTGGCGCGCATTCGTCACGAGCAGAACGACGGTCGCCTGGTCGCCATGTGCGGCGACGGCGCCAACGACGCCCCGGCCCTGGCCCAGGCGGACGTGGGCATGGCGATGAACGACGGGACCCAGGCGGCGCGCGAGGCGGCGAACATGGTCGACCTCGACAGCGATCCGACCAAGCTGCTGGACGTGGTGCAGATCGGCAAGGAATTGCTGGTGACCCGTGGCGCGCTGACGACCTTTTCCATCGCCAACGACGTGGCCAAATACTTCGCGATCCTGCCGGCGCTGTTCGCCTCGATCTACCCGCAACTGGGCGTGTTGAACGTCATGCACCTGACCAGTCCGCAGAGCGCGATCCTGTCGGCCATCGTGTTCAACGCCTTGATCATTGTGGTTTTGATTCCACTGGCGCTGCGCGGCGTGCGGGTGCAGGCGGCCAGTGCGGCGGCGCTGTTGCGACGCAACCTGCTGATCTATGGCCTGGGCGGGATTCTGGTGCCGTTCGTGGGCATCAAGGCTATCGACATGTTGTTGACGGCGTTGCATCTGGTTTGACCCTGAGCGGGGTGCCAGGCACGCCGCCTTCGCGAGCAAGCCCGCTCCCACAGGGGAGCATTTCAAATGTGGGAGCGGGCTTGCTCGCGAAGGACTCGACACGGTCCACCAGAATGAACGCGGTACTTGTTTTTTGAATTCGAGGATTTTGAAATGTCCACAATGATACGTCCGGCCCTGAGCCTGCTGGTCCTGATGACCCTGATTACCGGCGTCGCCTACCCATTGGTCGTCACCGGTGTCGCCCAGGTCGCCTTCCCGGATCAGGCCAATGGCAGCCTGGTGCGCGACGCCGACGGCAAAGTCCGCGGCTCGTCACTGATCGCCCAGGATTTCGCCGGTGACGCCTGGTTCCACCCTCGGCCATCGGCCGGTGCCTTTGCCACCGTGTCGAGCAGCGCGAGCAACCTCTCGCCGAGCAACCCGGCTCTGGCTACTCGGGTGATCGACGATGCCAATAAATTGCTGGTGCCTGGCCAGGGACCGGTGCCATTGGCAATGCTGACCACCTCCGGCAGTGGCCTCGATCCCCACTTGCCTCCGGCGGCGATTGCCTATCAACTGGCGCGTGTCGCGGCGGCGCGTAATCTTCCAGTGACGACGCTTCAGCAATTGCTGGATGCACACATCGAGCAGCGGCTCGTTGGTCCGCCCGTGGTGAATGTGTTGGCGTTGAACATGGCGCTGGAAAAACTGTAAATCTGTGGTGCCGCCAATCGCGGGCAAGCCCGCTCCCACAGGAGGTAAGGGTGGATACAAGATGAGTGACTACCCTAGTCCCTGTGGGAGCGGGTTTGCCCGCGAAGAGGCCCTGACAGTCACTGCATCTACATCAGAATGAGAGAGAGCTTCAAGCATGAGTGACTCCGGCCGCGCCGATGCGTTGTTAGCAGATCTGCCCCGCGATGGTCGTGGCCGGCTCAAGGTTTTCCTCGGCGCCGCGCCCGGCGTTGGCAAGACCTACGCCATGCTGCAAGCGGCTCATGCGCAAATGCGCCAGGGCGTAAAAGTCATTGCCGGCGTGGTCGAAACCCACGGTCGCGCCGAGACCGAGGCGCTGCTCGGCGGCTTGCCGCAACAGCCCTTGGTGCGCTCGGAATACCGTGGCGTGATGCTCGAAGAAATGGACCTCGACGGCCTGCTCGCGGCCAAGCCGAAACTGGTGCTGGTCGACGAACTGGCCCACACCAATGCTCCCGGCAGCCGTCACACCAAACGCTGGCAAGACATCCAGGAACTGCTCGCTGCCGGCATCGACGTGTTCACCACGGTCAACGTCCAGCACCTGGAGAGCCTCAACGATCAAGTGCGCGGCATCACCGGCGTGCAGGTTCGTGAAACCCTGCCGGACTGGGTGCTGCAGGAAGCTTACGAACTGCTGCTGATCGACCTGCCGCCGCGCGAGCTGCTCGAGCGTCTGCGCGACGGTAAAGTCTACGTGCCGGAGCAGGCGCGGGCAGCCATCGATGCCTTCTTCACCCAGACCAACCTCACCGCCCTGCGCGAACTGGCGATGCAAACCGCTGCCGCCCAGGTCGACGATGACCTGGCCCAGGGTTATCGCCAGCTTGGTCAGGACGCGCCGGCGGTGCGCGGTCGCTTGTTGGTGGGCGTCGATGGCGATGCCCAGGCCGAGCGCCTGGTGCGTCACGCCAGCCGGGTAGCCCAGCGTCGACACCTGCCGTGGAGCCTGGTGCATGTGGACAACGGCCGCGTGCGTGACGAGCAATCGCGCTTGCGCCTGCAAAGTGCCCAGCAGTTGGCCGAGCGCCTGGGGGGCGAAGTGGTGTTGCTGCGCGCTGGCGAAGTCGCGAAGACGCTGATCCAGCACGCCGCCGAACGCCGCGCCAGTCTGGTGTTGGTCGGCCAATCCCGCCCGCGGCTGCGCCGTCGTTTGTTCGGCGGCGGGTTGGCGTCACGCTTGCTGCGTGACGCGCGCGGGTTGGAAATCAACGTGCTCGACAGTGATCACGAACCGCATCAGCCGCGTCAGCGTGCGTCGCAGTCGCTGGTCTGGTTCGACTACGTGCTGGCGGTGGTGGCGACGGTGTTGGCCAGTGGTTTGGCCTGGGCCGTGGCGAGTGTCCTGCCGTTGCCGAATATCTCGCTGGTGTTCCTCGCCGCGGTGTTGCTGGTCGCGGTGCGCAGCAGTCTCGGCCCGGCACTGGCCTGTGCGGCGCTGTCGTTTCTGACCTACGACTTTTTGTTCATCCCGCCGAATTTTTCCTTCCGCATCCAGCGCGAAGAAGATGTGCTGACCTTGCTGTTCTTTCTGCTGATGGCGGCGCTCACCGGTAACCTGGCGGCACGTCAGCGACGGCAATTGCAGGCGTTGCGCGACACTCAGGAAGAGACCACCGAACTGCTCGACCTGTCGCGCAAACTGACCGCCGCCACCGACCGCCAGGCTGTGGTCAGTGCCGCTGCCCAGCACCTGAATGGCTGGAGTGATCTGAAATTGTGCCTGCTCAATCGGGACGGCCAGGGCGGCTGGAAAGTCGAAACCGGTGGCCCGCTGGAGTTCTCCGAAGCCGAACGCGCCGCTGCCGATTGGGCTTGGCAACATGACCAGCCGGCGGGGGCGGGCACCGGCACGCTGCCGTTCGGACGTTGGTGGTGGTGGCCGCTGTCGGTGGAAGATGGGCCGCTGGCGCTGCTCGGCGTGTGCGCCAAAGAGGGCCAGACCCTGAGCGGGCAACGGCGGCGCTTGTTGACCGCGTTGAGCCAGCCGCTGGCTCAGGCCCTGGCCCGCGCGCAACTGGCTGAAGACCTGGAAGCGGCGCGGCTGCATGGCGAAACCGAACAGCTACGCAGTGCGCTGCTGGCGTCGGTGTCCCACGATTTACGCACGCCGCTGACCTCCATGCGCGGCAGCATCGACAGCTTGCTGGCTCTCGGCGAAGCGATTCCGCTGGAGGATCGTCGTGAACTGCTCGAAGGCACCCGCGATGAGGCTGAACGTCTCGATCGCTACATTCAAAACCTGCTGGACATGACGCGCCTCGGCCACGGCGCCCTGAAGCTGGCGCGGGACTGGGTATCGCCGGCCGACATTGTCGGCAGTTCGCTCAATCGCCTGCGTGCGGTGCTGGCGCCGTTGCAGGTCAGCACCGAAGTGCCGCCCGAATTGCCGCTGCTCTTTGTGCATGCCGCGCTCATTGAGCAGGCGTTGGTCAACGTACTGGAAAACGCTGCGCGATTTTCCCCGCCTCATGGGCGTGTGCAATTGCGTGCCGGGGTCGATGACAACGAGCTGTTTTTCTCGGTGAGCGATGAAGGTCCGGGGATTCCGCAAGAGGAACGGGCCAAGATTTTCGACATGTTCTACACCGCCGCCCGAGGTGATCGGGGCGGGCAGGGCACCGGGCTGGGGCTGGCGATCTGTCAGGGGATGGTCGGGGCGCATGGCGGGCGGATCAGCGTCGCCGATGGCATCGAAGGGCGAGGCACCTGCATCACCTTGCACCTGCCTTTGCAGGATCAGCCAGACGCTGAAATTGAGCGTTGAAAGTGAAGCCTGATACCCTTTGGACATCTTTATGCTGCGATCCGAAACCATGAGCCAGACCGCGACCATTTTGGTCATCGATGACGAACCGCAGATCCGCAAATTCCTGCGCATCAGCCTCGCTTCCCAGGGCTACAAAGTCCTGGAGGCCGGCACCGGCAGCGAAGGCCTGGCGCAGGCAGCGTTGAACAAACCCGACTTGCTGGTGCTCGACCTCGGCCTGCCGGACATGGACGGCCAGCAAGTACTGCGCGAGTTTCGCGAATGGTCGACGGTGCCGGTGCTGGTGCTCTCGGTGCGTGCCAGCGAAGGGCAGAAAGTCCAGGCACTGGATGGCGGCGCCAATGACTACGTGACCAAACCGTTTGGCATCCAGGAATTCCTCGCCCGGGTGCGCGCCTTGTTGCGCCAGGCCCCGAACGGCGAGGTTCAACAAGCGGCGCTGACGTTCGGCCCATTGACCGTGGACCTGGCGTATCGCCGGGTACTGCTCGACGGCAGCGAGGTCGCGCTGACCCGCAAGGAATACGCGGTGCTGGCGCAACTGGCGCGGCATCCGGGAAGGGTGATCACGCAGCAGCAATTACTGAAGGATATCTGGGGGCCGACCCATACCGACGACAGTCATTATCTGCGGATTGTGGTGGGGCATTTGCGGCAGAAACTGGCGGACGATCCGACCCAGCCGCGGTTTATCGTGACCGAGGCGGGGGTTGGGTATCGGCTGCTTGATACGTGATCGTTCCCACGCTCTGCGTGGGAATGCAGCCCGGGACGCTCCGCGTCCCAGAAGCGGACGCAGAGCGTCCATTGAGGCATTCCCACGCAGAGCGTGGGAACGATCATTCACTCGAGAACCTCAGGAATCGCGCTCGTTCTCATACCGGTCCAGCGTGTCCCGCGCGATTTCCCGCCCCAGCGCGATCAGCTCCGGCGCCTTGTAAAACTCGAAAAACCGGCACACCCGCTTCGGCACGTTGATCAGGATGTCCGGTGGATAACCGGCAATCTTGTATTGCGCCAACGACGTTTGCATTACCTCGAAACTCTGGTTGATCAAGTCCAGCAAGGAGGCCGGTCCGACGTTGTCGATGATGAACGAGCCGGTGGCGGACTTCGGCGCGCCGTCGCGCTCCGGGGCGGCGGCCGGTTGTTGGGCTTCGGGTTCGGCGGATTCGATCCAGGGGTTGATCTCGGCCGCTTCCGCCATTAGCGCTTCCTTTTCCAGCAGCAGCAATTGTTCCGCCTGTTTGCGTCGGAACGGCAATTTTGACCCCAGTGAATTGATCAGGCTGTCGAAACGGGTCTTGAAGGCGGCGGGGCGCTGGATCACCGGCAGTTGATAGTGGCGCTGGTTGGTGGAGTTGAGGTTGACGGCGATGATCAGATCGCAATGGCTCGACACCACGGGCACGATCGGCAAAGGGTTGAGAATGCCACCGTCCACCAGCATCCGGTTGCCTTGCATCACGGGTGTAAACAGGCTGGGAATCGCCGCCGAGGCGCGCATGGCCTGGTGCAGGCAACCTTCCTGGAACCAGATTTCCTGCTGGTTGGTCAGGTCGGTGGCCACCGCCGTGTAGGGAATGCGCAGGTCTTCGATATTGATTTCACCGACGATCTTGCGGATCTGCCCGAAGACCTTTTCCCCACGAATCGCCCCCAGACGAAAACTGACGTCCACCAGACGCAGGACATCGAGGTAGTCCAGGCTCTCGATCCAGTTGCGATAATCGTCGAGTTTGCCGGCCGCGTAGATTCCGCCGACCACCGCGCCCATCGAACAACCGGCGATGCAGGCGATGTCATAACCACGCCGTTCGATCTCTTCGATGACCCCGATATGGGCATAACCCCGTGCTCCACCCGAGCCCAATACCAGCGCGACACGCTTTTTCATGAATCGCCCTCGTCTGACAAGGTTCAACAATGCACCCATCGAGGGGCGCGCTTCAATCGCCAAGGTCGCTCGATCGGCCGAGGGTGTCGTTTTTTCGACACTGCGAGCCGGCACATGGGTATTCTCCGGAGCGCTATAGTTTCCCCTGGCGATCAAAGGCACTTTTCACGCGCCAGACCGTCTTACCTGCACGACTGTTCCCCTGACATGAGGTGTTATTGATGAAAGCCTGGATATGTGTGCCCTTGATCGCTCTGGCGCTGGCTGGTTGCGCGGGCAAAACGGCGTACCGCGACACCTGCGGTAGTCAGATCGATGCCGCCTGGCATGAACTGGACCTGGCCAAGGCCGAAGGTTTCGCAGGTACTGTCAGTTACTCCAAAGCCTTGTCGCTGCTGACCGGTGCAAAGACCCAGCAGCAGTTTGAAGCCTATGAAGGTTGCGCCAGCAAAGCCGAGAAGGCTCGTTTCTACATTCGCGAGTCGCGCGCCGGTCGTTGAGGCATGATGTAGGCGTCTGCGCCCATTCGATTTCAAGGAGCTAGCGATGTCCGCGATGGTTGACAGATTGGTTGCACAGGTACTGGGGCTGGAAGTTCGCGTGCTGGCCTGTCAGGCGCGCTTGAGTGCCCGTACCGACCCTGAAGCATTGCACGATCTGCGCACCACGGTCCGCCGCCTACGCAGCCTGTTGCGGCCGTTGCGCGGTCTTCCCGGCGTCGAGCAAGTGGAAGCGGCGGCGTCCCGCGTGGGCGACCTGACCACGCCGTTACGCGATCGCGAAGTGCTGGCGGCTTACCTGCTCCAGCACGATCAACCCGAGGCCGCGCAACGGCGCATGGTGCAGATGGAGCAGGCCTACCCGGCGGTGGCGAGCAGTCGCGAGTTGGCGCACTTGTTGATGATCCTTGATGCGTTCCCTCGTTTTTTGCGGGCTTCACAGCGCCAGGGCTTACTCAAGAAGTTGCGCAAACGCATCGAAAAGCGCTTGGCCAAGCAGTGGAAAAAACTCGATGTCGCACTGCACGATCCCGCGCATGACCGCCATCGCCTGCGACTTCTGATCAAACGCGTGCGCTATGGCATCGATGCCTATCCCGAACTGGATCGTCTGCCGAAGGCGGCGATGCCGCGCCTGAAGTCGGCGCAGGGGGCATTGGGTGATTGGCATGATTGCTTCCAATGGCTGGCCAGGGCCGAGCAGGAAGCCGATCTGCAGCCCTGTGTCCCGGTCTGGAAAACCACCATGACCAACGCCGAAGAGCGTGCCGACCGCGTTCTCGACAAACTCAGCGCCCGCTGCTTCAAATCCTGAAACCCGCAACCCCTGTAGGAGCTGTCGAGTGAAACGAGGCTGCGATCTCTTGATCTTTAGCGCCATTACCGACGCCGAAGATCAAAAGATCGCAGCCTCGTTTCACTCGACAGCTCCTACAGTGGGCGGATGTATCCGGCCTATCTGTCAGTCTATTTGGCCGGAATAAGCGCTGTGCCGGCCCCGCCGGGTGGTTAAGATCCCACATCCTTTTCCACTCTCCGAGGTCCCCATGCGTTTTTCCGATCTGCTCGACGCGGTCCGCAGTCAGCCGCTGGAACTGTCTATTCCGGCCGAATGGGCGCAGGGCCGTGCCAGTTTCGGAGGCCTTGTCGCCGCGTTGCAATACGAAGCCATGCGCGCAAAGGTCCCGGCGGACCGGCCCGTGCGTTCGCTGGCGATCACCTTTGTCGGCCCGGTCGAACCCGAAGTGCCGGTCAGCTTTGAAGTCGAGGTGTTGCGCGAGGGCAAAGCCGTCAGCCAGGTGCTGGGTCGTGCGCTGCAAAAGGGCCAGGTGGTGACGTTGATCCAGGGCAGCTTCGGTGCTTCGCGTCCTTCCGAAGTCATGGTCGAGGCTGAGCCTGCGCCTGAGATGAAACACTGGGACGAGTGTCAGGAGCTGCCATACATCAAGGGCGTGACTCCAGAGTTCATGCGGCATCTGGCGATGCGCTGGGCCGTGGGCGGCATGCCGTTCACCGGCAACAAATCCCGCGAGATGGGCGGTTGGGTGCGATTGCGTGGGGATGTGAAGGAAGAGGCGGTCAGCGAGTCGCATATCCTGGCATTGGTAGACGCCTGGCCACCGGCGCTGTTGCCGCACCTGAACAAACCCGCGATGGGCAGCACGCTGACCTGGACCATCGAATTCGTCCAGCCGTTGCTGGCGTTGAGCACGCTGGACTGGTGCAAATACTTGGTTGAAATCGAGTATGCCGTTGACGGCTACGGGCATGCGGCGGCAAAGCTGTGGAGCGCAGACGGTCAGCTGATCGCCATGAGCCGGCAGACCGTGACGATTTTCGCCTGATCAGTGACGACGGTGGCGCTCACGCCAGGCGCGCCACCAGCCACCGCTCAGGAAGAACCGTGGAAAGGTCAGGAACTGCTCGACCAGCAAACGCGATATTGCATCTTTGCGATCACTGAACGGCTCGGAGGCTTGCGCCTCCAGGCTGTGGCCGTGACGCTGTAAACCCAGCGCCGCGAGCAGACCGATCACGCCAATCGCGATGTTGACGAAGCTCAGACTGAATACCCCGGAAACAATCAGCAGAAAGGCCACGATGAACAGCGGCACGGCAATCAGGTGCAGGACCAGGTTGGTCGGGTGCTGGTGATTGCCCGGGTATGCGCGCCATTGCCAGGCGGGAAGGTTGGGGTGACGTTTGCCCATGATGCTAATCCTCGATCCATGTTGAACACATGATTTAAGAATAGGCGGGGCGGTGGAGCGGGGCGAATCGAGGTTGGCTATCGGTGTGATAGGGGGCATGGTCGAGATTAATATTGACTGAGCTGACGCCTTCGCGGGCAAGCCCGCTCCCACCAGTGATCTTGTGCACAACACACATTCACTGTGGGAGCGGGCTTGCCCGCGAAGAGGCCCTTACAGCTTGAGCTGCCCGATGGCCTTGCTCAATTCTCCCGCCAACGCCGCCAACTCATTGCTGGTGGTCGCCGAGTCGACGGTCTGCTGCACCGTGTTTTCGGTCACATCGCGAATACTCACCACCGCCCGATTCATCTCTTCCGCGACCTGACTTTGCTGCTCGGCCGCCACGGCAATCTGCGTATTGCTTTCGCGCATCTGCGCCACCGCACTGGTGATTTGCCCCAACGCTACACCGGCTTCCTGAGCCTGCTGGACGCAATCGTCGGCCTTGAATGAGCTTTCCTGCATGAAGTCCACAGCATCCCGCGTCCCGGCTTGCAATGCAGAAACCATCAACGTGATCTCATCGGTGGACGCCTGCACACGCTTGGCCAGGTTGCGCACTTCATCGGCGACAACGGCAAAGCCTCGGCCCATTTCACCGGCCCGGGCGGCTTCAATCGCGGCATTGAGCGCCAGCAGATTGGTCTGCTCGGCAATGCTGTGAATCACGCTGACCACGCCGTTGATTTTTTGACTGTCCTCGGCGAGGCGCTGGATCATCTCAGCGGTTTGCTGCACCCCGCTGGACAACCCGGCAATCGATTTCTGCACCCGACTGACCACTTCCTGGCCGCTGCCGGCCAAGGTGTCAGCGCTCTGTGAGAGGTCGCGGGTGGCGCCGGCGTGCTGGGCGATGTGGTAGACGGTGGCGGTCATTTCGTTGATCGCCGTGGCGGCCTGATCGGTTTCGCTTTGCTGGCCGAGCATGCCGTGGCGCACCTCGTTCATGCTCGACGCCAGTCGTGCGGCACCAACATCCAGTTGCCGGGCGGTGCTGGCGACGGTATTGACCACGCGCTGGTAACCGGCCTGCATCGCGTTGAACGCGTTGGCCATCTGCCCGACTTCATCCTTGCCCGCCAGCGGCACGCGTGCCGACAGGTCGCCGGTTTTCTCGACATGGAGCATGACGTCTTTCAAGGTATTGAGCTGGCTGAGCAGGAAGCGGATCAACAGCTGCGAGGCGCCAAGCATGGCCAACATCAGGATGAACACCGCTGCCGCGTAGTTGGAAAAGCGCTCGGCAAACACCTGGCTCAGGCTCGGGCCATAGGCGATTACCGCGACGCGCTGGCCATCGTTGCGGGTCAATACCTCGGCACCGCTCAACGGGTTGTCACCGAACAGCGGCATTGAATTGATCTCGACCCAGCCATTGGCATCGGCCAGTTCCAGCAGCGGTTGCCCGTTCAGTAACGGCGCCTGGTTGCGACTGAAGGTCAGCAGATGATCGGCCTTGGGCAGCGGTTGTCCCGCAGGCCAGGCATTGAGCAAGCGCGCCTGAGCCTGGGCCGACGCTTGAGCGGCGTGGCTACGCGCCTGTTGTTCGAGCTGTACGGCGTACAGCACCAGCAACAGGGTGGTGAAGAAGGCGACGGCATTGACCGCCCAGAATTTGTATTTCAGCGAGATATTGCTAAGCCAGGCACCCATGGAGGTCTTCTCTGATAGCGGAAACAGCATTGGCAAGGTGCCAGCATTGTGCCGCTATGCAGGGATTCAGAACTTGATGTGGATCAAGGGTTACCACCAATCAAAATGTGGGAGCGAGCCTGCTCGCGATAGCGGTGTATCAGTCGATATCAGCATTGACTGTCTCACCGCTATCGCAAGCAGGCTCGCTCCCACAGGGATTTGCGGTTACTGGGGGATTGAGGGCAGGCCGTAGAACGCCCGTGCGCAGGCAGTGGTGTGAGCCGCCAGGTCTTCTTCCGTTTCCCCACGATGCAACGCCACCTCGCGCAGCACCTCGGTCAGGTACGCCGGTTCATTGCGACCGTTCTTCGGCTTGGGGCGCAAGCTGCGTGGCAGCAGATAGGGCGCATCGCTCTCGAGCATCAGGCGTCCGCGCTTGATCTCCTTCACCAGTGGATGCAGGTGCGTGCCGCGGCGTTCATCACAGATCCAGCCAGTGATGCCGATGTGCAAATCCAGATCCAGGTAACTGAACAGCGCTTTCTTTTCGCCGGTGAAGCAATGCACCACCGCTGCCGGCAACTGATCACGGTAATCGCGCAGGATTTCCAGCAAGCGCTGACTGGCGTCGCGCTCGTGGAGAAATACCGGCAATTGCAAATCGACCGCCATCGCCAGGTGCTCTTCCAGCACCTTTTCCTGCTGCGGGCGCGGTGAGAAATCGCGATTGAAATCCAGCCCGCATTCACCCACGGCGACCATGTTGGTTTCCTTGAGCAAACTGCGCAGACGCTGAGCGCTGTCGGCATTCCAGTCGCTGGCTGAATGAGGGTGAATGCCTGCGGTGGCGAACAGTCGTTGCGCGGTTTCATCCTGTTGCCGGCATAGCTCCAGCGCCTGTTCACTGCCCTCGACACTGGTGCCGGTCAGTACCAATTGGCAGACCCCGGCGGCATACGCGCGCTCGAGTACGGCCTGGTGCTTGTCGTCGAAACTGGGGTTGGTCAGGTTGACGCCGATATCGATGAGTTGCATGGTGCTACCTCGGACCAAAGGCCGGAAAGCATATCAGAGCTGTAGATTTATAAGAAAAGCCAAGAACTACAAAGAGTTAAAGCTGTCTGTTGATGCCGCGAGGCAGACGTGATGGTCAATATGCCATCACTGTGCCAGTCTTTCGCGTCTTGCCAGCGCTCAAAGCGCTCTGTTTCTGTCGTTCGGTTTCAAGAAAATTCTTGGGATCGGCCCAGTATTCTTTCCGGAGAGTGGATGACACGTCCCTCGATTTTGCTGTTGCTGTGCTGTTCGTTGCTGCTGCCGTTGCCGGCGGTTGCACGCTTGGCTGGGCCGTTGCAAGCCGTGCCGGCGGCCAAGGTTCGCGACCTGGCAGACATCCGCAGCAGCCGAGTGTTGCGAGTGCTGGTCAACCAGAGCCGCAACAGCTCCGGCGAAGTCCAGGGACAAGCCATCGGCGTCGAATATCACCGCTTGCGTGCGTTCGAGCAATACCTCAACGGGCACGCCCGTGACGGTCAGGAAATCACCCTCAAGATCATCCCCAAGTCCAAGGATCAACTGCTCGGCGCGTTGCAGCGTGGGGAAGGGGATCTGGTCGCCCCGGGAGAACTGCTCGATTTGCAACCGGGCCATGCTGTCAGCAGCAGCGAACCGATTGCCAGCAACATCCCGTTGGTACTGGTGGGAATCAAGGGCGAGCGCCGCTACACCCGGGTCGAACAACTCTCGGGAAAAACCCTGGCATTGCCCACTGGCAGTGCGGCGGGGGACGCGGTCAGTCAGATCAATTCAAAGCTTGCGCTGCACAAACTGGCACCGGTGAAAGTCGAGTGGGTCGATCCCAGTCTTGCCGTCGAAGATGTGCTGGAGATGGTCCAGGGCGGGATCTTTCACCTGACGATTGTCGAGCAACCGATAGCCGAGCGCTGGGGCAAGATCCTGCCCAAACTGCGAGTGGACAAACAGGTGTCGATCAGCGCCCCCGGCGAAGAGTTCTGGTTTGTCCGCCGCGACGCCTCGATGCTTCGGGCGAGCATCGACCGCTTCCTGACCACCTACAAAACTCCGTCGGACCAGGACGCAGCGTTCCTGCGAATCTATCGACGCCTGTATCAAGTGCACTATCCATTGGCCAAGGCTGATCGGCAGCGCCTGGAAAAACTTCGCCCGGTGCTGCAAAAGCACGCTGACGCACAAGGCATGGACTGGCTGAACCTCGCGGCGCTGGCCTTCAAGGAATCGGCGTTGCAACCCGGCAACCGCGGTGGCGGCGGCCCCACCGGGCTGATGCAGATCACTCCGACCGCGGCCCAGCGTGTGGGCGTCAACAACATTCAGGACCTGGATGCCAATGTGCAGGCCGGGGCCAAGTACCTGGCGATGATTCGCCGCAAGTTCTTCGCCAGTCCCAAGCTCAATGAGCGCGAGCGCATGGCATTTGTGCTGGCGGCCTACAACATAGGGCCCGAACGGGTCCAGGGCATGCGCGCCGAAGCCCGGCGCCGCGGCTTGAATCCCAATCAGTGGTTCTTCCAGGTCGAACGAATTGCCATGGAGCAGGTGGGGATGGGCCCCGTCAGCTATGTTAATAGCGTGAACAAGTATTTCCTGGCGTTCGAGCGTGAGCGGGAGTCGTTGGAGCCCCAGGGGCAGAAACTTGCCTTACGGAAATGATCGACTAAATTGATTGTTATGTCGCAATTATTGCGCTTTTAACATTGTATTTATTGATTAATATAGCGGCCAACCACACACACTCACAATGAATGGATGACACAGCATGAGCTCACTGATCAACAAGGTAATGTTTACTCGCGCCAGCTACGGCCTGACCGTTTTGCGCGTCTTCGTCGGCATTATCTTCGCCGCTCACGGTTCACAAAAACTGTTTGGCATGTTCGGTGGCTACGGCATCGCCGGTACCGCGCAGTACATGGAAAGCCTTGGTCTGGCACCGGGGCACCTGATGGCGATTCTGTCGGGTGGCACCGAGTTCTTCGGCGGCCTGGCACTGATCATCGGTCTGCTGGTGCGTCCGGCAGCACTGGGGCTGACCTTCCTCTCGCTGGTCGCGATTTTCACCGTGCACATCAGCCACGGTCTGTTCATGGCCAACAACGGTTATGAATTCGCCCTGGCGCTGCTCGGCGGCAGCATCGCCGTACTGATCGAAGGCGCCGGCAAGCTGTCGGTCGACCGTGCCATCGCAGGCTGACCGCTCTGCCTCAACGAAAAGGCCCGCATTGTGCGGGCCTTTTTTGTTGCGCGTCATTCTTGACACTGTCCGGTCAGCTTCTCTAGGATGCTGCTCATGCGCCGATTTAAACAGCTACTTGCGGGGCGCCAGGTGACTCATACAGTTGCCGATAGAAGCCTGGAACAGGCTTCGAAATACCGCTAAAGCGCTGGTTCGGTGTTGCCTCTCACCTGCCATGCAGACTTTTGAGGCAGAGATACGACACGATGAATGCACTAAGCCCCGTTGTACGCCCCGCGCCGATTACGGCACACCTGACCCAGCGCAATCCAAAAATCCTGCTTGGCGGCAAACATCAGCCGACGCTGTTGCGTTATCTCGATGGCTGGCCACGTCGCACCGGCGGACCCGCCGCGTTCCTGATCCAGTTTGTCGAAGACGGCGAATCACTGGCTCGATTTGCCAGCGACAGTTTCGATCTGGCGGTGATTCAATCGCCCAACGCCGAGGATGCCTTCGAAGTGATCAAGCAACTGACACGCGTCGCTCGACAAGGTCTGATTACCCGCCGCTAAGCGTCGGGGCGCAGTGGCTCACAAGTATTCGATCGCCACGATATACACACATTGCTCACCAGTCGGTGTCTGGACCCGAACTTCGGCGTCCAGCGCCTTGCCGATCAAGGCGCGTGCCAGCGGCGAGTCGATGCTGATCAAGCCCAGTTTCAGGTCCAGCTCGTCGGGGCCGACGATGCGGTAGCGCGACTCTTTGCCGTCTTCGTCTTCGATAGTGACCCAGGCGCCGAAGTAGACCTTGTTCGGATCGCTGGGCTTCTCGCTGACCACCTTCAACGCTTCAAGCCGCTTGGTGAGAAAGCGCACGCGACTGTCGATCTCGCGCAGCATTTTTTTGCCGTAGGTGTATTCAGCGTTCTCGGAGCGATCGCCTTGTGCAGCAGCCTCGCTGACCGATTGCGTGACCTGAGGCCGCCGTACATGCCAGAGTTCATGAAACTCGGCGCGCATCCGCGCTTCACCTTCGGGGGTGATCAGCGCGGTGCCGGCGGTGCGGGGAGGGCGATAACGGCTCATGGCACATTCTTTTGATTGAGAGTGTTTGAGTCTATCAACCCTCGCGCAAGACTGTCAGGGGGCTGGCGTTCAGTGCACGTCGGGTGCCGAATACGCCGGCACCTCCGATCAGTACCGCACCGATCAGTGGTAGCACCAATAACCACGGATGCGGGTGCCACGGCAGGTCGAAGGCGTAACGGTAAAGCACCAGGCTCACCAGTTCCGATCCCAGGGCCGCCAGCAAACCGCTGACCGCACCCAACAAGCCGAATTCGATCCGCCGCGCCTTGACCAGTAATTGTCGTTCGGCCCCCAGCGCTCTGAGCAGCGCGCCTTGACGGATGCGCTCATCGAGCGTCGCCTGCAAGCCGGAGAACAGCACCGCCATCCCCGCCGCCAACACAAACAACAGCACATACTCCACCGCCAGGGTGACCTGGGCGAGGATGCTGCGCAGCTGTTCCAGCAGGGCCTCGACTTGCAGGATAGTCACCGCCGGAAAGCTGCGTGACAGGTCGACAATCTGTTGATCGTGACCCGCTGCCAGATAGAAACTGGTCAGGTAAGTCGCAGGCAAGTCCTTCAACGTGCCGGGCTGGAAGATCATGAAGAAGTTGGGCTGGAAGTTGTCCCAGTTGATATCCCGCAGACTGGTGACCTTCGCTTCGCGATTGACCCCGCCGACACTGAACACCAGGTGATCGCCGAGCTTGAGTTTCAGGCTTTCGGCGACCTTGCCTTCCACCGACACTCCGGGAATATCATCGGCAGGCTGCTCGCTCCACCAGTTGCCTGCGGTCAATTTGTTGCCGGCTGGCAGGTCCGCCGCCCAGGTCAGGCTCAGGTCGCGCTGGATCGCCCGGTCACCGGCCGAATCCTTGCTGACGATTTGCTGCACCGGTTCGCCATTGATGCTGATCAGGCGTCCTGGCACCACCGGGTACATCGGCGCCGATTGGGCCGAGAGCTGGATCAGGCGATCGGTGAAGGCTTGTTTGTCGGCAGGCAGAATATTCAGCGCAAAATAATTCGGCGCGTTTTTCGGCAGTTGGTTTTGCCAGGTGTCCAGCAGTTCACCGCGCAACAACGCAATCAACGTCATCGACAACAGGATCAAGCCGAAGGCAAGGGCTTGTCCGGCGGCCGCCAGCGGATGACGCAGCAACTGGCCCAGCCCCAGGCGCCAAGGCAGTGAGGCGCGCGCCAGCATCCGGCGCAGGCTTTGGAGCAATAGCAATAACAGGCCACCGAGCAGCAGCGCGGCAATCACGCCACCTCCGAGCAGGGCGAAGGTCAGCAGCAGATCAAGGCTCAGGCGCCACATGATCAGGCCTAGGGCAGCCAGTGCCGCGCCATAGACCATCCAGGTGCTTGAAGGAATCGGCAGCATGTCTCGACGCAACACGCGCAATGGCGGTACCCGGCCAAGCGCCGCCAGTGGAGGCAGGGCGAAACCGGCTAACGCGACCAGCCCGGTGCCGATCCCGGCAATGGCCGGAAACAACCCACCCGGTGCCACGTCGGTCGGCAACAGGTCATGCAGCAACGCAAACAATCCAAGCTGGGCCAGCCAGCCGAGGAGGGCGCCGCTGATGCTGGCGAGCAGACCGAGTATCGTCAGCTGCAAACTGAACAGCACCATGGTGTCCCGACGGGACAAACCCAGGCAACGCAGCAACGCGCTGGCATCGAATCGGCGTGTGGCGAAGCGCGTCGCCGACAGCGCCACGGCCACACCGGACAGCAGCACCGCGACCAGACTGGCCATGTTCAAATAACGCTCGGCCTTGCCCAAGGCGCCGCCGATTTGTCGGTTGCCGTCGCGGGCATCCTGAATGCGCTGGTTGGCGGCCAGTCCGGGTTTGATCAGTTGACGATACGTTTCAAGCGCTTCGGGTGTGCCGCGCCAGAGTTCGCGGTAACTGACCCGGCTTCCGGGTTGCACCACGCCGGTGGCGGCGAGGTCGCTGAGGTTGATCAGCACGCGAGGGGTCAGGCTGTAGAAGTTGCCGGCGCGGTCGGGCTCGTAAGTGAGGACGCGCGTCAGTTTCAGCGTCCGCATCCCGACATCGATGCTGTCACCGATCTTCAGATTCAACGCCGTCAGCAGACGCGCTTCGACCCAGGCTTCGCCGGGTTTTGGTCTGCCGCCGGGTTCTTCCGGGGCAAAGGGGGCCGGGGCACTTTTCAGTTCGCCGCGCAGTGGATAAACGTCATCGGCCGCCTTGATGCTGGACAGCTGAATGCCGTTGTCAGTGGCGATGACGCTGGAGAACTCCACCACTTGAGCATGCTCAAGTCCCAGTTCCATGCCGCTTTTGATCTGTTCGGGGCGAGCGGGAGAGCTGCCCTCAAGGAGCAAGTCCGCGCCGAGGAATTCGGTGGCGCGCAACATCATGGCGCCATTCAAGCGGGCGCCAAAGTAACCGATGGCGGTGCTCGCCGCCACGGCGACCACCAGGGCGAAGAACAACACGCGCAACTCTCCGGCGCGGGCATCGCGCAGGAGTTGGCGGATGGCAAGGCTGAACAGGCGCAGTAGCGGCAGACGTGCCATCAAGGCTCCAGAGGGGCGACCAGCAGGCCGGCTTCAAGGCGAATCAGACGCCGGCAGCGATGTGCCAGGCGTTCGTCGTGGGTCACCAGCACCAGGGTCGTGCCCCGTTCCTGGTTGAGTTCGAATAACAAATCGCTGATGCGCTCGCCGGTGTGGCTGTCGAGGTTGCCGGTGGGCTCATCGGCGAACAGCACATCGGGTTCGGCAGCAAACGCTCGGGCAATCGCCACACGTTGCTGTTCGCCGCCGGAGAGCTGGCGCGGTGAATGGGTCAGGCGTTGCCCCAGGCCGACTCGCTGCAGCAGTTCGGTGGCGCGCTCACGGGCATCTTTGCGGCCGTCGAGTTCGAGCGGCAGCATGACGTTTTCCAACGCGTTGAGACTGTCCAGCAACTGAAACGACTGAAACACAAAACCCACGTGCTCGGCGCGGATGCGCGCACGCTGGTCTTCATCGAGATTGCTCAGGCCTTGGCCGGCGAGGGTGACTTCGCCGCTGCTCGGCAGGTCGAGGCCGGCGAGCAGGCCGAGCAGGGTCGATTTGCCGGAACCGGAGGCGCCAACGATGGCCAGGCTGTCGCCCTTGTTCAGTTCCAGACTGAGTTCGTGCAGGATAGTCAGTTCACCTTCCGCGCTGGGAACCACTTTGCTGAGGTTCTTCGCGGTGAGAATGCTTGCGCCCATGGAGAATCCGATGCGTGTGTGGTTTTTGAGTGCTGGCCTGGCCTTGATGTGCATGGCCCAGAACGCAGCGGCGGGTACTGTCCTGATCGTTGGCGATAGTATCAGCGCCGGTTTCGGACTGGATACCCGCTTGGGGTGGGTCTCGTTGCTCGAGCAACGGCTCAAGCGCGAAGGTTTTGACGACAAAGTGGTCAATGCCTCCATCAGCGGCGACACCAGTGCCGGAGGCCAGGCGCGCCTGCCTGCGCTGCTTGCAGAGCATAAACCGGAGCTGGTAATCCTTGAGTTGGGGGGCAACGACGGGCTGCGCGGAATGCCTCCGGCTAATTTGCAACAAAACCTTGCATCAATGATCGACAGCTCCAAAGCGAGCGGTGCGAAGGTGTTGCTGCTGGGCATGCAGTTGCCACCCAACTATGGCAAGCGTTATACCGAGGCATTTGCCGAGGTCTACGGCAAACTGGCCGAGGAAAAAAAGATCCCGCTGGTGCCCTTTTTTCTCGACGGTGTGGGCGGCCATCCAGACCTGATGCAGGCCGACGGATTGCACCCGGCTGCCGGGGCTCAGGACAAGTTGCTGGAAAATGTCTGGCCGACACTGAAACCGCTGCTTTGACGCTTTTCTAGCGGCGGTGTTTCGGCTAAGGTGGCGCCCCCGATTTGGAGCCCCCGATGCCGCGTCCCGCCTGGTCCCTTTTTGCCTACCAACTGATCGAGCCTGACGAACAGCTGGATCTGTTCGCCTGCCAGGAAGTGCGGGTACATCTGGTGACCCGTCAGCTGGAGCTGGGCGGCTCGGCCGATCGAACCTTGTGCGGCAGCCTGCTGCCCGCGCAACCACGCTGGTCGAGTGTTGACCGGCGCGTGTTCCAGGACCAGCGCCTGTGCTCGCTGTGCCGGGCCATCCTGGAATCGCAAAAACGCGGCACCTCGCCGATCTGGCCAGAGCTGCGGTTCGAGCTGTAAAGCAACAAAGATAGCGTGCTATCGGCCAACTCCCCGAAGTTCCGGATGCCGGTGTACAATCGCGTTTTTATACCCTTGTCGATCATGCGAAGGACTTTCCGGATGTTGCCGCGTTTTCCTGCCGTCACCCGCTGCCTGTCTCTTGCCGCCCTTTGTGTGGCGGGTCCCGTAGCCGCATTGGAGCTGCCCCTGCCACCACCTGGTGAAGACATCATCGGTCAGGTGCAGGTCATCAAGGCCAAGTACGAAGACACCTTCGCCGACCTTGGCACCACCTACGATCTGGGTTATCTGGAAATGGTCGCGGCCAACCCGGGCGTCGATCCGTGGTTGCCGGGCGCCGGCACTGAAGTCATCCTGCCAACGCGCTTCATCCTGCCGCCGGGCCCGCGTGAAGGCATCGTCATCAACCTGGCTGAATACCGTCTCTACTACTACCCGAAAGGCCGGAACGTGGTGTACACCTTCCCGCTGGGTATCGGTCGTGAAGGCTGGGGCTCGCCGATCGCCCACACCACCATCACCGCGAAAACGCCGAACCCGACCTGGACCCCTCCAGCGTCGATCAAGGCCGAGCACGCCGCCGACGGTGACCCGTTGCCGAATGTGGTGCCGGCCGGCCCGGACAACCCGCTGGGGCCGTTCAAGTTCAGCCTGGGCACTCCGGGCTACCTGATTCACGGCTCGAACAAAAAGTTCGGCATCGGCATGCGCACCAGCCACGGCTGCTTCCGTATGTTCAACAACAACGTGCTTGAAATGGCGAGCATGGTGCCGGTCGGTACGTCGGTGCGGATCATCAATGACCCGTACAAGTTCGGCGTCAGCGGTGGCAAGGTTTACCTGGAAGCGCACACGCCACTGGACGACAAGGGCAACCCGTCGGTGGTCGACAAGCACACCGCCGTGATCAACGCGATGCTCAAGCGCGAAGACATCACCAACAACCTGCGCATGAACTGGGACGTGGTGCGTGATGTGGTTGCCGCTGAAGATGGCCTGCCGGTGGAGATCGCCGTGCCGAACACTTCCGCACCGCTGGTGACGAGCGCGCCGCTCGATCCGCTGCAGTAAGGCTTGTACAGAACCCGCCGATGCAGGCTGCATCGGCGGGTTTTTTATGGCCGGTGCAAAACCACAGGCAATAAAAAAGCCGACCCAAAAATGGGTCGGCTTGATAACAATCCCGAAGGACTATTACTTGCGGCTAGCTTTGTCCAGCATGCGCAGAGCACGCTCGTTAGCTTCGTCAGCAGTCTGTTGTGCTTTTTGAGCAGCAGCCAGAGCTTCATCAGCTTTACGGTAGGCTTCGTCTGCACGAGCCTGGGAGCGAGCTGCTGCGTCTTCAGTAGCGGTCAGACGTGCTTCGGTTTCTTTCGATACGCTGCTGCAACCGGTAGCCAGAACTGCGGCCAGAGCCAGAGCAGAGAATTTCAGAACGTTGTTCATCGTGTTCCCCTTCAAGGACTTTCAATTAAGTAGCTGTCTCCTCAGAGTGAGGAAATGGCCGGCGTACATACTACCCATTACTTCTAGTAAGTAAACTGACGTGTAGCAAGAAGCATAAAAAATTGTAGGCGTTGATTCTTTTTCGAGCAACTTTTAACTGCATTGTTTAAAAAATATCCAGCCAGGAAGCCCGATCCTGAGCGAGCCGCCGAGAAAAAGTTTCCAGCACTCGTCGCTGTTTTTCTCAATCTTGGCTAAAGTCTGTCTACATGGATTCGTCCATACTTGTGCGCGGATTTTGTGCAGTGGCTCTCATAATCTTTATCCATCTTGGTGGTGACTTTAAGAGGGCGGGTTCGTCTTAAGTCTCAACATCCGGCAATGTTCAGGCTATCGACCCGGGATACCTTTGGTCGAGCCTTCTCTGCGTGACCCGGAGCAGCACCCGTTAACCTGAGCGCGATGACGAGCGTACCTTGAGCATTTCTGCCAATGGTGCCTACTATTTGATACGTGCTCGGTTGCGCGAGATTGGTGCAGCTCTTCTCAGTGTCCATTCAGGCACGAGGTGGCGTAGATGTTCCTTCGCCGGAAAAACATCGGTAAGGTAGGGGTCAGAATTCAAGACCCGCGAGGAGTAGTGATGAGCGAGGCGTTGTCCATCCACCATGACCAGGCTGGTCATCAGTTCGAGACCAATGTGGACGGTCATCGTGCCTACCTGACCTATATGGATCTGGGGAAACAGACCCTGGATATCTATCGTACCTTCGTGCCAAACGCACTGCGGGGGCGTGGCATTGCCGCGGCGTTGACCGAGCAGGCGCTGCAGTACGCTGAGGAAATGGGCTACACCGTCATTCCGTCGTGCTCTTACGTCGAGCGCTACATGGAACGTCACCAGCGCCATGCCGCCAAACTGAGTCAGTGATTTTCAGTAAAACGAACGCATAAAAAAACGCCGGGTAAAGCCCGGCGTTTTTGTGTGCGGCGAAAGGCGATCAGGTGCGATCGCGTTTGGGCAGCACATCCTTGAGCTTGGCGTGCATGCTGCGCAAGGTGGTTTCAGTGGCGGACCAATCGATGCAGGCATCGGTGATCGACACGCCGTATTGCAAGTCGGCGAGGTCTTTGGGAATGGCTTGGCAGCCCCAGTTCAGATGGCTTTCGACCATCAGGCCGATGATCGACTTGTTGCCTTCGAGGATCTGGTTGGCAACGTTTTCCATCACCAGCGGTTGCAGGGCCGGGTCCTTGTTGGAGTTGGCGTGGCTGCAATCGACCATGATGTTCGGCTTGATCTTCGCCTTGTTCAGCGCTTGCTCGCAGAGCGCGACGCTGACCGAATCGTAGTTCGGCTTGCCGTTGCCGCCGCGCAATACAACGTGACCATAGGCATTGCCTTTGGTGGTGACGATCGACACGCCACCTTCCTGGTTGATGCCCAGGAAGCGGTGCGGGCTCGACACTGACTGCAGGGCGTTGATCGCCACGGTCAGGCCGCCATCGGTGCCGTTCTTGAAGCCGACGGCCGAGGACAGGCCGGAAGCCATTTCACGGTGCGTCTGGGATTCGGTGGTGCGCGCGCCGATGGCCGACCAGCTGATCAGGTCCTGCAAGTACTGCGGGGAGATCGGATCGAGGGCTTCAGTCGCCGTTGGCAGGCCCATTTCGGCCAGGTCCAGCAGCAATTGGCGACCGATGTGCAGACCGTCCTGAATCTTGAACGAGTCGTCCAGGTATGGATCGTTGATCAAGCCTTTCCAGCCGACGGTGGTGCGTGGCTTCTCGAAATACACGCGCATGACCAGATACAACGTATCGGACACTTCGGCGGCAAGCGCCTTCAGACGCTCGGCGTATTCGTGGGCCGCCTTGATGTCGTGGATCGAGCAAGGCCCGATGACGACGAACAGGCGGTGGTCGGTGCCATCAAGAATGTTGCGAATGACTTCGCGGCCCTTGGTGACGGTGCGCAGGGCAGCGTCGCTCAGAGGGATATCACGCTTGAGCTGATCGGGAGTGATCAGCGTCTCGTTGGAGGCGACGTTTAGGTCGTTGATCGGTAAATCAGCCATCGTTTACTCGTCAGGTCACGGGTGCCGGCCGCCAGCGAACCCGCGCGGCGGAGCACAGCAAATTAAGCGCGTCGGGGAGCCGAACCTTAGCGCGTTAAGCGCCTGCTCGACAATGGGCAGACGCCGGTTTAGGGGGCATTCTCACGAATTGAGAACCCCACCTAATCCAGCACAGCCTGGGCAAAGGCCTTGCGAACCGTGTCGTGAGAGAACTCGTCGGCATGCTGCTGGACCCATTCGAGGGCCAGGGCCTGGGTTTCCTGCAGGTCATTATGCGAGTCATGCTGGCGACAGTAACGTTCTATCTGACACACCTGCTCGCCCATCCGGGCGCTGAACATCATCTGCTCGTCAACGAAGGCGATGCCCACCAGATAGCCGCGCTTTCGGCGCAAGCACCAGGCCACATAGCCCAGAAAACGCAAATCGGGATTGAGGGTCGGCATGCGAACTTCAAGCGCCGTACCGTGGCGCCACGCGCGGTGGTAATTGCAAGCCATGCCGCCCAGGCTGATAGTGTGCAGCTGTTGTCGTGAAATACACTCAGGTTTGAGTAACGTTAATTCAACAGGCACATCGTCAGGATGAGGAATAAAACGTCCCATGAGCACGGACTCCATGTGTCGGCCATCTGACATTGTTCTCCCCAGTATAGTGGTCGAATGGGCGCTGACTGATTTCGATGCCGACCAACGGCTGCTGGCATCAAGCGGTGTTTCGCTGGTGATTTTCACCAGTGTCGGCTGCGCCTCCTGCCGGTTTGCACGAGAGCAATTGCCAAGACTTGCTCTGGCGATCGACCGGCTGTGCTGGATCGATGCCGGGGACAATGGCGGGTTGGTCGAGCGTTATCAGGTTTTTCATTTGCCGGCGCTGTTTTTGGTGCGCGACGGCGAGTTCTTCGGGCCAGTACAGTCGCGCCTGACCGGCCTCGAGCTCAACGAGGCCGTGGGGCAGGCGCTCAATCGAATTGCAGAGGAGTTGCCATGATGGGGGCAGTTGCCAAACCGACAATCGGTATTATCGGAACCGGCGCGATCGGCGGGTTCTACGGGGTGATGCTGGCGCGTGCCGGTTTTGAGGTGCACTTCCTGTTGCGCAGTGAATTCGCCGCGGTGGCCGAGCGCGGTCTGCAACTCAACAGTGCCGTGCATGGTGCGCTGACGCTGAATCCGGTCCAGGCCTACTCGTCGGCTGAAGACATGCCCGCCTGCGACTGGTTGCTGGTTGGCGCAAAAACCACCAGCAACGCGGACCTGGCGCCCGCCATCATTCAGGCTGCGGCCCCGAATGCCAAGGTCCTGCTGCTGCAAAATGGCCTGGACGTCGAAGACAGCTTGCGCGAGTTGCTCCCTGATTCGCTGCACTTGCTGGGCGGCCTGTGCCTGATCTGCGTCCATCGCGAAGCCCCGGGCGTGATCACCCATCAGGCGCTCGGCGCGGTCAACATCGGCTATCACAGTGGTCCGGCTATCGACGATCAGGCGCGCATGGCGATTGTCGAGGAGGGCGCAGGGTTGTTTCGTGCAGCCGGCATCGACTCCCAGGCCATGCCGAACCTGCACCAGGCGCGCTGGCAGAAACTGGTCTGGAATATCCCCTACAACGGTTTGTCGGTATTGCTCGGGGCGAGTACCGCGCCGTTGATGGCCGATATCGATAGCCGGGAACTGATCAAGGCACTGATGGCCGAAGTGGTGCAGGGGGCAAAGGCCTGCGGGCACGATATGCCGGCCGGTTATGCTGATTACCTGTTCATGATGACTGAAAAAATGCCCGACTATCGGCCGAGCATGCACCACGATTTTCTGCACAAGCGGCCACTGGAACTGCAAGCGATCTACGCAAGGCCGCTGGCGGTCGCCCAAGCGGCGGGGTGCGAGTTGCCTAGAATCGAAGCTTTGTATCGCAGTTTGAGTTTTATCGATCGACGCAACAGGTGAGTCGATCAACCTGAGGGGGAAGGGCATGGCAAAGACTATCGACGACAAACTGGTGCTGGCGATTTCTTCACGAGCACTGTTCGACCTGAGTGAAAGTCACAAGGTCTATCTGTCGAGTGGCGTCGAGGCCTACCGGCAATATCAGATTGAACACGAAGACGAAATCCTCGAACCCGGCGATGCCTTCCCGCTGGTGGAAAAACTCCTGAGCCTGAACACCCGCCTCGGTCGTGCCCGGGTCGAGGTGATCCTGGTGTCGCGCAACAGCGCCGACACCGGCCTGCGGGTGTTCAACTCGATTCATCACTATGGCCTGGCGATTTCCCGCGCGGCGTTTGTCGGTGGACGCAGCCCTTATCCATACCTCAAGGCTTTTGGCTGCGACCTCTTTTTGTCGACCCATGCCGAAGATGTGCGCAGTGCTCTGGACGCCGGCTTTGCCGCCGCGACGATTTTGTCGGGCGGAGCCAGCCGCGCGGCCAGCGATGAACTGCGCATTGCCTTTGACGGTGACGCGGTGCTGTTTTCCGACGAGTCGGAACGGGTCTATCAGTCCGGCGGGCTGGAAGCGTTTCAGGCCAGCGAGCGCGAATCGGCTCGTGAACCGTTGCGGGGTGGCCCGTTCAAAGGCTTCCTCGCCGCCCTCAATCTGTTGCAGCGCGAGTTCCCCGATGACGCTTGTCCGATCCGCACCGCCCTGGTGACGGCACGGTCGGCACCGGCCCATGAACGGGTGATCCGCACCTTGCGCGAGTGGGATATTCGTCTGGACGAGTCGTTGTTTCTTGGCGGCCTGACCAAGTCGGCATTCCTCGAAGCCTTTGCCGCCGACGTGTTTTTCGACGACCAGGCGGGTCACTGCGAACTGGCCCGCGAAGTGGTTGCCACCGGTCACGTGCCCCATGGCATAAGCAATGAGCAAAAAGTTTAAGCCCACGGTTCAATGTGTTACGTCAGACGTCGTACTCGCCACGGCGCTGCTAAGCTGAATCAAATCTCCGCCATTTTGGCACGCGAGGAGGTCATATGATTCGTTCGATGCTGTATGCCACTGACCTCGGTCTGTACGCACCGTTGGTGATGCAGCATGCATTGGCACTGGCGCAAACCTTCAATGCCGACCTGTATGTGGTGCATGCGGTTGAGCCGATGGGGTTGTTTGCCGAATCAGTACTTCAGAGTTACCTCGATGAGCAGGCCTTGAACGAGTTTCACAGTCAGGGCCTGAACACGGTAATTGCCAATATCGAGAAGCGGGTACTCGACAGCTTTCGCGAAGAACTGGGAGATGAAGGAGAGCTGGACCTGGCGCGGATTCAAGCGGTGCGGGTGCTGCAGGGCGATCCGTCGCAGGTGATTCTCGACCAGGCGCAGAAACTCTCCGTGGATTTGTTGATCGTAGGTAGTCATAGCCATGGTGCTGGCGCGGAAACGCCTCTGGGCAGGACCGCTGCGCGGGTGTTGCAACTGTCTCGGGTGCCGGTGTACCTGGTGCCGCTGGTAGAGCGTCGCCGCAAAGGGGATCGCTAAAGCACGAATAGTGGCAGTTTGATGAAAAAGTTCTAGATTTATTCTTCAAACCATTAATATAGTTATATACCGTCGCTGATGCCCGTGGCGTCTACCTGCTTTGAGGGATTCATATGAAGCTTCAACAACTGCGCTACATCTGGGAAGTGGCGCACCACGACCTCAACGTTTCCGCTACCGCCCAAAGCCTTTACACCTCGCAACCGGGCATCAGTAAACAGATCCGTCTGCTGGAAGACGAACTCGGCGTTGAAGTGTTTGCCCGCAGCGGCAAGCACCTGACCCGCGTCACCCCGGCCGGCGAGCGCATCATCACCACCGCCGGCGAGATCCTGCGCAAGGTAGAAAGCATCAAGCAGATTGCCCAGGAATTCTCCAACGAGAAGAAAGGCACCCTGTCGATCGCCACCACGCACACCCAGGCGCGTTACGCGTTGCCGCCGGTGATCAGCAATTTCATCAAGCAATACCCGGACGTTGCCCTGCACATGCACCAGGGTTCGCCGATGCAGATCGCTGAAATGGCGGCTGACGGTACGGTGGATTTTGCCATCGCCACCGAAGCGCTGGAGTTGTTCGGTGACCTGGTGATGATGCCGTGCTATCGCTGGAACCGCTGCGTGGTCGTGCCTCAAGGCCATCCGCTGACCAAGCTGTCGAAGCTGACCCTCGAAGCCCTGGCCGAATACCCGATCGTGACCTACGTGTTCGGTTTCACCGGGCGTTCGAAACTCGACGAAGCGTTCAGCCACCGCGGCCTGACGCCGAAAGTGGTGTTCACCGCCGCCGACGCCGACGTCATCAAGACTTACGTGCGCCTGGGTCTGGGCGTGGGTATCGTGGCGAAGATGGCGGTCGATGCAAAACTCGACAGCGACCTGGTGATGCTCGATGCCAGCGATCTGTTCGAATCCAGCATCACCAAAATCGGTTTCCGTCGCGGCACTTTCCTGCGTGGTTTCATGTGCGACTTCATCGAGAAGTTTGCGCCGCACCTGACTCGCGAAGTCATGGCCAAGGCCATTCAGTGCCACAACAAGCAGGAACTGGAAGAGCTGTTCGACGGCGTCGAACTGCCGGTCCATTAATTCTGCTTAAATGACCTCGGTAACAGCAAACTGTTGCCGAGCGCCCGCCACCAGAATCTCCACCTCGTCCCCTTCGAACTTGCCCAGCAGGCTTTTGCCCAGCGGTGAGCGAGGGGTGATGACGGTAATCATCTGCCCCACAAGATCGACCTTCAAACCTGCCGCATCGGGGGCCAGGAACAACCATTGTTCACGACCCTTTTCGTCTTCCAGACCCAGCAGGGTGCCCACTTCGATCCCGCGTTGTTCGTCATACGGACGCAAGGTCAGGTTCTGGCAAAGCGCGAGCGACTGCCTGATTTCTTCCACCCGTTTAGCCTGGCCAGCTGCCAGATATGAGGCTTCCAGGCCGAGGGTGTCATACTTGTTTTCGGCGATGTTTTCTTCGTGGGTCGCGGTTTCGTACGCGGTTTGCGCGGCACGCTCGGCGATGTCGAGATCGACGCGCAGCTTGGCCAGAATCAGTTGGTGGACAGAGTGTTTATTCATGATCAGTCGCAGAATTGCAGGACGTTGGCGCGGCTTTTTTCGCTCGGCGCGGTCTGGTCCTGTTGCAGCCAGAACTGGCATTTCGGATTGGACAGATTGCGGCTGCTGCTGCGGGCCTGATCCATGCGTTGCTGCTGCTCGTTCTTGCGCAGGTTCTCTTCGTATTGTTGAAATATCGGGCTTTGCGGCGGGATGTCCGGCATCGGGCGCGCTGCTTCCGGCGGTTTTGCCAATTGCTCCACCACGGCGGCCACCGGCGCGAGTTGCTCGCTGAACAGCAGGCGCGAGGCGAGCCAGCAGGTCAACGCGATGGCGATGAAGCCCAGCCACAAACCGAGGGCAATGCTGCCGCTGAGTTGCAGCGCATTGAGCTGGACCGGCAACGGGCGGCGCGGGTTGGGACGGTAGGGCATGGCTGCCTCCTGGCGGGTGTTCGCGGGGGAATGGCGATTGTCGCACGAAGATTAATCGCCGTCGGCTCTTCTGCACGAGGTAATTTATGCGGACAATCGGCGCCTTTGCCAACGGGAGCCTGGAATGCCTGAAATGCCTCAAGTGAAAAACCGCTGGCGCTGGGATATTTTTTGCACCGTGGTCGACAACTTTGGCGACATCGGCGTGACCTGGCGCCTGGCCCGACAACTGGTGGCCGAGCACTCGGTCGCGGTACGTTTGTGGGTCGATGATCTGCGCGCCTTCGAACAGATCTGTCCAGAAATCGACAGAGAAGCTTCGCAGCAGTGGCAGCAGGGAGTGGAAGTGCGTCATTGGCCATCCGAATGGCTACCCACCGAAGCGGCGGATGTGGTGATCGCCGCGTTCGCCTGCCAATTGCCAAGCGCTTACATGGATGCGATGGCTGCGCGGGAAAAGCCGCCGCTGTGGATGAACCTCGATTACCTGAGCGCCGAGGACTGGGTGATCGGCTGCCACGGTTTGCCGTCGGTGAAGTACAAAAGCGTGCAGAAGTACTTCTTCTTCCCCGGCTTTCAAAAAGGCACCGGGGGGTTGCTGCGTGAAAGCGGTCTGCTTGAACGACGTAGGCAATTTCAGCAAAACCCCGAAGCTCAGCGTGAATTCCTGCAAGGCCTGGGAATTGATCGTGCGCCGAATGCCCAACTGATCTCGCTGTTCGCCTATGAGAACGCCGGGCTGGCCAGTTGGCTCGATACGATGGCCGCTGATTCAACGCCCACGCATCTGCTGGTGCCTGAAGGCCGGATCCTGGGGGATGTCGAACGCTGGCTTGGCGTTGACGGGTTAGCAGCGGGCGCGGTGCACGTTCGCGAAGCCTTGACCGTCCAGGTGTTGCCGTTCGTCCGGCAGGATCAATATGACCACCTGTTGTGGTGCTGCGATTTCAACGCCGTGCGCGGTGAAGATTCCTTTGTGCGCGCGCAATGGGCCGGGCGGCCGCTGCTCTGGCACATCTATCGGCAGGACGAAGACATCCACCTGGACAAGCTCGATGCCTTCCTCGCGCTGTACGTCAAGGGCCTTTCCGAGCCTGCCAGCGAGGCGATCAGCGGTCTTTGGCGAACGTGGAATGCAGGTCATGATATGTCTGACCACTGGCTAGCGACCCGTAAACACTGGCCCGAGCTACAAAAACATGCCGAGGTGTGGTGTCTGGAACAGGCCTTGCAGGCCGATCTTGCCGCAGCGCTGGTACAGTTTTATGTAAATTGGATATGATACGCGGCCTAGATTTTTGTAAATCCCATCCAAATTCGGATATTCGCAATGAAAACTGGTAAAGAACTGAAACCCGGTACCGTGATCCGTCTCGAAAACGATCCTTGGCTGGTTCAGAAAGCTGAATTCACCAAATCCGGTCGTAACAGCGCGATCATGAAGACCAAGCTGAAAAACCTGCTGACCGGTTACAAGACCGAAATCGTTTACAGCGCCGACGACAAACTGGACGACGTAATCCTCGACCGCAAAGAAGCGACCCTGTCCTTCATCAGCGGCGACACCTACACGTTCATGGACACCACCGACTACACCATGTACGAGCTGAACGCTGAAGACATCGAAGCCGTTCTGCCTTTCGTTGAAGAAGGCATGACCGATGTTTGCGAAGCGATCTTCTTCGAAGAGCGTCTGGTTTCCGTAGAACTGCCGACCACTATCGTGCGTCAGGTTGACTACACCGAAGGTTCCGCTCGCGGTGACACTTCCGGCAAGGTAATGAAGCCTGCCAAACTGAAGAACGGTACCGAGCTGTCGGTTGCTGACTTCATCGAAATCGGCGACATGATCGAGATCGATACCCGCGAAGGCGGTTCCTACAAAGGCCGTGCTAAATAAGCACTGCTTCAGGAATGAAAAAGCCCGACCATTGAGTCGGGCTTTTTTGTGCCTGCCAGAAACACACAGGCCTCTGCGGGAGCGCTAATTCTTCAGGTGTTGCTTGAGCTCTTCGCAGACTGGCTAACCACTTCAGCGCTTAGACAGTCACGTGCAGGCGCACGTCGACGTTGCCACGGGTGGCGTTCGAGTACGGGCAGACCTGGTGGGCGGCGTCGACCAGGCTTTGCGCGTCGGCTTGTTCGAGACCCGGCAGGCTGATGTGCAAATCGATGTCCAGACCGAAGCCGCCAGGGATCTGGCCGATGCCGACATGGGCGGTGATCGATGCGTCGTTGGGGATGCTGCGCTTGGTCTGGCTGGCGACAAATTTCAGTGCGCCGATGAAGCAGGCAGAGTAACCGGCGGCGAACAGTTGTTCAGGGTTGGTTGCTGCGCCGCCGGCACCGCCGAGCTCTTTTGGCGTGGCGAGTTTGACGTCGAGGATGTTGTCGCTGGAAACCGCACGACCGTCACGGCCGCCAGTGGAGGTTGCGATTGCGGTGTAGAGAGTTTGCATGATGTGAGCCTCGTTCGGGTTTGAGTGTTCTGCGCTAAATGTTTGCGCGCTAAGTAAGTGCGAGGTGAATGTATCGCGCTAATATTTAGCGCGCAAGATAAATTTTAAAAAAAGTTTTGGTTTTCAGGCGGGTGTTGGTTGGGAGTACTGAGATAGAGCTGTCGCAGCCAGATTTTCGGCGAGAGTTTTTTAAAGCGGGGCTGGGTCAGGCAGGGCACCGCCAACCAAATGTGGGAGCGAGCCTGCTCGCGATTAGCGGTGTGTCAGTCAACATCAATGCTGAATGACACACCGCTAATCGCGAGCAGGCTCGCTCCCACAGGGAGGTAGTGGAATCAGAGGCTGTCTTGCAGATTACTGCGCAGGTCTTGAAGCTCCGCTTGCAGCTTCTGCAGATGCTCCAGCGTCTGTCCGCTGGCAGCGAGGATGCACTGGGGAATGCTGCGTGCCTTGTCGCGCAATGCGCGTCCCTGTTCGGTGAGTTCGACAATCACCACCCGTTCGTCTTCGCGACTGCGGGTACGGGTCAGCAGGCCTTCGACTTCCAGGCGTTTGAGCAGAGGCGTCAGTGAGCCGGGATCGGTCAGCAGCTGCGAGCTGATTTCACCGACGGTCAATCCGTCTTTCTGCCACAACACCATCATCGCCAGGTATTGCGGATAAGTCAGGCCCAGCGCCTGCAATAGCGGCTTGTAGACCTTGGTCATCAGCAGCGAAGTGGAATGCAGGGCGAAGCAGATCTGGTTATCCAGCAGCAGTTGTTCGTAGGTGTCAGGAGTGTTGCGCTCGGTGTCCATTTCAAAACCTTGATCAGTGATCGTCATGAATCTAGCGGGCGAATCTTTAATGCGCCAGATAATTCTGGACTAGTGGCGATCCAGGTTGTTCTGTAATGGCAAACTCCAAGGAGGATGGGGTCGAAGCTGGTCTTCAGGTATTCGAGGGTTTCCACAGCTGTTGTGCGTTGCTTTGCGTTTCGCCGCCGGCGTCGACTGCGTAGGATGGGCGGCCTGACAAAAGGAAAATCGCTTGTGATTGATATCTTCATGTACCTGGCCTTCGGCGCAGCGTTGGGAACCCTGGGCGGCATCTTCGGCATTGGCGGCGGCTTGATCGCGATACCGTTGCTCGGTGTGTTGTGCGGTATGGATCAACAGATCGCCCAAGGCACCGCGCTGGTGATGGTGGTGCCCAATGTGATGCTGGCGCTGTGGCGTTATCACCAGCGCAATCGCATCGAAATGCGTCATGCGCTGCCGTTGGCCGCGATGGGGTTCTGCTTTGCCTGGCTTGGTTCGATCTGGGCCGTCGGGATCGACGCACAAACCATGCGAATCGGCTTCGTCGCCTTCCTGATTGTCCTGTCGGCTTACAACCTGGTGCGCATGTTTACCGCCAACGCACCGGCCTCTGCGCACATGCGCTATTCCTGGCCATGGTTGGGGGTATTGGGTGCGGCATCCGGCACCATGGGCGGATTGTTCGGGGTTGGCGGTGCAGTGGTGGCAACGCCGGTGTTGACCAGCGTGTTCGGCACCACCCAGGTGGTGGCTCAGGGGTTATCGCTGGCATTGGCGCTGCCCAGCACCGGCGTCACCCTGGTGACTTATGCGGTGCACCATCAAGTGGACTGGCTGGTCGGTCTGCCCTTGGCGGTCGGTGGTTTGATGAGCATCAGTTGGGGCGTGAGGATTGCCCACGCCATGCCGGAGCGACTGCTGCGCGGGTTGTTCTGCGGATTTCTGGTGCTGTGCGCGGTGATGCTCGCGTTTAAAGTTTGAAGCCTTCGACGATATGCTCGGCCAGGCACTCGGTGATCGGTGACGGGTTGTGCAGGTTGCGCACCAGCATGATGCAGGCTTCCGGCAACAGCGGCAGCTCTTCGGCGGCACCGAGGATACGCATGTCCGGCGTGATCAGGCTTTCCAGTTGCGCGGTGACGGCCAGACCGGCGCTGACCACGGCCATCAGCGCCGACAGACTCGAACTGTTATAGGCGATGCGGTAATCGCGCCCCATCGCGTCCAGCGCGTTACACGCCCACAGCCTGCAGAAACAATCACTGTTGAACATCGCCAGCGGCAGCGGCGTCTGCTCATGGGCGCTGAAGCATTGCGCTTCGGCCCAGACAAAGCGCTCCTTGCGCAGTAACTGGCCAATTTCGGTGCCCGGCTCCCGAGTGATGATCGACAGATCGAGGTCCTGACGCTGCAGCAACTGCTTGGTTGATTCGCAGTGAACTTCGATCTGGATCAGCGGATAGATCTTGGCAAAGCGCGACAAAATCCCAGGCAGGAAGCGCATCACGTAATCATCCGGTGTACCGATGCGCACCGTGCCGACCATGTGCGGCTCGCGCAGGGTATTGAAGACTTCGCTATGGAGTTTGAGGATGCGCCGCGCATAACCCAGCAGCACCTGGCCTTCCGCCGTCAGCTTGACCTGACGTCCGTCGCGCTCGAACAACTGGCGCTGCAATACATCTTCTTCCAGGCGCTTCATCTGCATGCTGACCGCGGACTGCGTGCGGTTGACCAGTTCACCGGCACGGGTAAAACCGCCTTGGTCGGCGATGGCGACAAAGGTGCGCAGTACATCGGTATCGATACTGGGGTACGCCGACATCCATCAATCTCCGAGATGGTTACCATCAGAAACATTCGTTGGATTGATCTTAGCGCCGGGGCGAGACTTGAGCCATCCCCAACGGAGGACATCAAGATGAAAGGTCATAACGAACATGTAACGGAAGAAAAATTCTCAATCCACGCGGTATCCGATCTGCTGCACAAGTTTAGTCGCTGGTACGAACTTCATCGTGAGCGTGAACTGCTGGCGAGCTTGAGCGACGAGGCACTGAAAGACATCGGCGTGAGTCGTGCGGATGTAGAGCATGAATCGGTCAGACCGTTCTGGGACGATCCGATGCATAAATGATGAGCCCATCGCTACTCAAACCCCTTCCCGGTGAGGTAGGTTGCGAGCAGACAAGGAGATGCTCATGCCCGCAACAGTGTCCTTTACCCTCAAACAGGCTCGACGTCTGGCGCTGGCCGCCCAAGGGTTCAACGGGCGGCAACCGCCAGCGGCGATCAAACCGGTTCAACTCAACCGGCTGATCGAACGACTGGGCATTGTGCAGATCGATTCGGTCAATGCGTTGGTGCGCTCGCACTACCTTCCGCTGTTTTCCCGCCTTGGTAATTACTCTCCCGATTTGCTCGACCAGGCTGCCTGGAGTCAGGGCCGTCGACGCACGTTGTTCGAGTATTGGGGCCACGAAGCCTCATTGCTGCCCTTGTCGATGTATCCCCTGATGCGCTGGCGCATGCAGCGTGCAACCCGCGGCGAAGACATCTATCAGCAACTGGCGCGATTCGGACGTGAGCAGCAAGACACAATTCGTCGGGTCCTGGCTTCGGTCGAGGAACTCGGTGCCTTGGGCGCAGGAAGCCTGTCGACCCGTCAAGAGCGGGCAGGGCCGTGGTGGGATTGGAGCGCCGAGAAGCATGCGCTGGAATGGTTATTCGCCACCGGTGAAGTCACCGTCGCCGGCCGGCGTGGTTTCGAGCGCCTCTATGACCTGCCTGAGCGGGTGATTCCTTCGGCAATACTGCAACAGCCACTGCTCAATGAGGCCGAGGCCCAGCGCGGGCTGTTGTTACACGCCGCGATGGCGTTGGGTGTCGGGACGGAAAAGGACCTGCGCGATTATTTTCGCCTGAACCCGGCGGACAGTCGGCCGCGGCTGGCGGAACTGGTGGAAGCGGGTGAGTTGCAGACTTGTGAGGTTCAGGGCTGGCGCCAGCCGGCCTATTGCCTGCCAGAGCCGAAAGTGCCGCGCAAAGTCGAGGCCAGCGCGTTGCTGTCACCTTTTGATTCGCTGATCTGGGAGCGCAGTCGAACCGAGCGTTTGTTCGATTTTCGTTACCGGCTGGAGATCTATACGCCGCAGGACAAGCGGGTCTATGGCTATTACGTATTGCCGTTTTTGCACAATGAACGGATCGCCGCACGGGTTGACCTGCGCGCTGAGCGAGCGTTGAGCCGATTGGCAGTGCATGCCGTGCATGAGGAGGAGCCGGGGCTGGATGAGGCCGGGATGCTGGCATTGGCGACCAATCTGCGGCAGATGGCGGATTGGTTGGGGCTTGAGCGGATTCAGTTGAATTGTCAGCGCGAGAGTGCGGCGCGGTTGCGGGTGGCATTGGCTCGGATTGGCGGTGACTGACCTCGTCCCATCGTCGGAATGCCGGCATTCCGACGATGGGAGCGATGCGGTTTAGCGTCGAACCTGCTTCAAGGTCTCGGCAATAAGAAACGCCAACTCCAGCGACTGATCGGCATTCATCCGCGGATCACAATGAGTGTGATACCGGTCCGACAACCCGTCTTCAGTAATCGGCCGCGCGCCACCAATGCATTCGGTCACGTTCTGCCCGGTCATCTCGATGTGGATACCGCCGGCATAACTGCCTTCCGCTTGATGAACCTGGAAGAACTGTTTCACCTCGCCGAGGATCTGCGCGAAGTCGCGGGTCTTGTAGCCGCTGCTGGCCTTGATGGTATTGCCGTGCATCGGGTCCGAACTCCAAAGCACCTGCTTGCCTTCACGCTGTACGGCGCGGATCAGTTGCGGCAAGTGATCGCCAACCTTGTTCGCACCCATCCGCGCGATCAGGTTCAAGCGACCTGGATCGTTGTCCGGGTTGAGCACGTCGATCAGGCGAATCAGGTCATCAGGGTTCATGCTCGGGCCGACCTTGACCCCGATCGGGTTGTTCACCCCACGCAGGAATTCGACGTGGGCACCGTCGAGCTGGCGAGTGCGGTCGCCGATCCACAGCATGTGCGCCGAGCAATCGTAATAATCGTTGGTCAGGCTGTCGCGGCGCACGAAGGCTTCTTCGTAGTTCAGCAGCAAGGCTTCGTGGGCAGTGAAGAAACTGGTCTCGCGCAATTGTGGCGAACTGTCCATGCCGCAAGCGCGCATGAAGGCCAGGGTTTCATCGATGCGATCGGCCAGGTGGCTGTATTTTTCAGCCAGGGCCGAGTTGGCGATGAAGTCCAGGTTCCACTTGTGCACCTGATGCAGATCGGCAAACCCGCCCTGGGCGAAAGCGCGCAGCAGGTTCAGGGTCGCGGTGGACTGGTGATAAGACTGCAGCAGACGTTCCGGGTCCGGCACGCGGCTCTTTTCGTCGAAACCGATGCCGTTGACGATGTCGCCACGGTAGGCGGGCAGGGTGACGCCATCGATGGTTTCGTCGTTGGACGAACGCGGCTTGGCGAACTGACCGGCCATGCGCCCGACCTTGACCACCGGACAACCGGCGGCGAAGGTCATGACGATCGCCATTTGCAGCAGCACTTTGAAGGTGTCGCGAATTTTCGCGGCGGAAAACTCGGCGAAGCTCTCGGCGCAGTCGCCACCTTGCAGCAGAAACGCGCGGCCTTGGGTCACTTCGGCAAACTGACGGCGCAACTCCCGAGCCTCACCGGCAAACACCAGCGGCGGATAACTGGCCAGGGTTTGCTCGACCTGCTGCAGATGTGCGGCGTCAGGGTAGTGGGGTTGTTGCTGGATCGGCAGGGCGCGCCAGCTGTCAGGACTCCAGGGTTGGCTCATCATGTTCTCTAGGTTTTTCCGCTCGGACCTCCATGTTATCAGCAAATTAGTGCGTGACCTGTTCCGGTCGCTTCGCGGACAATCGCGCCTTTGCCGCTTCATGTTGCGGTTTATCGCGTTGCCGGGCCGGTAACGATCAGGAGACGAAATGACTGAGGAGCGCGTCGAGCATCTGCTCGCCGAGGTACAGGATGAGTTCGGCGTGATTCGCGTGCTGGAAGTGGCCGATTACCGGTTTCTGGAGTTCGGTGATGCCATCGAGCAGAGCTGCGTATTCACCGCCGATCCAAGCTGGCTCGAATACGATTACACGCGGGCAATGCTGATTGGCGCGCTGTGTCATGAACACCCGGAAAGTGCTTTGTTTCTGGGGCTCGGGGCCGGCACGCTGACTCAGGCGTGCCTCAAGTTTCTGCCGCTCGAAGACGTTGAAGCCATCGAGTTGCGCCCGGATGTGCCGCGTCTGGCCATCGAATACCTTGGGCTGGATGACGATCCGCGTCTTTACATTCGCGTCGGCGATGCGCTGGAGCTGCTGGAGACGGCAGAGCCGGCGGACCTGATCTTTGTCGACCTTTACACCGATGTCGGCCCGGGTGTCGGGCATCTGGCGTGGGGTTTTCTGGAAAACTGTCAGAAACGCCTGAATCCGGGTGGCTGGCTGGTGATCAATCAATGGGCCACGGATGACGGCAAACCGTTAGGCGCGGCGCTGTTGCGCGGGCTCTATCACCGCCATTACTGGGAGTTGCCGGTGAAGGAGGGCAACGTGATTCTGCTGGTGCCTTCGGAGCTGGACCAGGAGCTGGACATGAATGGGCTGATTGCCCGGGCTGAAGGGTTGGCGCCGCGGTTGGGCTATTCGTTGCAGTCGTTGATCAAGGCGATTCGCCCGGCGACATGATTGGGTGTCTGTGAAGGCCCTTCGCGGGCAAGCCCGCTCCCACAGTTATTTGCATCGATTACAAAACCTGTGGGAGCGGGCTTGCCCGCGAAGGGGGCCTCATAGCCAACACATCCCTCAAATCCCTTTAAAGACCCCGGGCCGTTTTTCGATCATCGACCGCACACCTTCCTTGGCATCCTCGCTCGCCAACAGCTTCTTCACCAGCGGCGGTAACGCCTGTGCCGCCACGGTTTCCCCTTCATAACGAGCCTGGCGCGCAGACATCAACGTCGCCTGGACCCCCAGCGGCGCCTGCCGGGCAATGCGTTCAGCCAATTCAATCGCCCGCGGCAGCAGATCCTCGCTGGCCATGACTTCCTGCACCAACCCCAGGTGCAGCGCGTCATGGGCGTCGAATTCATCGCCGGTCAGCAGCCAGCGCATGGCATTGCCCCAGCCGGCGACTTGATGCAAGCGCAAGGTGGCACCGCCAAAGGGAAAGATCCCGCGCTGCACTTCTTTCTGGGCAAAACGGGTGTTACTGGCGCAGAGATTGATATCGGCGGCCAGCATCAGCTCGATACCGATGGTCAGGCAGTAGCCTTGGGCGGCGACAATCACCGGTTTGCTGACCCTGGGCCCGGCAAACACGCCCCATGGATCGCAACCTCCGGGCGGCGCCTGCCAGCCTTCGGCCAGGGCCGCGCTGGCGCTGACCAGGTCGAGCCCGGCGGTGAAATGCTCGCCATGACCGAATACCACGGCCACACGCGCCTCACTGTCGGCCTCGAACTCGCCATAGGCCAGGCTCAGTTCATTAAGCAGGTCGAGGTCGAACGCATTGCGCTTGGCCACCCGATCCAGGCCGATCATCAGGACATGACCGTGTCGCTCGCGGGTTACACGGCTGGAGCCGGACTGATTCATGAAGCTTTTCCTCGGGGCGCAAAGGAGAGGTCAGACCGAAGGTCTGCATCGCAAGGGTGAACCGTTTTAGCGTCATCGTCAGCGGGGCCGGGCCTTTGAAAAATAGACCGTTGCACAAATATCTGCAAAGCCTGTGACACAACGGTGAATCCGTCAGTTTTCCGACAAATAATGCTCCCTTTTTGGGCGAATTCCGGTATAGTGCGCGCCGGCCTTTAACCGGGCCGCGTTTAGGTAGCGCAATTCCCCGAAGTCAGCTTCGGCTGCACGTCCGCACAGCGGACTCTCCCTTAACGAATCTTTTTCATTCATTCGTTTTCGCAAATCCCCGCCGACAAAGCAGCCAGGGCGACTCTTGAGTCTTACACGGCATGCGCAGCTTTGGAGCATGGGTCTTTGCGGATGCACTTAGAGGCAGACCCATGACCCAGGAAACCGGCGGCTTCGCCGCTTTTAATCTTAATCCGAATATCCTTGCAGCCGTCATCGCGACCGGCTACGAAGAGCCTTCGGCTATTCAGCAGCAATCGATCCCGATCATCATGGCCGGTCACGACATGATTGGTCAGGCGCAAACCGGTACGGGTAAAACCGCCGCGTTCGCCCTGCCGATCCTGCATCGCATCGATCCTGCAAAGCGCGAGCCGCAAGCCCTGATCCTGGCGCCAACCCGTGAGTTGGCGCTGCAAGTAGCAACCGCTTTCGAAACCTACGCCAAGCAAATGCCGGGCGTTACCGTTGTGGCCGTTTACGGCGGCGCCCCGATGGGCCCACAACTGAAAGCAATCCGTAATGGCGCACAGATCGTTGTCGCCACTCCGGGCCGTCTGTGCGACCACCTGCGTCGCGACGAAAAAGTCCTGTCGACCGTGAACCACCTGGTTCTGGACGAAGCGGACGAAATGCTCAAACTGGGTTTCATGGACGACCTCGAAGTCATCTTCAAGGCTCTGCCTCCAACCCGTCAGACCGTATTGTTCTCGGCCACCTTGCCGCAGTCTATCCGTGCCATTGCCGAACGCCATCTGCGCGATCCGCAACACGTGAAGATCCAGACCAAGACTCAGACCGTTACCGCGATCGAACAGGCTCACCTGTTGGTTCACGCTGACCAGAAGACCTCGGCTGTATTGAGCCTGCTGGAAGTGGAAGACTTCGACGCCCTGATCATGTTCGTGCGCACCAAGCAAGCGACCCTGGACCTGGCCAGTGCCCTGGAAGCCAAAGGCTACAAAGCCGCTGCGCTGAACGGTGACATTGCCCAGAACCAACGTGAGCGCGTAATCGAATCCCTCAAGGATGGCCGTCTGGACATCGTTGTGGCGACCGACGTTGCTGCTCGTGGCCTGGACGTTCCGCGTATCACTCACGTGTTCAACGTGGATATGCCTTACGACCCGGAATCCTACGTTCACCGTATCGGCCGTACTGGCCGTGCCGGTCGCGAAGGTCGTGCGCTGTTGCTGGTGACTCCACGTGAGCGCCGCATGCTGCAAGTGATCGAGCGTGTAACCGGTCAAAAGGTTGCCGAAGTTCGCCTGCCGGATGCCCAGGCTGTTCTCGATGCTCGCATCAAGAAGTTGACCAACAGCCTGTCGCCACTAGTCGCTGATGCCGAATCGACTCACGGTGAACTGCTGGATCGCCTGACTGCCGACATCGGTTGCACCCCGCGTGCACTGGCCGCTGCTCTGTTGCGCAAGGCAACCAACGCTCAGGCGTTGACCCTGGCTGCAATCGAGAAAGAACGTCCACTGGTGCCAAACAACGCACCGCGTGGCGATCGTCCAGAGCGTACCGGTGATCGTCCGGACCGTGGTGATCGTGAGCGTCGTGCTCCGGTTCCATTGGCCGAAGGTCGTGCTCGTTGCCGTACCGCGCTGGGTGCGCGTGATGGTATCGCCGCCAAGAACCTGCTGGGCGCTATCCTCAACGAGGGTGGCCTGGCGCGTGAAGCGATCGGTCGCATCCAGGTGCGTGACAGCTTCAGCCTCGTCGAGCTGCCTGAAGATGGTCTGGAGCGTCTGCTGACCAAGCTGAAGGACACTCGCGTTGCTGGTAAGCAGTTGAAGCTGCGTCGCTATCGCGAAGATTGATCCGCTCTCGGGCTGATTGATCGCACATAAAAAATCCCCGACTGGTTCGGGGATTTTTTTTGCCTGCGATTTATGCCTGCTCGTGTAGGGCGTGAATCGGTTTACAGGTTATCCAAACCGGTAAATGTCCATGCCCAACGCTCCCATGGTGAATCCTTGATGGGCAATTTTGAACGCTCCGCCGGCACCCCGGGCAAAGTACAACGGCAGTAAATGCTCATCGCTGGGATGATTGCGCGCCGCGTTCGGTGCCTGCTGACGATAATCGTGCAGCGCGGCATCATCGTTGGCCGCGAGTTTTTCAATCATCCAGTCACGAAAGGACTTCGCCCAAGGCTCCACGCTTTCCGGGCCGGCATGCCAGTCCAGTTCGCGCAGGTTATGGGTGATGCTGCCGGAGCCGATCAATAGCACGCCGTGTTCGCGCAGGCTTGCCAGCGCATGACCGACACGGGTTTGCAGGGCCGGACCGCCACGGGTTGGCAGCGACACTTGCACCACCGGAATGTCGGCCTGCGGGTACATCAATGACAGCGGCACCCAGACGCCGTGATCGAACGGCCGCTTGGCGTCGATGCGCGCCGGCAATTCAGCGGCCTTCAATAACTCGACAACCTCTGCCGCCAGTTGCGGATCACCGGGCGCGGGGTATTGCACCTCGAACAAGGCCTTGGGGAAACCACCGAAGTCATGCCAGGTGTCGGGCTGCGGGTTACCGCCGACCAGCAGCTCGTTGCTTTCCCAGTGCGCGGATACAATCACGATGGCCCTGGGCTTGGGCATTTGTGCAGCCAGACGCGCGAGAGCCGGGCCGCTGGCACCCGGTTCCAGTGCCAACATCGGCGAGCCATGGGATATGTACAGGCTGGGGAACATGAAAGAGCTCCTGAGGGGTAAGATGGCACCATCTTCAGTCAGATCATTGATCTAAATCTAATATAAGTTTTAGAGTCTTTTGATCGAATTTTCGGGATTAATTATGCAGCCGGAGTTTTGGCACAAGCGGTGGACGTCGAATCAGATCGGCTTTCACCTGCCGCAAGTGAATCCATATCTGCAACGGTACTGGCCGCAGCTGGACCTGGAAGAGGGCTCGCGCGTACTGGTGCCTTTGTGTGGCAAAAGCCTGGACCTGCTGTGGCTGGCGAAATGCGGTCACGAGGTGCTGGGGGTCGAGTTGTCGGAAAAAGCGGTGGAAGACTTTTTCCACGAGCATCAATTTGACCCGGATGTCAGCGACCAAGGCCCTTTCACGGTCTATCGCGCAGGCTCGATCGAAATCTGGTGTGGTGATTTCTTCGCGCTGACGGCTGGCGATGTTGCCGATTGCAGCGCGCTGTACGACCGCGCTGCGCTGATCGCCTTGCCGCCGAAGATGCGTGAGCAATACGCCGAACATCTGAAGCGGATCGTGCCGAAGGACTCCCTGGGTCTGTTGATTACCCTGGATTACGACCAGGCACAAATGGAAGGGCCGCCATTTGCCGTGCTGGATAACGAAGTGCAGCGGCTGTTCGGCTCATCGTGGACGTTGAAGATTCTCGAGGATCAGGACGTGTTGAGCGAGAACGGGAAGTTCATCGAGAACGGCCTGACGCGGCTGGAAGAACGGGTGTATCGGGTTGCCAGCTGATAGGTTGTAGCCCCTTCGCTCGCAAGCCCCATTAGACCGTGCCCGTTTAAACGACTCGGTCAACTGTGGGAGCGGGCTTGCTCGCGAAGGCGCCCAGAAGAGCACCACACTCATCAGCAGACAAAAAAAGGCCCGCATCGCTGCGGGCCTTTTCTATTGGTGCGGAACCGATCAGCCCCGACGACGCAACGCGTCAATACGCTCTTCCAGCGGCGGGTGGCTCATGAACATGCGGGCGAACCCTTGCTTGATGCCACCATTGATGCCAAAGGCGTTCAAGGTGTCCGGCATGTGCACCGGCAGACCTTGTTCGGCCCGCAGGCGCTGCAGGGCGCCGATCATTGCGCCGGTACCGGCCAGCCGTGCGCCGGCTTCGTCAGCACGGAATTCACGTTTGCGCGAGAACCACATGACGATCGAGCTGGCCAGAATGCCCAGGACCAGTTCGGCGAAGATGGTCGCCACGTAATAAGCGATGCCCTGGCCTTCTTCGTTCTTGAAGATCACCTTGTCGACGAAGTTGCCGATGATCCGGGCGAAGAACATCACGAAGGTGTTCACCACGCCCTGGATCAATGCCAGGGTCACCATGTCGCCATTGGCCACGTGGCCGATTTCGTGGGCCAGAACCGCCTTCACTTCATCCGGCGAGAATCGCTCGAGCAAGCCCTGGCTGACCGCGACCAGTGCGTCGTTCTTGTTCCAGCCCGTGGCGAACGCGTTCGCCTCGTACGCCGGGAAAATCCCGACTTCGGGCATCTTGATCCCGGCTTCGCGGGACAGTTGCTCGACGGTCTGCAGCAGCCATTGTTCATGACGGGTGCGTGGCTGGCTGATGATTTGGGTGCTGGTGCTCATCTTCGCCATCCACTTGGAGATGAACAGCGAGAACAACGAGCCTGCGAAACCAAAGACCGCACAGAAAATCAGCAGCTGATTGAGGTTGAGATCAACCCCGTTGGCCGCCATGAACCCGTTGAAGCCGAAAAGGCTCAGGGTGATGCTGGCAATCAGCACGACCGCCAGGTTAGTGGCCAAAAACAGCAGGATGCGCATCATGGTTGTAGAAATCTCCTCATGCTAAAGATGTAGCGTACTGCGGGGTATATAAGGTGCTGCACCGGGCTATTCAACCGGGTGACTATTTCAAACTGTGTCCTACGGCAACAGTCTAGCTGCATGCAGGGCATTTCCGAGGTTGATGCGCGATGTGTTTGTCAGCCGATTCGCGTCCCGGCCCCCGTCGTTGTTAGGCGCGGCCACGCAACGTGGCAAGAGCCAGCGTTGGCGGCGGTGATGTCAGGCGGGACGCAGAGATATGTTGCTGAATCAATCACCGTGCGACATTCGTAGGCGCCGCACGGTAACAGTCCGCTTACTGGCGATAGGTTTTGAGGAAGTTGCCGATCCGGCCGATGGCCATGTCCAGATCATCGACCCGCGGCAGGGTCACGACGCGGAAGTGGTCCGGCCAAGGCCAGTTGAACGCCGTGCCTTGTACCACCAGCAGCTTCTCGGAGAGCAGCAGGTCGAGCACGAATTTTTCATCGTTGTGGATCGGGCAGACTTTCGGGTCGATCCGCGGGAACGCATACAACGCACCCATCGGCTTGACGCAGCTCACGCCCGGAATATCGTTGAGCAGTTCCCAGGTACGATTGCGTTGTTCCAGCAGGCGACCTTGCGGCAGCACCAGGTCGTTGATGCTTTGGTAACCGCCCAGGGCGGTCTGGATCGCGTGTTGGCTCGGCACGTTGGCACACAGGCGCATGTTGGCCAGCATGTCGATGCCCTCAATGTAGCTCTGGGCGTGGTGTTTCGGACCGGAAATGGCGATCCAGCCGGAACGGAATCCGGCGACGCGATAGGACTTGGACAGGCCGTTGAAGGTCAGGCACAACAGGTCCGGCGCCAGGGACGCGGTGCAGATGTGCACGGCGTCGTCGTACAGGATCTTGTCGTAGATTTCGTCGGAAAAAACCACCAGGTTGTGCTGGCGCGCCAGTTCGAGCATGCCCAGCAGGACTTCCCTGGAGTACACCGCGCCGGTCGGGTTGTTCGGGTTGATGATCACCAGCGCCTTGGTGTTCGGGGTGATTTTGGCCTTGATGTCAGCCAGGTCCGGCCACCAGTTGGCCTGCTCGTCGCACAGGTAATGCACCGGGTTGCCGCCGGACAGGCTGACAGCGGCGGTCCACAGCGGGTAGTCCGGGGCCGGCACGAGTACTTCGTCGCCATTGTTCAGCAATGCCTGCATCGACATCACGATCAGCTCGGAAACGCCGTTGCCCAGGTAGATGTCTTCAATGCCGACACCTTCGACCTGTTTTTGCTGGTAATACTGCATGACGGCTTTGCGCGCGCTGAACAGGCCCTTCGAATCGCTGTAGCCCTGGGCGGTCGGCAGATTGCGGATCACGTCCTGAAGGATTTCATCCGGCGCTTCGAAACCAAAAGGCGCCGGGTTGCCGATGTTCAGCTTGAGGATGCGATGGCCTTCCTCTTCCAGGCGTTTGGCGTGCTTGAGCACTGGGCCGCGAATGTCGTAGCAGACGTTGGCGAGCTTGTTCGATTTGCTGACCTGCATGGCGATGTGTTCCCGAAAATGAACGATCCAGGCGTCGTATGAACGACCGTGCTGGGAATCCTGCGTCTTCACACAGGTCTGACGCCTTGAGTCGCGGCATTCATAATCCGTTTGAATGCGCGTGGCGTGGCTGCCAGACTGGCGTTTGACGAGGCGCAATCATACGTGCCGCCTGATCCGTGGAAAAGATACAGATCGGGCTTTTTCAGCTGCTGAGGTGTGACGATGGAAAAGTTGGATAAAACCCTGGAAGAATGGAAGGCAATGCTCGATCCGGAGCAATACAACGTTTGCCGCCTCAAGGGCACCGAACGTCCGTTCTCCGGTAAATACAACGACACCAAGACCGACGGTGTGTACCACTGCATCTGCTGCAATGAGCCGTTGTTCGACTCCAAGACGAAGTTCGACTCCGGCTGCGGCTGGCCGAGCTTTTACGCGCCGATCGGTGACAGTGCGATGGTCGAGATCCGTGACGTCAGCCACGGCATGATCCGCACGGAAGTGGTCTGCGCCAAATGTGATGCACACCTGGGCCACGTGTTTCCGGACGGCCCGCCGCCGACCGGCCTGCGTTATTGCATCAACTCGGTGTGCCTGGACCTGGTGCCGCGCGAGTAAGAATTCGGGAGCGATCCATTGATCGCTCATCGGATTATTAAATTGCACACAATTCAATTGCTCGCTATGTTTAGCCCATCTTCCCTCATTCAGAGTCCGGACCATGAGCGACAATCTGCTGAGCATCCCTTGCACCACTATCACGGGTGAGCAAAAGACCCTGGCCGATTACGCCGGCAAGGCCGTGCTGGTGGTCAACACCGCCAGCAAATGCGGATTCACCCCGCAGTACAAAGGCCTTGAAGAGTTGTGGCAGACCTATAAGGATCAAGGTCTGGTGGTCCTAGGCTTTCCGTGCAATCAGTTCGGCAAGCAGGAGCCGGGCAATGAAGGGGCGATCTCCGAGTTCTGCGAGCTGAATTTCGGTGTCAGTTTCCCGTTGTTCAAAAAGATCGAAGTCAACGGCGCCGGGGCTCACCCGCTTTTTGTGCAGCTGAAAAAGCGCGCCCCGGGCGTACTCGGTTCCCAGGGCATCAAGTGGAACTTCACCAAGTTCCTGATCGGCAAGGACGGTCAGCTGGTCAAGCGCTTCGCTCCCGCGACCAAGCCGCAGGACCTGAGCCGCGAGATCGAAGCCCTGCTCAAATGAACACGTTGTCAGTCGATTCGCTCAAGCTCGACAGTCAGCTGTGTTTCAAGCTGTACGCCGCGTCGCGGGCGGTGATCCGTGCCTACAAGCCGATGCTCGATCAACTCGGCCTGACCTACCCGCAGTACCTGGCGATGCTGGTGTTGTGGGAATGGCAGGAAGCGGCTCCAGAACAGCCGACGGTCAAGGCGCTGGGTGAGCGTCTGGCGCTGGACTCCGGCACCCTGACGCCGCTGCTCAAGCGCCTTGAGCAGCTGCAACTGGTGCAGCGCCAGCGTTCGGCGCGCGATGAGCGCGAAGTGCACTTGAGCCTGTCACCAGCCGGCAAGGCATTGCGCGATCAGGTCGGGCCGCTCAAGGCTCGCCTGTTGTGTGACAGCGGCGTGGATCTGGATCGCCTGAGCGATTTGCGCGAGGGCCTGGATCACCTGTTGGGGCAAATCAAAGCACTGTCGTAGTCGGTATCCACAAGTCGAGCAGGGTGGCCAACTCTTCCCGGCGGAAGGGCTTGGCCAGGTAGTCGCTCATGCCCGCTGCGCGGCAGCGTTCGCGTTCCTCGGACATGGCGTTGGCAGTCAGGGCGACAATGGGTAATTCTGGCCAGCGCCCGCTGCGACGGATCTGCCGACTGGCTTCATAGCCGTCCATTACCGGCATGTTGCAGTCCATCAACACCAGGTCGAATTCACTTTGCTCGAGCTGATCCAGCGCTTCAGCGCCATGAGCGGCGACGACCACCTCGCAACCGAGCTTTCCAAGCATGCCCTTCGCCACCAGTTGATTGACCGGGTTGTCTTCTACCAACAGGACGCGCCCGCGTTTCAGGGCGGTGAGTGCTGCGACCCGGGCGCCGTTGATCAGGTTGGTTTCCGGCTGCAAAATTCGCCGCAATGTCTGGTAAAGCGCATTGCGCGCCAGAGGGCGCGCCTGCTGTTGCAAGGGCGCCAGGGCGCTCGCTTGTTCGCTCGGCATGAAATTGCCGTAGGCGGTCACCAGCAGAATCGGGGCATCCAGAGTAGGGCGCAGGCGGAACAGGCATTCGGGGCAGTCAGTAATCAGTACGTCGCAGTTCAGACCGATCAACGAGTCATCAATGGAACGCTGTTGATAGTCGAGTCCCCAGCCGGGCAACAGTTTTTTCAACAGTTCGGCCAAGCCGCTGCTGGCGGCAGTGATCGCGATAACCTTGCCGGGCAAAGGTACCGGCGGCATGGCCCGGGTGTGTGAGGGCAATGGCAGGTCGGCGCAGAACTGGCTGCCGAAGCCCGCTTCAGAGCTGATGGTCAGACGCCCCTGCATGGCTTCGCAGAGGTTGTAGGTCAGCGCCAGACCCAGACCGGTGCCGCCGAACTGACGGGTGATGCCAGCACCTGCCTGCGTAAAGGGCTGGAAAATCTTGACCTGGGCATCCTGGGCGATCCCGATCCCGGTGTCGCAGACTTCAATGCGTACGCCGTCCTCGAACGTGGAAAGACGCACGTCGACGCGACCGAAGCGGGTGAACTTGAGGGCGTTGGACAACAGGTTGCTGACGATCTGCCGGACCCGGGTCGGATCCCCCATAACCAGCGCCGGAAAAAACGGATCGATCAGGCATGTCAGTTCGACGCTGGGCGCGGCGTTCTGCGACAACAGGTTGGCGGTGTCTTCGATCAGCGAGCCGAGATCGAAGGGGATGTGTTCGAGTTCGAGCTGGCCGGCATCGAACTTCGACAGGTCGAGGATATCGTTGAGCAGTTCCACCAGCACTTTGCCCGAGTCATGGGCGATGGACAGCTGTTGCTGTTGCTCGGCATTGAGCGGGCCGTCCAGCGAGAGTGCGATCATACCCAGCAAGCCGTTGAGCGGCGTGCGGATTTCATGGCTCATGTTCGCCAGGAACGCCGCACGCGCCTCGGCCATGTCCAGCGCGGTGCTGCGGGCGACTTCCAGTTCCTCATTGGATTGACTGAGCCTGGCGTTGATCGCCTTGAGTTCGGCGGTGCGGGCCGAGACGATGTTTTCCAGTTGCCCTAAATAATCGGTGAGGCGATTTTCCGCGTTGCGTCGTTGCTGAATCTCGGTGGCAATGTTTTCGAACTGTTGATTGGCCACACTGACCAGGACGCCAATTTCATCGTTGGAGTGCCCGGCCGGGCATTCCAGTGAAGTAGGCTCCGCGCTGCGCGGATCGCGACCACTGAGTTCACGGATGACCCGCACCAGTGGCTTGGTCAGCATGACGTAGAACAATGCGAGCAAAATGCCGGTCAGGATCAGGCTGCGGGCGAAACCGTTGAGCAATGTCACTTCGGCGCGGCGCAGGAAGCGGCTGCCAAAGGCGTATGTATCGACTTGCAGCTGCAAGGTGCCCAATGATTCGTTCGGCAAGTGGTCGAGGTAAAGGCGGTCTTCAAATTGGCGGTTGGCGCCGAACAGGAAGTCGCTGATCATCCGGTAATTGTTTTGCATGGCCGGGCGTTTGACGCTGGCCAGCACTGTATTGTTGTTGTCGGTCAGTTTCGCGTTGATGATCGCCGGCGAGCGCAGCAGGCCCATGGTCAGTTCCTGGGCGAGTTCAGCGTCGATGTTGTAAGCGATACGCGATGCCGGGTTATGGCTGATTTCCAGCAAAGACAGTATTTCGCGGTTGATGGAAGCGTCTTCACTGGCATAATCGATGCCAATTTGCAGCAGGCTGAGCAGCGTGCCCAGAATGAATCCGACAAGCACAGTAAGCCTGGCTTGCTTGTATGACAGCCGCTGGGTGAACTTGATATCCATGGGGTGTTGAACCACTTCCGTTTCCCTTCGCTGCTCAAGCATAGTCGATCATGCATCGATACCGATGTTCTCGCGAGCCCTTGCATAACAAGGGATGCGCCGGAGACCGAACGCTGTGTTTCTTCGTTGTAATGCCATCATCACTGTGAACGTGCCCGAGGAGAAGACGTGGATTCCCGATTGAATGCTTTTCTTGAACGCGCCGATGCCGTTCTGGCCCGTATCGAGCCACTGCTGCCTGCGCCTCGGCAAGCCATCGACTGGACGCATTGCCTGGCTGCACGCTGGCAGCGTGAGGGGCGCAGCGGTTTTCTGTTGCCACTGCAAGTAAGCCTCGACACGCGCTTGTCCGACCTGATCGGTGTCGACCGCCAAGTGGAACAATTGGGGCGCAATACCCAGCAATTCCTCGACGGCATGCCCGCCAACCACGCCTTGCTGTGGGGCTCGCGCGGCACCGGTAAATCGTCGCTGGTGCGCGCCTTGCTGGCCGAGCACGCTCACGCCGGCTTGCGATTGATCGAGATCGAGCGCGATCACCTGGCGGATCTGCCGCGAGTGGTCGAACAGATTGCCAGGTTGCCCCAGCGTTTTGTGTTGTTTTGCGATGACCTGTCGTTCGAGTCGGGCGAGGGCGACTATCGCGTACTCAAGAGCGTGCTCGACGGCTCGCTTGAACAGGCGCCGGATAACGTTTTGCTGTACGCCACCTCCAACCGTCGCCACCTGGTGCCGGAAAAGGAAAGCGATAACGAAAACTGGAAAAGGGTCGACGGCGAATTGCATCCCAGCGAGGCGGTTGAAGACAAGATCGCGCTGTCGGACCGTTTTGGATTGTGGCTGTCGTTCTATCCATTTACTCAAGAGCATTTCCTCAACGTCGTCGAACACTGGATCGGGCAATTGGCCGATAAAGCGGGCCTGGCGTGGCAGCGTGACGAACAACTGGACATCCTCGCGGTGCGCTGGGCTACGGGCCGAGGCAATCGCAACGGACGTTGCGCGTATCAATTTGCCCGCTATTGGGTCGGGCTGAAGTTGTTGGAGCAAAAAGCATGATCGATTTACAGAAGAGCGGCCAAGGCCTGGATGGTTACGGCATGTTGTGGGCGCAGTTGGAGTCGTTGCTGGCCGATGAGCGTGATTTTATCGCCAACGCAGCGCAGTTCTCGGCATTTCTGTTCAACCAGCTCGACGACCTGAACTGGGCCGGTTTCTACCTCAATCGCAACGATGAGCTGGTGCTGGGACCGTTTCAGGGGCAGATCGCTTGTGTACGGATTCCGTTCGGTCGCGGCGTATGCGGAACCGCTGCATCCACCTTGCAGACCCAGCGTGTCGAAGACGTGCACGCATTTGCCGGGCACATCGCGTGCGACAGCGCCTCCAATAGCGAACTCGTCGTGCCGCTGGTCAAGGACGGTCGCCTGATCGGTGTGCTGGACCTGGACAGCCCGAAGCTGGCGCGTTTTACCGTTGAAGATCAGGCCGGTATCGAGCAGCTGGCGGCGATTTTTCTGCGTCTGACCGATTGTTGATCATCCTTTCAAGCCTGCCTTTAGCAGCAGGCTTGAAGGGTCGACCGTGTCGATTTGCTGCGGGTCGAGGAAGCGCTCGGCGTACTGCTTATAGATGCCGGCGTTGATGAACAATCCAAACAACTCCGGATCGATATGGGCGTCACGGCACATGGTGGCCATGATGCCCAGCGCTTCGCTCAGGGTCTTGGCCTTCTTGTAGGGCCGATCGGCGGCGGTCAGTGCCTCGAAAATATCGGCAATCGCCATCATCCGCGCCGGCAGGCTCATTTCTTCACGCTTCAACTGTTTGGGATAACCGGTGCCGTCCATTTTCTCGTGGTGGCCGCCGGCTATTTCCGCGACATTCTGGAGGTGGCCAGGGAAGGGCAGGTGGCTGAGCATCAGGATCGTCTGCACCATGTGGTGGTTGATGATGTAGCGCTCCTCGCGGGTCAGCGTGCCTCGGGTGATGCTCAGGTTATAGAGCTCGCCCCGGTTGTATTTGTAACGCGGTACATCCAGTTTGAAACCCCATGGGTTGTCCGGCGGAATCAGTTCGCTTTCGGCGCGTTCGAACAGGTGCTCGGGTTTGTCCGCCAACAAGGGCTCACTGACAGGCAAGGTCGGCGCCGGGGTTCGTGCCTGGCGACGATTTTCTTCCCAGGACACACCCAGGCGGTTATCCAGGGTTCGGGTCCAGGTCCGTTGGGCAATGCTGCGCAGGCGTAGCAGATCAGCTTCGGCCATGGCCTCGCCGCCCAGATTGCAACGGGCGACAAAGGCGAAATCATCATCGAGCGCCGCCAGTGTGGCATTGCGCAATTCAGCCAGAGCCTGCTCGTCACCGCCAGAAGCGATGGCCTGCCAATAGGCGATCCAGGCATCGCGCTTGAGCACTTCGAAACGGGTACGAACCTCGTGAATGCGGTCGTTCAGGGTTTCCAGTTTGGTGGCCTTGTCCACCACGTACTCTGGTGTGGTGACCTTGCCGCAGTCGTGCAGCCAGGCTGCAATGTGCAGCGCCTCCCATTCGTCTTCGGTGGGTCGATAGCCGCTGAAGGCCGGTTCCTGGCTGTCAGCGGCAGCCTGGGCGAGCATCAGCGTCAGTGCCGGGACTCGCTGGCAATGACCGCCGGTGTAAGGGCTTTTGGCATCGATCGCGCCAGCGAGCAATTGAATGAATGAATCCAACAGCTGTTTCTGTTTGGCTTGCAGACGCTGACTCTCAATGCTCACGGCCGCCGCGCCGGAAACAGCCTGGAGAAACGCAATGCGATCCGGGCGGAGTTTGTCCAGGTCACTTGGCGTGCCGCTGTCGGCTAACAGCAGAATCAGCAAGCCCACGGTTTCGTTGTGTCGATTGTGCAAACGGATGCCGATCAGGTGAACCCGGGGACATTCCAGCGCGAGCAAGACTTTTTGCAGATCCCCCGCCTGTTCGAAACCCAGGCTGGTCACGACATTGTCGGCATTCGACAGCGACTGCATCCACTGAGGGCTCCGCGGGTCGTGAAGGTCGTGACCTTCAACAGCGAACGACGGCAATGCCTGTGACGTGTCGTTGATGACCAGGCCATGGGGCTCCATGCGATCGCTATCACGCTCGCGCAGGTAAATGAGACCCGCCTGGGCTTGCCCGATCTTCACGGTTTCAAATAGCACCCGTTGCAGCAAGGGCTCGAAACGGGTCTCGGCGCTCAGGCTGTCGGTAATCTGGAAAAAACTCCCCAGGGTGTCCTTCATCCGCGCCATCGAAACGCTCAGTTGGTCGACCTCGAGCACCGGCGAGCGATGGCCGACGGGAAAATTGAAATTGAAACTGCGCACAGCATCGGCTTCCTGCACCAGCGCACGCAGTGGCTTGACCAGGATTCTTGAGATCAGCCATCCCACCGGCAGGCACAACAGCAACGTCGTCAGGGTAATCAGCGCACCTTGCCAGCGCATGCGGTAGGCATCGACGAGCAATTCGTCCTCGGGCACCAGCAGCGCCAGTTGCAGTCCCTGGGGGCCGCCTTCCTGCATGCTGCTACGCGCCACGATCCATTGACGGCCTGCGGCGTGCAGGCGCTTGCCGGTCGATGGGTGGGCGAGCAGGGCACTGAGACCGGGGCTCAGGTCGGCTGCCTTGATCAGGCGGGCGGTCTGGTCGTCGACGATCAGTTTGCTGCTGTCGGGGTAGGCAATCGCGTTGCCTTGGGCATCGAACAGTACGATTTCGGTATGGGGGGTGACCACATGCTTGGCCAGGGTTGCCGATAATTCGGCCAGCGTCAGGTCGGCACCGATCACTGCGTCTTCGCCACTGCGCCGGGCCAGGGTGGTGCCGATGTTGTGGGTGGAGAAAAAAATGTAGGGTTCGGTGGTGATCTGGCCTTCGTCGCCGCGCGCGCTGGAAAACCAGGCCCGAGTGCGCGGATCGAAGGTTTCGTCGGGATTGTCCTGGCGGCCGAGCAGGTTCAGGGATTGATCAAAAAACAACGATTGAGAACGGGGTTGACCACCGTTAACGTCGTGTTCGATGCTCCAGACTTGATACGCCGCTGTATCCGGCGCCTTCAAGGCTGTCTTCAGGGCCGTGGTTCGCAGGGGCCGAACCATGAAAAAGTCGCCGTTGCTGTAGCCCAGATACAACGATGCCAGATTGGGATTGTCTTTGAGCGATTGGCTGAACGGCTTGAGCAATGCCAGGCGCTGCTCCAGATCCGGGGCCTGAGTCACCGGGTAGTCCACCAGCAGGCTTAGCAAATGGCGAATGGGTTCATAGGTGCCTTGCAGGTCCAGGCGGACATCCTGCTCGATGCGGTTGAAGAGCTTTTCGCTGCTGGAAAGAATGATCTGAGTGGTCTGCCCGTAGTGGAAAATGCCCAGCACCACACCGGTCAGCAACAGCAGGAAGGTGAACATCACACTGATGTGAACGTGCAGGGGAAACCGACGTTCGGGGCGCAGTGGGCTGGGCATTGCGGTCTCTCCATGATGTTTAACACACTGCTCAGCGTCCAAGCATAGTTAAGGCTCCGTCGTTCTGCCTTTGTCGTTTTGCGCTATTTGCTGTTGCAAGGCATGCTCCAGTTCGTGCATGGCACGCTCCATGGCTTTGACGCAGTGAGCCACTTCATCGTGGTGGAACGCCGTGTGGCAGGCGGTTTCGAGCGCCTCGCAGCTGTCGATCAATCGGCAGGCCTGGACGATGCGCGCGGCACCCTTGATTTTATGGGCAACGTCGATGAATGACTGTCGGCCTTGTGAAGGGGCCAAGGCTTGCAACTCTTGCCGGTCCAGGCGGTTGCTGTTCAGTAGCTCGGACAACAAGCGCTGGTCCAGGATCGGATTGCCCCCCGTCAACAGGTGCAGACCTTCCAGGCTGAAGGCTGGATCGCGGACCGTCGGTGCCTGACCTTCGACCCATTGACTCAAAGCGGTCAGACTAAGTGGTTTAAACAGGCAGTCGTCCATCCCGGCGTGTTTGCAGCGCTGAATTTCCTCCAGCTGTGCGTTGGCGGTGAACCCCAGAATGGTGCATGGTCTGGCCCGGGTTTGTTGTTCGTGTTGGCGAATGGCGCGAGCCAGTTCGTATCCATTCATGAGGGGCATGTTGCAGTCGGCAATCACCAGGTCAAAAGCCCCATCCTTCCACGCCTGCAGTCCCGCCTCGCCATCCGGTGCGGCGCTGAAGCGATGCCCCAGGAACTCCAGTTGCTGGCACATGAGCAAGCGATTGGCCGGATGATCATCGACCACCAGGACGTTCAACGCAGCCTGGGTGGTGTGGATCTGCGGGGCAGCGGTTTCGGGCGCCTGTCTGGGCGGTAGCGTTGCAAGGTGCAACGAGACCTGGACCTGAGTGCCAACACCGCTCTGGCTGCTCAATTGCAGGCTGCCGCCCATCATTTCGCACAGGTTGCGACTGATCACCAGGCCCAGACCTGCACCACCTCTGGCCGATTGCTCCGAATGATCAGCCTGGGCGAAAGGCTCGAACAGACGCTGTTGATCCTGTTCGCTGATCCCCATCCCGCTGTCCTGAACCTGTAACTGCAGCAGGACCCTGTCGGCGTCATCGGTGGGATGCAACTCGACCACGATCCTGACCTGACCCTGCTCGGTAAACTTGATGGCGTTGCTCACCAGGTTGGACAGCACCTGCTTGAAGCGCATCGGGTCCAGCAGGACGTCGCAGGGCGGGTTGCCAGGATCGAAGTCCAGCAGCAGGACCAGATTTTTCTGGCGCGCCAGACCGTCGAAAATACGAACGACCGATATCACCGTTTCACTCAGGTTGACGCGTTCCGGGCTCAGGCTCAAACGTCCGGATTCGATTCGCGCAATGTCCAGAATGTCCCCGATCAGCTCCAGTAACTCTTTGGCCGAGTGATAGGCCACCTCAATGCCCGGACGATCGCAATGGTTGTGATCGATGCGTTTGAGGGTGAGCTCAAGCATGCCGATAATCGCGTTCATCGGCGTGCGGATCTCATGACTCATGGTGGCCAGAAAGGTACTTTTGGCGCGGCTGGCCTCATCTGCACGCTCTTTGGCAGCCCGCAGGTCATCGAACAGTTGTCGTCGATCGCTGATATCGATCCAGCCGCCGATAACGCCTTGAACCTCGCCGGTAGAGTCCCGGTAGGGAAGAATCCAATGATAAATCGTCAGCATGCGGTCACCGATGTGCAGTGGCCGGTCGAGAATCAGCGGCCTGCCTTCGGCCACGACGCGCTGGTAATCCGCTTGATACGCTCGCGCTTCGCAGGTGTTGTTCATGCTGTCCTGCGTGACATTCTTGCCCATCACGTCTTCGCGTTTCACGCCAAACGTTTCCAGGTAACTGTCGTTGCAGCTTTGCAGCAGGCCTTGGCGATCACGCACGTAGATCGGATGAGGCGTGCCATTGACCAGCGATCGCATGAATTCGAGTTGATCGTTCAGCGCCAGTTCGGCGGCTTGGCGCTGACGGATCTGGCGACGCATGTAAGCATTCCAGGTGACGGAAATCAGTAGCAGCACGCCGACGCCGATAACGATCTGATAGAACACCCGATGATAGTTGCGCCAGGTTTGCGAGACCGACGAGTAGCCTCGCCAACGGCTGTTGATAATGCCCAGTTCTTCCGGCGTGATGCTCAGCAGCGCCTTGTCGAGGATCGAGTTCAACTCGTTGTCGTCGTGCCTGGTCGCCAGGGAGAACGCGGCTTGCTGGGTGCCAATGGTGGTGCTGATCTGGAGGGTGTTTTCGAAGATTCTGGAGGAGATGAAATAGTTGGCGATCACCAGCGAGTTCACGGCACCTTCAGCCTGACCCTCGGCGAGCATTTCCACGGCACTGAAGGCGTCCGGGGTTTCTATCAGGTGGATACCGGGGAAGTCGCGACGAAGGTAATTCACCAGTGGATTGCCTTGGGCAATCGCCAGGCGCTTGCCTGACAGCTGTATCAACGTGGTGGGGCTGCCGGCCGCCTTGCGAGTCAGCAGGACAACCGAGTTTTGCAGATAGGGGCGGCTGAAGTTCAACTCCGTTTCCCGTTGCGTGCTTGGCAGCAGGGCGGCGATGAGGTCGGCCCGATGGCTGCTGACCTGCTCGATCATCTCGTCATCGTTGCGGCTGCGATGAATCTCGAAGCGCAAACCGGTGCGCAACCTGATCAGTTCGAGCAAGTCTGCGGTAACGCCTCGAAAGTTGGCGTCGCTGTCGAAAAAGGTCAGCGGTGCGTATGCCTCGTTGACCACGACGCGCACCACAGGATGTTGCGCCAGCCAGCGCTCTTCGCGGTGGGTGAGCTGCAACTTCTGATCGGTGAGCAGGATGTCACTGCCGGCACTCCAGCGTTTGGCGATGTTTTCCCGTTCATTGGCAGGGATGGCTTTGAGTATCGCGTTGATGATTTCAAGCAGTTGCGGGTTGTCTTTGTGCACGGCAAAGCTGAATCCATGGGCCTCGTGTTTACCGAAGTTGGCCATTCGGATGTTGTTCAGATAACCCTTGTTGATCATGTAGTGGGTTGAAATCGTATCGCCGAGAAACACATCGGCCTGGCCGAAAGCCACCGCATTGATTGCATTCTGGTAGGAGGGGTAGGCGGTGATGATCGCCTTGGGATACAAGGCTTTGACTTCTTCCAGCGGTAGATAGTGATACACCATGCTCAGGCGCAGCCCGGCCAGGCCATCGCTCAGGGATCGGGTCTCTCCTTCGCGTGTCACCAGAACCGGTTGATCCACGGCATAGGGTGTGGACAGCACAATATCGGCATTGCGAGCCTCAAAACCGTTGGCGCTACCGAGCAGGTCGACCTCGCCTTTTTCCAGTGCCTGGATCGCATCTCCCCGGGACGCGTAACGTTGAACCTTGACGGGTAACCCGGTGGTCTGGCCCAGGATGCCCGCGTAGTCGGCGGTAAAACCTTCATAGTCGCAGCCACTGACGGTCAGGTCGAAAGGAGGGTAATCGGGGGCAGACGTGCCCAGAATCAATTCACGCTTATTGTTAACCCATTGCTGTTGGGAATTATCCAGTTGGACTTCCATGTTCCCGATCATTGAACGACTGAGCAAGGTGAAGGCCTTGCTGGCGGTCGGTGCGGCTGGCGCTGAGGTGCTCAGGCATAAACCCACCGTCATCAATAGTAAATAATCCTTTAAACGACTGGGCATCCGGTCTCTCACACTAATGCGTTGCGTTTTGCCATATCAATAAGTTCAACGAGCGACTTGGCTTTGAGTTTTTGCATGAGGCGTTTTTTGTAGGTGCTGACGGTCTTGTTGCTCAGGAACATGCCCTTGGCAATTTCCTTGTTGGTGCGGCCTTGGGCAAAAAGTTGCAATACCATTAATTCCCGGTCGTTGACTGATTTGAATAACTCAAGGTCGGCGTATCGAATGTCATCACTTCGAACCGGGTTCAAGGCCTGGCTGGGGAAATAGTTGTAACCTGATAGTACCGCTTTGATTGCACTCACCAGTTCACTGAGATCCTCTTGTTTGCAAACATACCCTGACGCGCCGGATTGCATGCAGCGAATACCGAAAAGCGTCGGGCATTGTGCCGTTAACACTAGTGTTTTAAGGGGGGTACTCATGGCGTTGAATCGGGAGAGAACTTCCAGCCCATCCAGCTTGGGAATGCTGATGTCGAGAATGACCAGGTCGGGCATGCATTCACGCACCATCTGCATGGCGTCGACCCCGTTGTCCGTTTCGCCGACAACTTTGTAACCTTCGTGTTCGAGCAACATTCGGACTGCAAGACGGATGACGGGGTGATCGTCGACAATAAAAACGGAGTTCATAATCAGATCCCATACGAGCTCAAATAAAGCGCGCACCTTAGCTCAGATAGTTGAGGGGGCGCATGAACTGACTGGGCGATAGCAGCAATATAGGACAAATCCTACAAAGGAAGAAGAATCAGACTACGTATCAACTAGGTTCTGCATGAGGACTAGTGAAAGAGTTGCAGAAGTGTCTGCGTCGCTGGAGAACTGAGTTAGTCGTCTTGTTATTGCCGGATATAGTCTATGTTTGTTGGCGAGATTTTACAGTGAGGCCAAGGTCAACAAGTTTCTAAAGTCTGATTGTTTCAATGGTTTTATCAAGTAGCCCAATAACGGTAGTCTGTGTTCGCAGGCCACTCTTTCAAGTTCGTCCAGTTCAATGGATGTCAGGCTGCTCAGCAGTATCGCTTGCCTGATCATTCCCCTCTGGCTCGCCAGTTCGATCAACTCCAGGCCGGGAAGGTCGGGCAGGCATTGATCGCACAGGAGAATGTCGAAGGGGTGCGATGCATCGAACATCTGCTGCAAGGCGGATTCGGCGCTGTCAGTGGCGGTGAGTTGGGTGAAGCCGTAACTCTCAAGCAGATATTGGGTCGCCCTGAGCTGGAAGGGATGGTCTTCCACCAGCAGGATGCGCCAATCGTTTTTGAACTCAGGATTTTTCATACTTCATCTGTCGGGCAGAGAGGGCGCCCATTATTTCGCGATTCGATCGTGCAATCGATCAGTCCGCTCTGTACAGGGTGTAGGGCAATTCGTTTGACGTTGAAGTGCGTGTGACTGCCGATCAGCCGTCGCCAGTCGTGACGGCTGATCGAAAGGTTTTCACCCGTGGCTGGCGCGACCGGTCATTTCCAGTGCCATTTCACTGGCATAGCTGTCGGTCATGCCGGCAATGAAGTCGATCATTCTCAGGAACGAGTTGTGTAAAGGACCATGAGGATCAGGCGCATTGTTGCCCAGCAGGTCCAGGATGCGGCGGCTCTTGAAGGACGGCGTCCGGCCGTTGTGTTGTTCCAGTGCCGCACCACAGAACGCGTTGAGCAGGATTTCCAGCGTGGTGTAAGCGCCGATTTCATGCAGCGTCTTGCGCTTGTCCTGGAAGATTTTCTTGCGCGCCATGTCTTTGGCATTCAAGACGCAGCGTTTGGCCGGCCCGTGCATGTGTTCCACCAGGTCGCCGGTCAGCGTGCCAGCCAGCAGCGCGTCCTGTTGCTCGACGAAAGCCCGGGCTGCGGCATTGGTCAGGTGCTCGATGGCTTTGCCCCGCAGGATTGCCAATTTGCGACGACGCGAATCCAGTGGCCCCAATTGGCGATAGGTTTGCGGAAGATCGTCGCCCACCAGGTCAAGGAGCAGCGACTCGACCTCGGCGTACTCAAGCAGATCCATCTCCAGACCGTCTTCCAGATCGATCAGCGCGTAACAGATGTCATCGGCAGCTTCCATCAAGTACACCAGCGGATGTCGCGCCCAGCGCTGTTCCTCCAGTTGGGGAAGACCGAGTTTCTGAGCAATCTGCTCCAACAGTCCAAGCTCGCTCTGGTAGCAGCCGAACTTGTGTTTTTTGTAGCCCAGTGAGTCGGCGTGTTTTGCCGTCCATGGGTACTTCAGGTAAGTGCCCAGGGTGGCATAGGTCAGTCGGGTGCCGCCGTCGAACTGGTGGTATTCCAGTTGGGTGAGCACCCGAAAACCTTGAGCGTTGCCTTCGAAATTAAGGAAGTCGTCACGTTCGACCTCGCTCATGGCGTCCAGCCAGCCCCGGCCTGCGGCTTGCTGGAACCAGTGACGAATCGCGTCTTCGCCGGAATGACCGAAGGGCGGATTGCCGATGTCGTGGGCAAGACAGGCCGATTGCACCACCATCCCCAGATCGCTCGGTTCGCACCAGTCAGGCAAGGCGCCGCGTATGGTTTCACCGACTCGCATGCCCAGGGATCGACCCACACAACTGACTTCCAGCGAGTGAGTCAGGCGTGTGTGGATATGATCGTTGCTGGAGACTGGATGAACCTGGGTCTTGCGCCCGAGGCGGCGAAAAGCCCCCGAGAAAATAATGCGGTCGTGGTCTTTGTGGAAAGGGCTGCGGCCGAGTTCTTCAGGGCTGTGCAGCGGCTTTCCGAGGCGTTCGCGGGTAAGCAGTGTTTGCCAATCCAAGGCTGGGCTCTCCGTCAGGTGACTGATGCTCTAGCTTCGGGGTTCCCGCCTGTGCCCGCAAGTGGAACTAGAGCCCGGCAGCGTCGATGTCGATGAGCAGCAGTCGCTCGCCGTTGTCAAAAAATTGCCCGGCGGTAAGGCAGTACTGATTGCTGGTGGCATCGCGGTAGGTGCTTGAGAGTGTCAGGCGCCGCTCTTCCCAGCCTTCGGCCAGCAAGTGATAAAAGTAAGGACGCCATGACCAGTTGTGACCCAGGTAGCGGTTATCGGCCTCCCAGCCGTTGTTGCGCCATTCCAGATTGGGCGTCAGCTGCGTGCCATGGCGGTCGCATTGATAGAAGCGCAACAGCCAGGGAAATGCGTCCAGTTGTGGCAAGGCGCTCAGCGGTGCACGGGCCTGGGCCCAGACTTGCAGAATGGCCATCAACTCGCAGAGTTGCTGGCGCATGGTATTCAGTCGGCTGCGTTCGTCCAGCTTCTGTTGAACATAGCGTTGGCGCAGTTGTGCGAAATGCTCGACGAAGGCATTGGAAGCGAAAAAGTCCGCTTGCGCCCGGGCAAACAGAAAACCCTGCACATAGCGTGAGCCGCATTCGAGGGCAAAATTCAGTTGGGCTTCGGTTTCCACGCCTTCGGCGATGATCCAGCAACCGGTTTTCTCGGCCATTTGCGCCAGTGCCTTCACCACGTCACTGCTGGGACCGCCCAATGCCGCAGCCTGGAACAGCCGCATGTCGAGCTTGAGAATGTCCGGCTGCAGGGCCAATACGCGATCGAGCTGAGAGTAGCCGGCACCGAAGTCATCGATGGCGATCCGTGCGCCGGCCTGCCGGTAGCGGGCCACGACGTCGGCCAGACGCTGAATGTCGCCCCCAAGCTCGGTGATTTCGAAGACGATGCGTTGTGGGTCGACATTGTGCCTGACCAATTGCTTGAGGCTCGGTAGCGCCTGATTCGGCCGCAAGCGGTTGATCCATCGGGGGGAAATGTTCAGGCTCAGAAACCAGTCCGCAGGCGCTTCATGCAGGCGGCTCAGGGCGTTGTCGCGAATCTGGCGATCAAGACGACGCAGGGCAACGGCGGGCGTTCGCGGGTCCGCGAATAGCGGTCCCACCGAGGCAAGTTGGCCGTCGGGTTGTCGAAGTCGACCCAGCGCTTCCACACCCGCGATACGGCCAGTGGCGGTATCGATGAACGGCTGAAAGCAGGCGAGCGGTTGCCCGTCGATCACGAGGCCTCCTTAGTAAGGTCTTGTTTTTGGATAAACCCGCTCACCGGATAGGCACACAGGATTGAACCTCTCGATAAAGAGGTTAATCCCGGTGGTATTGCAAGAATGCAGCCAGATAAAGACTGTTCAGTCTTTGCGCGGAGAGTTTTGCAGGACGAGCTTGATCAATGGCCCAAGCGAGGTGCCCAGGCGAACCAGTCGAGTCAGGCTGCTGACACCACCGCTCTTGGCACCTTTGCCGGTCAGAAACCCGAGCAATGTCACGGCCGCCATGCCCCACAGCGGGGCGTGCTTGATGCCGAAGCCATCCTGCAGGTTTTGCGTCATCCCGCGTACTCGCTGCAAGGGCAGCAGCAGTTGCGCCGATTCGTGGCGAATTTCCTGGCGATGCATTTCCATGCGCAGACGGATCAACGCCTTGCGCATTTCGGTGCGGGAGCTGTTATGGGGAAGTTCAGGCAGGCTCATGGCAGCAGGCGCTCCCGATCGTTGGCCAATTCTTCCAGGGTGCCGTGGAAGGGTGAGGACTCATCGAAAATGGCTGCCTTCAGGCGCATGGCACAGAAGATCGCCGCGAGCGTATAGAACACGCAGAGCCCGATGATCGCCGGCAAGCGGTAAGTGTCCCAGAACAGGATCAGCACCAGCGTCGACAACCCCACCAGCAACAGCAAGGCAAAGACCAGCGCCAGGCCTGCGAACAGCAGCAGGCTTACGGTGCGCGCTTTTTGTTCCTGCAACTCGATGCCGAACAGTTCGACATGGCTGTGCAACAGTCCAAGGAAAGCGGCACCCAAGCGCCGCGATGAAGCGCTTGTGCCCGTCGCGGACGAGCTGGATTCACCGATAGCCATAATTAGCGCCGAGTAGCCAGCAGGCCAATCAGGAAGCCGACGCCCGCTGCGATCCCGACCGATTGCCATGGATTGGTTTGAACATAGTCTTCGGCAGCGGTGACGGCTGCCTGGCCGCGTTCGCGCAGGGAATCTTCGGTCAGCTTCAGGGTTTCGCGGGCGCGCAGCAGGCTGTCGTGAATCTGGCTGCGCAACTCATCGGCCTGATCGCCAGCCAGCGTAGCGGTGTGCTCCAGCAACCGTTCGGTGTCGCTGACCAGTGTCTGAAAATCGTTCATCAGGATTTCTTGAGCAGTCTTTGCTTTGATGCTGGCCATTGATGATCTCCGTAAGTGGCTTCTGAAACGTTCGAGTATGAGCCCAGTGTGAAGGTTCAGTACAAATGAGTGGTACAACTTTTGCTATGTGATGGTGCGTTAACCCGTGCCACTGCGCTGTTGCCGGGCATGATTTCAGCAAAACCCTAACTCAAACAAACAAAACTCGCGTGAAGGTGACGACCTTGTGCGCCAAAGCGGTTCATCGCGACCACGCGTTGATCATGGTGAGCCGCAACTTGGTGCACGAACGACTCTGCGCGAACCGCTTTGGTGCTTTTTTAGCCTTCAGGTCTGCCAACTCCATGGAAAATCTGCAAAGCGCTGTGGACAGTCTGGTCCATAGCTCCAATACGTTGTTCATTCTCATCGGCGCGGTCATGGTGCTGGCCATGCACGCCGGTTTTGCCTTTCTTGAAGTCGGCACGGTTCGACAGAAAAACCAGGTCAATGCCTTGTCGAAGATCCTCAGCGACTTCGCCATTTCGACCCTGGCCTACTTCTTTATAGGCTATTGGATTTCCTATGGGGTCACCTTCCTGCAGCCGGCGGCGGTCATTAACGCCGATCATGGCTACGCACTGGTGAAGTTTTTCTTTCTGCTGACCTTTGCCGCCGCCATTCCCGCGATTATTTCCGGGGGCATTGCCGAGCGCGCCATGTTCGTCCCGCAGCTGTGTGCCACGGCGCTGATCGTGGCATTCATCTATCCGTTCTTCGAGGGCATGGTGTGGAATGGCAATTTCGGCTTGCAAGCCTGGTTGCTGGCGCGTTTTGGCGCCAGCTTCCATGATTTCGCAGGTTCTGTAGTCGTTCATGCCATGGGCGGCTGGCTGGCGCTCGCGGCCGTGTTGTTGCTCGGGCCACGGCAAGGGCGTTATCGCGAAGGGCGGCTGGTGGCGTTTGCTCCCTCGAGCATTCCCTTTCTCGCGCTGGGCTCGTGGATTCTGATTGTCGGCTGGTTCGGCTTCAACGTCATGAGTGCGCAGACACTGCAAGGCGTCAGCGGTTTGGTAGCGGTCAATTCGTTGATGGCCATGGTCGGCGGCACGATGGCGGCGTTGATCGTCGGGCGCAATGACCCAGGGTTTTTGCACAATGGTCCATTGGCCGGGTTGGTGGCGATCTGTGCCGGTTCGGACCTGATGCACCCGGTCGGCGCACTGGTGACGGGTATCATCGCAGGCGCGTTGTTTGTCTGGTGCTTCACCGCGGCTCAAGTCAAATGGCGTATCGATGATGTGCTGGGTGTCTGGCCGTTGCATGGATTGTGCGGTGTCTGGGGCGGGATCGCTTGCGGCATTTTTGGCCAGAGCGCATTGGGTGGCTTGGGAGGCGTTAGCCTGATCAGCCAGTTGATTGGCACCGCTCTGGGGATCGTCGTGGCGTTGGCCGGCGGCTTTACGGTGTATGGCGTGATCAAGGCGTTCCATGGTCTGCGCCTTAGCCAGGAAGAGGAGTATTACGGCGCGGACTTGTCGGTGCACAAGATCGGTGCCGTAAGCCAGGACTGACTCACTGTTCTTCATCGTCGTCGGCTCCAGGATAAAAGCCATGCAGCAGGCGATAACGATCATGGCGTATCTGGTCAGCCCGTTCCTGGACCTGGTGGGCGGGCAACCCCAGCATGATCAGTGCGTGGGAGGCCAGCATCAGGCTCGACTCCAGCAACTCAGGGACGACTTCACTGGCGCCGGCCGCTTTCAACTCGGTCAGCTGACTGTCGTCCCGGGTGCGTACCAGGATAGGAATCGTCGAGTTCAAGCGGCGAGCCTCCTTGAGAATCAGCAGCGCTATGTCGCTCTGGTCCACGGCGATCACCAGCAGTTTTGCGCGCGCCAGGCCTACCGCGAGCAGCAGTTCACCGCGGCGTGAATCGCCGTAATGCACGCAGCTTTCATTGACTGCGGCCTCCTGGACACGCACCGGATCGGTGTCCAGCGCAACGTAGGGTTGTTTGGCGTTGCGTAGGGCTCGGCCGATCGACTGACCGACGCGACCATAGCCACAAATCACCACATGGTTGTGCAAGTCGGCAGTGAGCGCGCTGATTTGCGCCAGTTTTACTTCTTCGTTCGGTTTGCGATGCAGGCGTGTCGCGAGGTGGGGCGCGGCGCGCAGCAATAATGGAGTGACCAGCATCGAGCAGAATGTCGCAGCCAGCAAAAGACCGCCGAAATCGGCGGGCATCATTTTGTTTTGCTGCATCTGTGCCATCAGCGCAAAGCAGAACTCGCCGCCCTGAGCCAATGCCAGACCACTGCGCCAAGCGGTTTCTCCATCGCTGCCGCGCCATTTGACCAGCAACGCAACGACCGTGCCCTTGATCGCCAGCAACCCAAGCGTCAGTCCAAGGATCGCCAGGCCGTGACTGGCAAACAACTTCAAGTCGATCAACATGCCGATACTGACGAAAAACACCCCGAGGAGAATGTCGCGGAATGGCCGGATATCGGCCTCGATCTGATGCCGATAATGGCTTTCCCCCAGCAGCATGCCGGCCAGAAATGCGCCCAGGGCCGGGGAGAGACCGAGCAAGTGAGTCAGCCAGGCAGTAAGCAAAACGATGACCAGCGCCAGCAGCACGAAAAGTTCGGGTGAGCGGGCGGCGGCGACTTCATGAAACAGGCGGGGCAGCAGCCAGCGGCTGGCCAGCAGCAGGCCGATAAACAGCACAATCGTCTTGCCCAGTGTCAGGGGCAAAGCCCAGTACCAGGCCAGGTCGCTGTTGCCGGCGAACACCGGCACCAGGGTCAGCAGCAACACTGCGACCACATCCTGGAACAGCAGCACGGCGATGGCATTCTGGCCGTGACTGCTGAAAATCTCGCCGAGGCTGCTCAGCTCCTTGCTGACAATCGCCGTTGAGGACAGCGAAAGGCCAGCGCCCAGTAACAGAGCTGGGGTGGTCGGCATGCCAAGCGACATCAGCAAGGCACCCAGTACCACCCCGGTACCGAGCACTTGCAGGCTGCCCAGACCAAACACAACTCGGCGCAGCGCGATCATTTTCGACAGGGAAAACTCCAGCCCGAGGGAGAACAACAGGAACACCACACCCAGTTCGGCAAGGTCTGGCAGCTCTTCGCTTTCATTCACCCAGTTGAACGCCGTCGGCCCGATCATCAACCCCACGCACAGATAGCCGAGCACCGGTGGCAATCGCAGGCGCTGGAACAGTGCAATCACCACCAGTGAGGAGGCGAAGATGATCAACAGGTTGGCGAACACAAAAAACTCCGGTGCTGGGTTCTGGCTATTCAAGCGTAGAACTAAAAGAAACCTGAGCATCGCGTAAATGACATTTATGGCGACTGATATGAATCAGGGTTTTGCCGGTGTCATGGTGATTTGTGCGCCAAGGCCAGAAGATTCAATGGCTCGACGGCTTTTGGGGGCAGGCCTAGAATAGTCATTTAATCTCTTAGGTTGAGCGCTCATGCCTCCTGAATGTCAGCTGTTCGGTACTCTTGGGTGCCATCTCTGTGAAGTCGCCGAAGCCGAGCTGATGCCGTTTGTCGAACATGGTCTGCTGGTTGAATTGGTGGATATCGCTGACAGCGAAAGCTGGTTTGAAGCCTACAGCCTGCGTATTCCGGTGTTGCGTCGGATCGATACCGGGGCTGAGCTGGGCTGGCCATTCAGTGCCGATGAGGTGGCAGCGTTCCTGAGTTAAGTGGTTTTTTCGACCTCACTTACCCGTCTGTCGAACTTTGCGATGGATCCCCTTGGCTTAATCGGTCCTCTTCGGATACTGTATGCGCATACAGCTATTCGTTTGTCTGACGGCGACTCCTGATTTTCTGGAGGGAGAGTCGGTTCGGGGCATGAGAGGGATTAATCGTGGTCAATGTCGAGCAATTGAAAAACAGCGTGAACAAGATGTCGGTCGATGTTGTACGCGAGGCTGTCCTCGAGTTGCGTCTGGACGGTCTGGTCACGGAAGGAAAAACTCCGTTCAACAAGCTGCATTTCAATACCTGTTTCGCCGAAATCGAGGCGTTGTTCCAGCGTGCGGGTTATCACCGGCAGCTGGATGTCGTGGGTTATCAGGGGTTGTTGTATGCGCTTTATGACCCTGGTCGCTGGGAAGCGGTTGATGTGCTGCGCTGGCTCAAGGAGTTCACTGAGGCCGCAGCGCGTACGCAGATACCGGCGTGAGGATTCTCTTCTAGGTGTGATCGGGCCAGTGCGGGATAATGCCGTCCTGCATTAAGGGTCAGAGCTTTCGTATGTCCACTTCATCTTTTTCTGCTGCACACCACCAGGCCAGCACGCTTTATTTGCCGCCGGGGCCGTGGCAGACCGTCCTCGATTGTTTGTGCGAACATTTCAGTGCAATCGGTCGTGAACAATGGCTGGCCCGAATTGCACGCGGCCGTGTGCTTGACGCGCAAGGGATGCCGATCACACTTGATCTGCGTTACAAGGAAGGACTGCGGATTCACTATTTTCGTGAGGTCCCGGACGAAAAAGAGATTCCGGTGGTCGAGTCGATCCTGTACGCCGACGAACACCTGGTGGTGGCGGACAAACCGCATTTTCTGCCTGTGACTCCGGCTGGCGAGTATGTAGAGCAGACATTGTTGCGGCGGCTGATCCGTCGACTGGATAACCCGCATCTGGTGCCCTTGCACCGCATCGACCGGCATACCGCAGGGTTGGTGCTGTTTTCAGCGAACCCTCAGAGCCGTTCGGCTTACCAGTCATTGTTTCCTACACGACAAATCGAAAAACGCTACGAAGCAATCGCCCCGGCATTACCTGAGCTTTCGTTTCCACTGGTTCATAAAAGCCGGATGATCGATGGCGAGCCGTTCTTTCGCATGCAGGAAGGTCCGGGCGTCAGCAACACCGAGACAGCCGTCGAGGTCAGGGAGAGGAACGGTGACCTCTGGCGCTATGGGCTTTATCCCGTGACCGGCAAGAAACATCAGTTGCGGGTGCACATGACCGCGCTGGGCGCCAGTATCTGCAACGATCCGTTCTATCCGCAGGTACTCAAGGATATTGAGGACGACTACGCCAATCCCTTGAAATTGCTGGCGCAGGGTTTACGGTTTTTGGACCCGGTCACCGGGCTTGAGCGTGAATTCGAAAGCACCATCACCCTACAATGGTGATAGCAGTCCTCCAGGCACGAAAAAGCCCGCATCAAGCGGGCTTTTTCGTATCCGGTAATGCCGTAAAGATTACAACTCTTTGACGGTACGGACCTGATCCTTGTTGATGCGAGTGCGTTTGCCATCGAGTTGTTCGAACTCATAGAAACCTGACTTCTCATCGTATTTTGGCGCGTCGACGGCCTGGATTTCGCGACCATCATTCAAGGTGATCACTGTAGGCGATGCGCAACCGGCGAGGGTCGCAAGGCCCAAGGCGAGCATGAAAGAGGCGAGGGTCCGTTGAGTCATGAGTGTGTCTCCGAATATGAATTCTTTTGGTTACTGAGCTTGAGACGTATGCATCGTGCGCAAGTTCCTTCTTGCGTCAGTCTGACACAGTGTTGTGTGAGCTTAATAGCTCCGGTGTATTGAGGTTGGCCAGGCGAGGGTCATTTTCGGGGCATTGCAGGGCAGTAGCGCCCAGGTTGCGCATGATCCGCCCCGGACTGCGCTCACCCTCATTCCACGCCTTTTCGAAATCCACCAGGAGTGCCGTCGGGATAATGCAAAGCAAGGGTTCCCAGTGCTCGCCATGCCGCAGCATCAACGGTTTATCCGGATGCTGGCGGGCGGTTTCGCGCATGTCATGGAGCAGGGCGGCATCAATGCGTGGCACGTCGCAGGGCAACACCAGTAAAAAACCATGACGGGCAGCCTTGAGGCCGGCGCGGATACCCGCCAGCGGCCCCGGGAAATCACCTTCGTCGTCATGGACCAACTGGTCGGCGTAAGGCGCGTATTTTTCCATGTTTCTGTTGCAGGAGATGATCAGGTCATCGCTCAACTCACGGGTTTTGCGATGCAGATGCGCGATCAGCGGCTCGCCATGCCATTGCAGAAGTCCCTTGTCCTGACCACCCATGCGTTGGCCTCGTCCCCCCGCCAGGAGCAGAATGGAGCAGGGCGGTAAATCTGTATTCGGGGTCATGGCAAGTCTCCATGGGGGCGTCGAAAAAATGAGGCGCTGTGATATAACACCGGGCTGTTTATCCTACAACTGGACGAGCCTATGAAAGCCAAGGCTGATGTACCTTTCGCGCCGCTCAATATCGCGGTGTTGACGGTCAGCGATACCCGTACCCTGGAAACCGATACGTCAGGACAGGTCTTTGTCGACCGCTTGAGCGCTGCCGGGCATAACCTGGCCGCTCGGGTTTTGCTTAAAGATGACCTCTACAAAATTCGTGCACAAGTCGCCAACTGGATTGCCGACGATGTCGTGCAAGTGGTGTTGATCACCGGTGGTACCGGGTTTACCGGTCGCGACAGCACCCCGGAAGCGGTGAGTTGCCTTCTGGACAAGCAGGTCGATGGTTTCGGCGAGTTGTTCCGGCAGATTTCCGTCGCAGACATCGGCACTTCGACAGTTCAGTCTCGAGCTTTGGCGGGGTTGGCCAATGGCACGCTGGTCTGCTGTTTGCCCGGCTCGACCAACGCGGTGCGCACCGGTTGGGACGGCATTCTTGCCGAGCAGCTGGATTCGCGGCACCGCCCATGCAATTTCGTGGCTCATCTGAAACAGGCGGCACCCTGTGAATCCCGCGGGTAAGCCCGGCAAAACCGGCAGCCTCATGCCCGTTGAGGTAGCGTTGGCGCGTCTGTTGGAAATGGCGGAGTCGTCAAAAATACTTGAGCGTGTACGCCTGCCGTTGGCGCAGGCCGAAGGGCGCGTATTGGCCGAAGACCTGATCTCGACGCTCGATCTGCCCCCTTGGCCGAACAGTGCCATGGACGGCTATGCCTTGCGCATCGCTGACTGGACAGGAGAACCGCTGCCGGTCAGCCAGAAGATTTTTGCCGGTCAGGCACCTGAGCCGTTGAAGCCAGGAACCTGTGCCCGGATCTTCACTGGCGCACCGGTGCCTGAAGGGGCCGATTGCGTCGAGATGCAAGAGAACGCCGAGGTTCAGGCGGATGAGCGAGTCCGATTCATCGAGACCCTGAGTATCGGTCAAAATATTCGGCCGCAAGGCCAGGAAACGACTGTTGGCGAACTTGTAATGCCCGCAGGTACGCGCTTGGGTCCAATCGAACTGGGCCTGGCGGCGTCGTTGGGACGTGCTGAGCTGGAGGTGGTGCGCAAGGTTCGGGTTGCAGTCCTGTCTACCGGAGACGAATTGGTAGAGCCGGGGCAGGCGCTTGGGCCGGGACAGATTTACAACAGCAATCGCGTGCTGCTGTGCAGCTGGTTGTGGCGCCTGGGTTGTGAAGTGATCGATGCCGGCATCCTTCCCGATGATTTATCAACCACCCGTGCTCGCCTGGAAGAGTTGAAGGATGTCGACCTGATCCTTTCTACCGGCGGAGTGTCTGTGGGTGAGGCGGATTTCCTGGGCATCGCCTTACGCGAAGAAGGTGAGTTGTCCTTGTGGAAACTCGCCATCAAACCTGGCAAACCGCTGACAGTCGGACATTTTCACGGCGTGCCGGTGATCGGTTTGCCCGGTAATCCGGCGTCGACCCTGGTCACCTTTGCCTTGTTGACCAGGCCCTATCTCTTGCGCCGACAAGGAGTGAAGGAGGTTGAGCCGTTAAAATTTCAGGTGCCCGCGGGATTCGACTGGCCCAAGGCTGGAAATCGCCGAGAGTACCTGCGTGGACGCCTGGAAAATGGTCGGGCAATCATCTACAAGAACCAGAGTTCTGGCGTACTTCGCAGTGCCGCCTGGGCTGATGGTCTGGTCGAGGTGCTGGAAGATCGCACGCTGGTTGCCGGTGAATATGTGAGCTTCATTGCGCTGAGCGAGTTGCTGGTCTGATCCCTGTCATTGTGTAGTCGCGCAAACCCGGTTGCATCTACCGGGCCTTGCGTGATGTCTGAGGGTCAACGGGCCAGGAGTGTCACGACCTGTTCAAAGCGGCTGTTGGCGACCCAGCCCAGCAACCCAAGGATCACGGCTGTTCCGCCTGCCGAGTAGGCCAGTCGGTGTTTGATGGATTTAACGTCGTTACGTATTTCGTCCATGTTCCTGCGGATGTATTTGAGGTGTGTCTCCAGTTCAATGACGCGAGGTTCCATTTCAACTCCTCCAGTGGGCTTTGCACTGTTGTCAGATTCAGCTTGATGATTGATGCGACTTTCTGCGAACGGCGGTACCGCACCGATCGGCAACCTGAAGTCATGGCTTTGCATGGGCTGAAACGCTCCTTGCGTTGAAATCACTGGAGCGGCCGATACCGTTGTCGATTGTGCTATTCAGGGCTTTTGCAGCGGGGTTGTTCATTGCATGCACGTCCTTGTGGGGTTGCTAATGATGATTGAGAACCACAGACACCAAGGTCTACTAATCACCCTGGCTGGTCAATTGAGCCGATTCCTCACGTTTCGTAAGAAAAATCCCAGGCCTGTAGGACGCCAACGCACTGGCGCTGAAATAATTCAATTTCTACCGACTTTTTTCGGCACCCCTGAGGTCAACATCTCTCATAGGGATTTCAATCATGGGGGCGACAACAATGGGTGAGCGCAAGGCGCTGTTGATTCTGCACGGCAAGCAGGCACTCAACGAGGAGGTCCGCGCGGCCGTCGAAGGCAAACGCCAGCAGGGCTGGGAACTGGCCGTCCGATTGACCTGGGAGGCGGGTGACGCGCAGCGACTGGTAGGAGAGGCGCTGAGTGCAGGGTATACGCACCTGATTGCTGGCGGCGGTGATGGCACCCTGCGTGATATCGCCGAGGCCATGGCGGTGCAATCGACCCAGGCCAGTCTGGTACTGATGCCTCTGGGGACCGCGAACGATTTTGCCCGCGCCGCCGGCGTGCCGCTGGAGCCTGCGCCAGCCCTGGACCTGCTGGAGGCTGCGCCTCACGCCATCGATCTGGGGGAAGTTGGAGGGCAGATGTTTCTGAACATGGCCACTGGTGGATTCGGTAGCCGGGTCACGGCGAACACTTCCGAAGACTTGAAAAAGGTACTCGGTGGGGCCGCCTATCTGTTCACCGGTTTGTCGCGTTTCAGCGAGTTGCATGTCGCATATGGTGAGTTACAGGGACCGGACTTTCACTGGAGTGGCGAGTTATTGGCCTTGGGCATCGGCAATGGCCGGCAAGCTGGCGGCGGTCATGTGCTGTGCCCGCAAGCGCTGGCGGACGATGGTCTGCTGGATATCAGCATCTTGCCCGCGCCGCAGGAGGTGGTGAGTACGTTGAAGACCTTGCTGGCCGACGGATTCGGCATCGACAACATGTTTGTGCGAGCCCGCTTGCCATGGGTCGAGATCAAGGTTTCCGAAGGTCTGCACATTAATCTGGATGGCGAGCCCCTGGAGGGTGACAGCCTGCGCTTCAGTGCGCGCCCGGCAGCGTTACGCGTGCATTTGCCTGAAGACTCGCCACTGCTCGGTAACTCGAAAAATGGCTAGTCGTCCAGGCTGATGATTTGCTCGCGTACGGCAAACAGGACCAGGCCTGCCACGTCGTAGATCTGCAAGCGCTTCATGATCTGCGAGCGATGGGTTTCAACGGTCTTGATGCTGAGGCCCAGGCCATTGGCGATTTCCCGGGTGGATTTTCCGCGGACAATCAGTCGCAGGATTTCCAGTTGCCGCGCGGTCAGGTTGTGCGAGTCCGTTACCTGCGGCTGCTGTTTCTGGTTGCGGATCAGTGCCTGGTTGATCACCGTGTGAGCGATGGCCGGGCTCAGATAACGTTCGTTGTTACGTAAGGCGTCCAGGGCATGTTCCAGCTCGGTCGCCGTGGTGTCCTTGAGCAAATATCCGTGAGCTCCCGATTCCAGCGCTTGCATGATGAGCGCAGGATCTGTGTGCATCGACAGGATCAGCACCTTGCTTTGCGGGCGCACCCGCTTGAGCCGTTGCAAGGCTTCAAGGCCACCGGTCTCCCTCATGGAGATATCCAGCAGAACGATGTCGGGGGACAGTTTCTCGACCATTTCCAGTAGTTGCGAGCCGTCGTTGGCCTCGCCGATTACCGCGTAGCCAGGAATGTCCAGCACCAGAGCGCGCACGCCGGCCCTGATAAGCGAGTGGTCATCCACCAGAAGTAAGTTACAAGTCAATGCATAACCTTATTCGAACTGGCCCGTTCAAGCGCTCGGGGCGCCCAGGGAAAAAGTGCTTCGATTTGAGTGCCTTTGCCCGGCTCGCTGGTCACGGCCAGGGTACCGCCCAGTTGCTCGATCCGTTCCAGCATCCCGGCCATCCCGCGTTGTCCCTCTCTGCCGGGGTCGGCTGCTGGCGCGAAACCCAGGCCGTCGTCGCTGATCAACAGCGTCAGGCCCTGGGGCAAACGTTGCAAGCGGACCAACAGATTTTTCGCTTCGGCGTGACGCAGAATATTGGTCACCGCTTCCTGGGTGATTCGAAAGGCGGCCACCGACATTTCCTCCGGTATTCCGGTCAGGCGCTGATGGCATTCCAGGCTCCAGTGTATGGAGGTATTGGCCAGGGTCTTGAGCAGATGTGCACGCAGGCTGGCTTCCAGGCCGAGACTGGTCAATTGTCTGGGGTTGAGGATGGCCGAGACATCGCGAACCTTGGCCAGGGTTTCGTCCAGTGTGTCGATGAGCGTTGAGCACTGGCCCTGCATTTCTTCCGGCATCCGGCGTTTGAGCCATTCACTTTGGAGTTTTGCAGCGGTCAGCAACTGGCCGATGTCGTCATGTAATTCGCGACTGAGTCGGTGGCGTTCGTTTTCCTGGACTTGCAGCAGGCGGTCCGCCAGTTCTTGCGGCTGAAATTTTATCGACTTGCGCGAGAAATGACCTTGCCCCCACACAACCGCCAGCACCACAAGGTTGAGGACCATCAGACTCGCCGGCAGCGGTGCGGAAGTGCCGAAAATCAGCACACTGCCAAACGCAGAGCACAGGCACAGCAAAAGCGTGAGCCGTCGCGCATTTTTTGCGGAGGGTGGCCATGGCGTGAGTGATTTGAGGCTGGCGTACATAGCGGATGGAGCCAATGAATGTTCGCTGCGGGCAGCTCCGCCATGGTCGTTGACGGGACTGTATTTGGAAATCTGTAGTGACTCGCTTCAAGCAAGGTGCGGTCCCGTGATTAAGAAAGCTTCGAGCTTCCATGGGCGCTGTTTCTTGCTCTGGCGTCACTTCGCCATTAATTGGCGTCAACTAATGGTCGGCATAATAACACTTAAGATACCGTCGGTCGCGTTTGGTATATATGCCCATATGGTCAGGAAAATCGCTATTGGACGATAGTTCCACAATGGAAAAAGTATGCGGGAATGGGGAGTTTTTATTGATGTCGAACTGTCGTTGACAGGTATGAAATATTCAATTGCGACATGAGCGTACTCAAGTTACCGAGCGGCCTCATGGCAATAAGAATAGGTGACACGGCAGGGTCTCAGGCGAATTAGGCCTGGCGTTCCGAATAAGAAACGAGCGTGAACGGTTTGGAATTAACCGATGGCTGAAATTGACGGTGTCCGACCTGAAACGCAAAGGCTTCGATCAGGGAAGTCTGTTCACTGTCATCCAGGCTGAGCTGGCCTGTGGTCTGATCGATAAGTTCGAGTTGCCAGGCCATCAACGTGAAGCAGTCCTTCAAGGCATCCAGCGCCTGTTCGTGCAGGTCCATGTGGTTTTGGGCGTGATTCAATAAACCATGAATATGCAGCGAAAATTCAGACACGGCTTCCAGTGCGAGGGCATCGGCCCTGCTCGCCAGCTTGAGCAGGCTGCTGAGGATGCAATCGATTGCGTCTTTGTCATTGCTGATGAGTTGCAGATGGCTGAGGCACTCCTCCGACTTGGCCAGGAGCGTTTCAGCTTCGACAAGGAACTCGGGTAGCCGCTGGGCCCACTGCTTGGGTTGGTTTGGCATGCTTATCTCCACAACGTCATGTCAAATGAGGGGATGTCGCGTGTGTCGACGCGGGCGTCCAGCGCCCTGACACTGCCATGCCGGCGTGAGATCGCGCTCCGGCAAGCCTGGACGCAGGCTGGGGAACTCGAGAGGGTGGATGGCCACTTACCTGCGATCGCACACAAAAGCCTGACTCCGTTCATGCAATGAGAATGGCGTCACATTAATGGCTATTGGATATTGCGAACATCAGGTTGGGCCTGATTGTTACTAGGGGAATCCCTTACACGCGGGAACCGAACGGGCAAACCGAGGTCGCGCCGCAGGGAATGTAGCAGATGAAATCACGTAGTCAGTAAAGCATGATGTTAATGTGACATCAATGTTCGTTCGTGGCATTTTGTCTTGGGGTCAAGATCCGGCAATAACAGCCGATAACTCCCTTTAGTGAATTCATCAGAACAAGCCCAGGAGTCATTGATGGCCGGCATTCTCGACACGGTAGACCAACGCACACAACTAGTGGGTGAGAATCGCCTGGAAATTCTCATGTTCCGGTTGGCCGGCCGGCAATTGTTCGCAATTAACGTCTTTAAAGTGCAGGAAGTGTTGCAACTGCCAAAACTGACGTTGATGCCGCAGCGCCATCCCTTTGTCTGTGGCGTGGTCAATCTGCGTGGCCAGACGTTGCCGGTGATCGACCTGTCCCAGGCCATCGGCATGCGTCCGCTGGTGCCAAGCCCGACCAGCACGATTATCGTCACCGAATACAACCGCTCGGTGCAGGCGTTCCTGGTGGGGGGCGTGGATCGCATCGTCAACATGAACTGGGAAGCGATCCTGCCGCCTCCGACCAGTGCCGGCCGCCAGCATTACCTGACGGCCATCAGTAAAGTCGACGACCAGTTGGTGGAAATCATCGACGTCGAAAAAGTGCTGGCTGAAATCGTGCCTTACAACGCCAAGGTCTCCCGTGAAAAACTCGAAGACCCGGTGCTGGAACGCGCCCGTGGTCGTGAAGTGCTGTTGGTGGACGACTCCAATGTGGCCCTGTCGCAATTGCGCGACACGCTGGGTCAGTTGGGCGTGAAGATGCACATCGCCAGTGACGGCTTGAAGGCGCTGAACATGCTCAAGGCATGGGCCGATACGGGCGTGTCGATGACCGACAAATTGTTGATGGTGTTCACCGACGCAGAAATGCCGGAAATGGACGGCTATCGCCTAACCACTGAAATCCGCAACGACCCGCGCCTGCGTGGGCTTTACGTTGTGCTGCACACGTCGTTGTCGGGCAGCTTCAACGACTCGATGGTCAAGAAGGTCGGCTGTGACAATTTCCTCTCCAAGTTCCAGCCGGACAAACTTGTCGACGTGGTGCGTCAGCGCTTGATGCTCGACGAAGTCCCGGCCTGATGACAGCCCGACAGGCTGGCGCTGATGCCAGCCTTTGATTCGGCGATCAAGCTCGTATAGGGTGGCGTTTTTTGTCCACCAGGGAGCTGGCCATGCTGCGTCTGAGCGCGCTTTACCGTTATCCATTGAAATCCGGCAAGGGCGAGAGCCTGCAATCGATCGGCCTCGACAAACTGGGGTTGGACGGTGATCGACGCTGGATGCTGGTGGACGAGGCCAGCGGGCGCTTTCTGACCCAGCGTGCGGTGGCACAGATGAGTCAGTTGTCGGCGTTGTGGAACGCCGATGGCGGCTTGACCCTCAGCGCTGCAGGCCGCACACCCATCGACATCGCTTTGCCCGCCAGCGACGCGGAACTGCGTGGCGTGACGATCTGGCGCGACACCTTGCGTGTGCCGGATGCCGGCGTTGAGGCGGCGGCCTGGGTCAGTGATTTCATCGGTAAACCGACGCGGCTGGTGCAAGTGCCGCTTGATCGCGCGCGAACCACCCAATCGGGTTACGGCAAGGACGATGATCAGGTCGCGTTCGCCGATGGCTTCCCGCTGTTGCTGATCGGCCAGGCGTCCCTGGAGGACTTGTCGCAAAAGGTCGGACGCCCGCTGGAAATGCTGCGCTTTCGGCCCAATCTGGTAATCGAGGGCAGCGAGGCGTATGCCGAGGATGGCTGGAAGCGCCTGCGCATTGGCGATGTCGAGTTCCGTGTGGTCAAGTCCTGTGCGCGCTGCATTCTGACCACTATCGACCCGCAAACCGGTGAGCGCAGTGAAGATCGCGAACCCTTGGCCACCTTGCAGAAATACCGTTCCGAGGCCGATGGCGCGATGTTCGGCCAGAATCTGGTCAACGACAGCACCGGCCAACTTGAAGTCGGTATGCCGGTGACGATCCTGGAGTAAAACGCCCTGAACGAAAAATGCCCGCGTCCCAAAAGGACGCGGGCATTTTTTGTCGCGGTGAAAACCCGGGGTTTTAGCCGCGGTATTCGCACAGGTAAGCGGTGTCGACGGCCACTTTCAGCTGGAACTTGCTGTTGGCGGGCACGTTGAACTGGCTGCCGGCGGCGAAGGTTTCCCAATCGGTGCTGTCAGGCAGTTTGACGGTCAGGGCGCCGGTCACCACGTGCATGATTTCACGCTGGCTGGTGCCGAATTCGTATTCGCCCGGAGCCATGACGCCGATGGTCGCAGGACCTTCAGCGGTGCCAAAGGCGATCGACTTGACGGTGCCGTCGAAGTACTCGTTGACTTTAAACATGGGCGATTCCTCGAAAAGGGCTAAAAAGGGCTGGCCAGTATGCACAAGGCCTCGAACGCCGTCACCTTTCGAGGGGGAGAACCTGTGGCAACAAACGCGCTGTATTACGCGCATCTTCCAGCGCCCGATGCTGTTGACCGTTGAACTGCATGCCCGCCAGTTGCAGTGCGGCATTGAGTCCCAGCGGGCGCTCCAGGCGTCGGGCCTTGGCAAAGCGCTGTTTGAGATTCATGTGCGGCACGCTGCCAAGGGCGCTGTCCAGTTGCAGACGCTGCCACTCCTGCAGCAGTTGCTTGCGATCGTAGTCGCCCCAACTGGCCCAGCCCTCCAGAACCGACTGATGTTGCCCCAGCCACTGCTCGAACGACGGCCAGACCTCGCTCAGCGTCTGCGCGGCGTCGACGTTGGCCTGAGTGATATGGGTCAGCTCCCGGCAAAACGGCGTCAGCAGCGGTCGTTTCAAGGGTCGAACGAAGCACTGGAAAAAATCCACTTCGCGCCCTTTACGGTCCACCAGAGTGGCACCGATTTCGATTATTTCCATTTCTGTAACAGGCCAGCCACCGTCATCGGTGGTGGCTTCCAGATCGATTACCAGCCAATGAGGCATCGCAGGGTTCCTGGTATCCGCGTCCTGATAGGACTTGAGCGTAGCCAAACCCGACGGATCCGCCTAGCGGCTTATTCAACCTCCAACAAAATCTGACGATTTTTAACCTGATCGCCGACCCGGACCTGCAAGCGCTTGAGCACTCCGTCGATGCCGGACTTGAGTGGATGCTCCATTTTCATCGCTTCGAGCACCACCAGCAGTTGGCCCTTGCTGACCGGGCTGCCCTCACTGACCAATACATCGACGATCGCCCCGTCCATCGGTGCCTTCAGGGTGCCGCTACTGACGCTGGCCTGAGAGCTGATCAGCGCTTGGGTCCGATCGATCAGCCGCAGGCTGCCGGGACGGGTGGACAGCCACAGTTGGCCAGCGTCGAGACGGTAGGCATAGCGCTGACGAATGCCATCGAGATCCAGCGTCGCCCAGCGCCCGTCGCACTGGATGACCTTCAAGTGCAAGGTTCGGGCGCCGACCGTCAACCGGTAAGGTTGGTCAGGCAGTGCGTTCAGTTCCACCTGCCAGTCCTGGTCCTCCACGCCGATGCGATAGTGCAGGGGCACACTGGCGTTGTTGCGCCAGCCGGCCAGTGGGGCGAGGTAGGCCTGGGCCGAGGCGTGATAGAACAACGCCGCAGCGATGGCCAATTCTTCAGCGACTGGAACGTGCGGATGCAGGCAAGGATGGTCGGCGAAACAGCTCGGGATGAACCCGGTACTGAACTCGCCACTGATGAACTGCGGGTGTTGCAGCAAACTGGCGAGTAAACGCTGATTGCTTTGCACCCCCAGCAACACACTGTCCTGTACGGCCCGCAGCAACTTGCGCCGGGCCTCTTCGCGGGTAGCGCCATGGGCGATGATTTTACCAAGCATCGGGTCATAGAACGGGCTGATGGCCTGGCCTTCGATCAAGCCATGATCGATGCGCACACCGTCCTGCAACGTAAGCTCCCAGGCCTCTATCCGACCGGTTTGCGGTACAAAACCCTGCGCCGGATCTTCGGCGTACAAGCGCACTTCCATGGCGTGCCCGTTGAGTGGCACCTGCTCCTGTTGCAACGGCAGCGGCAAGCCTTCGGCGACCTGCAGCTGCCAAGCCACGAGGTCGAGGCCGGTGATCAATTCGGTGACCGGGTGTTCCACTTGCAGCCGGGTGTTCATTTCCAGGAAATAAAACTGTCCGCGCGCATCGAGCAGGAATTCCACGGTGCCGGCTCCGACGTAATTCACCGCGCGCCCAGCCTTGAGCGCCGCGTCGCCCATGGCCTGACGCAACTCGGTGGTCATGACCGGGCAGGGCGCTTCTTCGATGATTTTCTGATGGCGACGCTGGATCGAGCAGTCGCGCTCGCCGAGGTGGATCAAGTGGCCGTGTTGGTCACCGAACACTTGCACTTCGACATGCCGTGGATCGATCAGCGCTTGTTCGAGGATCAACTCGTCGCTGCCAAACCCGTGCAGGGCTTCAGAACGCGCGGTTCGCAATTGTTCGAGCAACTCCCCGGCGCTGTGCACCAGGCGCATGCCGCGTCCGCCACCCCCGGCGCTGGCCTTGATCATCAGCGGGTAACCGATGCGCTCGGCTTCGCGGCTCAGGGTCGCATCGTCCTGTTCAGGCCCTTGATAGCCGTCGATGCAGGGCACGCCGGCCGCGAGCATGGCGAGCTTCGACAGGCGCTTGCTACCCATCAGCTCAATGGCTTCCGGGCTCGGACCGATGAAGGTGATGCCGGCGTGTTGGCAGGCGCGGGCGAATTCGGCGTTTTCGGAAAGGAAACCGTAGCCTGGGTGAATCGCGTCGGCACCGCTGCGGCGAGCGGCGTCGAGGATGGCCGGGATGTTCAGGTAGGACTGCTGCACCGGGGCCGGGCCGATGTTGACGGCCTGGTCGGCCATTTGTACGTGCAGGGCGTCGGCGTCGGCATCGCTGAAGACACCGACGGTGCGGTAGCCCAGGGCTTGGGCCGTGCGCTGGATGCGGCAAGCGATTTCACCACGGTTGGCGATCAGGATTTTTTTAAGGGCGGGCATTGGGTCTTCTCTTAAGGTATGCGGTGACAGTGATGGCCTCTTCGCGAGCAAGCCCGCTCCTACATGGGTTCTGTGTCGTTCCAAAAAACCTGTGGGAGCAGGCTTGCCTGCGATGCTTTTAAGAAGCCCACCCCGGTTTGCGCTTTTGCACGAACGCCATCGTCCCCTCGACTCCTTCCGCGCCAGTCACCGCTTCGCTGAACCACTGCGCCGCCTCATCCAGCAACGCATCGGATGGCTGGCCGGCGCTCGCCAGCAACAGTTTTTTCGTCGTCGCATTTGCCCCTGGCGCGCAGCACAACACATGGGCGAGCACTTCATCGAGGCGCTCGGCCAAGGCTTGCGCGTCATGCTCGACGAAATGCACCAGCCCCATACGCCGCGCCTGGATGCCATCGAACCGCGCCGCTGTCAGCGCCAGTCGACGGGCCTGGGTCAAGCCGATGCGCTGGACCACGAACGGCGCAATCTGCGCTGGCAGCAGACCCAGGCTGGTTTCCGGCAGGCCGAATTGCGCGTTGTGATCGGCCAGCGCGACGTCGCTGACGCACGCCAGGCCCAATCCACCGCCGAGGACCGCGCCTTGCAGCACGGTGATGACCACTTGCGGCGCGTGTTGCACCGCTTGCAGCAGCGCACCGAAGGCTCTGTTCAAGTCGCGATAGGCGCTTGCCCCATGCGTGCGGGCGTTGGCCATGTCCTTGATGTCGCCACCGGCGCAAAAATGCCCGCCGGCACCACCAATCACCAGTGCTCGAACCGTTCGATCATCGCGCACCGTCGCCAGCACCGCGCGCAGTTCATCGACCATCTGCAAGCTCATGGCGTTGCGGCTGTCCGGGCGATTGAGGGTGATGTGCAGCACGCCGTTGTGTGATTCCAGCAGCAGGGTCTGGCAAGCAGGCAGGGCACTCATTTCTTTTTCCCCGGCAGGATGCCCATGAGTTTGCAGATGATCCCCAGCATGATTTCGTCGGCGCCGCCGCCGATCGATACCAGTCGCACGTCACGGTAGGCGCGGGCCACCGGGTTGTCCCACATGAAACCCATGCCGCCCCAATATTGCAGGCAGCTGTCGCTGACCTCGCGACCCAGGCGTCCGGCCTTGAGTTTGGCCATCGACGCCAGGCGTGTGACGTCCTGGCCTTTGATGTATTGCTCGGTGGCCTGATAGACCAGTGCGCGCAAGCATTCGATTTCGGTTTGCAGTTCGGCGAGGCGGAAGTGAATGACCTGGTTATCGATCAACGCGCTGCCGAACGTCTTGCGTTCCTTGCAGTACTCGATGGTGCTGTCGACGCAGTATTCCAGGCCCTTGATCATGTTCGCCGCGCCGAACAGGCGTTCTTCCTGGAACTGCAGCATCTGCATCATGAAGCCTGCACCTTCGTGGCCGATGCGATTGCGCTGCGGTACGCGCACGTTGTCGAAAAACACCTGCGCGGTTTCCGAACTGCGCATGCCGAGTTTGTCCAGGTGCGAGCTGAGGCTGATGCCCGGGGTGTTCATCGGCACCATGATCAGCGACTTGTTGACGTGCGGTTTGTCGTCCGAGGTGTTTGCCAGCAAACAGATGAAGTCGGCGCTCGGAGAGTTGGTGATCCACATTTTGCTGCCGTTGATCACGTAATCGTCGCCGTCCTTGCGGGCGGTGGTTTTCAACCCGGCCACGTCGGAACCGGCGCCGACTTCGGAGACGCCGATGCAGCCAACCTGTTCGCCGGTAATTGCCGGGCGCAGGAATTCTTCGCGCAATTCATCGGAGCCAAAGCGGGCGAGGGCCGGCGTGCACATGTCGGTCTGCACGCCGATGGACATCGGAATGCCGCCGCAGTGGATGGTGCCGAACTCTTCGGCAGCGACGATCGAATAGCTGTAGTCGAGGCCCATGCCGCCAAACTTTTCCGGTTTGGAAATCCCCAGCAACCCGAGGTCACCGGCCTTGCGGAAGATCTCGTGAATCGGGAAGCGCCCGGCCTTTTCCCATTCCTCGACGTGCGGGTTGATCTCGTGATCGACGAACTGGCGGACGGTGCGACGCAGTGCTTCGTGTTCCTGGGTGAAGATCATTCTTATTGTTCTCCTGTGACCTGCGATCAGAATCTCGCGACGCCAAAACTGTTGGTTTGCAGCGGCCGTACGTCAGCCTCATGACAAATGTCCAGCAGATACCCGAGCAACGTGCGGGTATCGCGCGGGTCGATCAGACCGTCGTCCCACAGATTGGCGCTGCCATAAAGCGCCGTGGATTGGCTGTCGAGTTTTTGTGCGGTGACCTGCTCCAGCATGTCGAGCATTTTCGGGTCGGGCACCAGACCGTCCTTGAGCTGCTTGGCCTCGGTGACGATGCGCAGCACTTTGCCGGCCTGGGCACCGCCCATCACCGCTGTGCGGCTGTTGGGCCAGGCGAAGATGAAGCGCGGGTCGAGGCCTCGGCCGCACATCGCATAGTTGCCGGCGCCATAGGAACCGCCGACGACGATGGTCAGCTTGGGCACTCGGGCGTTGGCCACCGCTTGAATCATCTTCGCGCCGTGCTTGATCACACCTTGCTGTTCCGATTCGGTGCCGACCATGAACCCGGTGGTGTTGTGGAAAAACAGCAGCGGTGTCTGGCTCTGGTCACAGAGCTGGATGAATTGCGCCGCCTTGCTCGCCCCCTTGGGCGTGATCGGGCCGTTGTTGCCGATGAATCCGCAGGCACGTCCCTGAATGTGCAAATGGCCGCAAAGGGTTTGCTGATCGAACTCGCTCTTGAATTCGAGGAAGCTCGAACCGTCGGCAATCCGCGCGATGATTTCGCGCACGTCATAGGGCTTTTTCGGGTCGTCGGGAATCAGCCCGAGCAGCTCGTCGATAGGGTAGAGCGGGTCTTCCCAATACCGGGCGGGCGCGGCGGGCAAGCGTTCGTTCCACGACAGCAGGCTGACGATTTCGCGGACCTGGCGCACGCCATCGGCGTCGTTCTCGGCCAGGTATTCGGCAGTGCCGGCGGTTTGCGCGTGCATCTCGGCACCACCTAGTTCTTCGTCGGTCGCAACTTCGCCAGTGGCGGCCTTTAGCAGCGGCGGGCCGGCCAGAAACAGCTTGGCTTTGCCCCGCACCACCACCACGTAGTCCGAGAGCCCCGGCTGGTAAGCACCGCCCGCCGTGGCCGAGCCGTGGACCACGGTGATCTGCGGCAAGCCCATGGCTGACATCCGCGCCTGATTGGCAAAGGTGCGCGCGCCTTCGACGAAAATCTCTGCCGCGTAATTGAGGTTGGCGCCGCCGCTCTCGGCGAGGGTGATCACCGGCAGTTTGTTTTCCATGGCGATCTGTTGCAGGCGCAGGGACTTTTTCAAACCGCTGGGGGATATGGTTCCGCCCCTGATCGCGCTGTTGTTCGCCACCACCAGCACCCGCGCGCCGGAGACATAACCGATGCCGGCAATCAGCCCGCCACCGGCCGAGCTGCCGTCCTTGTCGTCGTGCAATTTATAGCCGGCCAGGCTCGCCAGTTCGAGGAACGGCGCGCCAGGGTCAAGCAGCAGGTTGAGGCGTTCGCGGGGCAGCAACTGGCCGCGCTTGTCGAACTTGTCCTTGGCTTCGGCCGCTTTGTTCAGCAGATTGTGTTCGAGCTGGCGCACCTGCTCGATGCCGGCCAGCATCGCGGCACGGTTGCGGGCGAACTGTTCGCTGAGCGGGTCGACTTGAGACTGGATGACCGGCATGGCTTATTCCTTGTCCTTAAGCACTTCGGGTAAGTAGGCGCGGTGGAAACCGTTGTACGACACACTGTTGGTGGCCTTGTGAATCGGCCACGCCCGGCCGCCCAGGCTCGCCGCGCCGTCGATCCGCAAGGTGCTGCCGCTGATGAACGCGGCGGCCGGGCTCAGCAGGAAAACAATCGCCGCGCTGACTTCCGATTCCGTGCCGATGCGTTTGAGCGGCACGTGTTCGCGCAGGGTCGGAATCACTGCTTTGAACGCGCCTTCGTAAGTGTCCATGCCGCTGGAGGCGATCCAGCCCGGCGCCACGGCGTTGACCCGCACCCCGGCGTAACCCCATTCGAATGCGGCAGTCTTGGTCAGGTTGTCCATGCCCGAACGCGCTGCGCCCGAATGGCCCATGCCGGGCATGCCGCCCCACATGTCGGCGAGCATGTTGACGATGGCGCCGCCGTGCTTGCTCATGGATTGATTGAACACTTCCCGGGCCATCAGGAAACCGCCCACCAGGTTGGTGCGCATCACGGTTTCGAAGCCCTTCTGATTGATCGAAGCCAGCGGTGAGGGGTATTGCCCGCCGGCATTGTTGACCAATCCATGAATTGGCCCGTGCTTGCGAATCAACTCGCTGACCAGGTGCGTGACCGCGTCTTCCTCGCGAATGTCGCAGGTGGCCCAGTCCGCTGTGCCGCCGTCTTCGGCTATCTCGGCAGCGACGCTTTTCAACTTGTCTACCTTGCGCCCGATCAACAACACATGTGCGCCGAGGGCCGCCAGTTCGTGGGCGGTGCAACGGCCGATGCCACTGCCGCCGCCGGTGACGATGATGGTTTGGCCGGCAAACAGATCGGCTCTGAAAATCGAATCGTAAACCATGGCGACAGTCCTCTAGTTGACCTGGTCGGCGATGCTCTGGGGCACCGGAATCTGGATCTCCAACAGCTGCTGGGCGAACGCCTTGCCTTGCGGATCGATGCGCAGGCTGGCCACGCCACCGCCGCCGAGCGCGTTCTCCAGAAGAAAATTGAAGCTGTGGGTGCCGGGCAGATACCAGCGTTCGACACGTCCGTGAATCGGGTCGAGGACGTGGCTCATCCAGTCGACCATGACTTCGGGTGTCAGGGCTTCGGCGATCCACGGCAGATACTCGGGCTCGCGGGCCATGACGCCGATGTTGCTGTGATTGCCTTTGTCACCCGAGCGGGCCACGGCGAGTTTGATCAGCGCCACGCTGGCATCGGCGCGGCCAGTGGGTTGTGGCGGATCGAACGGCACGGGCAAGTCAGCCGGGTCGAGCACATCGACGGCGGGCAGGGCGCACGGGTGGCGTTGCCCCTTGAGATCAATCTCCAACGTGCAGGTGGTTTTGTCGATGAGGAACGAGAACAGCCGGATCAGCGGATACACCGTCGGGCGGCCTCCGACAATGCCGGTCAACCCCGGCGCCATGCCCGTCGCGGCCTGGGCTATTTCCCTGGAGAACACAATCAAGGCTTGTTTGCTCGGATGGCGCACGGCGAGTTTGATCACCACTTCGCGACTGTCCTGGCGCTGGCCGTGCGGGCCGTAGGTGGCCTCGCTGCCGAGCAGTTCGATGTTCACTTCGCTGTAGGGCGCCCAGCCGCGTTGGCTGAAGATTTCCGAGGTCTTGTTGATGATCGCCTCGCTGACTCGACGGGCCTTGTCGACCGCGTCGATCCCTGCGATCAGGCAACTGGCGGTGCAGCGGAACCCGTCCGGGTACGTGGCGCTGACCTTGTACTGATCGGTGGGCGGCAGGCCTTTTGCGCCGTGCACCTGAACCGCGTTTACGCCTTGTTGCACCAGTTTCACTTCAGTGAAATCGCAGACCACGTCCGGCAAAAGATAGGCCTGCGGGTTGCCGATTTCATACAGCATCTGCTCGCCGACGGTCAGCGGCGTGACCAGTCCGCCCGAGCCTTCTGGTTTGCTGACGATAAATTGGCTGTCGGCGCTGACCTCGACGATGGGGAAACCGATGTGTTCGTAGTCGGGCACGTCACGCCAGTCGGTGAAATTGCCGCCAGTGCATTGGGCGCCGCATTCGATGATGTGCCCGGCCAGGGCGGCCTGGGCCAACTTGTCGTAGTCGCGCCAGGACCAGCCGAATTCATGCACCAGCGCGGCGCTGACCACCGCGCTGTCGACCACGCGCCCAGTGATGACGATGTCGGCGCCTGATCGCAGGGCTTCGACGATGCCCGGGGCGCCGAGGTAGGCGTTGGTCGAGACGCACATCGGTGGCAAGGGCGCGCCGCTGAACATCTCCTGGACGCCAAGGCTGCTCAGCTGTTTGAACTGCGGTTGCAAATCATCGCCCAACAGCACGGCGATTTTCAGCGCCACGCCGGCTTTGTCGCACGCGGCTTGCAGGGCGGCGGCGCAGGCTTGCGGGTTGATCCCGCCGGCATTACTGATAACTCGGATCCGTTGTTCGGCGAGTTGCCCCAACAGCGGGCTGAGGACTTCGATGAAGTCCCCCGCATAGCCTGCCTGCGGGTCTTTCATCCGTGCGCCGGCCATGATCGACATTGTTATCTCGGCTAAATAGTCGAAGACCAGATAGTCCAGACGCCCACCTTCCACCAGTTGCGCGGCAGCGGTCGAGGTGTCGCCCCAGAACGCGCTGGCGCAGCCGATACGGATCGTTTTAGGCGCAGTCAATTCCATAACCCCCTCCGACAGAAGTGTATCGAGACTACCAAGCAAGCGCTTGGTTTGTAAACGGCTGAAATATCTTCTCCCCGAGCGCTTGCTTGGTAGCCGTTGCCAGCTTAAATTGCCCGCGCATCCCGCTGTTTTCGCGGCGAGCGGCGCATCTGATTGATCGACTGTAGGAGAGAACGGGTGGACGAGCAAAAAGCCCTGAGGGTCATGCGCGAATTGGTCGACAGCGGCCAATTGACCGACCCGGACAGCGCCCGTGGCAAATTGCTGCAAGTGGCGGCTCACCTGTTTCGCAACAAAGGTTTTGAACGCACCACCGTGCGCGATCTGGCCGGCGCCGTGGGCATTCAGTCGGGCAGCATTTTTCATCACTTCAAAAGCAAGGACGAAATCCTCCGGGCGGTGATGGAGGAGACCATTCGCTACAACACCGCGTTGATGCGCGCAGCCCTGGCTGAGGCCGGCAATGTACGCGAACGGGTATTGGCGCTGATTCGCTGCGAATTGCAGTCGATCATGGGCGGCAGTGGCGAGGCGATGGCGGTGTTGGTGTATGAATGGCGTTCGCTCTCCGAAGAAGGGCAAGCGCAAGTGCTGGCCTTGCGTGACATCTATGAAGCGCTTTGGCTGCAGGTGCTGGGTGAAGCCAAGGACGCCGGTTTCATTCGCGGCGATGTGTTCATTACGCGTCGCTTCCTGACCGGTGCATTGTCCTGGACCACCACCTGGTTTCGTGCCGATGGCAGCATGAGCCTCGATCAATTGGCCGATGAAGCATTGATTCTTGTACTCGAAGAAAAACATTAAGCTTGTTCTAAGGTCGCAGGAAACTGGCTAAGTGGCCGAAACCGCCTAGCTTGAATGCATTGATGCGTATTTTTGGGGAGTGGGTTGTTTTGATGTCTTCGCCAATCAGGATGGCCTCGCGGCTTTTGCTGGCATCGCTTGCAGCGTTATGCGTATTGCCGTCCCAGGCTGCGCAATTGGTGCGGATCGGTGCCGCACATTTTCCACCCTATACCGTGCGCCCCGAATCCGGTGCCGACACGGGCCTTCTGCCGCAATTGGCGGAAGCCTTGAACCGGTTGCAGAGCGACTATCAGTTCGTCCTGGTGCCCACGTCGATTCCCCGGCGATTCGGTGATTTCAAGCAAGGCCGGGTCGACATGGCGATTTTCGAGAACCCGGATTGGGGTTGGAAGGACATTCCCCACGTCAGTGTCGATATGGGGCTTGAAGACGCCGAAATTTTTGTCGCGCAACGCGAGCCCGATCGCCAGCAAAACTATTTTGCCGATCTCACCGGCAAACGTCTGGCGCTGTTCAGCGGTTATCACTACGAGTTCGCCAACTTCAACGCCGAACCGAAATTTCTCGCGCAAAACTACAACGCCACGCTGACCTACTCTCACGACAGCAACCTGCTGATGGTGCTGCGCGGGCGAGCGGACATTGCCTTGGTGACGCGCTCCTACCTGAGCGATTACCTGCTGCGCAACGAAAAGGTCGCTGATCAGTTGCTGGTGTCCCAGCGCATCGATCAGGTGTATCACCACTACGCCATCCTCCGCCCGGCCGCCCCCATCAGTGGCGAAGCGTTCGGCAAATTGCTGCAACGGTTGCGGGACAATGGCGAGATGCTGAAGATTTTCGATCCGTACAAAATCGCTGTGGTGCCGGTTCCAGGAAGCTGAAGCCGCGTCACAGGTCGCCCGGCTGCCGCCACGGATCTGTGTTCGCAGGATTCAAGTGGGAGCGAGCCTGTTCGCGATGTGGGCGGCGCAAGCACCACAAGGTTGACTGCGGATCGCTGGCGGCACAGTCTTCCCGCTCCAGTTTTCAAAGAGGAGAGAGTCAATGCCTTTCGCCACGGTTGACGGACAACCCCTTCACTACATCGATCAAGGCAACGGTCCGGCCGTTCTGCTGGCCGGCAGTTACCTGTGGGACCAGGCCATGTGGGCGCCGCAGATTGCGGCCTTGTCGCAGCACTATCGGGTGATTGCCCTGGACCTGTGGGGTCACGGTGAATCCGGTCCTCTTCCCGAAGGCACGAAGTCACTGGATGACATAGCCCGTCAGGCCTTGGTCTTGCTCGATCATCTGAACCTCGAGCGTGTCACCCTGATCGGTCTGTCGGTCGGTGGCATGTGGGGCGTGCGTCTGGCGCTCTCGGCGCCACAGCGAATCAACGGCCTGGTGCTGATGGACACCTATGTCGGTGTCGAACCGGAACCGACTCGCCAATACTACTTCTCGCTGTTCAAACAGATCGAAGACACCGGCGTGATTGCCCCGCAACTGCTGGATATCGTGGTACCGATTTTCTTCCGTCCGGGGATCGATCCACAGTCGGCGCTGTATCAGGAGTTTCGCGCGAAGCTGGCGGCGTTACCGCCGGAGCGGCTAAGTAGAAGCATCGTGCCGATGGGGCGGATAACGTTTGGACGCGATGATCTGTTGCCGCGTCTGGGCGAGCTGAATGCCGAGAACACGCTGGTGATGTGCGGTGATCAGGACAAACCGCGGCCACCGAGTGAAACGAAGGAAATGGCCGAGTTGATCGGTTGCCCTTATGAGCTGGTGCCGGAGGCGGGGCATATCTCCAATCTGGAGAATCCGCAGTTTGTGACTGAGGCGCTGCTGAAGTTTCTGTCTGAAAGAAATTAGTCGAGCTTGCTGGCCCATCGCAGGCTTGCCAGCGATGGGCCAGTGAATTCACTTCGGCCCGAGAATCTTCGCCAGTTTGTCCGGCGACGGCGCACCTTGCTGTTGTTGCAGCTCGCCTTTGTCATCCATATAGAAAATCGCCGGAGTGGCCTGTAGCTCCAGGTCTTCCATCAACTGCATGTTGGCCGCGAGCTTGGCCTGAATCGCTGGCGGTACATCTTTCAGGGCTTTGAGCGAACTGCCCTTGCCAGACTTCTCGTGCTCTTCCAGTGCCTTGCTCGGGTCCTTGGCGGCGAGCAACGCGGCGGACTTGCCCGGGCTGTCTTCGCGAATGATCCCGACCATGATATGGCGCAGTTGCACCTTGCCGGCCTTGACCCACGGTCGCGCCTGTTCCCAGAACATGTTGCAGTAAGGGCAGTTCGGATCGCTGAACAGGTAGACGACACGCGGTGCATCCTTGGCGCCGTCACCGATCCAGTTGCTGGCTTCCATTTTTCCCCAGACTTCCTTGGCCATTGGCGCGTAGACCAGCTTCTGCAACGGGGCGTTGCTCAGGTCATTGCCCTCGGCGTCGTACAAACTTCCCAGCAGCACGTGTTTGCCATCCGGGGTCAGGTACAGCGCCATGCCACGGTTCTGGTATTGCGCCGCGTAACCGCGCAGGCCATCGGGCGCATCGAACTGACCGACGATTTTGGCGCCCTTGGCTTCGATTTTCTTGATCGCGTCAGGCAATTCTTCGGCGGCCTGCACCGACGGCAGGTGCAGAAGCGCTGCACCGAGGGTCAGTGTCAGCAGGTGGCGGAGGCGGGGCATGGCAGTTTCCTTGAAGGGGTGGCCGAGGCGGCAGGAAGAGGGGAGTCGAAGTTTTCCAGGGCACGGGCCAGGCTGGCCTGCGAGAGTTCGCCCAAATGGCTGCCCAGCAGTCGACCGTCCGGGCTATAGAACAGCGTTGTCGGCAATGCCATGGAGCCCACGGCCTGGCCCAATCGACCGCTGCCATCGAACAGGACGTTGGCCAGGCTCAGGCCCTGGGTCTCCAGGAACGTGCTGACGCTTTGCATGCTTTCGGCCTGATTGACGAACAGGAAGGTCAGGTCCGGGCGCTGTTGCTGGGCATTTTCCAGCACCGGCATTTCCCGACGGCAGGGTGGACACCAAGTGGCCCACAGGTTGATGACCAACGGGCCGCCCTTATAGTCCGCCAGTTGCACGGTTTCACCAGCGGCATTGCGCAGGGTGATTTCCGGCAGGCGGGTGCCTTGTTCATAAATGCTCAGGGAGAAGGTCGCCAGCAGCCAGAACGCCAGGCCGCTGGCCACGCCAAAGCCCAGCGGACGGCGCAGGCCCGGACGTCGCCAGCCGCGATACAACGCCGCAAGCAACAGCACCAAGACCCCGGGCCAGGCAAGGAAACCACCGTCACGCAGATCGATGATCTGCCACGGATTGTTGCGATATTGTGCCCAATAGGCGACCACGAAACAGAACCTGGCTGCCAGCAGGCCGAGTAAAAACAGGCTGAACAGCGCCGACTCCGGATTTTCGCCGCCGCGCTTGGCCACTCGCCAGCCGACAAAAGTCGCCAGCGCCAGCGCACTGATCAGCAGCAAATGGTTAAGCGCGATGGCAAAAGTGCCGAGGGTAAAAGTCAGCATTAACGAGCGTCTCGGGTGGTGGTCCAGCGTTGCAGGAATGTGTCGGCATCCACCTCACCGGTGATGCGCTGGCTGCGGCGCTCTTCACCGTCGGCGCCGATCCACACGAAACTCGGTGGCCCCGGCACTTTATAACGGCCGAGCAGTTCGCGGCTGGCCGCATTGTCGGCCGTCACGTCCAGCCGTAGCAAGCGCACATCGCTCAAGGCTTGCATCACGTTGGCCTTGCCGAAGACCGTTTTTTCCATGACCTTGCACGACACGCACCAGTCAGCGTAGTAGTCCAGCAGCACCCATTGGCCCTGGGCCTTGGCGGCGTCCAGTTCCTGTTGCAGCGCTTGTGGACTGTTTATTGTGGTGAACGCCTCATGACCGCCTGGGCGGGTGGTATTGCCGGAAGCTGCGGCGCTGTAGATCTGCAACGGTTTGAGCAGATCACCACTGCCTCCGGCGGCACCGATTAGCAGCAGACTGCCCCAGATCCCGAGCAACAGTGAGCTTGCGCCGAACAGATGGGCGATGCGGCCAAACCCTTGCGACTGTTTCCAGGCACTGAACGCGGCGATCAGCAGCAACGCACCGCACAGGCCGATCCACAACGACTCATCCAGCACCGGGCGCAACATCAGCAGAGCCGTCGCCAGGAACAGGAAACCGAACACGCCTTTGAGCAGGTTCATCCAGGCGCCGGGTTTGGGCAGGAAGCGATTGCCCACCGTCACCAGCAACAGCAGCGGCACACCGATGCCGATGCCCATGGCAAACAGAATCAGCCCGCCATGCAACGCGTTGCCGCTTTGCGCGATATAGAGCAGGGCGCCGGCCAATGGCGCGGTCATGCACGGGCCGACCAGCAAACCGGACAAGGCCCCCAGCACGCCAGCACCGATCAGGCTGCCCCCACGCTGATTGCGCGAGACGTTTTCCAGTCGATCGCGCACGGCCACCGGCAGTTGCAACTCGAAGAAGCCGAACATCGGCAATGCCAACAGCACAAACACCGCTGCGAAGCTGCCCAGCAGCCACGGGTTCTGCAACAGCGCCTGAAGGTTCGCACCGAGCATCGCGGCCAACACGCCCATCGCGGCATACACCAGCGCCATGCTGACGACGTAGCTGCCCGCCAGGGCAAACCCGCGTTTGGGCGCGGCACCACTGCCGACGATCAAGCCAGCCAGGATCGGCAGCATCGGCAACGAGCAAGGGGTAAACGCCAGCAGCAGCCCCAAGCCAAAGAACACCAGCAAGCTCCAGCCCAGCGCACGTTGTTGCAGGTCACTGGCCAGGGCTTGATCCGGCGCCTCGCCGGTCGCAGCAATGGCCGATGTTGCGCCCAGATTCACAACCTGGGTTTGCGGTGGATAACATAAGCCAGCATCGGCGCAGCCCTGGAAGCCGACCTTGATCTGTCCGGTCACGCCTGCTGGAATCTTCAGTTCAAGACCCTGACGATAGACCTCTTGTTCGCCAAAGAACTCGTCACTGTGGGATTCGCCTTCCGGTAAAACCGGATGGTGCTCAGTGGGCAATCCATCAAACTTCAGGCGTTTCTGGTAAAGGTAATAGCCGTCCGTAATTTGCCAATAAAGCTGTGTTTCACCTGATTCGAGGCGCTCGGTGGTAAAGACAAACGCCTTTTCCACCGGCAAAAATTCAGGTTTGGTTTCGAACGGATTGGTCCCTGCCTGGGCCACACCCGAGATCAAGAGAACAAAAAGTAAAAACAGTCGACGCATGGGTAAGCCTTATCCCTGTGCAAGTGAGGTGCACAATGGGCAGCGGCGATTAACCGATGATTAACCGCAACGGCCTTGTGGCTGTGGTTCGGGGCATAATGTCGGCTTAATCGGCCAACGGCTTAATCAGCTTTTTTCTACGGGGCTCACCATGCATGTACTTGTCTGCGAAGACGATGAGCTAATCGCCAGCGGCATTGTCGCGGGGCTCACCGCCCAAGGTCTGACCGTGGAGCATGTCGCCACTGCCTCCGCTGCCAGGGCCATGCTCAAGGTCGCCGAGTTCGACGTAATGGTGCTCGACCTCGGCCTGCCCGATGAGGACGGCCTGAAGCTGTTGCAGCAGTTGCGACAGCATGGCCTGGAAATTCCGGTGCTGATCCTGACCGCGCGGGACTCGGTCACCGACCGTGTCGATGGCCTGCAAGCCGGGGCCGATGATTACCTGCTCAAGCCATTTGACCTGCGCGAACTGGCAGCGCGCCTGCACACGCTGTTGCGGCGAGTGGCGGGACGCAGCGTCAATCTGATCGAACACGGCCGTTTGACCTACGACCCGAGCAGCCGGGAAACCATGCTGGGCGGTCAGCCGGTGGACCTGTCACGTCGCGAGCAGTCGCTGTTGCAGGCCTTGCTTCACAACCGCGGGCGGGTGCTGTCCACCGAACAACTCAAGGACAGCGTCTACGGTTTTAACGACGAGCTGGAGAGCAACGCCCTCAACGTGCATATCCATCACCTGCGGCGCAAACTCGGCAACGGCATCGTCGAGACAGTTCGCGGCCTGGGCTATCGCCTGGGGCCGGCCGATGGCGCAGAGGAATTGAAAAAGTGATGAGCCTGCGTTTGCGCCTGAGCCTGACGCTCGGCGCCGCCTTTGCGTTGATCTGGGCCCTGGCGGCGGCCTGGATGCTCAGCGACTTGCGCAATCAGATGATGTTTTCCCTCGACCAGCGGCTGGTGGCGTCGGCGCGTATGGTCGCCGGCCTGATGGAGCAATTGCCGCCGTTATCGACCAAGGGCGAGGGTACGCATTTCAGCGCCGAACAATTGAACATCCCCGGCGGCATGGCCTGTCAGGTCAGTTCCTTGCGTGGCGAAATCCTCGCCCGCAGTCACAGCGAGCCGCAACAAACACTGGAAGCCGAGAAACTGGGCTTCCACGATCAGATGATCGATGGTGCGCCTTGGCGCAGTTTCACCCTGTCGCGCGGGGATCTACGCATCACCACCGCCGATCGGCAGATCGAGCGTGAAGCCCTGAACATGTCGATCCTGCTGGCCGCATCGGTGCCGGTGGGCGTCGCGTTGCTCGGTTGCCTGTGCCTGCTCTGGCTCGGCATCGGCCAAGGGCTGGCGCCGCTCAACCGGATGCGTGATGCGCTGATGCGGCGTAGCGCCGACTCCCTCGAGCCATTGCAAATCCAGCCGCTGCCCAGTGAGCTGCAACCGCTTTTGGACACCCAGAATCAACTGTTCCAGCGCATCGGCAAGACGATCGAACGCGAGCGCCGCCTGACCGGCGACGCGGCGCATGAACTGCGCAGCCCGCTAACCGCGATCAAGACCCACCTGCAGGTGGCGCGCATGACCGACGGCGCCGCGCGGGATCAGTCTCTGGCCCGGGCCGAAGAGGGCGCCGACCGCATGCACCGGACCCTGGAACAATTGCTGTTGCTGGCGCGCGTCGAAGGCAGCCTGTCGTTCGATGACGGTGTGCAATGCAGCGCCGAGCAAGTGGCGAAACTGGCGATTCAGGATGCGGCCAGTGGCGATCGTCAGCGAATCAAGTTCCAGACGCCTGCGAAGTTCTCCGCTGCACCGGTGCAGATGCCGGCCGTGTTGTCGATTGCGGCATTGCGCAACCTGCTGGACAACGCCCTGCGCCATACCCCGGGTGATGGGCCGGTGGAGCTGACCCTGGAAACCACCGGCAATCGGGCACGCTTTCTGGTCCGCGATCACGGCCCGGGCATTGCCGAAGACGACCTGCAACACCTGACCCAACGCTTCTGGCGCAACGGCCAGAGCACCGGCTGCGGACTGGGCCTGGCCATTGTCCAGGCGATCGTCCAGCGCTGTGGCTGCACATTGCATTTCGACAGCCGGCCGGACGGGTTGCGCGTCGAACTGACCATGCCGTTGCAAACCCTCTAGCCAACACCCCAATCCCCTGTGGGAGCGAGCTTGCTCGCGATAGCGGCGGCACATCCAAATTGATGTGACTGACATACCGCCATCGCGAGCAAGCTCGCTCCCACAGGGGGCTATGTTGCACATCAAAAGTAACGTCTCTCCATTAGTCGCGGGGCTCGAACGGCGCTATCGTCCCCGGCAGCTTTTTCTCAATGGATTGAGGTACAGCGCCATGGATGCACCCCTGCATATCTGTCAGGCCACCCCCGCCGACGCCGGCATTATCAGCCGGATCGTCGAGCGTTCCATTCGCGTCGGCTGCGCGCTCGACCACCGTAACGACCCACGAACCGTTGCCGCCTGGACCCACAACAAAACCACCGAACACATACGGCCCTGGCTGACCGATCAACGGTTTTACCTGAACATCGCCCTGTTGCAGGACAAACCGGTGGGTGTCGCCATGGCGGCGATCAACGGCAAGGTTGCGTTCTGCTACGTGCAGCCTGAATGGTTTCGTCGCGGTGCCGGAGCGGCGCTGGTGCACGACCTTGAAGGCTGGCTGATCGAGCGGGGCGCACATCAGGCTCGACTCAACAGCACCCGCACCAGCGAGGCCTTTTACCGCCATTTGGGTTACCGGCCCTGCGCCGACACCTTCGCCGTGGCAGGTCTTCATGCCATCCCCATGCACAAGACGTTGGTGCCCCGTTTAGATACCCCACCCCAAAACTTTCTTGAGTGAACAGCATGACCTGTGGGAGAGGGCTTTCATTCGATATGGATGTTGGCTGGCCCACCGCAATCGCGGGCAAGCCCGCTCCCATAAAGAACCAGTGTTCAGTTCAGGTTGGGATATTCCTCGATCCAACACGAAACATGGTTCACGGGATCACTGTCCGGCCATTGATGGGCAGGTCCGACTGCCTAAGATGGAGCGCAGACGCCTGAACCCCGCGAGCCCGAGCGAGCCTCTACATGACTTCAGCAAGAACCCTTTACGACAAACACATCGATTCCCACACGGTGTGCCGCCTCGATGACCAGGGTCACGTCCTGTTGTACATCGATCGCCAGGTCATCAACGAATACACCAGCCCCCAGGCATTCAGCGGTCTGCGCGAGGCCGGGCGCGGGGTCTGGCGTGCCGGCACCGCGTTGGCGGTGGTCGATCACGTCAACCCCACCGCACCGCTGCGCATTGCCGCCATGCCCGACCCCGGGGGCGCGCGGCAGGTGTCGTACCTGGCGGAAAACTGCCGGGATTTCGGCATCGAATTGATCGACATCCTCAACAAACGCCAAGGCATCGAACACGTGATTGCGCCTGAGCAGGGTTTCATCCTGCCCGGCATGGTGATCGCTGCCGGCGACAGCCACACCACCACCTATGGCGCCCTCGGCGCGTTCGGTTTCGGCATCGGCACCTCCGAGATCGAGCACCTGCTGGCGTCCCAGACCCTGGTCTACAAACGCCTGAAAAGCATGCGCGTGACGGTGGACGGCGATCTGGCGCCGGGGTTGACCTCCAAGGACGTGATCATGGCGCTGATCGGCCAGATCGGCGCATCCGGGGCCACGGGTTATGCCATTGAATTTTGCGGCTCGACCATCAATGCCTTGAGCGTCGAAGCGCGCATGACCATTTGCAACATGGCGGTAGAGGCTGGCGCCCGAGGTGCCTTCATGGCGCCGGACGAAAAAGTCTTCGCCTACCTCAAGGACAAACCCCGCGCTCCTAAAGGTGAATTGTGGGAGCGCGCCGTCGAGAAATGGCGGGGCTTGTACAGCGACCCGGATGCGCAGTTCGACCGCGAAGTGACAGTGGACGCCAGCGCCCTGGAGCCGATGGTCACCTGGGGCACCAGCCCGGACCAGGCCTCGCCCATCGGCGCCCGCGTGCCTGATCCGCAAGATGTCAGCGACTTGATCCTGCGCCAGGACATGCGCCGCGCGCTGAAGTACATGGGGCTGGAAGCCGGCATGCCGCTCAGCGACATCGTCATCAGCCATGCCTTCATCGGCTCGTGCACCAATGCGCGCATCGAAGACCTGCGCGATGCTGCCAGCGTGGTTCGCGGCAAACACGTCGCCGACCATGTACGGGCGATGATCGTGCCCGGCTCCACCGAAGTGCGCGATCAGGCCGAAGCCGAAGGGCTGGCGGCGATCTTTATCGAGGCCGGTTTCGAATGGCGCCAGTCCGGTTGCTCGATGTGCCTGGCGATGAACGACGACGTGCTTGCCCCCGGCGACCGCTGCGCCTCCAGCACCAACCGCAATTTCGAAGGCCGTCAGGGCGCCGGCGCCCGCACGCACCTGATGAGCCCGGCCATGGTTGCGGCTGCCGCCATCACCGGTCGCTTGACCGACATCCGTCACTTTGGAGCCCGCGCATGAGCCTGCAACCATTCACTCAAGTCACCGGCAAGGCGGCCCCGATGCTCGCGGCCAATATCGACACCGACGTGATCATGCCCAAGCAGTTTCTCAAGGGCATCGACCGCGCCGGGCTGGATCGGGGTTTGTTTTTTGATCTGCGGTTTTTGCCGGACGGTTCGCCAAATCCCGAGTTCGTGTTGAATAAGCCCGCATGGCAGGGCGCGAGCTTCATGGTGGTCGGGCCGAATTTCGGCTGTGGGTCGAGCCGCGAGCATGCGGTCTGGGGCTTGAAACAGATGGGGATTCGGGCGCTGATCGGCAGCAGCTTTGCCGGGATTTTCTATGACAACTGCCAGCGTAACGGGGTGTTGTTGATTACCCTCGAAGAAGCAGTGTTACAGCGGCTCGGGCAAGTGGTCAGCGAGCCGGACAGTGCGTTGATCAATGTCGTTCTGGACGCTCAGGAGATTCGCCTTCACGGGGGGCAGGTCATCCCGTTTGAAATCGACACCTTGCGCAAAACCGCGTTACTTCTTGGCCTCGACGCCATCGGCAGCACCTTGCAGCGCAGCGAGCAAATCAAGGCCTTCGAGCGTAATCACCTGGCGGCCAACCCCTGGCTAAACTGAAACACACATCCAACTGTGGGAGCGGGCTTGCTCGCGAAAGCGGTGTCTCAGTCAATGCTGATGCTGACTGACACACCGCTTTCGCGAGCAAGCCCGCTCCCACATTTTTGAGTTGTGTTTCCCAGGCTAAACCGACAACCCCTTGAAGTGCTCCTGCAGAAACTCCACACACGCGCGCAATTTCCCGGAATACGCCAACCGCGTCGGGTACACCGCCCAGACGTTGGCGCTCTGGGTGTATTCAGGCAGTACCTGGACCAGCCGCCCTTGTTCCAGCAACGGTTTCACATCCCACAATGAGCGCAGCAACACCCCGCGGCCATCCAATGCCCACTGCAAGACAATCTCCCCATTGTTGGACGACAGCGGCCCGCTGACCCGCACGCTGTCCTGAACCCCGTCGCGTTCCAGGTTCCAGATGCCGAACGCGTTGTCGCGCTCCTTGATCACCAGGCAATGCTGCTGTTCCAGATCCGCCAGCGTCTGCGGCGTACCGTGGCGTTCCAGGTAAGCGGGGGCGGCGCACAACACCCGCCGGTTGCTCACCAGGCGCCGGCCAATGTGCTGGCCGGGAATGTCGTCGCCGACACGGATCTCCAGATCAAAGCCTTCGTTCACGATGTCCACCACTCGATCGAACAGGTCCAGGCGAATCTCCAGTTCCGGATAACGCTCGGCCAGCAACGAGAGAGCCGGCGCCACATGGTTACGGCCGAAACCGAAAGTGCTGCATAAATGCAGGCGCCCGCGAGGGCTGTCGTGGGCGTCGGAAAGTTCGTCGTGCAGTTGCTGGAAGTCATCGAGAATGCGCAGCGCCCAACGCTGAACCCGCTCACCGTCCTCGGTCAGGGCGATGCGCCGGCTGGTGCGATGCAGCAGGCGCGTGCCGAGGGTGGTTTCGAGAATCTGGATGCGCTTGCTGACGTAGGCGGGCGACAGGCCCAGTTCATCGGCAGCGGCGGCGAAACCGCTTTTGCGGATGACGGTGAGTAAAACACGCAAGTCTTCGGGTAAGGGCACGGTGTCTTTCTTGAGGGTCATGACAGAACGGGCACTGGCGGCATGAACCGCCAGCATAACATCGCGGGGAGAGGTTCTTATTCAGCGGATAGCTTGGCTGCGGCCCGGGCATGGCGCCCACGCTTGAGGGCAATCGGCGCCATTTTGCTGCGGTCCAGTTCACCTTCCCACGCCGCTACCACCAACGCAGCCACCGCGTTGCCGATGATGTTGGTCAGGGATCGGCATTCAGCCATGAACCGGTCCACGCCGAGGATCAAGACCATCGCCGCCACCGGCACCGTTGGCACCACCGCCAGGCTCGCCGCCAACGCCACGAACCCCGCGCCAACCACCGCGCCCGCGCCTTTTGAGGTGAGCATCGCCACCGTCAGCAAGGTCAATTGCTGCTCCAGCGTCAGGTCGATATTGGTGGCCTGGGCCAGAAACAACACCGCCAGGGTCATATAGATATTCGTACCGTCGAGGTTGAACGTGTAGCCGGTCGGCACCACGATACCGACCACGCCCTTCGACGCGCCGAGGCTTTCGAGTTTCTGGATTAACTGCGGCAGCGCCGATTCCGAGGAGCTGGTGCCGAGCACGATCAACAACTCAGCTTTTATGTATCCCAGCAGTTTGAAAATGTTGAACCCGGCATAGCGGGCGATGCTGCCCAGCACACAGGCGACGAAGATGAACGCGGTGAGGTAGAACGTGCCGATCAGTTTCAGCAGCGGCAATAACGAGCCGAGGCCGTACTTGCCGATGGTGAAGGCAATCGCGCCGAAAGCACCAATCGGCGCCACGCGACTGATGATGCCGACGATGCGGAAAAACACCTCGCTGGCCTGGTTGATGATGCCAACCAAGGGCCGACCCTTTTCGCCCACCATCACCAGCGCAATGCCGAACAACACCGAAACGAACAGCACCGGCAAGATTTCGCCCTGGGAGAACGCCTCGAAAAACGTCGTCGGAATTACGTGCAACAGGAAGCCGGTCACGCCTTCGCCGTGTTGCGCCCGGCCGACAAAACCGGCGATGGCGGAGGTGTCTAGGGTCTTCACATCAATGTTGAAACCGGCGCCCGGATGCAACGCATGGGCGGCCAGCAGGCCAATCAACAGCGCGATGCTCGAGACCACTTCGAAATACAGCAGCGCCTTGCCGCCGACCCGACCCACCTGTTTCACGTCGTGCATACTGGTGATCCCGGAGACCACGGTGCAGAAGATAATCGGGCCGATGATCAGCTTGATGAAACCGTCGCCCAACGGCTTGAGATCGATGCCGACTTGCGGCCAGTAATGCCCGATAGCGATGCCCAGCGCGATGGCGATAAGCACCTGCACATAGAGGGTTCCCAGCAGTTTTCTGATTGTCATTTTTATTATCTCCAGACGTTTTTTGGGCGTGACGATCCCGCGCAGGCCAGTGACGGCCCGCGGAGGGAGTGGACTCAGGTCAGTGAGGCGCGGCGATCAGCGCAGGAAGCCGAGGACTTCGGCGAGCAGCAGTTCGGGGGCTTCTTCGGCGATGTAATGGCCGGCGGGCAGGGCTTTGCCGCGCACGTCGGTGGCGACGAGTTGCCATTCCTTGAGCGGTTCGAAACAACGTCCGACCGTGCCTTCGGCGCCCCACAGGATCAGCAATGGCAGGTGCAAGGACTGGCCGGCCGCGATGCTGGCGCGGTCATGGTCCAGATCGATGCTGGCGCTGGCGCGATAATCCTCGCAGATCCCGCGCGCGGTGCCCGGCAGTTTCAGGCAGCGCAGGTATTCGGCGAAGGCTTCAGGCGTGAACGGTTTGAGCCCGGCGCTGCGGCTGCCCATGACGCTGCGCAAGTAGGCTTCAGGATCGGCTTCGATCAGGGTTTCCGGCAGCGGCGCCGGGCGAATCAGGAAAAACCAGTGCCAATAAGCACGGGCGAAGGCTTCGTTGGTTTGTTCATACATCGACAAGGTCGGAGCGATGTCCAGCAGCACCATGCGTTGCACGCTATCGGGATGGTCCAGCGCCAGGCGATGGGCCACCCGGGCACCACGGTCGTGGGCCAGCACTGAGAAGTGCTCGAAGCCCAGGGACTGCATCAACTCGACGCCATCCTTGGCCATTTCGCGTTTGCAATAGTTGGTGTGGTGATCATTGGCGGGTGGTTTAGCGCTGTCGCCGTAACCGCGCAGGTCGGCGGCAACCACAGTGAAATGCTCGGCCAGTTGCTCGGCGACCTTGTGCCAGATGACGTGGGTTTGCGGGTGACCGTGCAGCAACAGCAAGCCCGGCCCGGTGCCGCCGATACGGTAGGCGATGTCCACGCCGTTGACGTGGCGCTGGTCTTTCAGGAATCCGGCGAACATGGGGAATGACTCCTTGTTGTAGTTGCCTGCATCCTGGAAGTGTTGTGCGGTTAGGGCAAGGCGCAAAGCGTGTAGGGCTTGTTCATGAAGTGTGTTCAAGGAAGGCAAGATCGTTCCCACGCTCTGCGTGGGAATGCCTCAATGGACGCTCTGCGTCTGCTTTTGGGACGCGGAGCGTCCCGGGCTGCATTCCCACGCAGAGCGTGGGAACGATCAGCCGCATGGGAACGATCAGTGGGCTCAGCCCTGCTGAAACATCTCTTTGGCCCGCTGCTCAATCTGCGCCTGGGTCAAATCCTCCTTGCGCGTGGCCAGAAACCACAGATGCCCATAGGGATCTTTCAAGGTCCCCGAGCGATCGCCATAAAACTGATCCTTGACCTCGGACACCACCGTGCCGCCGGCCGCAATCGCCTGTTTATAGGACTTGTCCACATCGTTCACATACAGATGCAGGCCCACAGACGGCGACTTGTCCGGGTTGCTCAACGGCCCCTGATCACACGGCGTGCCCAGCATGATCGGACAATCGCCAATCCTCAGCTCGGCATGCCCGATGCCACCATCCGGCATGGTCAGGCGCATGACTTCGGTGGCACCAAAGGCTTTCTTGTAGAACTCGATGGCTTCGGCCGCTTTCTGAATGCCCAGATAAGGCGTGATGCTGTGATAGCCCTCTGGAATGGGTTTGACGCTCATGACGGTTCTCCCTTGTTGTTGTGAATTGAAGGTGTTCCTTCGCCGATTTCCGGTCGGATAACTATAGGTCAGCCCCTTTTGCGTCACCGAGTGCCCGACGAGCAGCACCGCTGTTCAGCGATCAGTAAACCTTCAAAATAAAGGTCAACGGCAGCGTTCACAAAGCCCGTGTGGGATCGGGCTTGCTCGCTAGGGGGCTCAATTCGTCCACGGACCAGCCTTCGATTCCAGCAACTGCGCCCCCGGCCCTTGCTCCCCGAGCACATCACCGAAGTTACGCAATGGACACGCCTCCATCGACAAACACCCGCACCCGATGCAGCCATTGAGCTTGTCCCGCAGCAACGTCAATTGATTGATTCGCTCATCCAGATCCCGGCTCCACTGCGCCGACATTACCTTCCAGTCCGCCGCCGTGGGCGCGCGGTTATCCGGCAAGGCTTGCAATGCCTCGCCAATCTCCGCCAACGGAATCCCCAAGCGCTGGGCCACCTTGATCAACGCCACCCGCCGCAACACTTCCCGTGGATAACGCCGCTGGTTGCCCTGGTTGCGATTACTCTTGATCAGTCCCTTGGACTCATAAAAGTGCAGCGCCGTGACCGCTACGCCACTTCGCGCGGCCAGTTGGCCGACGGTGAGTTCCTTGTGCAGGTTTTGCGCGGTGATCATTTAGAAAATGCCCTTGACCTCTAGTTAGGTCGAGGTTTTACCCTGCAGGCCTTCGGATCGCAAGCTCCGGCATTCACGTAACTGGGGATTTTCATGCAGACGCCAGAGAAAAATCGCAGCTTTACCCAACTGATCGAATTCGAGATCGAACCCCATCAGCAACCCGCGCTCGTATCGGCCTTATCGAGACAGACTGAACGTCTGGCCCAGTGCAACAGCGGTTTTCTCAACGCCAGTATCCAGGCCAGCGAGGATGGCAGGCGTGTGCTCAACTACCTGCAATGGCAATCTCGCGAGGCGGGGGAGGCCGCGTTCCATAGCTTTGAAAGCGGCGAGCAGGATTTCTGGCAGTTGATTCGCGCGCACCGGGCGAAAACCGTAACGTTCGGCTCGTTCCAGGTGTTGCACAGCCTGGAACGCAGCCACGACGACGCACTGCACTGCACTCTGGTGCGTCAGGGGATAGGGGTCTAAATCGACAACTGCATCAAGCGCTCACCCTGCACGTTTTCCGTAGGCCTGCGCTTGTTCACCGCCAGCTCGCCGATCTTGATCAGGCGCGTGCGCGTGACGTTGCGGCTCAAGCCGAGCAGGGCGGCGGTATGCACCTGGTTGTAATGGCTGAAGCGATAGGCGGCCCGCAACAAGGCGTCTTCGACTTTCTCGTGCAGCGCACCGGCCTGTTCCTCGAAGAGCTTTTGAAAGGCCCGGTCGAGCAAGGCTTCCGGTGAGTCGTCGACATTGGTGTGGTAATCGTCCTGACGCTCGATACGCATGTTCGACAAGCGCAGGTCATCGCGTTCGATCACACCGTTGCGGCAGATCAGCAGGGTGTGGTGAATGACGTTTTCCAGTTCGCGGATGTTGCCTGGCCAACTGTAGCTGCGCAGTTTCAGTTCGGCTTCTTTGCTGATGGTAACGGTGCCGTAGCCAAGGCGCTGGCTGTAAGCTTCGACGAAATGTCGGGTCAGCGGCAGGATGTCGCCGGGGCGGTCGCGCAACGGGCTCAGCTCCAGGCTGACGACGTCGAGGCGGTAGTACAGGTCCTCGCGGAAATGCCCGGCGTTGATGGCTTTTTCCAGCTGTACGTTGGTCGCCGCCAGCACCCGCACATCGATGGGGATACTTTTGCGCGAACCCAGGCGCACCACTTCGCGCTCCTGCAACACCCGCAGCAATTTGACCTGGATCGCCATCGGAAGATCGCCGATTTCGTCGAGGAACAAGGTGCCGCCGTCGGCCTCTTCGAACCAGCCGGCCTTGGCGCTCAGCGCGCCGGTGAACGCACCTTTCTCATGGCCGAACAGCTCCGCTTCCACCAGCGATTCGGAGAACGCACCGCAGTTCACCGCCACGAACGGTCGGTTGCGGCGGGCGCTGAGGTTGTGGATATGCCGCGCGACCAACTCCTTGCCGGTGCCGGTTTCGCCGATGATCAGCACGCTGGCTTCACTCGGCGCGACTTGTTGAATGTGGGCCAGCAAGGCTTGTGATTTGGGGTCTTCGAACACCTGTGCGGTAGCGCGGATCGAAGTGGCCAGAGCGGGCGAGGGTGGTAGGGTCAGAAGTTGCATTGGGCAGGCTCCAGCAATGGAAGGCTATGAATAAAAAGTCGGGATAGGCAGCGATTGATTCAACGCCCAATCGCCCAGTTCATGGAGTTTGTAATCCACCGGATCGTGCAGGGTTTGCGTGCGCAGGTTGCGCCAGTGACGGTCCAGTCGCAGGGAGGCGTGAGTCGAGCGTGCGCCGGTGACTTCGAACAATCGGCTACAGATGTCCAGGCCGTTGCGCGTTGCCGCGACTTTGGCAGTGGCAATGGCGGTGGCCAGGTGTCCGCGCTCTTCGGCGCTCAGGTTCGGGCCTCTTGCCCACGCCTTGTCGAGCAAATCGGCAGCGCGTTCCACCAGCAAGCGAACGCCTTCGAGGGCGACCCAGAATTCGCCGTAGTGACCGAGCACATAAGGATCCTGACGCACATCCTGTGCGCTGGATTTGTGCCATGGCCGGGTTTCGGTCAGCGTGTATTGCCGCGCCTCTTCGAAGGCACCTTCGGCGATGCCGAGGAACATATGGGTAAACGTCAGCTGGGCAATCAACGGTCGCAGGCAGGCAAACGGTGTACTCAGGGGACCAGGGTCGAGGAGCAATTCCGATTCTTCGACCCGGACCCGTTCGAACGTCGCGCTGCCGCTGTCGGTCTGGCGCTGGCCCATGTTGTTCCAGTCGTTGTGCAAGGTAATGCCGCTGCGCCCGCTGGGAATCGCGGCGATCAACAGTTTGCCGCCGGCGCTTTCATCCACCGCCGAGGCGATCAGCATTTCTGAATCGCTGGCGCCGGAGCAGAAACTTTTCTTGCCGGAAAACTCACGCCAGCCGCCAAGGTTTTTCACCACGGTGCGGGTGTCCAACGGGTTGAGGGCGTTGCCCCAGAACCAGTTTTTGCGCGCCGTCTGCTCGAACCAGGGTTGCCACTGTTCGGGCTTGGCGAACAGGCGCACGGTGGCGAGCATCAAGTGATGAAAACCGAAGACATGGGCAATCGAGCTGTCGACCTTGGCGAACTCGCGCACGATGCTCAGGGTGTCACTCCAGCTGGCGCCGAGGCCGCCGTACTGGGTCGGAATGCTTAACGCGAGCAGCCCGCTGTGGCGCAACGCGTCACGCTCGGCCTTGGGCGTGCCGCCACGCTCGTCGCGCTCGACGGCGGTCAGGGCAAATCCGGCGGCCAGTTGGCGGGCGGTCTGCAAGGGTGATAACAGGGCGCTTTGCGGCTTGGCAGTCACGCGGGGTTCCTCATTACTGACGACATACGCTGATCGTTCCCACGCTCCGCGTGGGAATGCAGCCCGTGACGCTCCGCGTCACTGGACGCGGAGCGTCCCTAGAGGCATTCCCACGCCGAGCGTGGGAACGATCAGCAGGAGAGGTTTTCAAGCCGTGGCTTTGGTGGGCAGTACGTCATTGGCGATCATTTCGCCAAACGGCCCGGTGAGGTTGGTGACGCCACGTCCTGCCAGGCTCGCGTACGGCTCAGGCAGTAGCGGGAACACCAACTCGGCAAAGCGATACGCCTCTTCGAGGTGCGGGTAACCGGAGAAGATAAAACTCTCGATGCCCAGGTCCGCGTATTCCTTGATGCGCGCCGCCACTTGCTGCGGATCACCCACCAGCGCAGTCCCGGCACCGCCACGCACCAGGCCGACACCGGCCCACAGGTTGGGCGCGATTTCCAGGTTGTCACGACGTCCGTCATGCAGCGCCGCCATGCGCCGTTGGCCTTCGGAGTCGAATCGCGAAAAGGACTTCTGCGCAGCGGCGATGGTCTCGTCGCTGATGTGCTCGATCAGTTTGTCGGCGGCTTTCCAGGCTTCCTCGGCCGTCTCGCGAACGATCACGTGCAAGCGGATACCGAATTTCACCGTGCGACCGTTTCGGGTCGCCCGCTCACGCACATCGGCGATTTTTTCCGCCACCGCGGTCGGCGGCTCGCCCCAAGTGAGGTAGACGTCGACCTGCTCGGCGGCGAGTTCATGGGCCGCCTCCGAAGAGCCGCCGAAGTACAGCGGCGGATACGGTTTTTGCACTGGCGGATACAGTGCCTTGGCGTTCTGCACTTGCAGATGTTTGCCTTCGAAATCCACCGATTCGCCTTGCAGCACGCGGCGCCAGATCTGCAGGAACTCGTCGGTGACTTCATAGCGCTCGCTGTGATCGAGGAAGATCCCGTCACCGCGGTTTTCATCAGGATCGCCGCCGGTCACCACGTTGATCAGCAAACGTCCGTTGGACAGTCGATCCAGCGTGGCGGCCATGCGCGCCGAAACCGTTGGCGAGATGATCCCCGGACGTATCGCCACCAGATAACGGAGGCGTTCAGTCAGCGGCACCAACGCCGAGGCAATCACCCACGAATCCTCGCAGGAGCGCCCGGTCGGAATCAGTACGCCGTGGTAACCGAGGCTGTCAGCGGCCTGTGCCACTTGTTTGAGGTAATTGAGAGTGACCGGGCGGGCGCCTTGGGTTGTGCCCAGATAATGACCGTCGCCGTGGGTCGGCAGAAACCAGAAAACATCCATGAAGAAATCCTTAAGCGATTTTCAGCAGATTTTTGGGGGACACGCCAAACAGAGGCGCGGCGCGTTCTGCAGCAAGGCGAATGCGGGCCTTCAAGGGCTCACTGGTTATTTGGTAATTGGAAAAATCGGCTTCGGTGGCGTAGACGCCAATCGGCAAGGTCAAGGCCTGGAAGAAACTGAACAGCGGCCGCAACTGATGATCAAGCATCAGCGCATGACGCTCGCTGCCACCGGTGGCGGCCAGCAGCACGGGGGTGTCGATCAGCGCGTTGAGATCGATCAGGTCAAAGAGGTGCTTGAGCAGGCCAGGGTAGGAACCGCGATACACCGGCGCGGCCACGATCAGCAGGTCGGCGTTTTCGATGGCTTGCAGCTCGGCCTCGATCTCGGCGCTCAGTTCCTGGCGTGACAGGGCGGCGCCCAGTGGCCGGGCGATGTCGCCCAGTTCGATCAACGTGCTCTCGATCGGCAAATGTTCAGCCAGCTCGGCCAACAGTGCCTGAGTCAGCACCAGGGTGCGGGACGGACGCCAGGTTCCGCCGGAGAGGGCTACGACTTTCAATGGGCGCGACATGATCAGTTCCTTTTTAAACAGTTGCTCAGCGAGCAGTGAGTAGTCACTGGGCTTGAGCAAGAGCTGTACCAATCCTTCAAAGCCCCGTTTTCCGGGGCTTTCAGCGTGTTGAGCCACAGGCACTGTTCAATTGGCGAGGCTGTTTGTTGAAACGCTGTTGCCTGACAAACAGTTGCGTGGACAACAGTTGCGTTGGCACTGACGTTGTTTATAAAGGCTGATCGTTATTCCGCAAAAGACCTTAAATTAATATTTATAGATCGTTTTAATATATTAAGTGCTGGAGCTGACTGGCATTAGTCGTAGTCGATAGCGACTATCGAGAGCGTTGATTTCTGCCCGTCGAGGAGGCCGGGTAGCCTGTGTTCATTGACCCGAACCCAGATGCCAGGACGCCCGACATGAAACCTCTGATCGCCACTTTCTTGATGCTCGCAGTCTCCGTTCTCGCCGGATGCGCCAGCCATGTTTCGCCGGAATTGCGGCCGTACACCGCGGAAGAAACCAAAGAATTGGCATTGGAAGACTTGAACCGTCGCGGTCTGTCCTTCGAGGAATACCACGCGAAAAAAGCTCAATTGCTCGGTCAGCCGCAAAAGTCGTTCAGTTTCGACAAACAAGGCGAGATGAACGCCGGGCGTGCTGTACAGCTTCACGGTCGCTCAAGCTGATCGAAAACTGTACCGCTCGAAGTTTTACCTAACTGTCCGTGGGTTTCCGTCGGGGCGTGCGATAGGGTCAATCTCTGACTGACCCTGATGGACTGCCGCTCATGACCCTCTCATTCGATCTGCTGCTGGGTTTCGCCCTGTTTGCACTTGTCACCTCGATTACGCCTGGCCCCAACAACACCATGTTGCTGGCATCCGGTGTGAACTTCGGCTTTAACCGCACCATTCCGCACATGCTTGGCATTACCTGCGGTTTCTTCGTGCTCGTCGTGGCGGTCGGCTTTGGCCTGGGTGCAGTTTTTCAAACCTATCCAATGCTCTATACGGTTCTGCGTTACGTCGGTGCCGCGTATTTGCTGTACCTGGCATGGAAGATCGCCCATTCCGGGCCGGTCTCGGAGAGTGAAAAGGGCGAGAGCCAGCCGATCAGCTATCTGGGCGCGGCGGCATTTCAGTGGGTCAATCCCAAGGCCTGGATCATGGCCATCGGTGCCATCAGCACCTACACACCAATGCAGGGCTATTTCACCAACGTGATCGTGATTGCTGCGGTGTTCGCCTTGATCAACTTGCCGAGTGTCAGTGTCTGGGCCGGGTGTGGCACGCTGTTGCGCAACGTGTTGAAGGATCGCCGCTGGTTGCGGCTGTTCAATTGGGGCATGGCCTTGCTGTTGGTGGCTTCGCTGTATCCGTTGTTGATTGAAGGCTTTAGCTGACGCATTGCTTCAACCGGTCGCCCGATGCCTGTTAAGCTCGACTTCAGGAGCGTTCCTACGCACTTTTAAATGAAGTTGTTCTTCTTTAACGGCCTCCGATCAGGTATTTCTAACGCTCTGAAATATCAGCGCAGCTCACAAGGCTGCGCTTTGCCGTTTCAGTGACGAGCTTCCTGATCCCGGAACACGCTCTGCGAGTCTTATATGAATAAACGTCCTCTGTATTTCGACTACGCCGCCACCACGCCGGTGGATGAGCGGGTCATCAAGGTCATGGTCGAGTGTCTGGGTTTCAACGGCAATTTCGGCAACCCGGCGTCCAGCTCCCATGCATTCGGCCAACAGGCCCGGCAAACGGTCGAGCACGCGCGGCTCCAGGTCGCCGAACTGGTAGGCGCCCAGGCTGAGCAGATCGTCTGGACTTCCGGTGCGACCGAATCCAACAACCTTGCACTCAAGGGCGTGTCCCAGGCGCGCGGCGTGTCCGGCGGCCACATCATCACCAGCCAGATTGAACACAAGGCGATTCTCGACACGGCGAAACAGCTACAAGACACGGGCGTCGCCGTGACCTATCTGGTGCCGGACGCCGAAGGGTTGATTACCCCGCAAGCGGTCAGCGAAGCGATGCGCGAAGACACCTTTCTGGTGTCGCTGATGCTGGTCAACAACGAGTTGGGCACGGTCAACGACATCGCCGCCATCGGCCAGGTGGTGCGTGATCGCGATGCGTTGTTTCATGTCGATGCAGCCCAGGGCGCGGGTAAAGTGGCGATCGATCTGGCTCGGTTGCCGGTCGACCTGATGTCTTTTTCGGCACACAAGCTCTATGGCCCCAAAGGCATCGGCGCGCTGTATGTCGGCCCTCGCGCGCAGCAGCGCTTGCAGGCGCAGATTCACGGTGGCGGTCACGAGGGCGGTTTGCGTTCCGGCACCCTGGCGACTCACCAGATCGCCGCAATGGGCGTTGCATTCGCGTTGGCGGGCGCCTCGTTCGAAGATGAACAGGCCAAGATCGTGCGGCTGCGCGAACGCTTGCTTGATCAACTGCTGAGCATTCCCGGCGTTCGTCTGAATGGCAGCCCGACCCAGCGCATTCCCCATACCCTGAGCCTGACCTTCAACGAAGGCGAGTTCAATTCCGCGGTGTTAAGCCAATCGATCGCGTTTTCCGCGACCTCGGCCTGCAACTCGGCCAGTAATGCTCCGTCCCATGTGCTGCTGGCGCTGGGGCATGATGCCCGCGCGGCAGGTCGCACCATTCGCTTGAGTCTCGGCCGGTTCACCTCAGACCAGGACGTCGACCAGGCGGCACAACTGATTAAAGCGGCCTGCGCCAGTGCTCCGGCATTTTGGCAGTAGGGCCTGAAAGTGCCGGCGTTTGATCGGCACTCAACAATAATGATGCAGTGATGAGCAGGAGACATGATGAGTACGCAGCCTTCGATCAATGGATCGGTGCCCGAACGCCTGGCGCAAACCCGCGAACTGATGAGCCGGGAGGGTATACATGCCCTGCTGGTGCCGTCGGCCGATCCGCACTTGTCGGAATACCTGCCCGGCTATTGGCAAGGACGGCAGTGGCTGTCGGGCTTTCATGGCTCGGTCGGCACACTGATCGTGACGCCGGATTTTGCCGGTGTCTGGGCCGACAGCCGTTACTGGGAGCAAGCGACCAAGGAGCTCAAGGGCAGCGGCATCGAGCTGGTCAAGCTGCAGCCGGGCCAGCCCGGCCCGCTGGACTGGCTGGCCGAACAAACCCCTGAAGGTGGCGTGGTCGCGGTGGATGGTGCGGTGATGGCCGTGGCCTCGGCGCTTACGCTGGGTGGCAAGCTCGAAGAGCGCGGCGCTCGCCTGCGTACCGACATCGACCTGTTGAGCGAAGTCTGGCGCGACCGTCCGACACTACCGAACGAGCCGATTTATCAACACTTGCCACCTCAGGCGACTGTCAGCCGTGGTGAAAAGCTCGCGAAATTGCGTGAGGTCCTGAAAGATCGCGGTGCCGACTGGCACTTCATCGCCACCCTCGACGACATCGCCTGGTTGTTCAACCTGCGTGGTGGCGACGTGTCGTTCAACCCGGTGTTCGTTTCCTTCGCCTTGATCAGCCAGGACCAGGCCACCCTGTTCGTGGCCCTGAGCAAGGTCAATGCCGAACTGCGTGCGGTCCTCGAGCAGGACGGCGTGACACTGCGCGACTACAGCGAAGTGGCAGCTGCCTTGAGTGCCGTGCCGAGCGGCGCGAGCCTGCAAGTCGATCCGGCGCGGGTAACTGCCGGTTTGCTGGATAACCTGAACAGCGGCGTGAAACTGGTCGAAGGCCTGAACCCGACCACCCTGGCCAAGTCGCAGAAAAGCCTGGCCGATGCCGAGCACATTCGCCAGGCCATGGAGCAGGACGGCGCAGCGCTGTGCGAATTCTTCGCCTGGCTGGACACGGCGTTGGGGCGTGAGCGCATCACCGAGTTGACCATCGATGAACACCTGACGGCCGCGCGTACCCGCCGTCCGGGATATGTGTCACTGAGTTTCAACACCATTGCCGCGTTCAACGCCAACGGCGCGATGCCGCACTACCACGCCACCGAGGAAGAACATGCGGTGATCGAGGGTGACGGCTTGTTGCTGATCGACTCCGGCGGTCAATACCTGGGTGGCACCACTGATATCACGCGGATGGTGCCGGTCGGTACGCCGACCGCCGAACAGAAACGCGACTGCACCCGGGTACTCAAAGGCGTGATTGCGCTGTCCCGCGCGCAATTTCCGCGGGGCATTCTCTCGCCGTTGCTCGATTCGATCGCCCGTGCGCCGATCTGGGCTGAAAGCGTTGATTACGGTCACGGCACCGGTCATGGCGTCGGCTATTTCCTTAACGTGCACGAAGGTCCGCAAGTCATCGCCTATCAGGCCGCTGCAGCACCGCAAACCGCGATGCAACCGGGCATGATCACCTCCATCGAGCCAGGCACTTACCGCCCGGGTCGCTGGGGTGTGCGGATCGAGAACCTGGTGTTGAATCGCGAAGCCGGCAAAAGCGAATTCGGCGAGTTTCTGAAGTTCGAAACCCTGACCCTGTGCCCGATCGACACTCGCTGCCTGGAGCCTTCGCTGCTGACGCCAGACGAAAAGCAGTGGTTCAACGCCTACCATGCCGAGGTGCGCGAGCGCTTGAGCCCGTTGCTTGATGGCGCGGCCCTTGAGTGGTTGAACACCCGTACCGCGGCTATTTGACCGGAGCCGTTCAGGCGCCCTTTCGCGGGCGCCTGATTATCGGGATTTAACTCAGGGCTTCAAGGATGAATTCCAGCCGATCCTGACCGAAGAACATCTGGTCACCGACAAACATGCTCGGTGCGCCAAACACGCCTCGCTGGACCGCTTTCTCGGTATTGTCCTTTAGAGCCGCTTTGACTTCCTCATCGGTGGTGAGCGCCAACACCTGGTTTGGGTCGAAGCCGTTTTGCGTTAGCACTGCCGCGACAGTCGCCGGATCATTGAGATTTCGCCCCTCAACCCACAGCGCATTGAACAGGCAATCGATAAACGCCAGGAAGCGCTCGGGATGGCGCAACTGCATGCCCATGACGGCGCGCATGAGCATCAGGGTATTGATGGGAAAATCAGCGGTGAACTTCAAAGGCACGCCGTAGCGTTTGGCGTAACGGTCCAGGTCCTCAAACATGTAGCGACCCTTGGCCGGAATGGTTGCCGGTGAGGCGTTGCCGGTGGCTTTGAACACACCTCCCAGCAGCATCGGTGTGTAGATCAGCTGACTGTCGGTCTGCGCGCAGATTTTCGGCAGTTGGGTGTAGGCCAGGTAGGTGGCGGGGCTACCCAGATCGAAAAAGAACTCCACGGTTTTGCTCATGGTCGGTGCGCTCTGCTTATTGTTGTAGGGGAGGGCTTACCAGCGTTCATTCCAGGGGCGCAGATCCAGCTCGAACGTCCAGGCGTCCCGAGGCTGGCTGTGCAGATACCAATAATTCTCGGCGATGTGCTCGGGGTTGAGGATGCCATCCTCGTCCTTGGTCGCGTACTTCTCCGGAAAACTCTCGCGGATGAAGTCCGTATCGATGGCGCCGTCGACTACGACGTGAGCAACATGGATGTTCATCGGTCCCAGTTCGCGGGCCATGCTTTGGGCCAGTGCGCGAATGCCATGCTTGGCGCCGGCAAAAGCGGCAAAGCCGGCGGCGCCGCGCATCCCGGCGGTGGCACCGGTGAACAGAATCGTACCTCGTTGCCGTTTGGCCATTCGCTTGGCGACTTCACGTGCATTGAGGAAACCTGAGAAGCAGGCCATTTCCCAGATCTTGAAATACTTGCGAGCGGTTTCTTCGAGGATGCTGCACGGCACGTTCGCGCCGATATTGAAAACGAATGCTTCAATGGGACCAATGCGGGTTTCGATCTCCTCGACCAGCGCAATCACATCCTCTTCCTTGCGTGCATCGCAGGCGAACCCGTGCGCATCGCCGCCATTAGCCTTGATCGCATCGACCAACGGCTGGAGTTTGTCCGCGCTGCGGCGCGTGACACAGGCAATGTAACCTTCCTGCGCAAAACGCTTGGCAATGGCGCCACCAGTAGCGTCACCCGCGCCGACAACCAGTACGACCTTCTTGTTATTCATGGGTTGATCCCTTTGATGAACGATCGTTAACTGAACGAACGTTATGCTAGGATTTGGCAGGCGTCAAGGCGATCAATCCTGAGGGCAAGGCAATGCGTTACTCGGCCAATCACAAGCTGGAAACCAAAGAAAAGCTGTTGCAGAGCAGCGCGGTGTCGGCGAAGAAGGCCGGTTTTTCGACCGTGGGCGTGGATGGCTTGATGAAGGCCATTGGCTTGAGTGGGGCGGCTTTCTATAGCCACTTTACGTCCAAGGACCAGTTGTTCGCGTCCATCGTCGAGCGTGAGCTGAGTCAGAGTCTCGAGCGATTAGGCGCTGATCAGGACTGCGACAAGCTCGAACGTTGCTTGAAGCAATACCTGAGCATGGCCCATGTCGAGCATCCTGAGTCCGGTTGCGCGTTACCGACATTGGGGGCCGAGATCGCCCGATCAGATGTTCTTGTGCGCGAGGAGGCGCAGGTCTGGATTTGTCGTTTGCAGGAGAGTTGGGCGAAGATCCTGCAAAGCGACAGTCTTGCCTGGGCCATTCTGTCGCAATGCGTCGGTGCGCTGGTCGTGGCGCGAATGCTGGCCTCGACGGATATTCAACGTACGGTGCTGCAATCCAGTCACGATGAGATTGGCCGCCAGATTGCCGGGCGGCATCAACCTATTTGCAAATGACGATCATGCTACGGCTGGTATAACCGGCAGGGTTGAGGCCGAACGGATAATCGCCAGGTTCTTCCACAGCATCCCCGGACTTGGCAATGACCTTGTAGCCCTTGGGCGCACACGAGTTGGCGGCGCTGGTGTAACACTTGTCCCAGGACGAGGATAGTCCGGAACAGTTGATATGTAGCCCTTTCTTGCCATGCTTGACTTGGGTTTTCGATGTCGCCGCACAGCCCGCAACTGCGAGTACGGCGATCAGTAGCAAAATTCGTTTCATTGCTGTCCTTATAGCGTTCCCGGATCTTGTGTCCGGGTCTGGCTGCATTCGCTTTCACTTTAAGCGTTCTGATATCCCTATCCTGAAAAATCCATGCCTGGCACTGGGTTGCGGGCCTAAACATGGCCTAATTGAGCGGTAAATACCAGACCTGCGTGAAATCCGGTATCAATCGGCGGCGACCGCAGTCTTGGCGGCGCTGCCCATGGTCATGGTCGCACCGACAGACGCCAGAATGATGCATATGATGGCCATCCACTGTGACAGTGAGAGGTATTCATGGAGGAACAGCAGGCCTGAGAGGGCGCCAAACGCAGGTTCGATGCTCATCAGGGTGCCGAAAGTCCGGGCTGGCATTCGGGTCAGCGCGACCATCTCCAGTGTGTAGGGCAGGGCGGTCGACAGAATGGCCACGCCGATGGCCACGGGGATCAGTGATGGAGTCAACAGGGCTGCGCCGGCATGGACGATACCGATAGGGGCGACGAACAACGCGGCGATCATCACGCCCAACGCAGCGGTCTGCACGCCGTTGTCCGCTCCGGCTTTCTGGCCGAACAGAATGTAAAGCGCCCAGCAGGCGCCTGCTCCCAAGGCATAAGCGGCGCCCATGAGATCAATTCCCGCGGTCGTTGCACCTGTCGGTATCAACAGCAGCAAGCCGACGGCTGCCAGGGCTATCCATAAGAAGTCGATCGCACGGCGTGAGGCATAGATTGCCACCGCCAACGGTCCGGTGAATTCAAGTGCGACGGCGATACCCAGGGGGACGGTGCGTAAGGACATATAGAAGAGGAAGTTCATGCCGCCCAATGCCATCCCGTAGACGATGACAGTGCGCAGGGATCTTGCGGTGAGCTTTGCCCGCCACGGGCGCAGCAAGACAAGCATGATCAGGCTGGCGAAGATCAGTCGCAGGGTCGTAGTCCCTTGGGCGCCGATGATCGGGAACATGCTCTTGGCCAGCGAGGCTCCGGACTGGATGGATGCCATGGCTATTAATAGCAGCCCGACCGAGAACAGGGTCGAAGCAAAGCTGCGAGGCTGGTCATTCATTGCGTGGCATCGTCCGAAGGAGTGAGGAAGTAATGTGCGTTGGGCAATATACTGCGCATTCGCGACGGGCGCGTCTATATATAAGCAATGATTTCGACGATCCTGATAGAAAAGCAAAATCAGGGGTTGACGGCAGATTCCAGAAGTCTATAATTCGCCCCACTTCCGGCGCAGTCGAAACGGAAAACTCCTTGGTAAACAAAGAGTTACGCAGTTTTCGACAGCGAGTTGCTTCAGGTCATCGAAGCCCAGAAGGAGTCGGTAAGGCAGGTGGGTTTGGCCTTATGGACGTTTCGATCTTCTCGGTCGAAAGCGGAGAAAAAGAGGTGTTGACAGCAGCGAGTAACGCTGTAGAATTCGCCTCCCGCTAACGAGAGATCGGAAGCGCAAGTGGTTGAAGTTGCAAAGGAAACTTTGAAAACTTCTGAAAATAACCGCTTGACAGCAACAGAGGCTGCTGTAGAATGCGCGCCTCGGTTGAGACGAAAGATCTTAACCAACCGCTCTTTAACAACTGAATCAAGCAATTCGTGTGGGTGCTTGTGGAGTCAGACTGATAGTCAACA
>NZ_JANUCB010000001.1:1607859-1608006 GCF_024809425.1 Pseudomonas sp. JAI111 | reverse complement strand
GCAGGCGAGCTACCGCTCGGCCTGTTGAGTGGTTAAGAGCGAAGCGTGTACGCCGATCTATTGTGGGAGCTGGCCTGCCGGCGATGGCGGCCTGACAGCCGACCAGTCTCTTGCTGCTACCTCACTGATCGTTCCCTACGCTCCGCG